>NZ_JBITPU010000001.1:0-863311 GCF_044684115.1 Acinetobacter sp. ABJ_C1_1 | reverse complement strand
ACAACAGCAACTGTAGTTGCAGGCCCTGATGGTAAGTGGACAGCGCCAAACCCAGGTGACTTGCTTGATGGTCAAACAGTGACTGCAACAGCGACTGACCCAGCAGGTAACCCATCATTACCAGGTACAGGCACTGTAGATGCATTGGCACCGACCGTTGCCTTGAGTGACGTGTTAACCAACGACAGCACACCTGCATTAACCGGTACAGTGAATGATCCGACTGCGACTGTGGTGGTGACTGTAGATGGTGTGGACTATCCAGCAGTCAATAACGGCAACGGTACCTGGACACTTGCAGACAATACGCTTCCAGTGTTGACCGATGGTCCACATACAGTAACTGTGACAGCGACCGACCCTGCAGGTAATGTGGGGATAACAGGTGCAGTGGTGACTATCGATACGACAGCACCGACAGTTGCGTTAAGTGATGTAACCACCAATGACAGTACACCTGAATTAACCGGTACAGTGAACGATCCAACAGCGACTGTTGTGGTGACTGTAAATGGTGTGGAGTATCCAGCGGTCAATAATGGCAACGGTACCTGGACACTTGCAGACAATACACTTCCAGTATTGGCAGATGGTCCACATACTGTGACTGTGACAGCAACCGACCCAGCAGGTAACGTGAGTACAACCAGTGCGGTGGTGACTGTAGATACTGCAGCAGCGAACCTACTTGGTGCGATTACAGTACCTGATGACTTAAACATTGATGGCATCATCAATGCAGCAGAACTTGGCGCAGACGGCAGCTTTGATGCCCGTGTTGCGTTGGGTCCGGATGCAGTGGTGGGCACTGTCGTGAATGTTAACGGCACTGACTACACAGTGAGTGCAACTGACTTGACGAATGGCTATATCACCGCAGCGATTCCTGTGACAGCAGATGGTCCAATCACTATCCATGCACAAGCAGTGGATTCACAAGGTCATATCAGCAGCCCGGCAGATGTCACAGTAACTGTAGACACGACTCCGGCGAACTTACTTGGTGCGATTACAGTACCGGATGACTTAAATACTGACGGTATTATCAATGCATCAGAACTTGGCGTAGACGGTAGCTTCAATGCCCGTGTTGCGTTGGGTCCAGATGCAGCGGTAGGTACTGTCGTGAATGTTAACGGCACTGACTACACGGTGAGTGCAACTGACCTAGGCAATGGCTATATCACCGCAGCAATTCCTGTAACAGCAGATGGTCCAATCATCATCCATGCACAAGCGGTGGATGCACAAGGTAATATCAGCAGTCCAGCAGATGTCACTGTAACTTTAGACACTACTGCGCCAACAGTTGTGTTAAGTGATGTAACCACCAATGACAGCACACCTGAATTAACAGGTACAGTGAATGATCCAGCAGCGACTGTGGTCGTGACTGTAAATGGTGTGGAGTATCCAGCGGTTAATAACGGCAACGGTACCTGGGCACTTGCAGACAATACACTTCCAGTGTTGGCCGATGGTCCACATACCGTGACTGTGACAGCAACCGACCCAGCAGGTAATGTGATTACAACCAGTGCGGTTGTGACTGTAGATACTGCGGCAGCGAACCTACTTGGTGCGATTACAGTACCGGATGACTTAAACAGTGATGGCATCATCAATGCAGCAGAACTTGGCACAGACGGCAGCTTTGATGCCCGTGTTGCGTTGGGTCCAGATGCAGTGGTGGGCACTGTCGTAAATGTTAACGGCACTGACTACACAGTAAGTGCAACTGACTTGACGAATGGCTATATCACCGCAGCGATTCCTGTGACAGCAGATGGCCCAATCACCATCCATGCACAAGCAGTGGATACCCAAGGCCATATCAGCAGTCCAGCAGATGTCATAGTGACAGTAGATACACTACCAGCGAACTTACTTGGCCCGATTACAGTACCAGATGACTTAAATACTGACGGCATCATCAATGCATCAGAATTGGGTACAGACAATAGCTTCAATGCCCGTGTTGCGTTGGGTTCTGACGCAGCGGTGGGTACTGTCGTGAATGTTAATGGCACTGACTACACAGTGAGTGCAACTGACCTTGGTAATGGCTATATCACCGCAACAATTCCTGTGACAGCAGATGGTGTAATTACCATCCATGCCCAAGCAGTGGATGCGCAAGGTAATATCAGCAGTCCTACCGATGTCACTGTAACTGTAGATACGCTTCCAGCGAACTTACTTGGAGTGATTACAGTACCGGATGACTTAAATACTGACGGTATTATCAATTCATCAGAATTGGGTACAGACAATAGCTTCAATGCCCGTGTTGCGTTGGGTCCAGATGCAGTGGTAGGTACGGTCGTAAACGTTAATGGTACTAACTACACTGTCAATGCAACTGACTTGACGAATGGCTATATCACCGCAGTGATCCCAGTGGTTGCTGATGGCCCAATTACCATCCATGCACAAGCGGTGGATGCGCAAGGTAATATCAGCAGTCCTACCGATGTCACTGTGACAGTGGATACAACTCCAGCGAACTTACTTGGTGCGATCACAGTACCGGATGACTTAAACACTGACGGTATTATCAATTCATCAGAATTGGGTGCAGACGGTAGCTTTAATGCCCGTGTAGCATTGGGTCCAGATGCAGCGGTGGGTACTGTCGTGAATGTTAACGGCACTGACTACACAGTGAGTGCAACCGACTTGACCAATGGCTATATCACCGCAGCGATTCCTGTGACAGCAGATGGGTCGATTACCATCCATGCACAAGCGGTGGATGCGCAAGGTAATATCAGCAGTCCTACCGATGTCACTGTAACCGTAGATACAACTCCAGCGAACTTACTTGGTCCGATTACAGTACCAGATGACTTAAACATTGATGGCATCATCAATGCAGCAGAACTTGGCGCAGACGGCAGCTTTGATGCCCGTGTTGCGTTGGGTCCGGATGCAGTGGTGGGCACTGTCGTAAACGTTAACGGCACTGACTACACAGTGAGTGCAACTGACTTGACGAATGGCTATATCACCGCAGCGATTCCTGTAACAGCAGATGGTGCAATTACCATCCATGCTCAAGCGGTGGATGCGCAAGGTAATATCAGCAGTCCTACCGATGTCACTGTAACTGTAGATACAACTCCAGCGAACTTACTTGGTGCGATCACAGTACCGGATGACTTAAACACTGACGGCATCATCAATGCATCAGAACTTGGCGCAGACGGTAGCTTTAATGCCCGTGTTGCGTTGGGTCCAGATGCAGCGGTGGGTACTGTCGTAAACGTTAACGGCACTGACTACACAGTGAATGCAACTGACCTAGGCAATGGCTATATCACCGCAGCAATTCCTGTGACAGCAGATGGTCCAATCACCATCCATGCTCAAGCGGTGGATGCGCAAGGTAATATCAGCAGTCCAGCAGATGTGACGGTAACTTTAGACGCTACTGCACCAACAGTTGCGTTAAGTGATGTAACCACCAATGACAGTACACCTGAATTAACAGGTACAGTGAACGATCCAACTGCGACAGTTGTGGTGACTGTAAATGGTGTGGACTATACTGCGGTGAACAATGGCAATGGTAGCTGGACACTTGCAGACAATACGCTTCCAGTGTTGACCGATGGTCCACACACTGTGACTGTGACAGCAACCGACCCTGCAGGTAATGTGGGCACTGGCAGTGCGGTGGTGACTGTAGATACTGCGGCAGCGAACTTACTTGGCCCGATTACAGTACCGGATGACTTAAATAGTGACGGTATTATCAATGCAGCAGAACTTGGCACAGACGGCAGCTTTGATGCCCGTGTTGCGTTGGGTCCGGATGCAGTGGTGGGCACTGTCGTAAACGTTAACGGCACTGACTACACTGTCAATGCGACTGACTTGACGAATGGCTATATCACTGCAGCAATTCCTGTGACAGCGGATGGCCCAATTACCATCCATGCCCAAGCAGTAGATTCACAAGGTCATATCAGCAGCCCGGCAGATGTCATCGTGACAGTAGATACGCTACCAGCGAACTTACTTGGTCCGATTACAGTACCGGATGACTTAAACACTGATGGCATTATCAATGCATCAGAATTGGGTACAGACGGCAGCTTCAATGCCCGTGTAGCGTTGGGCCCAGATGCGGCGGTGGGTACTGTCGTAAACGTTAACGGCACTAACTATACTGTCAATGCGACTGATCTTGGCAATGGCTATATCACTGCAGCCATTCCTGTGACAGTGGATGGTCCAATCACCATTCATGCCCAATCAGTGGATGCGCAAGGTAATATCAGCAGCCCAACAGATGTCACTGTGACTGTAGATACCATACCAGCTGATTTGATTAGTGCGATCACAGTACCGGATGACTTAAACATTGATGGCATCATCAATGCATCAGAACTTGGCGCAGACGGTAGCTTTAATGCCCGTGTAGGATTAGGTCCAGATGCAGCGGTAGGTACGGTCGTAAACGTTAACGGCACCAACTACACTGTTAATGCAACTGACTTGAGCAATGGTTATATCACAGCAGCAATCGCAGTAACTGCAGACGGCCCAGTGACTATCCATGCACAAGCAGTAGATGCACAAGGCAATGTCGATAATGCTACTGATGTCACAGTAACTGTGGATACTACGCCACCAGACATCAATACAGCTGCAATTGCGATTAATCCGATTACAGGTGATAACGTCCTTAGTCCGGTTGAGACTGCAGGAACAGTAAATATTACTGGAACGGTGACTATTCCTGCTGATGCAACTATTACTTCGGTTGTTGTTAACGTTAATGGCACAGACTACACAGCTGTAGTAGATCCAGTAAGTGGAACATGGACAATAGGTGTACCTGGTAGCCAGCTTGTAGCTGATACTGATTTGACAGTTGATGCAAAAGCAACCTTTACGGATGCTGCTGGCAACAGTAGTAATTTGCAAGCTACCCAAAGTTATACAATTGCAAGTTCTTCTATCATTGCATATGACAACTTTGATACGGCTGTTCTGGCTCCACAACCATTACAAATTGCAAATGATGCGGCTCTTGGTAGCAAAACTTACTTGGCGCTTGTATCACTTGCTGGTCTTAACCTACAACTTGGTTCTGAAGCGGTTAACTTTAATGTAGCTGCAAATCAAGAAGGTAATGCGACATTCACCTACAGTGCTTTAATTGGGGTTAATGCTCTATCTGATTACTCATTAGTTGTACAAAAATTTGATACAGCTACTGGTCAATGGACTTCTATATATGGTGGTGGTCAAGCAGATATTCTTCATCTGACTTTATTAGGTTCTACACCAGGTGTTGTTATCGATGGGCTTGAGCAAGGACAATACCGTGCGTTCATGACTTATAACGGTCTAGCAGGTATTGGTTTACTCGGTACTTTAACAGGTACTATGGATATTTATGATACAACTCAAATCGGTAGTTTCTACACAGAAACTGCGGATGGTAATGTGATCGTAGATATTAACTCAAGCGGCCAAGCTGATGTCGTAACTCCAAATACAGTTGTGAGTGAAGTTAATAACCAACCTGTTCTTGCTAATGGCACAACCATTAATGGTACATACGGTACGTTGGTGATCAACCTTGATGGTTCATACGTTTATACTCCAAATCAAAATGCTTCTGGAGTTGGGCAAGTCGATCACTTTGTATATACCTTAAAAGATTCTGTAACTGGTGATGTAGCCCAAGCAGCACTTAACATTCAATTAAGTTCTGTTAAAGCTGCAGATAACTTGGCAGTTGCTGAAATTAACCCAGAATCTTTACTTGTTGCGAATGATGTAGCGCTTGGTAGTGCAAGTTATTTAGCAGCAGTATCGTTAGCAGGTCTAAATTTACAACTTCTTGGTAACCCAACAGTTGCATTTAATGTAGATGCTGACCGTCAAGGTACCGCGACATTTACATTCAGTGGTTTACTCAACGCTGGTGTATTGAATGACTATTCGATTGTTGTTCAAAAATATGATGCTGCAACAGGACAATGGGTATCTATTGGCGGAAACAACCCACAAGCGACTTTAGTTAGCTTATCTCTAATAGGAGGTACTCCAACCGCAGTCATTGAAGGGCTAGATCCAGGACAATATCGTGCATTCATGGGCTACAGTGGTCTGGCAGGTGTGGGTATTGGTGGTACATTGACAGGTACAATGGATGTGTATAACCCATATGTTGTATCTGGATATTCAGTTGATCCGATCTCTGGTAACGTCATCAAAGATGCAGGTATTAATGGTGCAGTAGATGCTGCAAGCAATAATGCAGTGATCTCAGCGGTGAACGGAAATGCTGTTAATGCGACGGGTACAACTACAATCACTGGTACTTACGGTACGTTAGTCATTGATCAACATGGTAATTATACCTATACACCAAATGCAGATGGTCTCAACCTTGGTAAAGTGGATCAGTTCTCGTATACGTTACTAGACCCAGCAACAGGTAATACATCTCAAGCTATCTTGTATGTCCACTTGGATAGTAACAAGGTTGCTATGACTTGGAATGCAGCAGATCCATCACAACCTGCGGTTATTACAGGTCATGTTCCAGTTGATGCAATGGATAACGTTGCTTCAGCAGCAATTGATATGGTTTACCCGACTACACAACAAGTTCTTAATAACGCGATTAGCTATAGCTGGTTGTTAGGTGTTGGTGGCGTTGTTGTTGGTTCTAAACAAGGTACAGCAACTTTTAATGTAGCTGAAGGACATGTGTCTGAAGCTATCATCTCGGTTAACTTTGGTTCAGTAGCTACAGTTGTTGATGGTTTACATGTGGTATTAACACGAGTAAATCCAGACGGTACTCGTACAGTAATTGCAGATAGCGCGAATACTGGTGTGCTTGACCTATTAGGTATCTTCGGCTCTGAAGTGAAATTCAAAGTTGATAATTTAGGTTCTGGTAGCTATGAGCTATTTATGGAAAGCAATACGCTTCTAACTGCTCTAGGTAGTGTCACTGCAAGTATTACTTTGAATAATGGTGATATTACGCAAGTACCTAACTTGGTTGTAACTCCGGTTACAGGCAATGTTCTTTCAGACGACAACTCGGCTGTATATGGACCAAACTATACGCCAGACTATATTACGACTACGACAGTTGTGACTTCTGTGTCTTCTGAAACAGGTAATACATCGGCTGTGAATGTAGGTTCATCAACAGTTATTGTGGGTGCTTATGGTTCCTTAACGATTAATGCTGATGGTACTTACAGTTATCAAGCTACAGCGAACACACAAAATATAGGAAAAGTTGATAGCTTTACCTATACAGTGACGGACCCTGTAACTGGTAGAACAGACACAGCAACATTGCATATTCAAATTGGTTCTCCAGATGTGAATATCACTTGGAACAATGCTAACCCTGGTGCAGATGCGGTAATTCCGTTACCTGTAGCAAATGCTGATATTAATCATGCAACTGTTAGTATGAAACAAGTGACTGATGCAGTTGCTGATGTACCAAGTGGCACAGTCACTATTGGTAACCTTGCAGGCTTCCCACCATTACCTGTATTAAGCAGTACAGTGACTTCGAACCAATTCGTTATTGCTGCTAATACGGTAAGTGATGTTCATGTACAGTTAGACTATACGGCATCATTAAGCTTGTCGGCTCTTCCAACAACTGGTTATAAAATCCAGCAGTTGGTTGGTGCAACATGGGTAGATACTGTTTACTCAGGTTCTGCGACAGCCTTGGCAGGAGTTTTAGGTGCACCAGCATACTCAGCTGACGTATCTCACTTATCTGCTGGTACTTATCGAGTGGTATTTAGTTTATCTAGTCTGATTTCTTTAGGAACTGTGACTCTAGATTCTGTAGTAACTACAAAAGCTACACATCTAGATCAATACACACCTGATGGTTTAACAGATTGGATTCACGGCAATATCTTGTTAGGCGACACAACTGGTGGAGTTGCAGATACTTCAGCTGCTTCTCAACTATATGTTGAAGTTACACCAGGAAATTACCAAATTGCTGCTGGTCAGGCGATCAATACTGGCGAAGGTACGTTGTATCTCTACCATGATGGTTCGTACTACTATAAAGCTCTTGATACTGCGGCAAATGCTACGATTGATACGATTAACTACAAACTCGTATCGGTGACTGGTGCGGAGTCAACTAGCACATTAACCATCAACTTAAGTCAAGAGTTGAATAGCCTAGCTGTTAGTACAGGAGCAAATGATACATTTACGCTCGGTAATGGCGCGGATACCTTGATTTACAACACATTGACTGCTGCTGGTGTAAACAACCCAACAGGTGGTAATACAACTGCAGGTGGTGTAGATACATGGACTGATTTCCATGTGGGTAATACAGCAACTGATAGTCAAGCTGATAAGATCGATATTAGTAACTTGTTAGTTACTCATCCAAACAGTTTAACCATTGGTCAATATGTATCTGTAAGCTATGACGCTGCCACACAAAATGCCACCATTAGTGTAGACCGTGATGGCTTAGGTTTAACTTATTCAAGTACGCAATTGTTGACGATTCATTTGGATCAAGCTAGAACATCATTAACGCTTAATGATCTTCTCAACAATGGTCAAATTATCTATTAATAGATAATTAACCAAATAAAAAAGAGAACCCTAGGGTTCTCTTTTTTTATGTTTAAACAATACGTTAACTTAGCTTTTAAAGACTTCATGCTATGATGTATTGAAAATTTTATAGAACAACAAATAACGAATAGGGACTTAATTCGAGTGTCGGTATTTCTAGACTTTAAAAGACAACTTAAGTTTTGGTTGGAACATTTCGTTCAGCATGTTTCAGACCTTCCAGAAGAAACAATTTTGTTTATGTCATTTGGTCCTAAAGATCAAAGATGTAGTGTCTGGCATACCGAAAAAACAGCTTTTTCACAAGCAACTATACAATTACTCGATTTTATTGATAAACAGTTTTCTCCAGATCAACTTCCAGACTATATAAAAATTGATGTTGCGTACAACCTAGAAAAACAAAGTTGGGGGCAAATAGAACAACTTGTTCATCATCAATTCCACAATAACCACTATCGTAGAGGAATTGCATTTGATGAAGCATGTTCGGTAGTTTTTCTTGAGCAAGAGATATATGGCAAAGCAATTATCCGGGGCTTAAGTTATGACAAACCTAACTTTTTTGATGAAACCAATCTGAACTATGCAATTAAGCAAAAATATAACGCTACTAAACCACAAATTAGACTACAAGAGCTGCAAGACGTTTGGACTTTCGATACCTATGCAACTTTTTATGAAAATGGACAGTTTATTAATTTAGCAAGCCGTTATGATGCAAATGGTATTAGAGGTATTACGGCCAACAAGAAGCAGCATTTTAGAGAGCTCATCGAGAAAAATGCCGCGTTTTTGCACAGCCAAATTCAAGAAAAGGGCAAATTCATTTATGGCTATTTTCCTGCCTTTGATCGAGATATCCGCAACTACAATACTGTACGTCATTGCACATCACTTTATGCACTATTAGAAACTTTCGAAGTACAAAATAAACCTGAATATTGGCCTAAAATCGTGAGTGCCATCCAATATGCACTTACTCATTTTTATAAAGAAAAAGACTCTACAACTGCTTTTATGATCGATGGAAAAGAAGGGGAGTTTGAAATTAAATTAGGTGCAAACGCAGCAGCTATTTTAATGTTAACGAAATATCAGGAAATTACTCAAAAAACAGATTATTTAAAATATGCAGAGAAACTTGCAAATGGTATTTTAAAATTAGTTGATTCAGATGGATTAACTACTCATGTATTAAATTATCCAGGCTATGATTTAAAAGAAAAGTTTAGAATTATTTATTACGATGGAGAAGCAGCATTAGCTTTACTTAGGTTGTATCAAATAAATCAGGATAAAAGATTATTAGATACCGTTAAATTAATGTTTGAAAATTTTATTTATAAAAGATATGAAAAATATCATGATCATTGGTTAAGTTACTGTACCAATGAGCTTACAAAAATATGCCCGGAAGAAAAATATTTTATTTTTGGTTTAAATAATTATTTAAAACATTTTATTTTTATTCGAAATAGAAAAACAACATATGCGACTTTGTTAGAAATGCTCATGGCCGCTTATAAAATGGTAAACCGTTTAAAAGAGCAAGGCCATCAAAAACTTTTTGAACAAGCCTATATGCACGAGTTAAAAAAACTCATTACATTTCGGGCTGAGTTTCAAACTACAGGCTTTTTCTATCCAGAAATAGCGATGTACATGGCGCGTCCAGATAAAATATTGCATGCATTTTATGTACGACATGATCGCTTTAGAGTAAGAATAGATGACCAAGAACATAACTTATCGGGCTATATAGCCTATGTAAAAGATTTCGAAGGAGAGGAGATATGACTGATCCTCTGTTTGAAATTAAGTTATTGGCAGCTCTTGATAATACGAACTTTGATGATGCAGTTTGGGAGTTTGAAATTGATGGAGACATTTCAACTTTATTGCTCATTGATTATGCATTAGAGCAGTTTCATCAAAAAAATATCAAAGCAGATAAGACCTATGTTGTATCTGAGCAAAAGCTTAAGCAAATTGGTGAGCAAAATTTAGGTTTAGAAAAAAATGAAACGTATACATTTGTCGAGCTCTTGCAATTCTTAATTTTTACTCAGGCAAATGATGTCAAACATGCTTTAAGCAATATGCTTTTTGATTCAGTTGAGCAAGCACAATTGACCTTGTCTCAAAGAGCAGGAAACTATCATTTAACTTTAAATCCATCTAATCAATTAAAAAAACTCTTTCTATTAGTACAGCACATTTATAGCTATCCAGCCGAGCTAAAAAATCTTTTCTTTATTAAAAACCTTTCTTTTAAAAATAAAGTATATCAACCCATTACGCCTTTGCTTGCTCATCCTGTGTTAACTTCGGTTTTATATATCTCACATACAGTTAGACAAATTTATATTACTTATCTTGAAGATAACCAGAGCATTGGCTTTTTCTCTTTTTTAGATGTCATTCACCGTCTTGAGCATTTGGTTCCTTATTATCACTATTTCCAAGAAGAGTATGTAAACGCGAAGAGTTGTACTTCACAGACTGGGATCATCAATATTCTTGGAGATACATATTTCGGTGAAATGTACACTGAAAAGCGTAAGTCTAGAGGACAAACAGATGCTTTACAGCAGTATGGATATCACTATTCATTTGAAAAAATACAGCCATTTTTAGGTAAAAATGACATAAACATAGCTAACTTTGAAGCAGTCTTTTCTCTAGAAAACCAATCACCATTAAAAGATAAAAAGCCATTCATTCTAAAAGCCGATGCTAAAAAGACATTAGAAGAGTTTAATAACGTTCATCTTAACTATTTGGTGTTGGCAAACAATCATCTGAAGGATTATGGCGATGAAGGGTTGGCCTATACATTACAACAATTGGATCAGGCGAATGTTTCATATATAGGTGCTGGACTAAATCAAAAAGATGCCCACAATTACTTTGAAATATCTTTTGAAAATAAGCACTATGCGATTTTTAATGGTTACTGGCATAGAGACACCGCTTATCTAGACTACGATTTCTATGCATTAGGACCACGAAGCGGAGTAGCTTGCTTAAATGGTGTTTTACTTGAGCAAATAGTACGTTATAAGCAGGCTCATCCTAAGCATAAAATTATTGTTATTTGCCATTGGGGAATCGACTTTAAACCTCCTACAAAAGAGCAAATTAAACTTGCCGCTATTCTTACACAGGCAGGGGCTGACCTGATCATTGGTCATGGTGCTCATACTATTCAACCCATTCAGATCATCAACCAAAAGCCAGTTGTGTTGGGTATAGGCAATGCTGTGTTTAATAGTGATGGAGAGTATGAACAGCAAAATGCTTTGCCATTTGGCTGTATAGTGAGACTAGATCTAGCAAATGACTTGCTTCGACTTTATCCAATTTATACGAATAACTTAAAAACTTTTTGGCAACCGTATCCTGTAGATACTGAGAATTTCTCAAAGGCCAGTACTTATATGACATCTTTACTGGCCCATGAGGATTACCTTACTACCAAAGATAGCTTGGGGGCGTATATTGAAATTAAATTTTAAGTATATTGTTTATAACTAGATAAAATGGTTTGAAGCTGTGCTTGAGTAAAGCCTAAGTTTCTTAAGCCACCACTGCCTAATTTACATTCAGCACTGGCCATAATATTGGTCGGAGTAGTTTTAGTAGCATTAGGTGCACATACATGTTTTAAGCCGAAAGCATGACCCATCTCGTGAATACTACCTGCTTGAATATTATAATTTAAACGATTCCAGTCTAATAAAATAAAGGGTTTTCCGTTATTACGGAATGTTCGACTGGTAACATCATCAAACTCTAAGTTTTTTGAATATGCATCGTATATAAAGATGATAACTTCTTTACGTGCTGTGCGCTTAGGGAAGCAGGCATTGGCACTTGCAGGGATAGAGCCTATAGAAATAGGACGAGCTTGGTTTATTTCATTACCAAGTTCGCAGTGCATTTTTGAAAAATCTTGGTAAGAAATATAACGGTTTAATTTGAAATTAAAGATTTTATTTCCTTGGTCATCTAAATAGTATTTATTTAAGATGCGAACTTCTTTTCGCATTTGTGTCAGATTATCGAAGCGTGCAGCAGAAGGATTGTCTGTAGTAAAAACGAAAGTGACTGGAACTACAGGTCTATTATTGGCAGGCTCCTCTGATAAATCAGGCGTTTGTAGAGGAGGACGGGTCGTACAAGAAACACATAGAAGTGTCCCTGTAATCATCATCAAGGTTTTTTTCATATTCATCGCATTGTCTCTGCATATTCTTTTAAAGAGATTTAAAGTAAATTTTTATATGATATGAACGATGTCAATTTTTATGGATTCCATTTTGACAACTCAGTATGAACTACATCGACAAATTTTAGAAGTCATCGCTCTAATTCCATATGGAAAAGTAGCAACTTACGGACAAATAGCACGTATGGCTGGGTTACCTAAACACGCCAGATTAGTGGGTTATGTTCTTAAACATCTTGAAGCAGATCATCAAGTTCCTTGGTACCGTGTTATTAACTCACAAGGTAAAATTAGCCTAAGTAAATTTAATGAAAAAGGTGAAAATGTTCAGCAGTTAAAGCTTGAAGCTGAAGGAGTCTATTTGCTGAATGGTAAAGTGAACTTAAAGCAGTTTGCTTGGCAACCTTAAAATGATTAAAGAGAACAAATACAAATGCAGAATTATAAATGGCGGAGTGTAGCCATATTACTACTCAGTTTAATAGTGCAATCGAGTTTTGCAGAGCAGACTATTTCAGCTCAACCTTTTATCAATGTGAAAGCTTCATCACAAGATATACATTCGATCTGTCAGCAGTTGAGTCAGAAATGTAGCGATGACGCTAAGCTATGGAAAGCCAAAAATACACAAGATCAGTCTTATTATTTAATAGATGAGACTCCGCAAATTGCTCAAGTTAAAAAGCTAAATAACCAATACACAGTAATAAATCAGTGGAATTTTAAAAATTATGAACATAGTAATAAAGAGCCACATTCTGATGATTTAGGCCCTAATGGACTCAAAATCTTTCCAGCACTATATCCGCTTAATAAAAGTGAATATGCCATAGCAGTGCTAAACACATGGTTTACTGGTTATTCTGGAGGAGGGCGTTTTGAGGAAAATGCTGATTTTGTTGAGCTTAAGCCTAAAGGGCAGTATCAGGTTGCATTAAAAGATATTGCTTTTTCTTCGAATGAAATGATTCGGGCATGCTTTTCAGAACAAGAGTATAAGAAGTCACCGCATTGCCATGATGAAACATGGATGACATTAAATATTAGGTTTAAAGATATCGGCCAATCTTACTATTTATGGCAGTTAAATTATAAACATTATTCTTGGGATGCTTTTAAAAGTAAAAAAACAATAACGGTTGAGCAATCAGGAGAAGACATTATTCCTTTTAAAAAATAGGTGCCTATCTGGCTGAATTGAGCCAGACAGGCAATTTTTTAGCGAACAATTAAAACTGGAATATGGCTTTCACCTAAAACTTTTTGTGCGACACTTCCTAAAACAAGTTTTCGCACGCCTGTACGGCCATGAGAGCCCATTACAATCAGGTCAGCATTAAGTTCTTGTGCAGCTTGCATAATTTCTTCGTGAACAACGAAACCTTCAAGTAATTTGGTTTCTACAGTAAGGCCTTCTTGTAAAAATTGTTGTTTGGCTTGCTCTAAAATATCGAGTAAGTATGTTCTAGTCCGCTCAATTAGTTCATTGGTTTGACCAGTCTTCACATAAAGATCTGCAATAATTGGATCAAGTGCCATGACCTGTACGATAGTAATTTTACTATTTAATGCTTTGCCAAGTTTGATCGCTTCTTTCATAGCGACCATAGAAGTTTCAGAACCGTCAATTGGTACAAGAATATGTTGATATAACATGAGATTGTTCCTTATTGTAATGATGCTTATTTATTCAATACTTTATACTTCTTTTCTTACGATTTAAATTCGAGCACGTAATCATTTGTGATTTTTAAACAAGAAAAACTTGAGAATATATTTTATTTGTCTCTTAAATTTTCAACATGTGCTGTTAAAGCATCAATATCATCAGTTTGCAAATATTCCCGCATTTTTAAAACTTGTTTTTCATCTAAATCATAAAGCTTTAAAGCGAGTAGTTTTTCTATTTGCTCGGGAGGAAAACGGTATTTAATAATTGTTGCTGGTACACCACCAACAATTGCGTAGGGTGGAATGTCTTTTGTTACGACGGCTCCAGTTGCAATTACAGCACCTTCACCGATTTTTACACCTTGCATAATCATTGCACGGCTTCCAATCCAACAACCATCTGCAATGATGGTGTCACCAGCTGCTAAAAAACTGCGGGTATCAAAAGGGAAAGTCGAAATCCAGTCTGGTCTATGAAGCTGATTACCACCCATCATAATCACGCACTCAGCCCCAAAACACACAAAATTACCAATATAAAGCTGATCGATAGGTTTGTCTGGTGTCGCAGCTTTGTCGTGTAAATAGCGCACGACACAACGTTCAAAACCTTGATCCCAATAGGCTGAGTAGTAAGAATAATTACCTTTAATATGGATATTCGGATTTTTTACAGTTTTGGAAATAAACTCAAATTCGCACCAATGACGGACTGGTGTGTTAATCAGAGGCGTGTCCATAATCTATTATCCAAACAAAAATGAGCTAAACCATATTAAATAAAAACCCCTCAGGAAGAGGGGTTCAAGAGCAGTATCTTAGAGATATTCTACGCTTACAACTTCATACTCAACTTCGCCTTGAGGAGTGGTGATTTTTACTTCATCACCTTCATTTTTACCCAAAAGACCGCGAGCGATTGGTGAGTTCACTGAGATTTTATTAATTTTAAAATCAGCCTCATCATCACCAACAATTTTATAAGTCTTGCGTTCTTCAGTATCAAGGTTTTCAATCGTTACCGTAACACCGAATACAACACGACCGTTTTGTTCTAAGTCTTTAACATCGATGACTTGTGCAGCACCCAATTTTCCTTCGATATCTTGGATACGGCCTTCACAGAAACCTTGCTGTTCACGAGCAGCATGATATTCTGCGTTTTCTTTTAAGTCCCCATGTTCACGTGCCTCAGCAATCGCTTGAGTAATACGTGGACGTTCAACAGATTTCAGATGTTGTAATTCTTTCTCTAAGGCACTTTTACCTTCAGGGGTCATTGGATAACGTTGCATTTCGGTCCCTCTTAAGTTGAGAAAACACAGTTAAAAAAATGAAAAAATCCCGCCACCGATAAGGTGGCGGGACTTATCGGAAAAAAATTAACCTACAGTTAAATCTTGCAAGCGGTATACATCCATTGGCAATTTCACAGCAAAGGCTTGGCAAACCGCTTCTGCACCATTGATAGTCGTTGTGTAATACACTTTGCCTTGTAGGGCAGCACGACGGATCATTGCAGAATCATATTGAGCTTGTTTGCCTTCAGTAGTGTTGACAATAAGGTGTATTTCACCATTTTTCAAGCGGTCAACAATATGTGGACGTCCTTCAGTTACTTTATTTACAGGTTCACATTCCAAACCAGCTTCTTTAAGTACTTTATACGTTCCACCTGTTGCTACCAGTTTGAAACCATATGCCACGAACTTTTTAGCGATATCAGCAATATATTTCTTATCAGATTCACGAACAGATAAGAAAGCAATCTTTTCTTCGCCTTCAGTTGGTAGGCCTGGTAAACGATCATTCGAACCTAAAACGGCTTTATAGAACGCTTCGCCAAATGTCTTACCAACGCCCATTACTTCACCTGTAGATTTCATCTCAGGCCCAAGCATTGGGTCTACGCCTTGGAACTTAGCAAATGGGAAAACAGCTTCCTTCACAGCAAAGTGAGTTGGAATGATTTCTTTAGTAAAGCCTTGAGATTCAAGTGATTGACCTGCCATACAACGAGCAGCTACTTTTGCTAAAGAATCACCAATACATTTTGATACGAACGGAACAGTACGTGATGCACGTGGGTTTACTTCAAGAACGTAAATATCGTCGCCTTTAACTGCGAACTGAACGTTCATTAAACCAACTACACCAAGTTCTTTCGCCATAGCAACTGTTTGACGACGCATTTCATCCTGAACTTCTTTAGAAAGAGAGTAAGGAGGAATAGAACATGCTGAGTCACCAGAGTGAATACCAGCTTGTTCGATGTGCTGCATGATACCGCCGATTACGACATCTTTACCGTCAGATACGCAGTCAACGTCAACTTCAGTTGCATCATCAAGGAAGTGGTCAAGAAGAACAGGCGCTTCATTAGAAGCCTGTACCGCTTCGCGAAGGTAACGTTTAAGTTCATCTTCGTTATACACGATCTCCATTGCGCGACCACCTAATACATAAGATGGGCGAACAACTAACGGATAACCAACTTTCGCAGCTTCAGAGATACCTTCTTCAGCAGATTTTACAATGCTGTTGTTTGGTTGGCGAAGTTGTAAACGTTGAATCATTTGTTGGAAACGTTCACGGTCTTCTGCGCGGTCAATTGCATCTGGAGAAGTACCGATAATAGGAGTACCAGCTTCTTCTAAAGCACGTGCTAACTTAAGTGGAGTCTGACCACCGTATTGTACGATTACGCCTTTTGGCTTCTCAGTACGTACGATTTCAAGAACATCTTCAAGTGTTACAGGTTCGAAGTATAAACGGTCAGATGTGTCATAGTCGGTAGAAACAGTTTCAGGGTTACAGTTCACCATGATTGTTTCATAACCGTCTTCACGCATTGCTAAAGCAGCGTGTACACAGCAGTAGTCAAATTCGATACCTTGACCAATACGGTTTGGACCACCACCAATTACCATGATCTTGTCACGGTTTGATGGATTTGCTTCGCACTCTTCATCGTAAGTTGAATACATATATGCTGTACCAGATTCAAACTCTGCAGCACATGTATCAACACGTTTGTAAACTGGATAAACACCCAAGTTCCAACGTTGTTTACGGAATTGCTTTTGTGAAATACCCATGAGGTGCGCAATACGAAGGTCAGATAAACCTTTACGTTTGAACGAACGGATATTTTCAGCAGTTAGATCACCAAAACCTAAAGTTTTTACTTGAGCTTCTGTCTTAACGATATCTTGAATTTGGATCAAGAACCAACGGTCAATCTTAGTTGCTTCAAATACGTCATCTAAAGAGAAGCCATGACGGAATGCATCTGCTACGTACCAAATACGCTCAGGTCCCGGAACTTTAAGCTCTTTTAAAATGGTTTCTTTTACATTTGTTGCACCAGCTTCGATTTTTTCATCGAAACCGCTTACGCCAACTTCAAGACCACGTAATGCTTTTTGTACAGATTCTTGGAAGTTACGGCCAATTGCCATGACTTCACCAACAGATTTCATCTGAGTGGTAAGAACTGGTTCTGCTTGTGGGAATTTCTCGAAGTTAAAACGAGGAATCTTCGTTACGACGTAGTCGATTGATGGTTCAAAGCTCGCAGGAGTTACGCCGCCAGTGATGTCATTTTTCAATTCATCAAGGGTATAACCAACAGCTAGTTTCGCAGCAATTTTTGCAATTGGGAAACCAGTTGCTTTAGAAGCAAGAGCAGACGAACGAGATACACGAGGGTTCATCTCGATCACAACCATACGGCCGTCTTTCGGGTTAATACCGAACTGAACGTTAGAACCACCTGTCTCAACACCAATTTCACGAAGAACCGCAACTGAAGCATTACGCATCAATTGATATTCTTTGTCAGTCAATGTTTGAGCTGGTGCTACAGTGATTGAGTCACCTGTGTGAACACCCATTGGGTCAAAGTTTTCGATCGCACATACGATAATACAGTTGTCGTTTTTGTCACGAACAACTTCCATTTCGTATTCTTTCCAGCCAATTAAAGATTCATCAATCAATAATTGGTGAGTAGGAGAGAGGTCGAAACCGCGTTCACAAATTTCAAGGAATTCTTCACGGTTATATGCAATACCGCCGCCTGAACCACCCATTGTAAATGATGGACGGATAATTACTGGGAAACCAAAGCGAGATTGGATTTCCAATGCTTCTTCCATGGTTTCAGCAATAGCAGCTTTTGGACATTCCAAACCGATTTTGCGCATAGCGATGTCGAAGAGTTTACGGTCTTCAGCTTTTTCAATCGCTTCTTTCGTTGCACCAATAAGTTCTACGTTGTATTTCGCTAATACGCCGTTTTCATCAAGAGCAAGTGCGCAGTTCAATGCAGTTTGTCCACCCATAGTTGGAAGGACTGCATCTGGACGCTCTTTTTCAATGATTTGAGCAACAGTTTGCCAAGTAATTGGCTCAATGTAAGTTGCATCCGCCATTGAAGGGTCAGTCATAATGGTCGCTGGGTTAGAGTTAACCAAAATAACACGGTAGCCTTCTTCACGAAGTGCTTTACATGCTTGAGCACCTGAGTAGTCAAACTCACATGCCTGTCCAATCACAATCGGGCCAGCACCAATAATTAAGATGCTTTTAATATCCGTACGTTTAGGCATTATTCGCTCCGTAATTACTGTTTAGATGCTTCGATAAGTTCGATGAAGTGATCGAACAAAGGTGCACAATCATGTGGACCAGGACTTGCTTCAGGGTGACCTTGGAAGCTGAAAGCTGGTTTGTCAGTACGGTGGATACCTTGTAAGGTGCCATCGAACAATGATTTATGCGTTGCTTTTAAGTTAGCCGGTAATGTCTCTGCATCTACAGCAAAACCATGGTTTTGAGAGGTGATCATCACTGTACCGTTTTCAAGATTTTGTACAGGATGGTTTGCACCGTGGTGACCATGATTCATTTTTACAGTTTTTGCACCAGAAGCGAGTGCCAAGATTTGGTGTCCTAAACAGATACCAAATACAGGTAATGTTGTGGTTTCAACAATAGTTTTTACAGCTTCGATTGCGTAGTCACAAGCCGCTGGGTCACCAGGACCGTTTGAAAGGAATACGCCATCTGGATTAAGTGCTAATACTTTTTCAGCCGGAGTTTCAGCAGGAACAACTGTAAGTTTGCAACCGCGGTCTGCAAGCATACGCAAGATGTTGGTTTTGACACCATAATCGTATGCAACCACATGGTATTTTAACTCAGGTTGAGTAAAGCCCTTACCTAATACCCATGAACCTTCAGACCATTCAAAACCTGTAGGATCACAGCACTCTTTGGCAAGGTCTAAACCATTTAAACCACCAAAAGCGCGAGCTTTAGCAATCGCTTCTTCTTCAGTAATATTTTCGCCAGCAAGGATGCAACCATTTTGTGCACCTTTGTCACGTAAGATACGAGTGAGTTTACGTGTATCAATATCTGCAATTGCAACCACATTGTGCGCCTGCAAATATTCACCTAACGACTGCTCAGAACGGAAGTTACTGTGTAGTAGTGGAAGGTCACGAATAATTAAACCATTCGCCCATACTTTATGGATACGACCAGATTCAACGTCTTCTTCGTTGCAACCAGTGTTACCAATATGAGGGTAAGTTAATGTCACAATTTGTTGTGCATAACTTGGGTCAGTCAAAATTTCTTGATAGCCTGTCATGGCTGTGTTAAAAACGACTTCTCCAGTCGTACTTCCCGTTGCGCCGATTGACGTTCCTTTAAAGATCGTTCCATCTGCGAGGGCTAAAATGGCGGGGGTGCTCAAACCAAAGCTCCTGAATTTCGGCTGTAAAAAAGCGAGTAGACCTAAAAAAGATAGGCGATGTTCTAAAAAAACATGCCCCTCCCTATCGGTCTGCCCGCTTGTAACTTAACAGCGCATTATACGCATGGAACCCTAAAAAGTCTATTTATTTTCTATTAAAAAATATAATTCCTTGCTTGCTTTTTGCAAAAAAATTCATCCGCTTGTCTGAAATTGATACTTTTAGCAAATTGTCTAACAATCTAGTGGCTGAAATAAGTCAATTCCACTTATTGTAATGCTAGCTAAAAAATAAACAATATGAGGAAATAGCATGAGCAATAATCAAGTTTCAAAAGATATAGCTGAGAATGCTTCGTCTGTAGCAGAGACGGTTAAGACCGAAGTAACTGAAGCAAAAGAAGCTGTAGCGAAAACAACAACTCGAGCTAAAAAAGCAGTGAGTACTAAAGCAACACAGGTAAAAGAAGTTGTAGCTCAAAAAACAGAACAGGTGAAAGAAGTCGCTCATGAAGCAACTTCGCAAGTTAAAGAAGCTATTGCAGAAACTCAAGAACACGTCAAAGCTGTAATTAGCGAGACTGAAGAAAAAATTGAGGCTGAAACTCAAGAATTGAATCAGAATATTCAAAACCAGTTTGCTCAGATTAAACAAGATATTTTACAACGTCTTGATGTGATTAAAGCTCAGTTCAATACTTCTCAAGAAGGACTGAATGAACTGAAAAATACATTGAAAGCTGAAATTAATGCGTTAATTGAAGATTTAACGAAAGTGACTAAAGAACTTAAGGGTGACATTAGCCAGATTTCTTTAAAACATAAAGACTCTTTAAGTGAGAGCTTAAAGCGCACTAAAAATAATGCGGTTGAGGCTTGGAACAAAGCAAGAGATCACTAAAGATTTAAGATTAAAATTCAATAAAAAAGCGAGAATTAATTTCTCGCTTTTTTATTTTTTAAAACTGATGCAGCCAATCACGTTTATTGTGAAAATCAGCATTTTTTCCACTATGCTGCATTGCATAGTACTGCATACCATCTTTTGTTTTTAAAACAGCAGTTAAACCTAAATAAAGGTTTGCCCATTTCAAACGGTGCTGTTGCATAAACTGGCCTAAATCAAGACTTACATTTAAACCATAATGAGTACGCTTGAGATGATTTAGTTCGATATCGTAAGCAACGAGGGGAGGCATGCTTTCTGGATATCGATATTCTTCAAACTGGTAGGTCTGCCATGCTTGAGAAGGGGAAAGGTTAATTTCCCGGTAGAAATCTTCATCATGCACGCCGATAAAAATTTCAAAACAAGTCTCTTCCCACAAAAAATCTTGACGAGGATGAGCCGCGACTTCTTGGGGCCAGATAATAAGTTGGTTTGGATCACGAATCCAAAAACCCACATTTAATGTATGCGGGGCTTGCTGTTCAATTGCGCCAACAACAGAAACAGCATGAAAACGATCAAAAGCTGAAAGTTCGTAACTTGCCATAAGTAGTCAATAAGTTAGTTTGCTAAGTGAGCGTGACGAACGAGGTTAGATAAGTGTTGGTTTTGCTTAGCTGCTTTTTTGTAGAGTAAAACGATTTTGCCGATTTTCTGCACAGCTTCAGCGCCAGTCGCTTCTACAATTGCATCAATTACAGCTGCACGAGCTTCACGGTCTTCACCAGCAATTTTTACTTTGATGAGTTCATGATCATTTAAAGCACGAAGAGTTTCTTCGATTACAGCATCTGTTAAGCCTTGTCCACCAATCATGACAACCGGATTAAGCACGTGACCAATTTGACGTAAACGTTTACGTTCATGAATAGATAAAGCGGCCATTAAAAATACCTGATTTTAAAAACGACTTAGTATAGCAAAAAACTTAAAATCAAATGTACGAAAAACTGTATAAATAATCGATCAACATTATTGGAAAAAAACTGTAAAAGTTATTGAGATTAGGTTACATCCGTACTGTAATGAGAGTAATTTTCACGTACAATGAACAATCAGAAGTTTTTTTGATATTTAGTGAGTTATGGCAACACGCATCACAAACCAAAAATTGTCTAAAAGTAGTCGTGCGTGGATGAGGGAACATCTAGACGATCCTTTTGTAAAAAAAGCACAAAAGGAAGGATATCGTGCACGAGCAGCATATAAACTTCTTGAAATTCAAGAAAAATATAAGTTGATCAAGCCAGGCATGACAGTGGTTGATTTGGGAGCAGCTCCTGGGAGTTGGTCGCAAATTGCTGGGAAACTTGTTGGTAGCAAGGGTTTAGTTATTGCTTCCGATATTTTGCCTATGGATGCTTTGCCGGATGTCACTTTCTTACAAGGCGACTTCAGAGAAGAAGCTGTATTTGAAAAATTGTTAAATATTTTAAACGGAAGACAAGTAGACATTGTAATTTCTGATATGGCCCCCAATACATCAGGTAATAGGGCTGTTGATCAACCTAGACAGATTTACTTGTGTGAACTTGCTTTAGACTTTGCTCAGAAAGTCTTGGGTCCAAATGGACAGTTTGTTGTTAAAGTGTTCCAAGGCGCAGGATTTGATGAGTTTCGTAAACAAGTAGTTGATAGTTTTGATGTGTTAAAAACAGCAAAACCAGCAGCTTCTCGGGCACGATCTAAAGAAGTTTTTTTGGTTGGACAAGGGCGTAAGAAAGCATTGCAATAAAGTTTACTTGCCAAGCTCCTAAAAATTGTGCATTTTGTATCTTTTAGGTTATCCGCAAGCAAGACAATTGCTGTTTTTAAGACGATCGGCCAAGATTGGGCATGATCAAATTAGATCGATATGGGAATAAAGCTTTGAGCGATTACTTCAAGAATGCCGTATTGTGGCTAATAATACTGGGTGTTCTGATTTTAATTTTCAGTAATATCAGTGACCGCAATAAGCCTACTGCAATGAAATATTCAGATTTTGTTGCAGCGGTGAATGCTGGCCAAATTAAGCAAGTCACGATTGACGGTTTAAATATTAGTGGTGAAAAAACTAACGGATCTCAGTTTGAAACTGTTCGTCCGCAAGTTGAAGACACTGAACTTATGCCAAGCTTAAACAAGCAAAATGTTGTTGTAGAGGGCACAGCACCACAACGTCAAGGCATTTTGATGCAACTTCTCATTGCTAGTTTCCCTGTACTGTTAATCATTCTGTTATTCATGTTCTTTATGCGTAACATGGGTGGTGGTGCAGGCGGTAAAAATGGTCCGATGAGTTTTGGTAAATCGAAAGCGAAAATGCTTTCTGAAGACCAAATCAAAGTGACTTTTGCTGACGTTGCCGGTTGTGATGAAGCGAAACAAGAAGTTGTGGAAATTGTAGATTTCTTAAAAGATCCTGCAAAATTCAAACGCTTGGGCGCTACGATTCCACGTGGCGTACTTATGGTTGGTCCTCCAGGTACTGGTAAAACGTTATTAGCTAAAGCAATTGCTGGTGAAGCAAAAGTTCCATTCTTCAGCATTTCTGGTTCTGACTTTGTTGAGATGTTCGTGGGTGTGGGTGCGTCCCGTGTCCGTGACATGTTTGAACAAGCAAAACGTCATGCACCATGTATCATCTTTATTGATGAGATTGATGCAGTAGGTCGTCACCGTGGTTCGGGTACGGGTGGTGGACACGATGAACGTGAGCAAACCTTAAACCAAATGCTCGTAGAGATGGATGGTTTTGAAGGTAATGAAGGCGTAATCGTTATTGCTGCAACAAACCGTGTTGACGTATTAGATAAAGCGTTATTACGTCCAGGCCGTTTTGACCGTCAAGTTATGGTTGGTTTACCTGATATCCGTGGTCGTGAACAAATCCTGAATGTACATTTGAAAAAGTTACCTTCAGTCACTGGCGTAGATGTTAAAGTTTTATCTCGTGGTACACCTGGTTTCTCTGGTGCTCAGTTGGCGAACCTTGTAAATGAAGCTGCTTTGTTTGCTGCTCGCCGTAATAAGAACACTGTCGATATGCATGACTTTGAAGATGCAAAAGATAAGATCTATATGGGTCCAGAACGTAAATCAATGGTTTTACGCGAAGAAGAACGCCGTGCAACTGCTTACCATGAAGCTGGGCACGCAATTGTTGCTGAGATTTTACCGGGTACTGACCCTGTGCATAAGGTAACAATTATGCCGCGTGGTTGGGCTTTAGGTGTAACTTGGCAGCTACCTGAGCAAGATCAGATTAGCCACTATAAAGACAAAATGTTAAATGAAATTGCAATTTTGTTTGGTGGCCGTATTGCTGAAGAAGTCTTTATTCAGCAGCAATCGACTGGTGCTTCAAATGACTTTGAGCGTGCTACGAAAATGGCTCGTGCGATGGTAACGAAGTACGGTATGTCTGACAAAATGGGTGTTATGGTTTACGAAGATGAAAATCAAAATGGATTCTTCGGTAACGTAGGTAGCCGTACAATTTCTGAAGCAACTCAACAACAGGTTGATCAGGAAGTACGCCGTATTTTAGATGAACAGTATAAAGTTGCTCGTGATATCTTGGAAAATAATAAAGATATCGCACATGCTATGGTTAAAGCGTTGATGGAATGGGAAACCATTGATCGTGAGCAAATCCGTGACATCATGGAAGGACGCGAGCCTCAACCACCTAAAGTTTATATTGCTGAAAATCCGGTATCGGCATTTGAACCACCGAAAGATGGTCCATCTACTCCACCGCCATTACCAGCGATGAATTAAGTTCAATAATGAAAAAGCCACAGTCATGTGGCTTTTTTTTTATTTGTATTAAAACTGGGTAAAGCTGAAAAGAAATCAACAGCATGTAACGTATAGTCTTGCTAAAATAGTCGCTGTTTTTTAACCGGAGCTTGTTATGCAGTTAATATCTTTACCCAAGCAGATTTTACAGTGTGGACAGCTTCAATTAGATTTATCTCAGCCACATGTTATGGGCATTTTAAATGTTACCCCAGACTCTTTTAGTGATGGTGGTAAACATAACCAATTAGACCAAGCGGTTGGCTACGCGCTTAATATGATTGAGCAAGGCGCGACTATTATTGATATTGGTGGGGAGTCTACCCGACCTGGTGCTTCAGAAGTTGCAGTAGAAGAAGAAATGCGCCGTGTGGTGCCAGTAGTTAAAGCTTTATCTCATCATAATGTTATTTTGTCGATTGATACGAGCCAGCCAGAAGTTATTCGTGCAGCAAAAGCAGCAGGGGCACATATCTGGAACGATGTTCGTGCCTTAACACGTCCGAATGCTTTAGAAACTGCTGTAGAGTTGGATATCCCTGTAGTGATTATGCATATGCGTGGTGAACCAACCACAATGAATCAGTTGGATCAGTACACTGATGTAACACTTGATGTGATGCAAGAGCTGCAACAACGCATTGATGAGGCTTTGGCTGCCGGGGTAAAAAAGCATAATATTATTGTTGACCCTGGATTTGGTTTTGCAAAAAATGCTCAGCAAAATTTAAAACTATTAAAAGAATTTTGGAAACTTAATGAATTGGGCTATCCAATTTTATCTGGTCTTTCTCGTAAACGCTTTATCGGGGAGGCTTTAAAAGGAGCTGCTGCTGATCAGCGTGCTGTAGGAAGTGTTACTGGCCATTTGTTGAGTATTCAGCAAGGAGCGTCGATTGTAAGAGCACATGATGTGAAAGCGATGCATGAGGCTGTTTTAGTTTGGCAGGCTATGCAACAAGCTTGAAATGTCATCTTGGAAAAGTAGACTAGATCATTGTCTATTTAAATAAAGTGGAAGAGTGAGTCGGGTAAAAATCTCGTGATTTTTGCGAAAATATGTTATAAGCGGCAAGTTTTTGCTGTTGTGTAATCTTTTGTATGTTCGAAGACCTACTTCTCCCGATGTTTGATGATGAATATTATCCAGATATTTTGGTCGCTGAACTTAAGCAGCTCATTGAACAATTTGCCAAGAAAGTTCAAAAACCTGCTTTAGCTGATCAAGATGTTTATCGATATGCTCATCAGACTGTAAATGAAATTAATGAAATGAAACCACAGTTTGAAGATCTGGATTCATCGCTTGATGATAGTGCTGCTGATTATATTGCTGAGGCAATGATGATGGTGGTACAGGATGCAGGATTTTTAGATCTTGAAATGGAAGAGCTGGTTATGAATCGAGAGTGGTAATTACTCTCGATTCTCAAAATTTTTGATCGCATCTAATAAATGACATGTCTCGTCTAAATGAACTTCGTCTATTTTCTCAATTTTTAAAATTAAATTTCCATTCTGCTGTTCATTTACTTCTGCCAATACGCTGACCCAATAGTTTTTTTGTTGCTGCTGTAACTCTTTAAATTGAGTAAATATCTCTTGAGAAGCTTCAATCAGATAGTCATCTTGAGTAATAGAGCAGCGTACAAAGTGCCAATCATTATTTTTGAACAAGACTGTGCCGTTAAAAATATCTCCAGCATTTGCAATGGATATAAAGAGTAATGTGTTTATAAATATTAGTATTCTTATCATAAGTGTCATTTTTAACAGGCATAAAAAAACCAGCTTACGCTGGATTCTTTGTAGCACCAAATTCAATAGTTGAAAATGGTGCCCGGGGCCGGACTCGAACCGGCACGCTTTGAGGGCGGGGGATTTTAAATCCCCTGTGTCTACCTATTTCACCACCCGGGCATGAGCGCAATAATAGAGGACAAGTGCGCGATTGGCAAGAGAAAATCAGAGAGTTTGCTTTATTTTCAATCAGTTCTTGTTTGTATTTATATAAATTAATCAATTTTTGTCATGATTTGTTCATCAAACTGAGATCAGCTGTTCATCTTATGTACTTAAGTTTAAAGCACTCATTGCTTAAAACTTAGAGAATTTTATGTCAGAGAAAATTTCACGCCGAGAATTAATTCAAAAAAGTCTACTCGGTTTTGGGGCTTTATCTATGCCTGTTGCTTTTAGCGGTTGCAACGATGGTTCCGATGATGAAAGTCCGCAAATACAAGCAGATTTTCTTCATGGTGTCGCAAGTGGAGACCCCTTGCAAGATAAAGTCATCTTATGGACACGTGTAACACCTACAGACTTAGGAGTGCGCTTAAAAGTTGTGTGGGAAATTTCAACCGATAATCAATTTAAACAAAATTTAAAGACGGGAATGGTTGAAACAAGCAAGACTGATGATTTTACAGTGAAAGTTGATGCAACTGGTTTGCAAGCAGATACGGTGTACTACTATCGTTTTAAGTTTGGTAGCAAGGTCTCACCAGTGGGGCAGACGAAAACATTACCAACATCGACCAATAAAGTAAGCTTTGCAGTATGTTCTTGCTCGAACTATCCAGCGGGTTACTTTTATGTTTATCGTGAAATGGCAAAGCAGAATGTCGATGTCATTATTCATTTGGGTGACTATATTTATGAATATGGTTCAGATGGCTATGCGACAGAAGATGCTGCAAAACTAGGTCGTACGTTACCTGCTGACAATAATAAAGAAATTATTAAATTAGATGATTATCGCAAACGCTATGCACTTTATCGTCAGGATAAAGATTTACAGGCAGCCCATCAGCGCCATCCTTTCATTGTAATTTGGGATGATCATGAGTTAGCGAACGATGCGTGGCGTGATGGTGCAGAAAACCATCAAAGTAACGAAGGGTCTTTCTCAGATCGTAAATTAGCAGCTCTGCAAGCTTATTTTGAATGGATGCCGATTCGTCCGGTTTCTAGTACGGATCATTTAAATATTTATCGCCAGTTTAACTTTGGCTCACTTGTTCAATTAACCATGCTAGATACGCGTATTATCGCGCGTGATAAGCAGCTTGAATATAAAGACTACATGACAGCCTCGGGCTTGGATATTGCAAAATTTCAAGCAGACTTAACAAATCCTGCGCGTACTTTAATGGGGTATACGCAAAGAGATTGGTTGGTCGATAAATTAAAGCAATCTACAGCAACATGGAATGTAGTAGGGCAACAAGTCTTAATGAGTAAAATGTGGATTCCAGCTGAGTTATTGGCATCGTTAGGGCAAATTACTTCAGGAGGAACTTCATCTGAAGCACTTGCTAAGATGAACGCACAAATTATTGAGTTGGTCACTTTAAAACTTCGTTTACAAAAAAATGATCCGACATTAACAGTTCAAGAAAAAGCAAGGATTATGACGGTTGCACCATACAATCTTGATGCTTGGGATGGTTACTATGCTGAGAGAGAGTTTGTGTATGACAAATTGGCAGAGTTGAATAAAAAGATGATTGTACTAGCAGGAGATACGCATAATGCATGGGCATCTTATTTGTATAGTCAAAAAGGAAAATATGTTGGAGTTGAACTTGCGACGAGCTCTGTATCATCTCCTGGCTTAGAAAAATATTTAAGTATTCCTTTGGCACAGTTACAGCAGTTTGAATTTGCATTTACTACATTAATTGATGAATTGGCCTATTGTAATTTAAACCAACGAGGATACTTGCTGGTTACTTTGGATCAGGCACAAGTTCACTCGGAATGGGTATTTTTAGATTCTATTAAAAATGCTGAATATCAAATCGATTCAAGTAGACAAAATGATATTGTATTGGATCTGAATTTGATGCCGTTAAAACAAGGTCAAAAGACGGCTTAAAATTTTAGAAGAATAGAGGGTTACATAGTAGCCCTTTTTTTAGGTATAAAAAAACCAGCTTACGCTGGATTCTTTATGACACCATATTCAGTACTTGAAGATGGTGCCCGGGGCCGGACTCGAACCGGCACGCTTTGAGGGCGGGGGATTTTAAATCCCCTGTGTCTACCTATTTCACCACCCGGGCTTTACCAAATTTGGAGGCGGAGGTCGGAATCGAACCGGCGTCCACGGAGTTGCAGTCCGCTGCATGACCACTCTGCCACCCCGCCTACATTTGGTGATGCACATATTAGCAACCTTTACAGAAAAAACAATACTGTTTTGAGCGAAGATGCACATAAAAACAGCATCTAGAATAAAATTGTCGAAATTATCATGTATTATTAGCACATTAAATTCATGTCTACCTTGGAGATGTGCTGTGGCATTGGTTTTAGACGGTCGTGCATTAGCAAAGCAAATTGAAGAAAATTTGTTGGTACGTGTTGAAGCTTTAAAAGCGAAAACAGGTCGTACCCCGATTTTGGCGACTATTTTAGTTGGGGATGATGGTGCATCTGCAACTTATGTACGTATGAAAGGTAATGCCTGCCGCCGCGTAGGTATGGATTCATTAAAAATCGAATTACCACAAGAAACGACAACAGAACAATTATTAGCTGAAATTGAAAAGCTTAATGCCAATCCAGATGTTCACGGTATTCTTTTACAACATCCAGTTCCTGCACAAATTGATGAGCGTGCGTGTTTTGATGCGATCTCATTAGCAAAAGATGTTGATGGCGTAACTTGCCTTGGTTTTGGCCGTATGGCAATGGGTGAAGCTGCATATGGTTCAGCAACTCCTGCTGGCATTATGACGATTCTTAAAGAAAACAATATCGAAATTGCTGGCAAACACGCGGTTGTAGTTGGTCGTTCAGCAATTTTAGGTAAACCAATGGCAATGATGTTGTTACAAGCAAACGCAACGGTAACGATTTGTCATTCACGTACACAAAACTTACCTGAGCTTGTGAAACAAGCTGACATTATTGTTGGTGCTGTAGGTAAAGCTGAACTTATTCAAAAAGACTGGATTAAACAAGGTGCAGTTGTTGTAGATGCTGGTTTCCATCCACGTGATGGCGGTGGTGTTGGCGATATTCAATTACAAGGTATTGAAGAAATTGCTTCTGCTTATACACCAGTACCGGGTGGTGTTGGTCCAATGACAATCACAACTTTGATTCGTCAAACTGTAGAAGCTGCTGAAAAAGCTTTAGGTTAATTTAATTTATTCACGGCGGCGTCCTAGCATTTAATGCAAATGTTAGGACTTCGTATGCTACTTTTCTTTCGGGATGAGTAGCGAAGCTACACAAGACCAAACCGTTGCAGCAATTAATACAGTGGAATTGAACTAACGTATTTTTAGTAACTAGTCACTATCATGCTTTAAGCTACTGTTTTAGTCTTGCTCGCGATGCAGATGATCAAATAGTAATTATAAATTGTTGAGCTTATTTATGAGCTGCACCTTTCAACTGTCCAAAGCCCCTGAACATTTACTTCAAGCCTTACATGAAGTCATTCCTCATTGTGAATTAATGGCACAACAGTTGCCAGAAACTCCAATTTCTTTATGGTTGATTCCACCTGTTTTTCCAACTGATCGATTGGATGACGAAGTTATTCGCCGTATCTGGAATGACACGCCGTATTGGATTTTCTGTTGGGCATCAGGCTTGGCGATGGCTCAGTGGATACTTGCAGAGCCGCACCATGTTAAAGATAAAGTGGTGTTAGATTTCGGAGCTGGTTCTGGTGTAGTGGCAATTGCTGCAAAAATGGCAGGAGCAAAACGCGTAATCTGCTGTGATATTGATCAGGTTAGCTTAAATGCTTGCCGTGAAAATGCTTTACTTAATGATGTAGAACTCGAATATTTAGATGATTTATATAAGGCTGAACAAGTCGATGTTTTACTTGCTGCCGATGTGTTATATGACCAATGTAATCGCTTTTTCTTAGACGAATTTTTAAAATTTGCACCAGAAGTTTGGGTAGCAGATAGCCGAGTTAAAAATTTTAGTCATCCAAAATATGAAAAAATTGAAGAAAGAAGTGCTACTACGTGGCCAGATCTGGATGAAGCAAGAGAATTTAGAAACGTAAGTTTTTATAAGACGCTGTAAAAGAACAGCGTCTTTTTTATGTTATGAACAAGTATAACGAACCACTTTTAATGTGCTTGGGCGAGCTTCAAGTGCTTGGCGAGTCGCATAGTCTTCACCATTATTTAAACTAGGTGTGTTTGATAAACCGAAAGAAGCACGAGTTTCACCGAGTTGAATTCCATACTGCTCATCTTTAGCTGGGTTTGGAATTTCGTTGATACTTAAAATTGATAATTTATAAACTTTCTGAGCACCTAACACATTCTGACAAGCACGTTGTAATTTACGCTCATCAAGTTGCTGGTTACTACGACCAGCTAAAGTATAAGCTAAAGTCGCTGAAGTTTTAGTTTGGTTTTCAATCTGATAGCCAGTTGAACCATTATATTGGCGAGGTGTAGTCTGGCAAGCAGTTAAAATAAACATACTACTTAATGCCAAACATAAAATACTTTTATTCATCAGTATCGTCCTTATTTTCTTATATGAAGTATCTCATAAAATAGAAGTGTTGTTGGTGCTTAATTCGCTTGCTTAGAGCCAATATTGAATGACGATATTGGCTCTAATTGTAAAATATTAATGCTCTTTAATTTTTGAATGGTGCTTGGTGTCTTTCATAAATATATAGATCAGTAATGAAATGAAAATCATAATACTGACATAAATAAAGAACCATGATTCATGACCAGCTTCTTTGAAACTTAACGCGAAAAACTCGGCTGTACCGCCAAATAAAGTATTGGCAATTGCATAAGGTAAAGCCACACCCAAAGCTCGAATATGTGCAGGGAAAAGTTCAGCTTTTACAACAGCGTTAATTGAGGTATAGCCGGTTACCATGACCAGTCCACCTAAACATAACCAGAATGCTGTCCAGTAGTTATGCGTGTTTGCAAGTGCATCAAATAAAATGTAGGTGAATAAAACACCTGTTACCCCGAATGCAATCATAAGCGGTTTACGGCCAATTCGATCTGATAATGCACCTGCCAGCGGCTGTAAACACATAAAGATGAATAGGGCTAAAGTGGTAATTTGAGTCGCTTCAGGCTTGGTAAAACCAGAAGTATTCACTAAATATTTCTGTAAATAGGTGGTGTAAGTATAGAAAGCTAAAGTACCACCAGCAGTTAAAAATAATACGGTGAATGCTTCTTTTGGGTAATGTTTAAATAACGCAAACATGCCTGATTTTGGCTGGTCTGTTTCTGCTTGTGCATTTTTAAAAGATTGGGTTTCCATTAAACCACGGCGAATACGGAACACTACAATGGCTAAAAGAGCCCCGATGAAAAATGGTACACGCCATCCCCAGTCGTGTAATTGCTGCTCTGTAAGTACCATTTGTAAAATGAGAAGTACACACAAGGCAGTGAGCTGTCCGGCAATTAAAGTGACATATTGAAAGCTTGAGAAGAAACCACGTCGGTCTTTTTCTGCCATCTCACTTAAATAAGTGGCGCTTGCACCATATTCACCGCCTACGCTTAAGCCTTGAATTAAACGTGCAACAACCAGTAGTAATGGGGCAAATACACCAATGCTTTCATAAGATGGTGTAACTGCAATGAGTAGAGAGCCAACACACATTAAAGTAACGGAAAGTGTAAGACCGGCCTTACGTCCTTTACGGTCTGAATAAATCCCCATAATCCATGCGCCGATGGGACGCATAAGGAAACCTACTGCGAAAATTGCAGCTGCTTGAAGAAGTTGAGCAGTTTGACTTCCTTTTGGGAAAAAGGCATGAGCAAAATAGAGCGTAAATGCGGCATACACATACCAGTCGTACCATTCGACAAGGTTACCGGCAGAACCGCCCAAAATTGATTTTAGACGAGTTTTTGTATCTAAATTAGAATGTGGAGTTGTTGCGGTAGAAGGTTGATCAACCATGAGTCGCTCCATGTTTCGCTTGGGTTGAATGCTAAAAAAGAGAAGATTTATTCCGTTTTTACATATTATCTAGAGGAGTATTTCACTTTATTTTTTTTATGTCTGTAAAACAATGTTTATTATTTAAGTAAGGGAATAAGTTGAATATTTATGTGATTTCAAATTAGCCAATCAGCTCATTTTGATGATCTTATTCGGATCTTTGGCCTATTATTTTTTTCCAAGTAGTAAAAACTGATAAAGAATGAGTAATGTTTGGACGAAGAAAACCTATATCTCTTAAAAATAATGATATATTCCAAAGAAAATTTTAAATAAATACAGTTAGGCATGATGTCTTAGCATTGTGGACTAGATGTGTGTGGATAATGAAAAGGACATTCAGATGTCAAATTGCCCGAAAAAATATATTGTTGCTTTTGATCAGGGAACAACAAGCTCAAGAGCAATTGTTTTAGACCATGATGCGAATGTTGTCAGTATTGCTCAAAAAGAATTTACCCAAATATATCCTCAGCCAGGTTGGGTTGAGCATGACCCTATGGAAATTTGGGCAACACAAAGTGCGGTATGGGTAGAGGCATTGGCTCAAGCTGGCATTAAGAGCGAACAAGTTGCGGCAATTGGGATCACAAATCAGCGCGAAACCACAGTTGTTTGGGATAAAAAAACAGGTAAGCCGATTTACAATGCGATTGTTTGGCAGAGCCGACAGACGACTGAAATTTGTAATCAATTGCATAAAGCAGGTTGGCAAGAATATATACGTAAAACAACTGGTTTAGTCATTGATCCTTATTTTTCGGCCACAAAAATTAAATGGATTTTAGACCACGTTGAAGGAAGCCGTGAGCGTGCTGAGCGAGGAGAGTTGTTGTTTGGTACGGTGGACACGTGGTTAATCTGGAAATTAACCAATGGTGCTGTTCACGTCACTGATTTTACCAATGCTTCACGAACCATGCTGTTTGATATCGAAAAGCTTGAGTGGGATGAAAAACTTTTGCAGGCCTTAGATATTCCTAGAGCAATGTTACCTGAAGTTCGTAGTTCATCTGAGGTTTATGGATATACGCATACTATTAGTGGGCAAGAAGTAGGGATCCCAATTGCAGGAATTGCAGGTGATCAACAAGCTGCGCTTTTTGGTCAAATGTGTGTTGAGTCAGGACAGGCTAAAAATACTTATGGTACTGGTTGTTTTCTTTTAATGAACACGGGTAAAAAGATTGTCCGTTCAGAGCATGGATTACTCACAACTATTGCATGTGGTGCGAGTGGTGAGGTGAACTATGCCTTAGAGGGCGCTGTATTTAACGGTGGTTCTTGTGTGCAGTGGCTACGTGATGAGTTAAAGGTCATTAAGAATGCTAAAGACTCAGAGCTTTATGCAACACGTGTAAAAGACAGTAATGGTGTATATGTGGTTCCTGCTTTTACTGGGTTGGGTGCACCGTATTGGGACCCGACAGCTCGAGGGGCAATTTTCGGTCTGACACGTGGAGCCAGCATTGAGCATATTATTCGCGCAACTTTAGAGTCCATTGCTTACCAGACAAGAGATGTACTTGATGCCATGCAGCAAGATGCAGAAGAAGAGCTTCGTACGCTCCGTGTTGATGGTGGAGTAACGGAAAATAATTTCTTGATGCAATTTCAGTCCGATATTTTAGCGACACCAGTCGAACGCCCAATAATGAAAGAAACTACCGCTTTGGGTGCAGCTTTCCTTGCAGGGTTAGCAACGGGTTTCTGGCAAGATCTTCATGAGTTAAGAAATAAATCTGCCATAGAAAAGGTATTTGAGCCAAAAATGTCTGCTGAACAATCTGAGCTGATTTATAAAGGTTGGTTAAAAGCAGTGAAACGCAGTCAAAGCTGGGCAGAGGATTGAGCTTTTTCTTAACTAGTTGAATTCAATAGTAGGGTAGTCAATGGATAGTTAAATACTAAAGGATGCAAATTTGATTATTCTACTTTTTAGATTGTTGTTTCATCAATTTGATGTTTTAATTTTTATAAGATCAACAATAAAAAGAATATGAGAAATGACAATACAATCTAATGATTATTCAAAAGTATATGATATTGCCGTAATTGGTGGCGGTATTAATGGCGTCGGTATTGCTAATGATGCAGTAGGCCGTGGATTATCCGTATTTTTATGTGAAAAGGATGATTTAGCCAGTCACACCTCATCTGCTAGCAGTAAATTAATTCATGGCGGTCTACGCTATTTAGAACATAAAGAATTTAGACTGGTCAGAGAAGCATTAGCAGAGCGAGAAGTGTTGTTGGCAAAAGCTCCACATATTATTGCACCAATGCGTTTTATTATGCCGCATCGGCCACATTTACGTCCTGCGTGGTTAATTCGAGCGGGCCTATTTTTTTATGATCATTTGGGAAAACGAGAAAAATTATTAGGTTCAAATCTTATTTATTTCAAAGAAGATAGCCCTTTAAAGCCAGCTATAACGCGTGGCTTTGAATATTCTGACTGTACTGTAGATGACGCACGTCTTGTTGTATTAAATGCGCTACAAGCTAAAGAGCAGGGTGCCAAAGTCGTGACACGAACACGATGTGTGAAGGCTTATCAAGAACAAGAACTGTGGCACTTGGAATTACAAAGTGGAGCTGAGGTTTATCAGATACGTGCAAGAGCTTTAGTAAATGCAGCTGGTCCTTGGGTTGAAGAAATTATTAGTGAAAACCTAAATTTAAGATCGCCTTATCAAGTCCGATTGATTCAAGGAAGTCATATTGTTGTGCCAAAGCTATATGACTGTCATAAAGCCTTTATTATGCAAAATGAAGACCGACGCATCGTGTTTGCAATACCATATTTAGAAAAATATACCCTAATTGGTACGACAGATCAGGAATATACAGGTGATCCACAAAAGGTAGAGATTACTGATGTAGAAATAGATTACCTTTTGACAGTCACAAATTCACATTTTAAAAAGCAGTTAACGCGAGCAGATATTGTAAGTCAGTACTCAGGCGTACGTGCTTTATGCGATGATGAGTCTGATAACCCTTCGGCAATTACCCGTGACTATACTTTGGCACTACAGGCAGAAAATACTAACGCACCATTGTTATCGATATTTGGCGGCAAAATTACGACCTATCGAAAACTGGCTGAGGCTGCTTTAGAGCATTTGTCTCCGTTCTTTAGTGAAATGGCAGAGGAGTGGACTGCCAATAAGCCATTACCAGGTGCTGAGAACTGGACCACACTAGATGATTTAATCAACCAGATTCAATTACGTGTAAGTGGAATTTCAGAATCCCTTGCCAAACGTTGGACACATGCATATGGCACAAGGGTTTGGAACATACTTCAAGAAAGAAATGGTATAGAACAATTAGGGCAAAATTTTGGTCATGATTTATTTGAATGTGAAGTTAAATATTTATGTGAATATGAGTGGGCAAATACTGCAGAAGACATACTCTGGCGAAGATCTAAATTAGGTTTGGCGTTTAATGAGAAACAGGTAAAAGTGTTAGAAGCTTATTTATCTGAACGTCGACTAAAAGATGATGCCGCATAATAAAAAAGGCCGCATAAAGCGGCCTTTTTTATATTGAGCAATTAGAAGCCAGTTTTTACAGCTTCAAGTAATGCTGCTTGACGTTCTTTTAATGCTTTTGGTAAGCGCTCACCAAGTTTATTGAATAACTCAGTGTGGCTTTCAATTTCAGTAACCCACTGGTCTTTATCTTGAGTAGTGATAAGGTCAAATTGTTCTTTACTGAACTCAGTGCCTTTCCAGTTCAAGTCTTCATATGTTGGAACAAAACCGATTGGTGTTTCAACAGCATTTGCACGACCTTCACAGCGGTCAATGATCCACTCAAGAACACGCATGTTTTGACCGAAACCAGGCCATACGAAGTTGCCTTCAGCATCACGACGGAACCAGTTTACGTTGAAGATTTTCGGTAATTTGTTGCCAGAAGCTTCAGCTTTTTCGCTTACTTTTGCACCAAGGCTTAACCAGTGGTCAAAGTAGTCAGCCATGTTGTAACCAGCAAATGGAAGCATCGCGAATGGGTCACGACGAACGATACCTTGTTGACCAACAGCAGCAGCAGTAGTTTCAGAACCCATAGTTGCAGCTTTATATACACCGTCAACCCAGTCAAAAGCTTCAGAAACTAAAGGAACTGTATCTGCACGGCGACCACCGAAGATGAATGCAGAAATTGGAACACCTGCTGGGTTTTCCCAATCAGCATCGATAGATGGACATTGACCTGCTGCAACAGTGAAACGCGCATTTGGATGTGCTGCTTTTTCGCCGTTTACGTGAGGTTGACCTTTCCAGTTCGTTAAGTTTGTTGGAACTTCTTTAGAAAGACCTTCCCACCATACTTGACCATCTTCAGTTACCGCTACGTTTGTATAGATAACATCTTTATGAAGAGTTGCCATACAGTTCGGGTTAGTTTTGGTATTTGTACCAGGAGCTACACCGAAGAAACCAGCTTCAGGGTTAATCGCATATAAGCGGCCGTCTTCACCTGGTTTGATCCAAGCAATATCGTCACCTACAGTTTCGATTTTCCAACCTTCATAACCTGCTGGTGGAATTAACATCGCAAAATTTGTTTTACCACAAGCAGATGGGAATGCAGCAGCGATGTAGTGTTTTTCACCTTGAGGGTTAGTTACACCAAGAATAAGCATGTGTTCAGCTAACCAACCTTGTTCGCGGCCCATGACAGAAGCGATACGAAGAGCTAAACATTTTTTACCAAGTAATGCGTTACCGCCGTAACCAGAACCGAAAGACCAGATTTCGCGAGTCTCTGGATAATGAACGATATATTTCTCTGGGTTACAAGGCCAAGCAACGTCTTTTTGACCTTCAGCAAGTGGAGCACCTACTGTGTGTACACAAGGAACAAATTCGCCGTCTGTACCTAATACGTCATAAACTGCTTTACCCATACGAGCCATTTTGCGCATGCTAACAGCAACGTAAGGAGAGTCAGTTAACTCGATACCGATATGAGCAATATGGCTACCTAAAGGACCCATAGAGAAAGGAACAACGTACATCGTACGGCCTTCCATTGAACCTTCAAATAAACCATTTAATTTTTCACGCATAACAGCTGGATCTTCCCAGTTGTTTGTCGCACCAGCATCTTCTTTATTTTGAGAGCAGATGTAAGTACGATCTTCAACACGCGCAACGTCAGATGGGTCAGAATTTGCAAGATAAGAACCAGGATGTTTTTCTTGGTTTAATTTCTGCATGGTGCCGTTAGCGATCATCAAGTCGATTAGACGTTGATACTCTTCTTCGCTTCCGTCACACCATTCGATTTTTGCTGGTTTGGTTAAGTTTGCAATTTCTTCAACCCATGCTATAAGCTTAGGATGACGAACGAATTCTGGTGCGTTCACTGTGGTCATGGTGAGGCCTATTCAAAATATGTACAACGTACAAGTCTATTCATTGGGGTACAATGAAAGATCAAATAAAAAAGTGGCTGTATTAAAGCATAAAATCATAAAAAAAATAAGACTAAAGACTAACAATTAGATATTTGGAATTCCGATCATTTTTTGATGAAAATCATTTGTTTATAGTTTTTTATAAGGTTTTTACTTTTATATTTTTATGTTGTATGTGTGTTATTTACTTAAATTATTTTGTTTTAAATCAATAGATTAACTCTTAAATTTTTCTTGAGAATTATTATTGATTAAACAAATGAAGATCATTCAAAATTTACATAAAGAGACTTTTAATAGGTGATTTTGTGTACAAAATAGAATAAACATCCCACTTTACGATAATAAAATGCGGCCTTTGAAACCTCTTTCGATCATCTATAACGAAAAATCAGGATTTCATGCTTCAAAACATGAAGATGTTTATGAGCAACTGATGACTGTACTCACTGAACATGGTTTTGAGATACAAGTTTTTGAATTAAATGAAAATACATTGTTTGATGATCTGATGAATAACGTGATTCATCGACATTCACAAAACGAAAATATAGGGGTAGTTGTTGCAGCAGGTGGAGATGGCACTTTGAATGCTGTTGCATCTAAACTTAAAAATACCTCTATTCCAATGGGAATTTTACCTTTAGGTACTTTTAATTATGTGGCTAAAGTTTTAGATATTCCGCTAGATCTTTTGGACGCTGCCGAAGTTATTGCTACGGGGACTCCTCGATCGGTTCATATAGCCGCCATCAATGATCATATTTATTTGAATAATGCCAGTTTAGGTCTATACCCACTCTTTATTAAAAAGCGCGAACTCTACAATAAATATTTAGGAAGACTTCCTTTACACGCTTATACCTCAGCTTTAGATGTTTTATTAAGAGAAAATAAGTCAATGAAGCTATCTATAACAGTAGATGGGAAAAAATATCCCGTTAAAGCGCCTCTTATTTTCTTTGGAAATAACCAACTACAGTTATGCGATATGAAACTCAGGATTGCGGAGTGTGCGGCGCAGGGAAGAGTAGCTGGAGTTGTAATTACAAAAAGTGATAAGCTGAGTTTGCTGCATATGCTTTGGCAATGGGTTCAAGGTAAAGTTGAAGATGCAGAAGACGTATATAGTTTTTGTGCAGATCATGTTGTGGTGGAATGTGCAAAGAAATCGAAACTCACAGTGGCTTTAGATGGTGAAATCATAGAGATGAAACCACCTCTAAATTTCACTGTAGAAAAAAATGCTTTAAATATTATGGTGCCGAATGTTATTACATCTGTCTGATTTACACTTTGGGACAGAAAAAAAAGAGTGTTTAGAGGCAATAAGACATTTTTGTATTCAGCAAAAGCCTGAAGTGATTGTCGTGAGTGGCGATGTTACTCAACGTGCTAAATATGAACAATTTTTTAAATGTCGGCAGTTTTTAGATAGCCTCAATATTCCTTATCTTGTAGTGCCTGGAAATCATGATATTCCTTTGTATCATGTCTGGAACCGTTTTTTTTCTCCATTTACCCGATATCGATATTTCTTTGGTGAATTAGAGCCAACTTTAGAAACTGAACATTTTTATATTGTTGGGGTAAACAGCATACGTCGTCGTTATCACACACGTGGGCATATTTCGATTGAACAAATTCAAGATACTTATGAGCGTTTAGAAAAAGCGCCAAAAGATAAAATAAAGCTGGTAGTTTTCCATCAACCTTTTTATACACCACCCGATAATAAGCATGGCATAAAGGATTGTCCGGTTTTGGGGAAAATTGCTTTAGAAAAGTGGAGTACAACCGGATTATTTGGAATGCTGCATGGTCATCTTCATAAAACGGCTATATATGATTTAACTCAGATTTACCATCTGGAAATAGACCATCCTATATATGATATTCATGCTGGTACAGCAACTTCTACTCGTTTATATCATCATAATCCGAATAGCTTTAATACAGTTTCAAATACAGGAAAGATTCAGCATTACTGGTTCAATGAACAGTTGGCTGAATTCACTTCAGATTGATTTGGTTTAGATGAGATTAAATATTTGATTGTTTAAAAAATATTCAAAAAAGAAGAAAATTTTTCTTATTTCCCCTTGAAGCCATTTTTTTCATCCCCACAAAAGTGACATCTAAATATTTTGTTATTGCTCTGGATTAAGGCAATAACGATTAATCAAAAAGACTAAGTCTGATGGAGTTAATTATGAGCAACATTCGTCCATTACATGATCGCGTTGTGATTCGTCGTGTAGAAGAAGAAACCAAAACTGCTGGCGGTATTTTATTGCCAGGTTCTGCTGCTGAAAAACCATCTCAAGGTGAAGTAATTGCAGTAGGTAATGGTCAAATCACTGATAACGGCGTACGTGCTTTGGATGTTAAAGTTGGTGACAAGGTGTTATTTGGTACTTATGCAGGTACAACAGTTAAAGTAAACGGTGAAGAACTCTTAATCATGAAAGAGTCAGACATCTTAGCTGTATTAGAAGGCTAATCGATCCATAACTCAATTCATTATCAGATTCAGTATTTAAAAAGATTCGGAGTTTAATATGTCAGCTAAAGACGTAAAATTTGGTGATTCAGCTCGCTCAAAAATGATTGCAGGCGTAAACGTACTTGCAGATGCGGTTAAAGTGACTTTGGGTCCTAAAGGCCGTAACGTTGTGATCGACCGTTCTTTCGGTGCGCCGCACATCACTAAAGACGGTGTAACTGTTGCTAAAGAAATTTCATTAAAAGACAAGTTTGAAAACATGGGTGCTCAACTTGTTCGTGAAGTTTCAAGCAAAACTAACGACATCGCTGGTGACGGTACAACAACTGCGACTGTACTTGCTCAAGCAATTTTAAACGAAGGTATCAAATCAGTAACTGCTGGTATGAACCCAATGGATTTAAAACGTGGTATCGACATTGCAGTAAAAACTGTAGTTGAAAATATCCGTTCTATTGCTAAACCAGCTGATGATTTCAAAGCAATTGAACAAGTTGGTTCTATCTCTGCTAACTCTGATACTACTGTTGGTAAACTTATTGCACAAGCAATGGAAAAAGTAGGTAAAGAAGGCGTAATCACTGTAGAAGAAGGCTCTGGCTTCGAAGACGCATTAGACGTTGTAGAAGGTATGCAGTTTGACCGTGGTTATATCTCTCCGTACTTTGCTAACAAGCAAGATACTTTGACTGCTGAACTTGAAAATCCGTTCATCCTTCTTGTTGACAAAAAAATCAGCAACATTCGTGAATTGATTTCTGTTTTAGAAGCAGTTGCTAAAACTGGTAAACCACTTCTTATTATCGCTGAAGATGTTGAAGGTGAAGCGCTTGCAACTCTTGTTGTAAACAACATGCGCGGTATTATCAAAGTGTGTGCTGTTAAAGCTCCTGGTTTCGGTGACCGTCGTAAAGCTATGCTTCAAGACATCGCAATCTTGACTGGCGCAACTGTAATTTCTGAAGAAGTTGGTATGTCTTTAGAACAAGCGACTCTTCAAGATTTAGGTACAGCGCACAAAATCACTGTTTCTAAAGAAAACACAGTTATTGTTGATGGTGCTGGTGATGCTGCTGCTATCGCTGAGCGTGTTCAACAAATCCGTGCTCAAATCGAAGAATCTACTTCAGAATATGACCGTGAAAAATTACAAGAACGCGTTGCTAAATTGGCAGGCGGTGTTGCTGTAATTAAAATCGGTGCAGCAACTGAAGTTGAAATGAAAGAGAAGAAAGACCGCGTAGACGATGCTCTTCACGCAACTCGTGCAGCAGTTGAAGAAGGTGTTGTTGCAGGTGGTGGTGTTGCGCTTGTACGTGCTGTAAACGTTCTTGACGGCTTGAAAGGTGCTAACGAAGACCAAACTGCAGGTATCAACATTTTACGTCGTGCGATTGAAGCTCCACTTCGTCAAATCGTTGCGAACGCTGGTGATGAGCCATCTGTAGTAATCAATGCAGTTAAGAAAGGTGAAGGTAACTTCGGTTACAACGCTGCAACTGGTGAATATGGCGATATGTTAGAAATGGGTATTCTTGACCCAGCTAAAGTAACTCGTTCTGCGCTTGAGCACGCTGCTTCTGTTGCTGGTTTAATGTTGACTACAGAATGTATGATTACTGACATTCCTGAAGACAAACCAGCTGCTCCAGACATGGGCGGTATGGGTGGAATGGGCGGCATGATGTGATAAACATCAACGTCTAAATAAAAAAATCCCTGCATTTACAGGGATTTTTTTTATTTCTTATATAAATTAAGAAAAAGTTAAGTTGATATTCTTAAACTTATAGTCAGGAACAGTAGCTGTAGTTCCTCTTTTTTGTTACACCATGCTTATCCTTTTATAAGCATGGTTTTTTTTAGCCTAATAAAATGATAAGCCATGTCACTGCAATAATAGACAGTGCAACAAACTGTGCAGCACTTCCCATATCTTTGGCATTTTTAGAGAGTTGATGTTTTTCAAGTGATACGCGGTCAACTACTGCCTCAATCGCAGAATTGAATAGTTCTACAATAATTGCAAATAGACATACAACGACCATAAGTGCATGTTCGCCACGAGTCACATCTAGGAAAAAGCTAGTAGGGATAAGCACAACATTAATTAAAATAATTTGTCGGAAAGCGGCTTCATTTTTATAAGCTGCCTTAAATCCTGAAATTGAATAACCTGTCGCATTCAAGATGCGCTTAAGTCCGCTTTTGCCTTTGTAGGGAGAATAACTATTCATTCACTTATATTTTTAACACTTTTCATGCATTATATATCGCGGCCCTCAAAAAAAATATTAAATCTTTTTTAAAGATTTTGACTTTATAACTTGATAGAGAAGAAGAGATGAAAAAACTATTTGTAGCATTAGGACTTGTCATGGGTGGCTTACATGTAAGCTATGCAGAACCTGCCTCAGCTCAGCAAGTACCGGGATATTATAAGCATCAATTTGGTAATTACCGCATCACCTCTTTACTTGACGGCACCATTTATTTAGACCCTAAGTTGTTCAAAAATTTGAATCAGGCTGAGAAGACTAAAATTTTAACCAAGTACGCTGTTGTTAATGAGAAGGGGATTCAAACTTCGGTAAATGCATTCTTGGTAGATGACGGTAAAAGTTTAACGCTTGTTGATAGTGGAGCTTCAAGTTGTTTTGGCCCACAGTTGGGTTCAATTGCTAAAAATCTTGAACTGGCAGGCTATCAACTTGCGAATGTGAAAACGGTTTTGTTAACCCATCTACACCCAGACCATGTTTGTGGAATTGCTAAAGATGGAAAAGCAGTATTTCCTAATGCAACGATTTATGCGCATGAGCGTGAAGCAGATTACTGGTTAAACCCAGCTTCTGAAAAAACAGTACCAGCAAATCAAAAAGAAAATTATTTAGGCACTGTTAAAAATGTAAAAGCTGCACTTGCACCTTATGAAGCGAAAAAAGCATTCAAAACATTTAAAGATGGTGATGTCATTCAAGGTTTTGAAGTGATCAATACACAAGGACACACACCAGGTCACCATAGTTTCCGCTTAAAGAGTAAAGGTCAACAAATTGTCTTTGTAGGGGACATTGTCCACTCACATTCTTTACAGTTTGATGCTCCAAAAACTGGTGTAGATTTTGATGTAAATTCTGAACAGGCAATTAACACTCGTTTGAAAATGTTTGCTGAAATTTCAAATAAGCAGCAATGGGTAGCTGCTCCACATTTGCCATTCCCTGGAATTGGCCATGTATATAAAGTGAATGCAGAACAATATCAGTGGATTCCTTTATATTTTAATAACAGTCTTGATAAGTAAAAAAACAGGGCATTGAATGCCCTGTTTTTATTAAGCCTTTAACTATTTAGTTGCTTTCTCAAAATTATTGACTGCTTCACGGCCGAGTGCTGGATCATCTGTAAAGACACCATCCACACCTGCTTTGAAATATGCTTCAAACTCTTTTAGAGCACCTGTTAGACAACGTTCAGCAGGTTTATCGCTACATTTTAAAGGCTGTGGTAAGAAGTTATTTTCTGGGCGGAAAGTATAAGGATGTACTTTTAAGCCAGCGGCATGCGCATCTGTAATAAATGAAGTGGTTTGTACTGAACCATCATTATTGAAACTGAGAATATAGTTTTTACTTGGACCTACGCCATTTGCATATTGAGCAACATCTTTTAAGCTTTGTGCTGTGGCTAAATCACCATATGTTTTAGACACGCCAGATTCAACAAAGTCGGCTGGTCGAGATGTTTTTGCATCATATAACTGAATGATTTGTGCATGTTTAAGCGTCTTATGAAGATCAAGTTGATCTTTTAAATATTTTAAATTGCTGACTTCAAACGATTGCAAATAGATAGGTGCGATATCACGTGTATATTGATATTTGGCAAGAGTTTTAAGAAGTGTGTCCTCCATAGCCAAATTTTTATTTTTAAAATAAGTTGGATGCTTGGTTTCGATATATAAACCAATAATCTTGCCAGTTTTTTTATAATTTGCTTCGGCAAGTTCAATGACTTGTTCGAGTGTCGGAATTGAATAGAGGTCATTGTAAGCCGTATTTGCTGGTCGAAACTCAGGAATACGCTCACGTGCTTTAACTTGTTGTAATTCATTTAAGGTGAGGTCTTCCGTAAACCAACCCGTTAAATTTACACCATCAATATTTTTGGTGGTTTTACGGTCTGCAAATTGGGCGAGGGTACTGATATTGGTAGTTCCACCAATTTCATTTTCATGACGCGTAACCAATACACCATCTTTTGTTGACACTAAGTCGGGTTCAATAAAGTCTGCACCATCATCAATGGCTTTTTGATATGAAGCCAAAGTATGTTCAGGACGTAAAGCGCTTGCGCCACGGTGTCCGATGACTAAAATTTTAGGAAGTTGATACTCTGGTGTGGTCGGTGTTGTTTCAGTTTTATCATCGTCATTACAACCGACCAAGCTAATTAAACTTAAGCATAAAAGTGCTTTTCTAAACATAATTCTACTCATATTGTTTTAATTGAAACGACTCAAGTATTGGGATTTAGTTTGACGTGATGATGAAGAATTCATGAATTTTAAGTGACACTATTTAATTGGTTCTTTATTGCTTTGTTGGAAATAGTGAAACATGCTTTGTTTTTGTCTTAATTACATTTATTTTTTTAATTCCACTTGTCTTTTTTACACTGCTCGTTGATGATCACAAGGTCTCAAAGCGGCATTTTCTCCTGTTAATTAACGACACCATACCGAGCAGCCATGCTATCTAAATTTTTTATTCAGCGCCCCATTTTTGCCAATGTACTGGCGATCATTGTTATGGCTTTTGGTATTTTTTCGGTGATGCATTTGCCCGTAGAACGGTATCCCGATATTGCACCTCCGAAAATTACAGTGTCGGCAAGTTATAGCGGGGCAGATGCACAAACGGTTGAGCAAAGTGTTACCCAAATTTTAGAACAGCAAATACAAGGGATTGATCACTTACTCTATTTTAGCTCATCAAGTGATTCATCTGGGCGTAGCCGAATTACCATTAGTTTCGATAATGGAACCAACCCAGATACTGCTCAGGTACAAGTTCAAAATAGCATTAGTGGTGTCATACGCCGTTTACCCGATGAAGTTCAGCGCCAAGGTGTTACCGTTACCAAGTCTTTAGGCGATACTTTTATGGTGATTGGCTTATATGACTCAACTGGTAAAACCGGAAATATTGAGCTGTCGGATTATTTAACTACGCATGTCGTTGATAACTTAAACCGTATTGAAGGGGTGGGTGAAACAGATATATTTGGTTCACAATATGCAATGCGTATCTGGTTAAATCCAGACAAGTTAAAGCAATATAATTTAATGCCAAGTGATGTTGCGAGCGCAATCACTGCCCAAAATACCCAAGTTGCTGCAGGTGCAATTGGTGATTTACCAGTCATTGACGGTCAATATTTAAATACAAAAGTGACCGCAGGTTCTCGACTCAAAACAGTCGAGGACTTTAAAAATATTGTCGTAAAATCGAATAAATCGGCAGGTTATGTTTATTTAAAAGATATTGCTAGAGTAGAGCTAGGGGCAGAAAACTATCAATTTTTGAATACGATTAACGGTTATCCTGCCGCGGGTGTAAGTATTTCTTTATCTTCAGGTGCGAATGCGATTCAAACCTCTAAGCTCATCCATCAAACCTTAGATCAGCTTTCAACGAAACTACCGGCAGGCTATAAGATCGTTTATCCGCGAGATAATACGCCGTTTGTGCAAGAGTCAATTAAGGAAGTTGTAAAGACCCTTATAGAAGCCATTATTTTAGTAATTTTGGTGATGTTCCTATTTTTACAAAGCTGGCGTGCCACTCTTATTCCGAGTATTACCGTTCCAGTTGTTATTTTAGGAACTTTTGCAGTTTTATATGTGCTTGGGTTTAGTATTAACACATTAACGTTATTTGCACTGGTACTCGCCATTGGTTTGTTGGTCGATGATGCGATTGTGGTGGTCGAAAACGTTGAGCGGCTCATGCATGAACAGCACTTAAGCCCTAAAGAAGCTGCAATTGAGTCAATGGGTGAAATTAGTGGTGCCTTAGTCGGCATTACATTGGTTTTAACTGCTGTTTTTATTCCAATGTCTTTTTTAGGTGGCTCAATTGGCGTGATTTACCGTCAGTTTTCCATTACTTTAGTTGCCGCTATGGCATTATCGCTTACGGTTGCACTTATTTTAACGCCTGCATTGTGTGCATTAATTTTAAAACCGAACCCTGAACCTATGCGTTGGGCAGTTTGGTTTAACCAAAAAATTGATCAACTTAAAAATAAATATATCAAGCTTGTTCAGACGAGTATTCACTACAGTAAATCGGTTATTGTAATTTTTGTGGCGCTGATTGCTATTTTTTCGCTGTTCTATAGTGGTTTGAAAAGCGGATTTATTCCTAAAGAAGACCAAGGCATTTTAAGTGTTCAAATTAAGCTAGTAGATAGCGCTCCAATGTCTGAGAGTAAAAAAATTGGTGAGCAAGTGCGCCAGTATTTTCTCAGTAAAGAAGATAAGAATGTTGATCTGGTTTTAATTCGTTATGGTCGAAATAATGCCGGTACAGGGCAAAACTTAGCGCAAGGCTTTATTGCTTTAAAACCTTGGGATGTACGTACGGCTAAAGAGGACTCGGCTGACGCTATACAAAAGCGCGCAATGAAATATTTCAGAAATTTTAATAATGCTCAAATTAATGTGACCTTACCACCTTCGGTAAATGGTTTGGGGCAAACCGATGGTCTGGATTTTTGGATTCAAGATTTAAATGGTCAAGGGCAAAATTTCTTAGATGGTATGTTCCGTCAGTTACAGGCTCAAAGTAAAAACTATTCAACTTTCGAAAACTTTGATAAGCAGTCTACCAATAGTAAAGCAAATCTAAATATCAAGATTGACCAGAAACAGGCTTTGGCAAATGGACTAGAGTTATCAGCTATTAATAATACTTTGTCGAGTGCATGGGGCGGAACTTACGTAAATGACTTTATTGATCGGGGCCGTATTAAACGTGTCATGATTCAAGGTGATGCCGAGTTCAGATCTAAACCTGAAGATTTATATAATTGGTCTGTGCGTAATAGCCAAAATGAAATGGTGCCTTTTAGCTCATTTGCGAACTTTAGCTGGGGCGGAGCTCCGGAAATTGTAAAACGCTATATGGGATATAGTGCTTTACAGTTACAAGCAGATGTTGCGAGTAATAGCAGTTCTGGTCAGGCTATGAAAGATGTTGAGCAACTCGTCAACCAGCAAAAAGATATTGGTTTGGCTTGGACGGGATTGTCTTTTGAAGAACAGAAGTCGACAAATCAGGCGGTATGGTTATATCTGATTTCGGCAGGTTTTATTTTCTTATGTTTAGCGGCGTTATATGAAAGCTTGAGCATTCCTGCTGCCGTGATGACCTCTATTCCATTAGGTGTAGGAGGAAGTGTCATTTTCTCTTATATCTTTGGTTTGCCAAATGATGTGTATTTCCAAATTGCACTTCTAACCACGATTGGATTGTCATGTAAAAACGCAATTTTAATTGTTGAGTTTGCTGCATTAGCTCAAGAGAAAGGAAAGAATGCTATTCAGGCCGCTTTAGAAGGCGCGAGCTTGCGTTTAAGACCGATTCTAATGACTTCTTTAGCCTTCGGTGCTGGTGTGATTCCACTTGTGTTTGCACAGGGCGCTGGTGCGGTTAGCCGTCAAGAAATTGGTATTAGTATTTTAGGCGGTGTGATGTTTGGTACTGTGCTGGTTTTATTCTTTATTCCAGTTATGTATGTGTTATTACGCTCACTGTTTAAATCGAAAGCTTCGAGTTAAAAGCAAACAATTTAAAAACAGGCACTAAATCAAGTATATTAAGTTTAACTTCTCTTCATATATTTGATTTAGATGCCTCAAGAAAAAAAACTAACACAGCAACAGGTCATCGCATTAGAACGAGATCTGGCTAAATTCGCAACGATGATGGATAGTGCGGTCCGTATTCCTTTTACAAAGCAGGGTATTGGTGCCGATGCGGCTCTAAGTACTATTCCTATTGCGGGTGATGTAGCCGGTTTTGTTCTGACTTGCTATGCCATATATAAAGCCAAGCAAATTGGTGTGCCACAGCATAAGCTCACTCCCGTCATAAAATTGGCTGTAGTTGATGCTGTGGTGGGTTGTGTTCCAGTTGCAGGGACTATTTTCGATATTTTTATACGCCCTAGTAGAAAAGCATTAGATGTGGTTCATACCCACATACGCGAAGAATATGCGATTCAAAGTGATATGCATGTTGTTCATCCATATTTACACGAAAAGCTTGAAAAGAAGCAGCAACAGTCAGCCTTCTGGCGTAACCCTGTTGTGAGTTGGCTATGGTTACATATACCCGATTTATTAGGGGTATTTGTGCTTGTTCTGATTGGTTTTGCGATGTGGTGGGGAATCAGTTTTCTTTGGGGACTTGCTCATTCAGCCTAATAAAAAAGCCTCCAAAAGGAGGCTTTTTTATTTACTGTGTTATGGGCAATCTAACTGATGTAGAGCTGCTACACGTTGTTCGATAGATGGGTGAGTTTGGAACAAAGCAGCTAAACTAAAGCCTTGTTCTTTACCTTCCGCAATAGCGAACGCTTTCATTTCTTTTGGCATTTGGTCAGGTAACTCTGTTTCAGCCTGTAAACGTAATAAAGCAGAAATCATTGCTTGTTTACCAGCTAAACGTGCACCGGCTTCATCAGCACGGTATTCACGGTAACGAGAGAACCACATCACAATAGCTGAAGCAAGAATACCGAACACGATATCTAGAACCATCGTAATGAGGAAATAACCCATACCAGGGGCTTCATTGTCTTGACGACCAAAAACATTACGGTCGATAAAGTCACCTACTACACGAGCAAAGAACATCACAAAGGCGTTTACTACACCTTGAATGAGTGCGAGTGTAACCATGTCACCATTTGCAACGTGGCCGATCTCGTGCGCAAGTACTGCACGTAACTCATCTTTGTTCATACGCTCAAGTAGACCGCTTGAAACGGCAACTAAGGCATCATTTTTATTCCAGCCTGTTGCGAAAGCATTAGACTGATATGAAGGGAAGATACCAACTTCTGGCATATTAATACCAGCACGTTGAGAAAGTTCAGCGACTGTTTGCAATAACCAGCTTTCAGCTTGGTTACGAGGAGCATTTGGGTCAATCAGTTCTGTACCAGTAGTTTTCTTAGCCATCCATTTGGACATAAATAGAGAGACTAAAGAGCCCACCATACCAAACACAAAACAGATGACTAAAAGGTTGCCTAGATTCAAGCCACCCGCGCCATGGTAACTACCGACACCGAAGAGTGACAAAATAATGCCAGCTACAACCAGTACCGCGAGGTTGGTAAGCAAAAACAAACCAATCCGCATCATTGAGAAAATCCTCTTATAAATAAAATATTATCTGATTTATAAATTATAAATCACTCAGCTAATATGCGGCGCTTAGGGGAAAAATTCAAGGAAAAAATAAGGAATCGATACATTCTTTAGTGGATAAGAATGTATTTAAATTAAACAAGTTATTTAGAAGGCCCGTCTAAACACTCGGGTAGGGGTAATAGATCATTACAATTTTTAGACAATGGGCCTCGTTAAAAGATTAACCGCAATACATGCGGTTTTAAACTTTACTCGATTCTAATATGCGCAATTGCTGTTGCGTTATTGGTGACATAAGTACCCGTCGGGGCATCTGTATAAGTGCCATCTGACAATGTTACGATTTGGCGCCCAGAAGAGTATTTAACAGGTTTAGCCGATACTTGTTGAGGTGTGGTGGCTTGTGGCGAAACAGGGGGATTTACTGCTTGAGCAGAAATATTTGAGTTACTAAACGATGAAAGGCTTACCCCAGAAGAATATAAGTTTTGATATCGACTAGTTACACGGCGAACATAATCTTGGGTTTCACGAAATGGAGGGATACCACCATACTTATCTACGTTACCTTCACCAGCATTATAGGCAGCAAGCGCCATTTGCGTATTGCCATTAAAACGCTTGAGCAACCAACCTAGATATTTCGCACCAGCAAAGATATTTTGCTGAGGATCATAGGCGTTAGATACATTAAAACGGCGAGCAGTTGCAGGCATCAGCTGCATTAGGCCTTGAGCACCTACTGGAGAGTGAGCATTCACATTAAAACCAGATTCGGTATGCATGACTGCCTTAATTAAACCTTCTGATACGCCGTGCTGTTGTGCGGCCTGTTTAATAATATGGTCAAACGCATTTTTATTTCTGCTATAACTCGGTAGAACAGAAGCTTCTGAAGCGCCCCAGTTGGTATAACTATGAATATTACTATCGGGATAGTAAGTCACTTTTACTTTCTTGAGTGAATTGTCATAGCTTTTACGGTTAGTCAGTAAAGTACTGCCATTTTTGTCTTGGTAAACGTACATCTGACCCGCAAAAGTCGGCATTATACCTACCGAAAAAGTGGTCATCCCCAGCAAACAAGAAAAAAGATATTGAACCGAATTTTTCATTTTATGTTATTCACAATTTTAAGGTATTCGAAACTTGTCAAAGAGTTTATCAAAAAATATTACAGAAAGAAGTTTTGTGTAATTTTTTTTATTTTGGCTGTTTTAAAAAATCAAGCTGTTTTGTTCGAATGATCATCAAAAAAAATTAAAAAAAATTTTTAAAATGATTCTATTGACTTGAATAACTATTTGAAAATTAAAGGTAAAAATCATTGGTTAAAAAATGATCAATTTAAATAAAACCCTTAACAGAAGGTGAAAACAGTTTGTCAAGCACGAAGAAATCCACAATTTTATCCACAGGTTTTGTGGAAAACTGTGGAAAAGTCCAAAAAGTAAGCATTTTGCGCAAAAAATGAACTCATCGGTCAAAATGGAGCACTGCTTTTGCATCATGCCTGAGCATTATGACGACTTCAAGAATTGAAACTATTCTTTTGATGCGATTCCCGTCCGAATCATATAAAATTGCGCGGTATTTTTATTTATGGGTATATCTCGTCTATGTACGCGCCAGTTGAGTCCAACGAAGGATTTAATTTTAAGCCTGAACTTCCAACAAGCTCGGTCTATTATCGTTTGCTTAAGAAGCTTCGCCGTCAAGTTGGACATGCCATTCGTGACTTCAATATGATTGAAGATGGTGACAAGGTCATGGTGTGTGTGTCTGGTGGTAAAGACAGTTATACCTTGCTCGACATTTTGTTGCAGTTCAAACGTATTGCACCGATCAACTTTGACATTGTTGCGGTTAACCTTGACCAAAAGCAGCCGGGCTTTCCTGAAGATGTCTTACCACGTTATATGGAAGAAAATAACATTCCATATTACATTTTGGAAAAAGACACTTACACCATTACCAAGCGTTTAACACCTGAAGGTAAAACATACTGTGCAGTGTGTTCACGTTTACGTCGTGGTTCGCTTTATGGCTTTGCTCAAGAAATTGGTGCCACTAAAGTTGCGTTAGGCCATCACCGTGATGACATCATTGCAACTTTTTTCTTGAACTTGTTCCATGGCGGCAGCTTAAAGGCGATGCCACCTAAGCTTTTGTCGTCAGATAAGAAGAATATTTTGATTCGTCCTTTGGCTTATGTTGAAGAAAAAGACATTATCAAATATGCAGAATTACGTAAGTTCCCAATTATTCCGTGTAACCTTTGTGGTTCACAAGAGAACTTACAGCGTGCCATGCTTAATGAAATGCTACGTGAGTGGGATAAACAATATCCGAAACGTTTACACAGCATTTTTGGTGCTTTACAAAACGTATCTCCGTCTCAGTTAGCGGACCGTGATTTGTTTGATTTTGAAGCGCTAGATTCTCAGCGTGAGATCGACTTTAAAGACCCTGAAGAACTTAAAAAACGTTTAGATGTAGTGAACTTAAGTTTTGCTGCTGAATAAAACGATTAAGTAAGTCAATTAAAGGCACTTTATAAACAAGTGCCTTTAATGTATCAAAATACTAAAAAATGAATGTTCCGTACAAAAAGTCATAGCCCAACCTTAAAATTACATGCTATAACAACGCACAAGCAGAAGTGCTTCATATGATGTTGTCTGGATAGGCAACTAACTAGAGAAATTGAACAAATAAATTTGAGGAAGAATCATGCCTGCATTTTTAACTGATGATTGGTTTGCGACTGTCGAAAAATTAACTGCTGAAGCAGGTGATCTTAATTTGCCACCAGCTCTTGCGAATTTGGCAATTAATTTAGTAGTTACAGATGCTTCTGGAAATACCGAATTAGCGTTAGATGGGGGTAAAATCCAAAAAGGTTTGTCTTCAAATGCCAAAACAACTTTGAACATGGATGCTGAAACTTTACGTAAAGTATTCCTTGAGTTTGATATGGCAGCAGCTATGCAAGCATTCATGACTGGTAAAATTAAAGTTCAAGGCGACATGTCTCAGTTAATGGCTTTACAAACAGCTAAACCAAGCCAAGAACAAAAAGATTTGTTCAAGAAAGTATTAGAACAAACAGCTTAAGTCTAAAAGAATTTATATAAAAAGCTTACCCCAAGAGGTAAGCTTTTTATTGATACAAACAATGAATTTATCAACTTTTAAAAACAATAAAACTAGATATTGATTCGCGTTTGCGCCGTTTTAATATGCTCAAGATAAGCACGAATACGAGTCACGTACTGCACCGCTTGTTTGTATCGACCATTTCGCATTTGATTGCGCTGTAAATAGTCATAGAGATTTACCCACTGGTTTGGGTCTTTCCCTTGAGTTTGTAAGCGCTTCTGGATCTGGTTGACTGCGCCTGGACCCATATTGTAGGCCACAAGGGCATACCAGTTACGATCTGGGAAGGGAATATCACCATACTCACTTAGCATGAGATCATAATATTTCGCACCGCCCTGAATGCTTTGCGCTGGATCGCTACGGTTACTTACACCCATTGCCCGAGCTGTACTGTTGGTTAACATCATTAATCCGCGTACGCCTGTTGGTGAAACAGACTCTGGCTTGAGATACGATTCTTGATAGCTCATTGCTGCAAGCAAATGCCAATCTAAATCGTACTTCGCCGCGCTTTGTTTAAAGCTGGCTTTGTAAATAGGTAAACGCGTACTGATGTCACGTTGAATCGTAGACCAAGACTCAGGTTTTACAACGTTACGGTTGTAAAATGAAGCCAGTTGTTGAGTCAGACCATTTTGCTTGCTTTGACAAACAAAACCACTGGCAGTTTGTGTAAGAGGATCATCTGCTTGTTTAAACACCCAGCTTAAATCGGGATTTAATCCATTTTTTTGCAAATTTACGATGTCACCACAACTTGCAGAAAAAGACATTAAACCTTTGTTCTCGATTGAGCTTAAGCTCGCGGTCGTCATGGCAAGATTTGCTTTACCTTGCTGGATCCATTTGAGTGCGGTGGCGTTATCTGCCACGATTTTGAAGTCCAACTTTACATTTAAGCTTTGCGCATAGTTACGAGCCAAGTCATAACCGAAGCCATGTAAAAATTGATCTTCTTTAAAAACAGTAGTTGGGCTTTCTACAGCAACTACGGTTAATGTGTTTGTGTTAACTACAGTATTGTACTGTAGGGTTTTTCCTGCATTGATACTATGAAAGGGAAAAAACATAGTGCTGAGTGCAAGAACTTTCAATGGGAGAGAAGAAAATAAAGAGTTAAGGCTAAGCCTCGACCCAGAACTTGAATTACTGTGCATGTTGTCTCCGCTACAGATAATTTATGCCCTAGAAAGCCAGGCAAAAAGCTGCCATAACTTCTAAAAGTTGATAAATTCAATAAGGGGTGGGCAGTCATGACGTCATTCAAAATGACATGAAATGAAAAAAATAAACTGTGTAGAAAATCTACATAGTTGCTGGTTGGGTTAAAAAATACTCAACATTTAAGATGCGCGCATCATAATATTCAAAAAAAAGATTGTCAAATTTTGAACAATTAAATATTCGATATATCAACATAACAACATGAATTTATTAAGGAAGAAAATTTATACACTTCTGATATGGGTAAATAGGGTATAAAATGCTACATCTTGTAAGCAGTATGTTGTTCATCAGTGGTTTTTTATCATGAAATCTAACTTAATCACTCGGTCAGGACATGACAAATTAGTTGCTGAATTAAAACAACTTTGGCATGAAGAACGACCAGAAATCACAAAGAAAGTGAATTGGGCTGCAAGCCTCGGCGACCGCAGTGAAAATGCCGATTATCAGTACAATAAACAGCTACTGAGAAAAATTGATCGCAGAGTACGTTATTTAGGAAAACGTTTAGAAGAGTTAAAAATTGTTGATTATGCTCCGGAGCAAGAAGGCAAAGTTTATTTTGGAGCTTGGGTCGAAATTGAAAATGAAGAAGGGGAACAAAAAACTTTACGAATTGTCGGGATTGATGAAATTTATGATCATCATCCTCAGCATATCTCGATTGAGTCACCAATGGCGCGTGCACTGTTGAGTAAAGAAGTCGATGATGAGGTTGAAGTGCACACTCCTTTAGGTAAAAAGCTTTGGTATATCAATGCAATTCGTTATGAAAAGCCTAAAAATGATGAAATTTAAATAGATTTGTTTTTATTTTGAGCGTTTGAATTAAAAATTAAATAAAAGATTTGCCAACTTGCATTTTTGTTTATATTATAGCGCTCGTTGGAAGCGTGGCAGAGCGGTTTAATGCACCGGTCTTGAAAACCGACGAGGGTGTGAGTCCTCCGTGAGTTCGAATCTCACCGCTTCCGCCAAAATTCTTAAAAAGCCCTTGTTATTGACAAGGGCTTTTTTTTATCTATTATTTTATCCCTCAACCCCTTCACATTAAAACCTGGATTGGAATAATCCGAATAAGAATAAATCTAATGGCTGTGCATAATAGATGAATCGTATTTAAGCTGAAATTTTAGAAAACACACGACTCTGTAGCTATACGCTCTACATGCATGATTTTTGACTCTGCTTTTTAGTTGTTAATGACAATATCTCTGCGTATTTCTTGATTTTTATTCAATAGTATTTTGCCAACTCAATGATTTTTAGTGAGATAAATTCATTCTAAGATGCCTGTCATCTCTAAACAATAAGTCCTTTTAATAACGATAAAAGGCTGTTTTAAAATGAAATATTCAGGTGGAATACATGAAAACCAAACATTATTTAACATTGAGTGATGCAGAAGTTTTATTGGAACGCGCACAGCAAGCTGCCAATGAAATGGGTCTGAACGTCAGTATTTCTGTTGTTGATGAAACAGGAAGTCTGTTAACTATGAAACGTCTTGATGGAGCATCACCCTTGACGGCTAGCTTTTCTTTGGAAAAAGCCAAAGGCTCTGCAATAAGTAGACTTCCATCAAAAAGCTTGGAGGATATGATTAAGAACGGCCAAATTGGTATTCTTAATATGAGCAGTTTTTCTGGTAGCTTAGAAGGTGGTGAACCAATACTGTATCAAGGGAATCTAATAGGTGCGGTAGGTGTCTCTGGTGCTCAATCTTTTCAAGATGCTGAAATTGCACGCTCAGCAATAGATGCTTTTTTAGCACATGTAACTCAATAAATAATAATGCTGTATAAGTAAAAAATTATCAGGTTACGGTCAAAATTAAAAAAAGCAGTAAGATTAATCTTGCTGCGTTTTTTTATGTCTGGTTTATAACGACCCGTGAAGTAAACAAGCTTAGTGCTTTGTAAGTTAAAAAATCTAACTGATTCTAATAAGCTGTATAAGTTGTTAAGAGGGAAACCTGTATTTGCGTATTGGCCAGAGTGGTAGCAAATACGGATATTCAACTATACACACCCTTTTTAGGCAAACGTAACGATTTATCTTTGGATAATTACCCAGAAGTTTCTCTAGATGATGCCCGCTCGCATCATTCAGGATTCTATCAGGAGGCATTAGATCAGACAGCATGATAAGGTTATATGAATGCTAAGTTTGAGGGGGAGGCGGTCTTGGATGTAGTTAATGAGTTTTATAATCGTGATGAACAGGGACAGCCCCTAGACTGATACTTTAAATACGAATGTAGGACCACTGCAAAAGGAATTAGTACAGAGTGTCACGGTACTGAATTAAAGAATCTTAGGGCCGTTTATTACCTATATTCTTATTTTATTTTCATATTTTAATGGAATATATCAGTTTCATATTTTTAATAAGTCTAATCTAAACAACTTTTTTGAAATAAAATCCACAAAAGCTCTGATTTTGGGAGAAAGATGACGGTTTGACGGCCATAATGCCCAGAACTGAACGAGTTCCTGTTCGGCATTATTCAATACAATTTGAAGTTTTCCCTCTTCGAAAGCTTTATACACCAAGAAATCAGGCATGTAAGCAATCCCGTGTCCATCAATCGTAGCAGTCAATACGGCCTCCATGTTGTTAAACGTTAAGATAGTGTGTAGCCGTAGTTGTGACCAGAGAGGATCGGCTGACATCGTCCATGCCATGAGCTTCCCAGTATTTGGAAAGCGATAACGTATGCAGTCATGCTGTTCCAATTCAACAGGTGTGCGTGGGATGCCCCTACGTGCAAGATATGCAGGCGCTGCACACAATACATGACGACACGTTCCTAGCCGCTGCGACATCAGTTTAGAATCTGGCAGATCTCCACTACGTATGACGATATCAAAACCTTCCTTAATGACATCGACAAGTTGGTCATTAAAATCAATGTCTAGCTCAATTTCTGGATAAAGTCGGCGAAATTCAGGTAGCTCAGAAAGTAAGAAGTGGTAACCGATGGTCGGCAAGCTTAATCGCAGCTTACCGCGTGGTGTCTGGATGGCATGCGACAGCATAGCCTGTGCTTCGTCGAGATCGTCCAAGATTGATCGACAACGTTGATAGAACATCTCACCTTCAGCAGTCAAATGAACTTTGCGCGTGCTGCGCTGAAACAATCGTACTCCCATCGCTTGTTCAAGCTTAGCAATACTTTTGCCCACAGCAGATGCGGACACACCGAGTGCGCGGGCAGCACCGACAAAGCTGAGTGCTTCAGCTGTTTTTACAAAGTAGACAATTCCATTAAAGCTATCCATGAAATACCCGATTAATTATAGAATTTTATTCCATTATAAGTGGAATTATATCGTATTTATCTAATATTAAGTCGAAATTATACTCACCATAGCAATTCATTCACTGAAATCATCTTTCTCAGAATAGGTATTTTCATGACAAATACGACTTTCACCACTGACCGAAGCAAAGTACTCATTCTGGTTTCGATTTGCCTTGCTGCGGTAGTCCTGCCATTGAGCTTTACTGGAGGAGTAGTTGCAACGCCTATGATTGGCCATACTTTGGGCGGTAGTGCCACAGCCCTTACATGGATCACTAATGCTTTTATGTTAAGTTTTGGCAGTTTGTTAATGGCCACTGGAGTCTTGGCCGATAAGTTTGGCCGGAAACGTATGTTTATTCTAGGCATGACATTATTCATTATTACTTCGCTGGTTTTAAGCATGTGCTCGACTGTAGTATGGCTTGATGCATTACGTGCCATACAAGGAGTCGCTGCAGCGGCAGCGCTGTCTGGTGGTTCGTCTGCGCTGGCACAGGAGTTCGAGGGACATGCGCGTACACGCGCTTTCAGTATGCTAGGCACAAGCTTTGGGGTAGGCCTTGCTTTCGGTCCTCTAATGTCTGGTGCATTAATTGACATATTTGGTTGGCCATCAATTTTCTTTGCAATTGCAGGCATTGGTACTGTGGCACTGATTTTGGGAATGTCACAAATGCGTGAAACGCGTGATCCCGATGCGACAGGATTTGACTGGTTAGGTATGCTGACCTTTACAGGGGCCTTGTCGCTTTTCACATTTAGTGTCATTGAGGTGCCTGAAAGTGGCTGGACGAGTCCAAAGGTGATGACTTTATTGATTGCTTCATTGGTTTTGTCGGTCATCTTTATTTTTATTGAACTACAAGTGACGAAACCAATGCTTGATCTCAGTTTGTTTCGTTATCCACGTTTTATAGGCGTGCAGATGCTGCCTATCGGAACTTGCTATTGCTATATCGTGTTGATTGTCCTATTACCGCTGCGCTTTATTGGAGTTGGTGGTTATTCTGAAATCGAAGCAGGTCAGTTGATGCTGGCTTTATCGGCACCATTGCTCGTAATCCCCATGCTGGTTGCTTCGTTGACACGCTGGATCTCAGCCAGTGTTCTGTGCGGAATTGGTTTCGTAATCGCTGCGATTGGGCTTTATTTGCTTGGCTTGATCAACGATGGTCACTCTGGGTATGCTGTCATCATTGCAATGTTACTTATTGGGGTTGGCGCTGGTATGCCGTGGGGACTCATGGACGGGCTTGCAATCAGTGTTGTGCCTAAAGAGAGGGCAGGGATGGCGACTGGTATTTTTAATACCACGCGAGTTGCGAGTGAGGGTGTTGCGCTAGCCATTACCGTAGCTTTGCTGTCGACTTTCGCTAGCATGAAGCTACAGTTTTTATTATCAAATAGTGCGAGCTCTGTTACAGCTTTGCGAATCACGGAAGCATCACAGCATATTGCAGTAGGCGATCTCTCTTCTGCATCTGCAATGTTACCTGAGATGAATCGCAACCTTCTTATGTCGAGTTATACCAATGCTTTCCAGAGCCTGACTTATGTTTTGATCGTCATTACTCTCTTGTCGGCTCTTATTGCCTTCTTCTTCTTGAATCGTACATCGCGTACGAATTGCGGTTATTCAGATAATGAGCATATTGAATCAAAGTCAGACACCATATGACGGTCACTCCATTGATTAGTCAGTCTTTGGATATATTGGTATGAGATACAGTAATAGTGTAAACGGTGGAGCACAAGTGCTCCTAAGGAATAATTGAGGTTGTATGGCTTGATATTGTTTTTCCAAATCTGAGCAAATTGTAGGTTGGGGCCGGCTAGGATTACTGGCTCAATTCGGTCAAAAACCGCCAATCGAAGCTGCTTTGAATTCGATTTGCTACAAAATGTGGTAAAAATTACGTTGTAGCTGATGAACTTTCTGAAAAATTTGCTATCAAGGCTGCATTCTCTTTATCTGCTTAAGACAATACGGTTGTTTGCTTTAATTGTAATAAAGCAAATGTAGATGCCAAAAAGATAGTAAAAGTGCACAAATATTTTTCTTTCCCGCCACGTGAGATCGCAGAGTTCGTCACCCCCCTCACCAAATCAAGAACATGAAATTGATCTACTACTTGTTAAAGGTGCGAACAGTTCGTGGTGGTTGAAAGATAACCAAATTCTTAAAAAGATAATGGCTTTTTTTATGCATATAAATTACTAAAAATAATCTTACGCTCTTTTATATATTTCTAAGTATGGTCTCTCCCGTTCGAGGGTTTGTTAAAGTCACATTTTCAAGCGCCTGAATGTACCAAGAATTGTTCTTCTTGGTGAGTACAGTAAGAATGAGAGTATCAATTTGATGGGGGCCCTGAAGGTTGAGCTACGCCCGCAGTTAAGCGACTCCAAAAGTGTGAAATACAGATATCATCACTCATTGGTGTAATGTCTATGAGTTCATTTTCTAGTGTTGAGTCGCTATAGATGGTGTCATGAATAGGCTGGTGTAGTGCAACAATTTCATCAACGCCTTTAACGTAATGGCCAAAACGATTAACGAAAGTCGCGTCTTGATGAAAAAGAGCAGCAAAGGCCTTCATATCATGATTATTCCAAGCAATTTGAAATGCTAGAGGAATGTCTTCTGGGTTTATTATGTGTTGACTCATATCATCCCTACTATTTAAGTTTTAAGTCCATTTTGAATATATTATAAATGAATGGGCTTCGACATGCTTAAGCGGAACAGCTAGTCACAGCTCAGCATGCAAGGACTTATTCCTATAAACACGCCATACTTTTAACGCAAAAAAGTTTAGGGGTGAGCAGTATTAAACAACTATAAGTTTGAGCTAATCGATGGATAAGTTTTTAGAAAAATACAGATAAAAATATAAGATAAATAGAAATGACTCATAATGACTTTAATATACTGTTAATAATCAAACATCCGTTAAAAATTTAAATAGAATCTTCGATTTTTTGGGGTTTTTTTAATGTTTAGAACGAATTAATTAAGTTTAAAATATGGAGAATTTGTATATCGGATAGCATTTATTAGTTTTATTAAAATTAGAGTTATATAAATCTTGTGAATTATAGGTTTTTACTTCGCTAGTTTTGTACGTTTTTCATCCTAATGATGATGGCGAAATTCAAACATTGCAGCTAAAAGCTTAATTTTTTTAGAAAATATGAGCCTAAACAATCGGAATTTATATATTATTAAATAGACTTCAAAACTAAAACTTTAATCTTGATTTAAGTTCAATTATTTAATTTATGACATATCTTGATTTCTTTAATGGGTCAGAAAAACAAACATGACTTCATTTGAGCCAAATCAGAAAATTAAAGAGAGTATAAAAATGAACCAGTTTGTAACAAACACGAATAATATTATTCGTGGAAAGTATCATCCGGAATTTTTGCAGCATGAAGTCTTGGCCGATATTTTTGTCCATACTGCACAAACTCTTCCTGATAAAACGGCTTTAATTGAAGCAGATAAAACGTTGAGTTATGGTGAGTTATATCAGCAAGCCTTAATTATGGCTCAACATTTGACGATAAGGGGGGTAAAACCTGGTCATATTGTTGGCTTATGGTTGCCTCGTGGTATCGAGCTTTTAAAAGCTCAATTGGCGATTTGTTTAAGTGGCGCAGCATGGCTTCCTTTTGATATGGATACGCCAGCGGACCGTATTGCTGTGTGTCTTGAAGATGCCGACGCTGTAGGAATGATTACTACAGATGAATGGCATGCACATTTAGATGAAGTACCACAAACAAAGTGGACCAATACCGAACTGCAAAAACCACTCAGTGAAAACATTCCTTTAGCTAAAACGACTCCAGAACAGCCTGCGTATATTATTTATACATCGGGTTCGACAGGTAAGCCGAAAGGGATTGTGATTACCCAAAGAAATATTTGTCACTTTTTACGTAGTGAAAATAATGTTTTGGGTATTCAAGAGCAAGACAAAGTCTATCAAGGCTTTTCTGTTGCTTTTGATATGTCATTTGAAGAGATTTGGCTTTCTTACTTGGTCGGTGCAACATTATGGATTGCACCTAAGTCGCTTGTGAGTGACCCTGAACGTTTATGCCAAATATTAAAGCAAGAACAAATTACAGTATTGCATGCTGTACCGACATTACTTGCTTTATTTCCAGAAGATGTACCTAACTTAAGAATTATTAACTTAGGTGGGGAAATGTGCCCGGATTCACTGGTTGACCGTTGGGCATTGCCTCATCACAAAATGTTTAACACTTATGGTCCAACTGAGACTACGGTTACTGCAAGCCTTGAGGCGTTAGAGCGTGGCAAACTCGTCACGATTGGTAAGCCTTTACCAAACTATGGCATGTTGGTCATTAACGCTGAAAGAGAATTACTGCCGCAAGGTGAAACAGGTGAGCTCTGTATCTTTGGCCCAAGTGTGGCAGAAGGATACTTAGGTCGTCCTGACTTAACCGCTGATAAGTTTATTCAAAACCCGTGGGCAGACGGTCCAGATGAACAATCGCTCTATCGCACCGGCGATTTGGCTAAAATTGATGAATTTGGTCAAGTACACTGCTTGGGACGTGCGGACGATCAGGTGAAAATCCGTGGTTTCCGTGTGGAACTTGGTGAAATCGAAGCTGCGCTTTGCGATATTGAAGGTATTGGTACTGCGGCAGTTATTCTTCGTCCAGAAGACGGTATTGATCAGCTTATTGCGTTTATTGCGCCAGAAATTGATGCGAAAAAAGCAATCGAAATTAAAGAACTCCGTCATAATTTAAGCCAACGTTTACCACCTTATATGGTGCCAAACCGTTTTGAGATTATTGAAGAAGTTCCACGTTTATTGTCAGGAAAAATTGACCGTAAAGCTTTAAAAGCACGTCCACTTACGAGTGTGATTGACCGTAGTGAATCTGACCAACCGCAAAACCCGGCAGAAGAAATCTTATTTGGCATTTTGAACCGCTTGTTCCCAAATATGCCGATTAAACTCGATTCAGATTTCTTTGACGACTTAGGCGGCCATTCACTTTTAGCGGCTGTTTTAATATCGAACTTGCGTGAACACCCAGAATATAGCCATCTGACTATTCAAAACTTATATCAAGCGAGAAGGGTTGGGGCAATTGCTGCACTCATGCTAGAGCAACCAACGCCTACTGTATTTGATAGCCAAATTGGACAAGATAACCCTCGTAACCAAACTTATAAGTGGTTATGTGGTATTGCACAGCTCGTTACCATTCCAGTTTTAATTTCGATTAATATCTTGCAGTGGTTAGCGCCATTCTTTACCTATCACTATTTTACTGGTGGAACACGCGACAGTATCCCAAATGCTATCGCGATGTCTTTATTGGTTTACATCAGCGTTATTATTGCCAGTTTTGTTGTTTCAATTTCTGTAAAACGACTATTAATGATGGGCGTTGGTGCAGGGCAATATCCATTATGGGGATTAACCTATTTCCGTTGGTGGTTAGCAGACCGTATTAGCAACATTTCACCAGTTTATTTATTGTCAGGCTCGACTTTACTTAACTTATATTTGAAAGCGCTTGGTGCGAAAATCGGCCATGACGTGACGATTAGTTCAGTGCATATTCGTATGCCGTCTTTACTTACTGTTGAAGATGGGGTGAGCATTGGCTCTCAAGTAAACTTAGAGAATGCCAAAGTCGAACATGGTCACTTGGTTTTAGGTTCAATTCACTTAAAAGAAGACAGTTATGTGGGCTCTTATGCTGTATTAGAAGAAAATACAGTGTTGGAAAAACAAGCTCACGTAAATGCCTTAACTTCAATTGAATATGACACAGTGGTACCAGCTGGAGAAATCTGGGATGGTACACCTGCGAAGAAAATCGGACATGTAGACGATCACGATAAATTACCAGAGCGTCCAAAATTATCGTTTATTCGTAAAATTGCAGAATATGCATATTATGGAATTAGTGCGTTAATTATTGCGTGTTTGTTCTTTATTCCAATTTTCCCAAGCTTCCTGTTGGTCGACTGGTTAGATGCAAACGTATTTAATATTAACCCGAATGAACATTTACAAATCGCACTGTACTACTTCATTTTAGCGATTCCAGCTAGTGCAATGATGATGATGATTACTGCTGTAATTTCTTCAGTCATTCGTAAAGTTGCATTGCCTCGTCTTGAAACAGGAACGTATGCGGTTCATGGTGGTACGTATTACCGTAAATGGTTTGCGTCTCAAATCTTGGAAACAAGCTTACAAACCTTGCATGGCTTGTTTGCTACGATTTATGCGCCAACATGGTTCCGTATGCTCGGTGCAAAAGTAGGTAAAAATACTGAAATTTCTACCGCAAACGGTGTTATTCCAGAAATGCTGACTTTGGGTGAAGAAAGCTTTATTGCCGATGCTGTAATGCTAGGTGATGAAGAAATCAAAGGCGGCTGGATGACATTAAAATCGACCAAAATTGGTAACCGTAGTTTTGTCGGAAACAGTGCGTATATTGCTGATGGTACCGTGTTACCAGACAACGTCTTGATTGGCGTGCAATCTAAAACACCTGATAACGTTGAAATGTACGATGGTCAAACTTGGTTTGGTTCACCGCCATTGTTATTGCCTGCGCGTGAAGCTGCTGAAAAATATCCAGATCATTTAACATTCTTACCAAGTATCAAACGCCGTTTAATGCGTGGTTTTATTGAAGGCCTTCGTGTTGTATTACCTGCTGCTCTTGCGATTGGTGTGGGTTATATGATCGTGCTTGAGATTATTGATGTTATTAACAAATACAACATTCCAACAGGTTTGTTGGCTTTAACTCTAGCTGGTTTACTCTATGGCGTAGGCTGCTTCGTTATTGTTGCGTTATTGAAGTGGATTTTGATTGGTCGTTATGAGCCACGTTCAGCTCCTATGTGGACTATGTTTGTATGGTTAAGTGAAGGGATCACAAGCTTATATGAGTCAGTTGCGATTCCGAACTTCTTAAACTACTTAAGAGGAACGCCAATGTTGCCATTCTTCTTGCGTATTTTAGGTGTTCGTATTGGTAAAGACGTCTATATGGATACAGCCGATATTACAGAGTTTGACTGTGTAAGCATTGGTGACCGCGCTGAGTTTAATAGCTTCTCAGGCCCACAAACTCACTTGTTTGAAGACCGTATTATGAAAATCGGACAAGTGAATATTGGTAACGATGTTGTGGTAAATACACGCAGTATTATTTTGTATAACGCCAACGTGAGCAACCATGCCGTGTTGGGGCCATTAACATTGGTCATGAAAGGTGAAAATATTCCGGCTAAATCTGCTTGGATTGGTTCACCGGCTGTGCCTTGGGTTCATAAATAATAAATTGTTGAATTGAAAAAAGCCTCTGTAGAAACAGGGGCTTTTTATTATGTGTTGTAAGCGAACTTATTTATTCAGTTGCCATAAATGCTTCATGATAAGTAACTTCTCCTGAGGGAATATGATTAGTGAAGCTTATAGCTTGAAAATATTCATTCGGTACATTAGGTAAATTTAAATCAGGGTATGATTTAAAACCAAATCGACTGTAATAATTTGGATCACCTAATAGAACGCAACCCTTTCCGCCTAATTCTTTTAACTTTTGAAGAGCTGCATTCATTAAAAGAGAACCAATGCCAATTCCTTGTTTCTTTGGACATACAGAAATAGGGCCTAGACCATACCAACCAGTTTCACCTGACGTGATTGTAACTGGTGAAATAGCAACATGACCTACAATTAAGCCATCTTCTATAGCAACTAAAGAGATCGTGAGTTGCTTATGTTTCCGAAGGCTATTCACAATAAATTGTTCAGTATGACTAGAATGCTCTTCATTTAAGAACGCGGCTTTCGTCAACGCTTCGATATTTTTAATATCTTCGGGTTGTTCATCTCGAATTATAATATTCATATTTTTCTTTCTCTTAATAAATAGCCACTTATATCAACGATTGTCTAGTTGAGGGCGGACAGTCTGGAGTCCTAACAATGTAATTTGATAAGGTTGGCTATTTTTAGACTTGATTAAGCGTTTTGCTTTTAGCTTTTTAAACACATCTAATGAACAATCAGATAGCACAAAACCTTCTCGTGTATAGCATTCAACGAAATAGACTGTGCCTGATGCGTCACGTTGGTATTTAATATGTCCGCCTTTGGCAAGGACATGGAGAGTTCGTTGTTCGAACTTTGAAAGATTCATGTTGGAGCCTTGATAATAATCAAACGTGCAAATAGAAGTGATCAGAAATATGACCACAGAAAAATTGCGATATTGATAATCAACTCAATAATAAAAATTGAGAGTGATTATCAGATGATTACTATCTCCAACATATAAACCTCTTTTAGAAGGGGGATACTTTTATTCAAAGGATATATTAACTGTATATATCACTTAATAACAAATGTTTTTTATATTCATAGACCTTTCATTTATATAAAATCAGGCAACAAAAAATTATGTATGAGTTTTAGTAAATGAAAAAAACAATTTTTAGCCTAATTTTCGCTACCTGTGCAGCTTTTTCAAATAGTATTCAAGCAGAAGAAGTTTATTATCAACAAGAAGATATCGCTTATGCTTTTGAACTAGATTCAATCGAATTTTATTTGCCGAGTAAAAGTAAATTTAAAATTACTGCTACCAGAAAACTAGTTGGCGTACCCGAAACAAAGTTTTATACAGGTGATTTTGATAAAGATAATATTGCACAATTTCATATGGCTTTTGACTGTTCACACAAGACGATACAGATTTTAGACTTTATGATTGGTGATAAAAATAATGGTGAACTTAAGTACAAGAGCGATAAAAAGAGTGAAGTAATGAAAGCCACGGGTGAGAATGATTTAGCTATGCTTAATTTAGTATGTGAAAATGCTAACGCTATAAAATAGTGTCTGTGAATCATAAAGCTTGTTTTTAATACACGTATATACAATTTTCTTGGCGACCCACCTTTGGAAAAAATGAAGCTAAAGATTTAATAATTATGATACCTGTACAGACATTCTCGGTTTTTGCAATTTTTCTGTTGTTTATTGCTCCATTGATTGGTGTTGTACTAACACTCGGTTTATTGGTGAAAGCACTATTCTTTTGGCGAAAGAAGGCTCAAAAGCCTGTGAGTTTTTTTTCTAAAAAAACATTATTTATTACGCTAGTGGCATTAATATGTGACCTGTGGGCAGGTTATTTATTTTATATGAGTGCATCGGTAGAGTATGAGATTGCTCTTAAGCAGCATTACAAGGAACGTCGCAGCCATTTCGTTTTATCTCAAGATGCACAATATGGCGAACTGTTGATTCCTAAAGGGAGTTTAATTAGTCGTTACGATGTTTTTGATAACGGTGAGCCACAAGTACTCTTTAGCTTACGTGGATTACAGGCGGTACGCTTCCCTCATCCTGTACTAGTCGCAGGAATGTGGGTAACTGCGATGGAGCCTCCTCGAATGGAATTGGCGTGGGATCAGCAAATAGGTCCAGTCATGCGCTTTGATCCTAAGGAAGAAAATGGCTATGGTAAATGGGTTTACGATACGAAACGTCCTACCATCGCTTGTTCTCGTGGAGACATCGTACTACTTGAAATACCTCTCATTGATTATGATATTCAAAAAGAATTTGGTAAACCTGAGCCTGATGGAGCTAATGCTCGTTTTCGCCCGAGTGAGTGGGGTGTTCAACAATGCGAAAAAGGTCAGGGTCCAATTAAGGTTAGTCCTGCATATACTGGGACTGCACCAAAGAAACCTTGGTTTTATAAATAATAAGTTGTTGAATTGAAAAAAGCCTCTGTAGAACAGGGGCTTTTTTTATAATTTAGATAATGCCCATAATATTAAATTGATCAAAATTAGGTTAAATATTGGGAGTCAGTTCATTTATGCACATTCCAAGCTTTTAATAAACGCCAGATATTTTTATCTACCTTTTTCCAATCTTTTAATGATTCGTAAGGCATTGTCCATTTTATACTTATATTTGGATATAGAGGTGTTTCAACTTCTGTAGTCACTACAATTTGATTATTTCCATCATGTTGTTTAGCAATTGTCATTAAAAATTCAGAATGATAGGAGTCTGATGCATTTCCTATACAATGATAAAAACGAGAAATATGAGCTTTCAAATTCTTAAGTGAGTAACATTCTAATTCAAATTTTTTGAATAAATCTTCATCTTTAATAACTTCTTGAGAGGTAAAATAATTTATCCACTCTCGTGGTGTTTTTTTATATCTTAAATATATTGGATCAGCAGTATTAAAATTTTCTACTATTACTTTTACTTGGTTTTGATGACTTGTATCATAGAAATTATTAATTTCTATATTTTTAGCATTATTCAAAAGTAAGTTAAATTGCATAGGATTTTCAGGGTCTGCAACATTTTCGATGGTATCATTTTTACTTAGATTTTTTATTTTAGGAATAAAGTTAATAGGAAACTGACCAAGAAAAGGGCTCTTTAAAATAGTACCTTTTGCAATATTTGTTTTATCACCTACAACTGTTTTTAAAATTAAATTTGATGAAATACCCCAAACAACTAAATCCCCTTGTTTAGAAGTGTCTTTATAATATTTGACATTAGATTTTTCAGTTAAATGTTGAGATGCTGTTTTCGATGAGTCTGTGCATCCGAATATAGCAGTAGATTGTATTAGAATAATTATAATTTTCATGAAGTTCATAATGAGAATTTTCCATTCATGTCTAGATTAGAATATATAACTATGTGGCTTATAGAGAAATTCAGAGATAAATAAGAATATTTACTTATTAAATTTCTATAAAATCAAAGTAATACACCTTATACGGATAAAAAATGGGAGCACTCAGCTCCCATTTTCTATTTTTGCTCATGTTCTTTGTAGTATTGATGCGCTCTCTTAGAATTATGCTTCCAACTTTTAGCCACTTTGTGGAAATATATTGGAAGATCATCCCAAATAATTAATTATAAAGGGATTTTATTGTCATATTCTATTGGGTACCCATTATGTTAAATAGACCTTTGGTCTACTACTAATTTTAAATCTCAATCAGATTAATGGGGAAGCTGTGGAAACGCCTTTCTATATTTTTCTTGATCCTGATACTTACTAAAGTTTTGTAATCTTTGTACGACTTTTTGATCATTACTCATGGATTCCGTTGCATAACGCCCTAAATACTCAAATGATTGTGTTAGCGCATTAGTTCCTTCATTTTCTACAACTGCAGTAACCGCTTGAGTACAACTTTGCGTCATGATTTTATCAAAAATATTTGCAACCCTGCGATCTACACGTTCTAAATCTGCGCTTGAGATTTTTGCGTAGTTTGCTAAATCTTGTTTCGCAGCAAAACCAAAAAACATCCATTGCACCATATCCTTACGGTCTTGTTCGGTAACTGAACTTTTTAAACACTGAACTAATTTATCCTGATATTCCCCAGCATGGCTGAATGAAGTAATAAATAGAGAAGACATTAGTAATAAAATAAATTTTAATTTGTATGAATGCATAAATAAGCTCTAGCAAAACAACTAATTGATATTGAAAATTAAAATAACATATTCTTTGTATATAATGTTAGTGGAAGATAAAAATCCCAAACAGTGATATTTTGATTTTATAAACCCCCATTTAACAATAACTCACCCATTATTTATCCTTACTTTTTAATGATCTAATTTAAAACAAATGTCATTTTGTGTGCTTGACTGCAAAAGGGTTGGGCACTATTCTTTGCCTGCTGGCCTACATTGCCAGTCGGTCGTCGCAGACCGAATATTATCTCCCGCATCAGAGCCATTCCTTCTGAGGAATACTCATATGTGGTAGCCACTCGTTCCTTTCCCGTAGCGGTAGGACGGGAGAGGGACACCTACGGGTGTGCTAGTTTGAGATAATACTAGTCTGCGAACCCTTTCTCGTTCTGCCACCATAATTCTATAAATGTCTGGCAGAACTCCCTATAAAAAGGAGTTGGCTTTGTACATCCATTATTTCTTGGCAACCTTTGCCAAACGCTATAACAACACAACTTAGTTTTTAACGGGTTTGATCGCTATGCGGCTGATTAGGCTTTAAATCGTCACGACTAAAAACTTGCAGCAACAATAAAACTTGAGATGTGCCAAGCACAGTCTTTATAGGCTTTGCTACGCCTTTTTTTCAGCTTTTAAAAAGTAAAAGGCTTTTATATCCCATTTATATACAACAAAAATTTAATTTTATAACGGTAAAACTATGCCAAATTTAATTCTCCCAACACGTGCTTTTGAGGTTATCAAAAAAGGGATCGATTTATTCCACTACGGTGGCTTTCACATGGTCGGTGTCGACAAAATTGTGAGAGAAACCGAAGTGAATAAAATGACGTTTTATAACTATTTTCACTCGAAAGAACGCTTCATTGATATCTGTTTAATCGTGCAAAAAGAACGGCTGCAAGACCAAGTGATTGCAATGGTGGAGTACGACCATGACACAAGCACAATCGATAAACTTAAGAATCTTTATGAGCTACATACCAACTTAGAAGGGCAATATTACTTATTATTTAAGGCCATTTTTGAAACTAAAAACAGCTATCCAAACGCTTACCAAACTGCGGTGAGGTACAGAACATGGCTGACCAATGAAATTTATAGCCAACTTAGATTACTCAAAACTGATGTTTCTTTTACTGATGCCAGGCTGTTTTTATATATGATTGATGGCGCAATTCTTCAGCTTTTAATGTCAGAACAGAACGATGAAAATGAGAGATTATTAGTGCGCTTTTTAAAGCAGTTTAAATTTAGCGAACCTATGTAATCTCTACACTTTTTTTAAAGAGAATTAAGTCTGAAAAAGCCCTCAGATGAGGGCCTTATATATTGCTTTTCTAGCTCAGCGCTTCTTTGAGAAACCCTTGTTGGCCAAAAAGCTTTTCTCGAAATTCAGCTTCTAACTGTTCGGTTTGCATATGTAGAGGATTAAAACCTTCGTCTCTGACATCAAGCATATCTACAAATGCTTTAGATAAAATTCCTAACCGATTAACTCCGCCAAATCCTAAATAAACCCCATCCTTCAATTGTTTGAAGGTGAATTTTATATCTTTTCTTTTTAAAATCTTGATCCAATATTCAAACATAATAGGCATGATAAGTTTTGTGACTCTAGCTAAAGCGAGTTTTCTGTTTTTGCTAGAATTTCCTCCTATCGCATTTAATACATCAAACGCGACCGATTTATGCTCAAGTTCTTCAAGGGCATGCCACTCCCAAAGATTTCTGCTTTCTTGCGTAGTTTTTTCTTTAATTAACTGGTCTGTGAGCAATAGGCGAGCAAGTGTAGCTGTGTAATGTTCCATCACTACGGTAGCAGCGACTTGTTCGATTGCTGAAAGTTTACGTAATTTATCTAAACGAGCTTTGGTTTTAGCTTCAATTTCGACCACTTCAGGATAGTTAGAATGGAGGAAATGATTGTTCAATGTTTTATGTTCACGGCTATGAAAAGCTTCTTGAGCAATAAAAGCTCTTATGTCTTCTAATAAGTTTTCATCCTTAATTTGGCTTCGAACGTTTCTAATACTTTCTATAAAAAACATTTCACCCGGAGGAAACATTGCGGAAAGTACAACAAACAAAGAAGTGACGACAGGATTTTCCTCATAATAAAAAGAGTAACTTTTATTCGCATCGTAAGAAAGTTCAACATTACGGCGAACAATTTTTTGATTTGATGCTAGAGCTGTATTCATTTTTCTAACTCATCTTTTAAAAAATAATTGATCAAATTTTGATTTCTATTAGAATTTATCAATGAATTTATACGGAAAAAAGCCGGATATTTATAAGGATAAAAAATGAAGGTAACTACAAGAAAACCAAAACAAAATAGAGCGAAAAATACCTTCGAATCTATAGTAAGTGCAGGATTTATCTCTGTTATGAAAAATGGCTTGGAGCATACGACTGTACTTAAAGTTTGTGAGATTGCAGGCGTCGGATCGGGAAGTTTTTATGAATATTTCAAAAATAAAGACGCGCTTTTTATCGAGATGCAGCAACACTTCATTGTAGAGATATCCAAAGCCATTTATGAGGTGATTCCTGAAATTTTAGATTTAGAGATCCCTGAAGCAATCCGAACAATTTTTTTAAAAATTGGTGAACTTTTGGCGAAAGATAATAATAAATATTTTTATTGGCTCAGTGTTTCTTCTAAATACAGTACTGAAGCAAGTCAGGTAAAAGCTGTGAAAGCGATAAATGTATTAGCTATTGAATATGCGATGAAACATCCAGAAGTATTAAAAATCAAAAATTTAAAAATGATGGTTTATATTTTAATTCACTCAAGTATCGCTTTAACAATGAACTTTTTTACTTCACAAAATATAGGTTTTACCTTTGAAGAGTTAGTTGACTGCTTAATTAATATTACGATGTCATACATAGAAGATGATAGGAATAAGGTCGCTTAATTTTCTGTTCGCAAATTTATGATTTTTAGTGCCTAAATGCATGCCAAATTAAAGGCTTCCAGCTATTTATAATAAAAAGAACAAATAGGATGAAAGCCTAAAATTTGAATAACGACTTAGAATGTATTTTGAATAATCACATCGTCATAAGGAAGTTTACCCACACGAGGGTAAGGCTCGGAAGCCGACTTACCAACTGCAATCATTAAACATACTACGTGGTCTTCAGGTAAGTTAATGAGCTTCGCCATAGCGTCAAAGTCAAAGCCATCCATTGGGCAGCTATCTAAACCATGTTCTTGAGCAAGTAACATGAGGGTTTGAGCAAAAATGCCCGCACTACGCATCACTTCGTCACGTTGGGTTTGTGGGCGGTCACGATAATACTGGTCAATTGCACCAGCCATAATATTTTGAACTTCTGGAGTTGCACCATCCCACACACGTTTGGCATCAACTTCCCATGTATTTACTTTTGCACATAATACAATCAGTAAAGATGCTTCTGTAACTTGTGGTTGGTCCCAAGCAATTGCACGAATTTTTTGTCTTAACTCAGTGTCTTCAATAATCACTGGACGCCAATGTTGCAAGTTAAAAGCACTTGGTGCATTTGCTAAAACTTCTTGTAATAACTCTTTCTTGTTATCTTCAGATAATTCAAAAGAAGGGTCGAAGCGTTTAATTGCACGGCGCTTACGGAGAGCATCAATAACATTCATAAGATTTTCCTACTTAAGAGGTGGGTAGCAATACTAGTTAGCTTTATAACGTTGAGCTACTTCAGCCGAAGAAAAGTTTGGTAGTAAAGTGATACGTGATTTTTCAAAATTATTCCATTGATTTTCGTCTTTAAGCACAGGAATTGTAATTGTTTCTTTGCGATCAAAGCCGATTAGAGCAGCATCGACCAAATCATTGACATCCATTAATGGTGGAACTTGGCTTAAGTCGATGCCTGAACGTTCCCAAATTTCGGTTTTAGTGGCAGAAGGCAATACCGCTTGCACATGCACGCCATGATCTTTTAGCTCTAAATGTAAACCTTGGCTAAAAAAATGTATGAAGGACTTAGTTGCACCATAAATGGTAGAGCCAAATTCAGGGGACAACCCAACCACAGAACCTAAATTAATAATTGAGCCTTTACCTTTACGAACAAGTTGCTCTGAAACTGCATGAGACAACCGAACCACCGCAGTCATATTTAAAGTCATGAGTGTTTCAATTTCTTTAATATCCTGAGCTAAAAAGTTCCCGCTTAGTGTAATACCTGCGTTATTTACCAAAATTTCAATATCAGCATCGTTTTTAAGTACATCTTCAATTTTACTGATGTCTTGATCCTTTGATAAATCGGCTTGAATGAACTCGACTTGTACACCGTATTTTTCTTGAAGATCTTTTGAGAGTTTATCTAAACGGGTTGTGTCTCGTGCAACCAGAATTAAGTTATGACCACGTTGAGCAAATCGGTCTGCATAGACAGAACCAATCCCTGACGAAGCCCCTGTAATAAGTACTTTTGATTGAGCTGACATGTGATGTCTCCACGCTTTAATTTTTAGATGATGATCATAATCTAAAATAACTAATTTTTGATGTCAATCATAATCAATGTATAATTATGACCAGTAGGGTGAATAAAAGTGGGTGCGCCAACATGAAAGTCAGTAAAACTCAGGTAAAAGAAAACCGAGATAAAATTGTTGAAAAGGCGACTCAACTGTTTCGTAGCAAAGGCTACGATGGGGTCGGCATTGCCGAGTTAATGTCTAGCGCAGGTTTTACCCACGGCGGCTTTTATAAACATTTCAGCTCGAAGACTGACCTTGTCTCAATTACCGTTAAACATGGGCTTGAGCAGGTTTTAAAAAGAATCGAAGGTTTAAACTTAACTCAATTTATTCAGCTTTATGTGTCCCGCACTCATCGAGATAATCGAGATTTGGGCTGCACACTAACAGCGCTATCTTGTGATGCCGCAAGACAGCCAGACGAAGTAAAAGTCGAATTTGAAGAAGGCATTGAGCAACTTATTCAGTTCATTATGAACGAACGAGCCAAACAAGTTTCTTTGGAAACACCAGAGTTGAGAAAGCAAGCCATTAATATTCTTGCTCAGTCTGTAGGGGCAATTGCCTTGTCTCGCGCATGCCCAGACCAATCAAACCTTAGTGATGAAATATTAGAAAGCTGTAAAGAGAGCCTTTTAAAATTAGCCGATTAAGCTTTGTTATCCGTTAAGCTGGTTTGGCTAAACTGAATTAATCTCGCAATATCGACGGTTCTTTCATAAATGAGTTCTGCTACATGTTCGCAGGCCTGTTCTAATGTAATGGGACCATTGGCGAGTGAAAAAGCAGCCGTAACGCCATGCTCATAAAGCGCTTGGTAGCCTTCGCCTAAAGAGCCTGCAATAACAATAACAGGAACATTGTGCGCCTTAGCAATTTGATTCACCCCAAATACGGTTTTACCGCTTAAGGTTTGTTGGTCAAATTTACCTTCGCCTGTAATGACCCAATCTGCATGAGCAATTTTATGCTCAAGTTGATTCAGTTCGGCTACGACTTTAACACCAGCTTTAAAGCTTGCATTTAAATAACTTTTGGCGGCAAAGCCCAAACCACCAGCGGCACCAGAACCCGCTTCATCTCGTTTGTCGAAACCTAAAAGTTGTGCCGTGACATCGGCAAAATGGGCAAGGGCTGCATCGAGTAACTGGACTTGAGCAGGAGAAGCGCCTTTTTGTGGGCCAAAAATATGTGATGCGCCGTTTGGGCCACAAAGTGGATTGGTCACATCGGCAGCCAGTAAAAACCGTGTATGTTCAATGCGTGAGTCGAAATGTGTTAAATCAATTTTGGATAGGTTGCTTAGAGCTAGGCCACCTGCGGGTAAAACGTTTTGGTTAGTATCGAGCAAAACAGCACCCAAAGCACTGAGTAAACCTGTGCCGCCATCATTAGTAGCACTACCGCCCACGGTTAAAATAATATCTTTTGCGCCTGCGTCTAAAGCATCCAAAATGAGCTGGCCTGTGCCAAAGGTTGTGCTGTGGCAAGCGTCTCTCTCAGATGGGGGCACTAACTGTATGCCGCTCGCTTGAGCCATCTCAATGATGGCGATCTTTTGATGTTCTAACCATCCCCATTTGGCCTGAACAGGCTGGCCTAATGGCCCGACTACAGTTTTTTCACGCCATTGACCTTCGCAGACTTCTAAAACAGCTTCAATGGTTCCTTCACCGCCATCTGCCATTGGACATAAAACAGTTTCTGCATGAGGAAAAACCGCTTGCCACCCTTTGGCAATGGCTTGCGCTACCTTCAAAGCAGATAAGCTGTCTTTAAATGAGTCAGGGGCGATCACAACCTTCATAAATGCTCTAATAAGGATAAGTTTCTCATTGTTTTATACTGCTTAATACCAAAAAACCATAGATAAACACATGTAAGTGTCAATTTTAAAACGCTTTCAAACTGTTAAAAATGAAACCCAATAATGTTTTTATCTGTAAAAACCACAGCCATTAAATTTTTAACCTATTGTTTTATATGTTTTTATATAAATAATGTGATTGGGTTGAATGATTGTAATTGTAAACAATATGGCACATATTATAAGAGCGGTTGAGCCAGCTTTTAAAAGATGAGCAATAACATAAAAAGCAGACTCTACTCATGGGTAAACAGCGGGTAGCTTTGATAAAACCATAATTAAATTGTGATTTCACTGAGCCTGTTGAGTGTAAAAAAGATAAGAGGATGAAAAAGTGGATAATTCAGAAGAACAAAAGCACATACAGGAAAATAATAGTTTTGCGCGAATTGAGCCATATACTCATCCTGCTGGCGGGTGGGGCGCATTGCTTAGCGTTGCCCGAAACTTAAAGCGACAAGACATTTTAGGCAAAGGCTCAATTACCTTACTTAACATTAACCAGCCGACAGGTTTTGACTGTCCCGGCTGTGCATGGCCAGAAAAGAAAGACGCTCACGCATTTAACTTTTGTGAAAATGGTGCCAAAGCGGTTGCCTTTGAAGCGACCAGTAAAACCGTTACTCCCGAATATTTCGCAGGGCATACCGTCAGTTGGCTGTCAGAACAAAGCGATTTTTTCCTAGAAGACCTAGGCCGCTTAACCGACCCAGTTCGTTATGATGCTGCAACCGATAAATATGTTCCTATTTCGTGGGATGATGCATTTAAGCTCATTGCTCAACATTTACATGCGCTAGATAACCCAGACCAAGCGGCATTTTATACGTCGGGCCGTGCCAGTAACGAAGCAGCATTTTTATATCAATTATTTGTGAGAAGCTTTGGTACAAATAACTTTCCAGACTGTTCGAACATGTGCCATGAAACCACAAGTGTCGGCTTGCTTGACTCAATTGGTTTAGGAAAGGGCACAGTCACCCTAGATGACTTTGATATAGCTGATGCTATTTTTAGTTTTGGGCATAACCCCGGCACTAACCATCCACGTATGTTAGGTACTTTACGTGAAGTTTCTAAACGCGGCGGCAATATTATTGCGATTAACCCAATTAAAGAACGAGGCCTAGAGCGTTTCCAAGACCCACAAGCACCGCTTGAAATGATGACCAACGGCAGTACGCCAATTAGTCGTTATTATTTCCAGCCTAAAATTGGGGGTGACTATGCACTCATGTTAGGGATGTTAAAGCACTTAAATGAGTGGGATAAAAAAGCACTTGCCTCAGGTAAACCAAGCGTTTTTGACCGAAACTTTATTGCGGTCAATACGGTTGGTTTCGATGAAATGATTGCCGAGGTGGAAAGAACTGAGTGGGCAGATATTTATAAGCACTCAGGTCTGTCGCCTGAACATTTAGAAAAACTCTCTAAACTCTTTTTAGAGTCAGAGCGTTCCATTTTCTGTTGGGGAATGGGGATTACTCAGCACCGTCACGGAACTGCTAACGTACATATGCTGGCAAATTTATTGTTGGCGCGTGGTCAAATTGGCAGACCGGGTGCAGGGCTTTGTCCGGTTCGTGGGCACAGTAACGTGCAAGGCGACCGCACGATGGGTATTAATGAGTTACCTAGCCCGAAATTACTCGACAACATTGACCGTGTATTCGGTATTAAATCACCAAGAAAAAATGGGCATGGTGTGGTCGAAACCATTAAAGCTATGGCTGAGGGCGAGGTCAAAGTCTTCATTGGTTTGGGCGGAAACTTTGCGGTGGCAACTCCCGATACTCCATATACCCAAGAAGCGCTTAGAAAATGTGATTTAACTGTTCATGTCGCAACGAAATTAAATCGTAGCCATTTGGTGTGTGGTAAAGATGCACTTATTTTGCCATGTTTAGGCCGTACCGAAATTGATGAGCAGCTTCATGGCCCACAAGCCATTTCGGTTGAAGACTCAATGAGTAATGTTCACTTGTCGGCAGGGCGCAATACGCCAATTTCTAAAAACATATTGTCGGAACCCGATATCGTGGCAAGAATGGCTGAAGCAGTACTTCCAGACAGTCAAATTAAGTGGAAATGGTACATCGAAAGCTATGACCGTATTCGCGACTCAATTGCCGATGTATTTGATGAGTTCCATGACTTTAACTTACGCGTCTATAAACCGGGCGGTTTCCATCTAGAGCATCCAGCCAATCAGCACATCTGGAATACAAAGAGTGGTAAAGCGCAGTTTATGATCACACCGCTCAGTGAGGTTTATGCCGATAAGGAAAATCAGTACGCTGCGGCATATACCGAAAGTAAGGTTTATACCTTAATGACCACTCGCTCTCATGACCAATACAACACCACTTTATATGGTCTAGATGACCGTTACCGTGGGGTGTTTGGTCAGCGCCGTGTGTTGTTTATGAATCAAGCTGATATTGATGAAGCGGGCTTTGAAGCTAACCAGTGGGTTGATATTGAAAGTGTTTTCTCGGATGGCGTGAAACGTATTGTGCATAGTTTCCGTATTGTGCCGTATAACATTCCGCGCGGCAGCTTGGCGGCTTACTATCCGGAAACCAATCCTTTAGTGGCCTTAAGTAGTCATGACAAATATGCCAAGATTCCGGCATCAAAAAGTGTTCCTGTCATCTTGCATCCCGGAAATGCACCTGAGCACTTTAACTTGGCAACAGCCGTTGACCCTGAAGATGCAGATAGAAAAGTCAGCAGCCTTTAAATCAAAGATGATATTTAAAATGTAATTCAAACAAATGGCGCTCTAAACAAGCGCCATTTTGAAATAAAGGAAATAATTTTGACACCACATTCTTATGGGGTTGAAACATTACAAGTACAGCGGTTTAACAAAACCGAGTCTGAAAATGTTTTAGATCATATTGTGCAAGAGTACCCAATCGCCTTGGTGTATAACGGTATTTCACATGCGGTGATGATGGCAACACCAACCGATGTCGAATTATTTGCCAGAGGTTTTAGTCTCTCAGAAGGTATTTTGACCAGTTTAAAAGAGCTATATGCGCTTGATGTGCATCAAAGTGAATTGGGAATTACGGTTGAAATGACCATTTCATCGAGAGCATTTGCGGCACTAAAAGAACACCGCCGTATGATGGTAGGTCGTACAGGCTGTGGTTTATGCGGAATTGAGAGCTTAGAGCAGTTTCAGTTAGATGTTCCCAAAATTACAACACATGCATCAAAAATATGGCTTGAGCAAATTCCAAGTGCCATTTCCCATTTAAAAGCCCAGCAAGAAATTACAGCTTTAACAGGTGGGGCACATGCCGCAGCATGGGTGGTTGATGGTCAAATCGTGGCGTTATTTGAAGATGTTGGCCGCCATAATGCCTTAGACAAACTAATTGGTTATTTAGCGCAAGAAAACTACGACACCAGTTTAGGTTTTGTGGTAATGACCAGTCGGGCAAGTTATGAACTGATACGAAAATGTGCCCAGTTGAATATTAGCCTGCTAGCTTCAATTTCAGCACCGACCAGTATGGCCATTCAGTTAGCCAAACAATCTGGCCTCACATTGGCAAGTTTCTGTAGGGGAGACAGATTTGTTTTATATACAGAAATTTAAAATATATCGTTCAATATGATGGGCTTAAAACGAAGCTCATCTGACATTTCTGTTGCTTTTAAGCTAAGGATAGATTTTATAGATTATTATAAAACTCTAAAGGTTCAGAGTCTGTCCAAATGTCTTGGGTACAATCAATAAAAGAATGGGCAAAACGTCTAAAAAAACAAATTATTATGCTTTGGTTTGCATCAAGGCATTCTCAAATGCCGTGGTTACCTAAAGTGATTGCGGTCGTGGCTGTGGCTTATGCTTTTAGTCCCATCGATTTAATTCCAGACTTTATTCCTATATTAGGCTTTGTAGACGATGCCATCATTTTACCCATACTCATTTGGTTAGCGCTTCGTTTTACGCCTCAACAGGTTATTTTCGATGCGGAACAGCAAGCGAATGAATGGCTAGAAGAACATGAAAAAGGGCCACGAAATTATTTGGTTGCTGTACTTATTATTTTAATGTGGCTCACTCTTGCGGTGATGGCTTATTTTTATTTTGGTGGTGGTTTGTAGTTGAACTACGCTTAGAAAGGTTGTCGTAATTTAATGCCCTGAACATTGTGCTTTGCTACAACTCAAAGGATAATAACGTTTTTATAAGCTATGAGTTGCAGACAATGAAAATCGTCGCAGATGAAAACTTGGCATTTACCGATTACTTTTTTTCAGAATTTGGCGATATTCAACACCATGCAGGACGCACCTTAACGCACGCAGATGTAAAAGATGCTGAAGCTTTATTGGTTCGCTCAGTCACCGCAGTGAACGAAAGTTTAATTCAAAACACCGCTTTAAAATATGTGGGTAGTGCCACAATCGGAACCGATCATTTAGATATTCAAGCCTTAGAAAAACATGACATTACATGGGCCAATGCAGCAGGTTGTAACGCACAAGCAGTGGCTGAATATGTGATTACTGCTTTACTACATTTAGATGTGAACCTTTTAGAACAACAAGAAAAATTTACGCTAGGCATTGTTGGTCTTGGAAATGTGGGTAAACGTTTGGCCTATATGGCTCAGTTGCTTGGTTGGAACGTAATTGGTTTTGACCCATTTGTGCAGTTAGATTCAATTGAAAATGTAAGCTTTAAAACCCTATTGCAACAAGCCAATGCCATTTCCATTCATGTGCCGCTCACTAAAAACGGTGAACATGCGACATATCATCTTTTCAATGAACAAACTTTTGCACAACTTCAACCTGACACCATTTTAATTAATAGCGCTCGTGGTCCGGTGGTGAAAGAAGCTGCTTTAATGCAAGACATTCAACGCACCCAGCGTAAAGTGGTGCTCGATGTATTTGAACATGAACCAGTCATATCGGATGAGCTTTTAAATATGTTGGCGTTGGCGACACCGCATATTGCAGGTTATAGCTTGGAAGGTAAGGCACGCGGTACACAAATGATTTATGAAGCGTTTTGCCAAAAATTTGGATATGACATCAATAAGCGTTTCGAAACTCAGTTACCTGCATGCGAAGACTATTTTTCAGGACATGATTTAAAGGCAGTGCTCAAGCAAAAACTATCTCAAATTTATGATATTGCTCAAGATGATGCCAACATCCGTGCCTGCGTTAAAGACGGCAAAGTAGAGCAAAAAGCATTTGATTTATTACGTAAGAATTATCCGCTGCGCCGTGAATGGGCAGCACACGGGGGACCACAGGCATGAGTTTAAGTTATCAACCTACTTGTTCAATTGATGCTTTAAAGGCTCGTGCTAAGCTTTATACCCAAATTCGCCAGTTCTTTGCAGAACGTGATGTCATGGAAGTTGAAACGCCAATCGTTTCACAAGCAGGTGTTACCGATGTGCATTTGGCTTCGGTTCAGACTTTGCGTCATATTCATGGCAAGTTGCAAACTCAATATTTACAAACCTCACCAGAGTTTGCCATGAAACGTTTATTGGCAAGTGGTAGCGGGCCGATTTATCAAATCTGTAAGGTTTTCCGAGATGATGAACACGGGCGTAAACACAACAGTGAATTTACCATGCTTGAATGGTACCGTCCGGGTTTGGACTTAAAAGCGTTAATGCATGAAACAGCCGATTTATTACAAACCTGTTTGCAGCATCGTTTTGGTGAAGTTCGTCCATTTATTTTAAGTTATAAACATGCCTTTCAGGACCGCTTGGACATTAACCCATTGCAAGCGACTTTAAAGCAACTCAAAGATACTGCGAATCGTGTGGGATTAAATCTTGATTTAGGTGATGACCGCTTAGCTTATATGGATTTGTTATTTTCTCATTTTGTTGAGCCAAGTTTAGGTTTTGATGCGCCTGTATTTTTAACTGACTTTCCGCCAGAAATGGCGTCTTTGGCGAAAGTAAAAGTAGATGAAGATGGGGAAGAAGTCGCAGCACGTTTTGAGGTTTATATTGAAGGCTTAGAGCTTGCCAATGCTTACGATGAATTGCTCGATGCAGAGGTGTTACGTTCACGCTTTGAAGCAGATAATGCAGAACGGGCTAAGCAAGGGCTGCATGTCATGCCATTAGATGAGCACTTGTTAGCAGCTTTGCCTCATATGCCTGAATGTTCAGGAATTGCTTTAGGCATAGACCGTTTACTCATGGTTGCTACAGATCAACTTAAAATTGAAAAAGTCATCGCATTTCCAGCTGAAATTGCCTGAGGGCGAGTAAATAAAAAAGCCACATATTGTGGCTTTTTTATTTGGAGCTTATTTAAATTAAGCTTGTTGAATACCTGCAACAACCCAGTCTTGCTGAGAGCCAACAGGTTTTACAAAGTGCCAGATTTCAGTAAATGGCTGTGGCAAGCTATTTAAATCTTCACTTACTGTACCTGTAAAGCGTACGCTCACAATGTATTGACCATTTTCAGTCGCACTGTCTACAACCATTGCATTTAAGTTACTAAACTCGGCAACGTCCTGATCTTGATTCTCCATGATGTCGTTATACATAGAGCTATAAAGTTCAGGTGTTAAGTAGCGACGAATTTCTTCGATGTTACTTGCACTGTTAATTGACTGAATGTGGTTAAAACGCTGACGAGCAACACGTAAGAAAGAAGCAGGTTCGCTACCATCTGGTAACTGGTTGCCATTACTTGTTGTTGCACCGCCAAACGGAGCTTGAGTTGCTGTACCACCGCCAACAGACTGACCAAAAATATTGGTGTTGTCGTTTGAGTTCGTTGGCGCAGCTGAACGGCCAAATGTATTTTGACCGTTGCTGTTTGGAGCGTAAGGATTATTTGCTGCTAATTTTTTTTTCCCGCCAAATTTGCGGAATACAAAAAAAGCAACAGCAGCAGCAAGTAATACCCATAACCAACCTGGGATACCACCTTTCTTCTCTTGTTGCTGTTGAGCAGCTTGTTGCTCGTTGTCAGGCTGGGTTACACGTTGTTCAGTTGATGTTGGTTTGTCATCAGCTAAAGCATGTGCTGCAACAGCACCTACGGCAGCACCAGCTACACCAGCTGCAACCATTGAACCAACACCCGGACCAGATCTCTGAGGTGCTGTAGCAGGTTGTTGAACTGGAGCCACTTGACGAGGTTGTTGATATGACTGGCTTGAAGTGGTAGAGCGTGCCATGCCGTGGCTTTTACCACCACCTGCACGTTTTGCTTCAGCAAGAGGAGAAATTGCCAAAGCAGCCATTAAAATACCGGTTATCAAGCCACGCTGGTGTACTTCCATAGGAAATTCCTGTTTAAAATTAATTTGTAATAGTATTTATGCAGCCATTTACACTAAATTTCAACTATAAAAATATGTTTTTTTATGTCAATTCATCGCTGAGCTGCATCGCTTCGGTGAGTGCTTCATGTAAGCGAGCAACAGCAATCACTTGAACTCCTGGAATCGCTTTTTGTGGGGCGTTGCCTCTAGGTAAAATGACATATTTAAAGCCATGTTTTGCCGCTTCTTTTAAGCGCTCTTGTCCATTTGGTACAGGGCGAATTTCACCTGAAAGTCCAACTTCACCAAAAACTGCAAGTTGCTGAGGCAATGCTTTGGTACGTAAACTCGAAGCACAGGCTAGTAAAACAGCCAAGTCAGAACCTGTTTCAGTAATTTTTAAACCACCAACAATGTTGACATAGACATCTTGCCCTGTGGTTTGTACACCACCATGACGGTGCATGACAGCAAGCAACATATTTAAGCGGTTTTGTTCAAGACCAAGTGCGACGCGTCGTGGTTGTCCTTGGGCATCATCAACTAAAGCTTGGACTTCGACCAAAAGAGGGCGAGTTCCTTCACGGCTAATCATGACAATTGAACCGGGAATTGCTTCATCGTAACGACTTAAGAAAATAGCAGAAGGGTTCGCTACTTCGCGTAAACCTTTATCGGTCATGCCAAATACGCCAAGTTCGTTGACTGCACCAAAACGGTTTTTAACAGCACGAATCATACGGTAACGTGAGTCGGACTGGCCTTCAAAATAAAGTACGCAGTCCACCATGTGTTCTAAAACACGCGGACCTGCGAGTGCACCTTCTTTGGTCACGTGGCCAACAATAAATAGCGCCGTGCCACTATTTTTTGCATAACGGGTTAATAACGCAGCAGATTCACGAATTTGTGAGACACCACCTGGTGCAGATTGGAGCGTTTCTGTGTAAAGCGTTTGAATCGAGTCTAAAATTGCAACAACAGGTTTTTCTTGCTCTAAAACTTCACAAATCCGCTCAACGCAGGTTTCAGCCATGACTTTTAACTGATCTGTCGGCAGGTCAAGGCGCTGAGCACGTAAGGCCACCTGAGATAACGATTCTTCACCCGTAATATAAAGTGCAGAGCTTTTTGCACTTGCCATGTGGGTTGCGGTTTGCAAAAGAATAGTCGATTTACCAATACCCGGGTCACCACCAATGAGTACCACTGAGCCTGTGACCAAGCCACCGCCAAGTACACGGTCAAATTCGCTAATACCTGTAGGTAAGCGGGTTTCATGAGAAACCGAGACTTTATTAAGTGTTGTGATATTGGCAACTTGGCCTGCGTAGCCACCAATTTTAGGACGCGCACGATGCGCTGTAGTAGGTTCGAGTTTGACTTCAGTCAGAGAATTCCATTCACCACACTCTGAACATTGACCGGCCCATTTAGGATGATCAGCACCACATTGTTCGCAACGGTAAACAGTTTTGACTTTGCTCATATTCGACTTCGGTTAGATAACTTCATAATCAGTAAAAACAGAGTATAGCAAAACGACACCCTGAACGTAGGCAGAACCCGATCATTTTTCAAAGGCCTATTTTTCACCCGTTGTCCAAAAATATTGGAATGCATTTTGCTTTAGCTAAGGTGGGAAATTTTTAGGATATTTACCTATGTCTAATCTTCAGCATCATGATCATGCTGGCGACTTACAGCGTAAGCTGACCAATCGCCATTTACAATTGATCGCTATTGGAGGGGCCATTGGAACAGGCCTGTTTATGGGGTCGGGCAAAACTATTTCATTGGCGGGGCCGTCAATTTTATTTATCTATTTAATTATTGGCACCATGATTTTCTTTCTTATGCGTGCTTTGGGAGAAGTTTTACTTTCCAACCTAAATTATAAGTCTTTTGTCGATATGGCTTATGACCTGATCGGCCCTTGGGCTGGCTTTTATGTCGGGTGGACCTACTGGGTAAGTTGGGTGCTCGTAGGTATGGCAGATTTAACCGCGGTAACGAGCTATTTGAGTTTTTGGTTACCTAATGGAGTCAGTTTTAGTCCAATAGAACAGGCCATGATTAGTGCAGGCTGTGTTCTCTTTTTATTAGTTTTAAACTTATTAACGGTTCGTCTATTTGGCGAAGTAGAGTTCTGGTTTGCGATTATCAAAATTGTTGCCATTATTGCTTTAGTCCTTGCCGGCATCTACATGGTAGTGACCAAGTTCCAATCACCATCTGGTTCTGTTGCTGCTATCTCTAACATTTGGAATCATGGCGGTATGTTCCCTCATGGGGTAAATGGTTTCCTTGCGGGCTTCCAGATTGCGATCTTTGCTTTTATTGGGGTGGAGTTGGTCGGGACTACAGCCGCTGAAACTAAAGATCCACATAAACATTTGCCTAAAGCAATTAACGCAATTCCGATTCGTGTCATTTTGTTCTATGTATTGGCATTAATGGTGGTGATGTCTGTAACACCTTGGGATCAGGTAAAGGCAGATCGTAGCCCATTCGTTGAATTATTCTTAATGGCAGGTATTCCAACTGCTGCAATTATTATGAATCTAGTGGTGTTGTCATCGGTAATGTCTTCGATGAACAGCGGTATTTTTTCAACTAGCCGAATGATGTACGGCTTATCGCGTGATGGTCAGGCACCTGAAACTTTGGGTCAGTTGACTAAAAGCGCAGTTCCAGCAAATGGTTTAATTTTTTCCTGTGCCTGTATTATGGGCGGTGCTTTATTACAATATTTTGTGCCAAATACGATTGAAGCATTTACCTTGGCAACCACGTTATGCACCATTTTATTCTTAACGGTATGGATTTTGATTTTGGTATGTTACATCCGCTACCGTAAGTTATCTCCTGAACTGCATGAAAAATCGAACTTTAAAATGCCGGGTGGGGTAGCGATGAGTTATGTCGTTATTGCTTTCTTCTTATTTACGATTGCGATTTTAAGCCTTGAAGCAGACACAGCTAAGTCGCTTATGGTCAGCCCAATCTGGTTCTTTGTACTTGCAATTGGTTACTTTGGTTTTTATAAGTCAAAAATAAAACGTAATTTTGCCCAAGAATAAATAACTTAGAAGCAAAATATAAAAAGGCAATCGATCAGATTGCCTTTTTTAATTGAAAAATCAAAGTGGTTCAAGTCTTATTTGTAGACTGGAAGGTGCGTTGTATTGCTATGTTCTTGTGCGTATTATCGGATTTAATTGTATGTATCTTGAAATTATCAGCCATACAGACAAAAATTGGTTAGCTGAAAAGTTGTCAAAAAATATACATTTAAAAAGATACCTGCAAATGGTGCGATATCGTCTTTTTGATTTGAATTTAGCTAACGGACTAAAAAAATTACTGGAGTGTATTCATAAAATGTCGAATCAAAATCTGAGCGACCCTCATGAACAAGGTGAGCTCCATCGTAGTCTTTCCAATCGGCATTTACAGCTGATTGCAATTGGTGGTGCCATCGGTACTGGATTATTCATGGGGTCAGGTAAAACGATTAGTCTTGCCGGCCCATCTATCTTATTCATTTATTTGATTATTGGTGTGATGGTGTTTTTTGTCATGCGTGCGCTTGGCGAATTACTCCTGTCAAATCTGACCTATAAATCATTTATTGACTTCACCACAGATTTAATTGGCCCATGGGCAGGTTATTTTGTGGGGTGGACCTATTGGTTGTGCTGGATCACGATTGGTATCGCCGATCTTTCTGCAATTATCTACTACTTACAATTCTTCAATAACGGGCAGCCTTTCTCACCTATGGAAGGTGCAATGATTAGTGTGGCCGCTATTGTATTTATTATGGGTTTGAACCTATTAACTGTACGCCTATTTGGTGAGTTAGAGTTCTGGTTTGCACTTATTAAGATTCTTGCGATTATTATTTTAATTGCAGTGGGTCTATGGATGATCTTTACCGGCTTTACTTCTAGTACGGGCGAGGTGGCTTCATTTACTCACTTGTGGGCAAATGGTGGGTTCTTCCCAACAGGGGTGCATGGCTTCTTGGCTGGCTTCCAGATTGCAATTTTTGCTTTCGTGGGTGTAGAACTTGTCGGCACAACTGCTGCTGAAACCAAAGACCCTGAGCGTAACTTGCCTAAAGCGATTAACTCAATTCCAGTTCGTATCATTATCTTCTATGTCTTGGCATTGCTTATTGTAATGTCGGTAACGCCGTGGAACAGAATTGATCCAGCGATTAGCCCATTTGTAAACTTGTTTAGCCAAGCAGGTATTGCAGCGGCAGCAATCTTAATGAACTTAGTGGTATTGTCATCGGTTATGTCGTCAATGAACAGCGGTGTATTCTCAACAAGCCGTATGTTGTTTGGTTTATCTCGTGAAGATCAAGGACCGAAAGCTTTTGGTAAATTGAACAGACGTGCAGTACCTGCAAATGCATTGTATTTCTCTGCTGCGTGTTTATTGTTAGGTGCGGCATTACAGTATTTTGTACCAAATACAGTTGAAGCCTTTACACTTGCAACAACGCTTTCAACCATTTTGTTCATTTGCGTGTGGTTACTGATTATCTGGAGCTACATTCGTTATTACACGACGCGTCCTGAACTGCATGCCAAATCAACATTTAAATTGCCGGGTGGGTTATTTACGTGTTGGATCACGATTATTTTCTTTGTGGGCATGATTTACGTGTTGTCTTTAGAGCCAGACACGTTTAAAGCACTGAAAGTCAGTCCAATCTGGTTTGTTATCTTGATCATTGGTTATTTCTTCTTCTATAAACCACGTCATAAAAAATAATGAAATTGATTTGCTTATGACTAAACGCTGGCTGAAAAGCTGGCGTTTTTTATGCATATTGTTTTTCTATTCAAGTTTACTCTTTAGCCGCTTGCATGATCACGGTATACTGCATCGAATTGTTTAAATCAGGTGCTCAGATGCTTCGTGTCATTTGCCTCATCAGTTTATTGAGCAGCAGTATTTTGCTTACAGCTTGCGGTCAGTCAGGAGCATTACAGCTACCTTCTGATCCAAATTATGACAACCGTGCAAAATACTTGCTCTATCGTAATAAAGAATCAAAACAAGTTGTGCAAAAGGATGAAAAGGCTGAACAGCCAGTCGAGTCGTCATCAGCTCCAACCCAAACAACTTCACCTTAAGCTTTGAAATAAGGACACATTCATGAGTTTCACCCGCATTAATGGAGTATTGCATGCAGAGCAATGTTCTCTAGAGCAGCTTGCGCAGCAATTTGGCACACCGTTATATGTTTATTCAAAAACAGCTTTTGAAAAACATTATTTAGATATGGACCGTGCCTTTGACTTTATTGATCATCAAATCTGTTTTGCGGTGAAGTCTAACTCAAACTTGGCTGTTCTTAGTGTCTTGGCAAAACTTGGTGCGGGTTTTGACATTGTGTCTGGTGGTGAGCTGGCTCGTGTTTTAAAAGCGGGTGGGGATGCTTCTAAAATCGTATTTTCAGGTTTAGGTAAAACTGAAGTAGATATTGAAACATCACTCAATGTAGGTATTGCTTGTTTTAATGTCGAGTCTTATGCAGAGCTGGACCGCATTCAAAAAGTAGCTGCTCGCTTAGGTAAAAAAGCGCCTGTTTCATTACGTGTAAATCCAGATGTCGATGCAAAAACGCATCCTTATATTTCAACTGGTTTAAAAGAAAATAAATTTGGTATTCCAAGTGATACCGTTTATGAAACCTATCAATACGCAGCTTCTTTACCTAACCTTGAAATTGTAGGTATTGATTGCCACATTGGTTCACAGCTCACTGAAACTAAACCATTTGTTGATGCTTTAGATCGTGTCATTGTGATGATTGATGAGCTGAAAAAACTAGGTATCAATCTTAAACATATCGATATCGGTGGTGGTTTAGGGGTTTGTTATAAAGATGAAACACCGCCAAGTGTTGAAGAATATGCAAACTCTATGAAACCTGCTTTAGAAAAGTTAGGTCTTAAGGTTTATATGGAGCCGGGCCGTAGCATTAGTGCAAATGCGGGTGTACTTTTAACCAAAGTTGATTTGCTTAAACCAACGACACATCGTAACTTCGCGATTATTGATGCAGCAATGAATGATTTGATTCGTCCTGCTTTATATGAAGCTTGGATGGATATTCAGCCTGTTGTACCACGTACCGATACTGAAGAAAAAGTATGGGACCTCGTTGGTGCGATTTGTGAGACAGGTGATTTTATTGGTAAAGATCGCGCACTCGTATTACAAGAAAATGACTTGTTGGCTGTACTTGGTGCAGGGGCTTATGGCTTTGTTATGAGTTCAAATTACAACACGCGTGGCCGTGCTGCAGAAGTCATGGTATCAGGTGAAAAGAGCTATTTAATTCGTGAACGTGAAACGGTTGAGTCGCTTTGGGAAAAAGAACGTTTATTGCCTGAGGAGTAAATGAGATGTTATTAGAATTTACCAAAATGCATGGTTTGGGCAATGATTTCATGGTGGTTGACCTAATTAGCCAAAGAGCTTATTTAGATACAGCAACCATTCAACGTTTGGCAGATCGACACTTTGGTGTTGGCTTTGACCAGCTTTTAATTGTTGAACCACCAGATTTACCAGAAGCTGACTTTAAATATCGCATTTTCAATGCAGATGGTTCTGAGGTTGAACAATGTGGTAATGGCGTACGTTGTTTCGCGCGTTTTGTACACGAGCGTCATTTAACCAATAAAACCAACATTACCGTGCAAACCAAAGCAGGTATTGTAAAGCCAGAGCTTGGGCAAAATGGTTGGGTGCGCGTAAATATGGGCTATCCAAAATTTCTACCAAATGAAATTCCATTTATTGCCGAAGAGCCAGAAGCTTTGTATACCCTTGAGTTGGCAAATGACCAAAACATTAGTATTGACGTGGTAAACATGGGTAACCCACACGCGGTCACTATTGTTCCAGATGTGTTAACTGCTGATGTTGCTGGTATTGGCCCACAAGTTGAATCACATAAACGTTTTCCTGAACGTGTGAATGCTGGTTTTATGCAAGTGATTGATGATAAACATGTTCGCTTACGTGTATTTGAACGTGGTGTTGGTGAAACACTAGCGTGTGGTACAGGAGCATGTGCTGCTGCGGTAAGTGGTATGCGCCGTGGTTTACTTGCGAACTCAGTTGAAGTTGAACTTGCTGGCGGTAAGCTACAAATTGAATGGCAAGAAGGTGATGTGGTTTGGATGACTGGTCCAACAACCCATGTATATGATGGGCGTTTGGATTTACGTTATTTCCAAGGTTAATCGCATGGCCTAAATAGAAGCCTCTTTTCATCAGTTAAAGTGATAAAAGAGGCTTTCTTTTATATGTACAATAATTTTTTAATTTCATTACTTTATAAAAATATGAATAATTTAATTTTCTTACCTGGTGCATCAGGCAGTACGACATTTTGGCATCCTTTAATTGAAAAATTACCTCAGCAATACCGTACAAAAATTATTGGTTACCCCGGTTTTGGCGATACACCAGAATCCCTTGAAGTGAAGAGTTTTGAAGACCTAACAAATTATGTGGTCGATCAAATTAATGAAGAATCTATCATTATTGCCCAATCTATGGGTGGGATTTTTGCCGTTGCCGCAGCGCTACAAAAACCTCATTTGGTGAAAGGGCTGGTCTTAATTGCTACTTCTGGTGGAATCAACCTTAAACGATTTAATGTGCAAGACTGGCGTGAAGCATACCGCCAAACATTTTTAAAATATCCAGATTGGTTTGTTACCACTAATGCCAACTACGAAGAGTTTTTGCCAGATATAAATGTTGAAACTTTATTAATCTGGGGCGATAACGATTCAGTGAGTCCTGTTCAGGTAGGCCAGTATTTGAATCAAAAGTTTGAAAAATCGACGTTATATGTTGTGAACGGCGGGGACCATCAATTAGCAGAAAAACATGCCGATGAAGTTGTAGTCCAAATAGAAAACTACTTAAAAACTTCATGTAAATCTTTAGCTATTATTTAGCGTGCTATGCGTTAGCACGCTTTTTTAAAAGTTATCTTTTACTCAAAGCTAATTTCAATGCGAACAACACAAAAATACTGCCTGTAATTCGGTCCATATATTTCACAAATTTAGGTTGTTTTAGATAACGTGAAAGTGGCTGCATGGCTAAAATTAATAAAGTTGACCATATTATTCCAATCACGACATGAATCATTACAAGTCCCATTACCCAAGTGACAGCCAATGCTTGCGCTGGAATGAACTGGGGAAGAAATGAAATATAAAAAATGCCAACTTTGGGATTAAGTAAATTGCCAAAGAAACCTTTAATAAACCAATTCTCTGAGGTAGAGCGATTTGAATTATTTTCTTGTATGTCTGCAAGTTGGCTACGTGGTTTTAAAATCATATTTAAACCCAGCCATGCGAGATAAGCAGCTCCCATCCATTTCAATAGATTAAAGGCTAAGTTTGAAGCCATAAGTAAGGCACCTAAACCGCAGGCAACGATAACTCCCCATACAATACAGCCAAGACTAATTCCAAGAGCTGCTTGGAACGCTTTAGACTTACCCTCAAGTGTAGCGGTACGAATAATTAAAGTCGTATCTAAGCCGGGGGTAAGTGTAAGTAAAGTAATGGCAATTAAATAAGGAATGAGTACGGTGGTCATGGCAGCAAGGTCCAATGAATACTTGGTATAAATTGTAATATATAAGTTAGATTCATTATGCTGTCCGATATGAAATTTTCCTCATCAAATAGTTTTTGGTACACTCAAAAAAAATGGGCAAATAAATGGAGAGCAATTTGGATTTCGCATTACAACTGCTCTCGATGTGGTTAAAAGAAAGAAAAATTCAAAATCAGTCTGAGCATACAATCACGGCTTATGAGCGAGATGTGAAAAGCTTTCTTGAGTTCTGTAACTCAAAAAAAATTGATTTAAAAAATGTTGAAGCTTCAGATTTACGTGAATATCTGGCTCAGCGTGTTGAGCAAGACCAGTTAAGCGCAAGTAGCATGCAGCGTCATCTTACTTCTATTCGTCAGTTTATGAAGTGGGCTGAACAAGGCAAATATCTAGAAATTAATCCTACTGACGATTTTAAGTTAAAACGCCAGCCTCGGCCTTTGCCGGGCATGATCGACATAGAAACAGTTAATCAAATTTTAGATCAACCTATGCCGGAAAAACCAATTGATCAGCAATTATGGTTACGAGATAAAGCCATGTTGGAACTACTGTACTCAAGTGGTTTACGACTCGCTGAACTACAGGGCCTAACCATTAAAGATATCGATTTTAATCGTCATCTTGTTCGTATTACGGGTAAAGGAAATAAAACCCGTATTGTCCCATTTGGGAAAAAGGCAAAAGAAAGTCTATTGAACTGGCTTAAAATTTATAAAATCTGGAAAGGTCATTTTGACCAAAATGCTTTTGTTTTTATTTCTCAACGAGGTGGTGTACTTACTCCACGTCAGATCGAGAAACGAGTAAAACTTCAGGCGCAAAGAGCAGGTGTAAATGTCGACTTACATCCGCATTTACTTCGACATTGTTTTGCCAGCCATATGTTATCAAGTAGTGGTGATTTGCGTTCAGTTCAAGAAATGTTAGGTCATAGCAACTTATCGACTACCCAAATTTATACGCATATCGATTTTGATCACTTGGCTCAAGTGTATGATCAGGCTCATCCGCGAGCGACCAAGCATTAAGTCATTTAAGTTAAATTATTTATCAATACGCGACTTTGATTGCACTGAATAAGATGAATGTAGAGATCATTTGTACTTTTTTACAAATTTGTTTAAAAGAAATATGTTAAATTACCCAATTGACCATTTTGAACTTTGCACATTTTGTCGGCATATATGGCCTAAAAACGACAAAATTTGACTCATTTATAAGGCGCTTATGTTTCTGACTAATAAGGTAAATAAGATAAAAAGATAATAAAAATCAATGTATAAAATAGACTTTAAAAAGAATAAAATAAGGGCGAGTCAGCTGTGAAATTTTTTTTATGAACTGATGATTTCATTTTTTTTGTACTGTTCCAGAAAATTGTGACTTGACCGAAATGCCAAACACATTGCAAGATAGGGTACCTAAAAAATTTGAATTGAAGAGTTAATATACTTTTCTCAACATTTACTTTTGCTAGAACAGCCGAGGATTACATGAAGGCTCTTGTTGCTGTAAAACGTGTGGTTGATGCCAACGTTAAAGTTCGTGTTAAGCCGGACAATAGTGGGGTTGACCTTACCAACGTTAAAATGTCAATTAACCCATTTTGTGAAATCGCAGTGGAAGAAGCGGTTCGCTTAAAAGAAAAAGGAACAGTATCAGAAATCGTTGTTGTTTCTATTGGTCCTAAAGAAGCTCAAGAACAAATCCGTTCTGCAATGGCTTTGGGTGCAGACCGCGGTATTTTAGTTGAAACCACTGATGAAATTGGCGCTCTAGAAGTTGCTAAAATCTTAAAAGGTGTTGTTGACGCTGAGAAACCAGAACTTATCCTTCTTGGTAAACAAGCAATTGATGATGATTCTAACCAAGTAGGTCAAATGCTTGGTGCATTATTAGGTGCTGGTCAAGGTACGTTTGCTTCTGAAGTGAAAGTGGATGGCGGTAAAGTACAAGTGACTCGTGAAATCGACGGTGGTTTACAAACTGTTGAACTTGCGCTTCCTGCAATTATTACAACTGACTTGCGTTTAAACGAGCCACGTTATGCTGCATTGCCTAACATTATGAAAGCTCGTAAAAAACCGCTTGATACTAAATCTCCTGCTGATTACGGTGTTACAGCTGGTACTAAGCTTAAAACTGTTAAAGTTGAAGCTCCAGCAGAACGTAAAGCTGGCGTACAAGTGAAATCTGTAGATGAGCTTGTTGAAAAATTGAAAAATGAAGCGAAAGTGATCTAATACGGAAGGATAAAATCATGAGTATTTTAGTTATCGCTGATCACAACAACCAGACACTTAACGGTGCTACTTTAAATGTTGTTGCTGCAGCTCAAAAAATCGGTGGTGATATTACTGTATTAGTTGCTGGTTCAGGCGCTCAAGCAGTTGCTGACGCTGCTGCTAAAGTTGCTGGTGTAAGCAAAGTATTGCTTGCTGACAACGCTGCTTATGCAAACCAATTAGCTGAAAACGTAGCTGGCTTAGTTGCTGACTTGGCTAAAGGTTACAAATACGTTTTAGCTGCTTCTACAACGACTGGTAAGAACATTCTTCCACGTGTTGCTGCACTTCTTGATGTAAGCATGATCACAGACATTATTTCTGTTGAGTCTGCGAACACATTCAAGCGTCCAATCTACGCTGGTAACGCTATTGCAACTGTTCAATCTGACGAAGCAATCATTGTTGGTACTGTTCGTGGTACAGCATTTGATCCAGTTGCTGCGGAAGGTGGTTCTGCTGCGATTGAAACAGTTGGCGAAGTAAAAGATGCAGGCATTTCTAAGTTTGTATCTGAAGAAATCGTTAAACTTGATCGTCCAGAATTAACAGCTGCTCGTATTGTTGTATCTGGTGGTCGTGGTGTAGGTTCTGGTGAGAACTACCACAAAGTACTTGACCCATTAGCTGACAAGCTTGGTGCAGCACAAGGTGCTTCACGTGCAGCAGTTGATGCTGGCTTCGTACCTAACGATTTCCAAGTTGGTCAAACTGGTAAAATCGTTGCACCTGAGCTTTACATTGCTGTAGGTATTTCTGGTGCGATCCAGCATTTAGCTGGTATGAAAGATTCTAAAGTTATTGTTGCAATCAACAAAGACGAAGAAGCGCCAATTAACAGCGTTGCTGACTACTGGTTAGTTGGTGATTTAAATGCTGTAGTACCAGAGTTAGTAAGCAAGTTGTAATTTACAGCTTGTCACTTATTCGAAAAACGCCCTTGTGCTATAAATAGCCAAGGGCGTTTTTTTATTTAGATCATTCTTATGAATATTAATTATTCCGCTTCCATCGAAGCTCATCAATTGCACCAGTCATTGGTGAGATTGGCGCGGGCAGATATGGCACGAGATTATTTATGTATTCGATCTAAAAATCAGCATGGGCTTTCCAATATTAAAGTTAGCCAGTTGCACATGGGATTTATTCTATATGGACAACAACAATTAAATCTTCAAACAAAACAAATCAATTTTAGTGCTGGCGACCTCTATATTATAAAACCCGATACGGTTATCGATGCAGTTAATCTGCCTGACCCTATAACGGGTGAATATCTCACTATTCTTGTGCCTATGTGTGATGAAGTCATTCAAGCTGCACAAATGATTTGGGCGAAGCCCGTAGTCGACAGAACAGAAGCAATATTAAAGTTTTCAATTGATGATTTTGCTACCTCTTTAACCGAGTGGCAAACAGCTTTATTTAATCATGATGTGGTGAAAGCACGTTTATGTATTACCGCTATGCTTGTACAGTTATGCCAACAGCATTGTTCAGATGTGCTAATTGTACCGCCACCTAAATTGACGAAAATCATTCACGATTGGGTAATAGAGAATCCACAGCACCATTGGCAGTCTAGTGAGTTTGAAATGCGACTAGGTTTGAGCAGCGCAACACTTCGCCGCAAGCTTAGCCATGAAGATACGACCTTAAGAGAAACGATTACGCATGCCCGTCTTACTTATGCACTTGAGTTGTTGTATTCCAAAAAACTACCCATGAAAACCATTGCAGCCAAATCAGGATACCAGTCTGTTGCTATTTTTCGTGATCGCTTTGTGGAGCGTTATGGTATAGATCCAGCTGTTCTAGCTGCCGAATAAGTCAATTTGAGCGTTTCTTGTAGTTTATTGAGCGATTTAAATAGATAAAAACCAATAGAGTTAAAGTATGAAAATACCAAGGACTCTATGATGAAATCATTAAAATCACTTGCGATATTATTGCTGCTGAGTGCCAGTACAGTTATACATGCAGAACAAAAGCCAACCGTGCATCAGGTTGATGGTTACTTTTTACAGCCCGTAGGAAACCTAAAAGTAACGGCATTGTTTGATGGGGAACTGGGACTGCCTCGTAGTGATTTACTGGGTATTTCGGCTGAAAAAGCCAATCAACTGTTTGAAGAAAATTTTGTTCCTGTAGATGAGCATAATCAGATTGTCACGGATTTCTCTGCCTATCTTGTGCAAACGCCTACGCAAAATATTTTGATTGATGCAGGGACTGCAAAATGTTTTGGCCCAACTTTAGGTCATGTACGTGAAAACTTGAAGAAAGCAGGCGTACAGCCTGAACAAATAGATACGATTTTAATTACACATGCCCATCCTGATCATTTATGCGGTATTACACTCGATGGCAAAATGGTTTATCCAAATGCGAAAGTTTATCTGGCGAAAGAAGATGTCGACTTTTGGACATCATCTGCAAATGAAGCAAAAGCCACCGATTTTTTTAAACCAATATTTAGAATGACGCGTGATGCCTTGCAGCCATACCAAAAGGCAGGGCAACTCGTTACTTTTACCAAAGCCACTTTTAACGTACCGAATGTTCAACTGATCGTGACTCATGGTCATACGGAAGGTCATTCTTCATACTTAGTAGATGGACAAAACGGTCAAAAGTTCTTAGGTCTAGGTGATGTGGTGCATTACGGTGCAGTCCAATTTCCTTATCCTGAAGCAAGCTACAAACCCGATACTCACTCGAATCAGGCTATAGCTGTTCGTAAGAATATCTTTGAACAAGCCTATAAAAACCAATGGTGGGTAGGGGCAGCACATATCGCTTTTCCTGGCATTGGACACATTGGTAAAAGCTCAAAAGGATATCAATGGATACCGGCTCAATATCGTCCTGTAAAATGATAAGTTCAAATTGATTATTCAAAAAAAAAAGCAATGAATTTGAAAAATGGACTCCGAATCTTTAGCTCAAATATTGCTAAGTTGGGTTAAGACGAAAAGTTTGATTCTTTAAATAGATGAAATGTGTTCTAAAAAGAGCACTTTCATGCTGTTTATATTTTGGTCGAATAATTGAGTTTTAAGGAATACATTTAAAAGTAGAAACCTATAATTTTAACTTATTAATTCTAATGGAATTTTTATTGTAAAAAAATGCTATTTTCAGATCGCTAAACTCCCAGTTAGCGAGCAATTTATGCTATAGTATACAGCTATATTTTTTTCGATTTTAGTTCACTTTCCGGAACTAAATTTTTTGCAAGATCAAGACATATAAACGGATAGAAATATCTATCTGTAAGAAGGAGTATGCATGAGCGTATCGGAAATCCGACCGATTGCCATTGAGGACGAACTCAAGCATTCATATTTAGATTACGCAATGAGTGTAATCGTATCTCGTGCATTGCCGGATGTGAGAGACGGTCTTAAACCTGTTCACCGTCGTGTGCTTTATGCCATGCACGAATTGGGCAATGACTATAACAAAGCCTACAAGAAATCTGCTCGTGTCGTTGGGGACGTAATCGGTAAATATCACCCGCATGGTGACTCAGCTGTTTACGAAACTATTGTTCGTATGGCTCAAGACTTTAGCTTACGTTATTTATTGGTTGATGGTCAGGGTAACTTCGGTTCGATCGATGGTGATAGTGCCGCAGCGATGCGTTATACCGAAGTCCGTATGACTAAGCTGGCACATGAGCTTCTTGCAGATTTAGAAAAAGACACAGTTGATTGGGAAGATAACTACGACGGTTCGGAACGTATTCCTCAGGTACTTCCGACACGCGTTCCAAACTTGTTAATTAACGGTGCTGCGGGTATTGCCGTAGGTATGGCAACCAACATGGCACCACACAACATGACAGAAGTTGTGAATGCTTGTTTGGCTTATGCTGACAATCCGAATATTTCGATTGAAGGATTGATGGAATACATTACCGGTCCTGACTTCCCTACAGGCGGTATTATTTACGGTAAATCAGGTATTGTTGATGCCTATCGTACCGGTAAAGGTCGTTTACACATCCGTGGTAAATACCATTTCGAAGAAGATGAAAAGACAGGTCGTACAACCATCGTCTTTACTGAAATTCCATACCAAGTAAACAAAGCAAGAGTAATTGAACGTATTGCTGAGTTGGTAAAAGAGAAAAAACTTGAAGGTATTTCAGAGCTTCGTGATGAGTCTGACAAAGACGGTATGCGTATTGCAATTGACTTAAAACGCGGTGAAAACGCAGAAGTCGTTGTAAATAACTTATTCTTAAATACCCAGCTTGAAAACTCATTCAGCATCAACATGGTTTGTCTAGACAACGGACAGCCAAAATTGATGAATCTGAAAGATATTATTGCGGCATTTATTCGTCACCGCCAAGAAGTTGTGACACGCCGTACCATGTTTGAATTACGTAAAGCACGTGAACGTGGTCATATCTTGGAAGGTTTGACAGTTGCTTTAGCAAATATTGATGAAATTATTGAAACCATCAAAACTTCTGCTAACCCTGCTGAAGCGCGTGAGCGTTTACTTGCTGGTGAGTGGGCAGGTGGTGGTGTTATTTCATTACTTGAAAAAGCAGGTGCTATTTCTGTTCGTCCGGATGAAATTGAAGGTGAAGATCCAAATCGTCCATTTGGTTTAAGCGATTCAATTTACCGTCTATCTCCGACACAAGTAGGCGCAATTTTAGAATTACGTTTACACCGTTTAACAGGTCTAGAACAAGACAAGTTACACGCAGAATATACTGAAATTTTGGGTCAAATTGCTGAACTTACAGCTATTCTAAATGACTTCAACTTGTTGATGGGTGTTATTCGTGAAGAGTTAGCACAGGTATTACAACAATATGGCGATGCACGTCGTACTGAAATTGTTGAATCTCGTGTTGATTTCTGCCGTGAAGATTTAATTCCAGAAGAACAAGTTGTATTAACTGTTTCGCAAACTGGTTATGCAAAAACTCAACCACTTTCAGACTATCAGGCACAGCGCCGTGGTGGACGTGGTAAGTCTGCAACCTCAATGAAAGATGATGACTTTATTCAACATCTGATTGTGGCATCGAACCACGCGACTGTACTTTGCTTTACCAACGTGGGTAAAGTGTACCGTCTGAAAGTATTTGAGGTTCCTCAAGCATCACGTGGGGCAAAAGGCCGTCCAATCGTGAACTTGTTACCTTTAGATGCAACAGAAACAGTCACTGCTATCTTGCCTTTAACAGAGTTCCCAGAAAACCACTATGTGTTTATGGCGACAGCTTCTGGTACGGTTAAGCGTGTTGAGTTAGAACAGTTTGCAAACATTCGTTCAAATGGTTTACGTGCTATTGAACTGAATGAAGAAGATACCTTGATTGGTGTTGCGATTACTGATGGTAATCAGCAAATCATGTTGTTCTCTAACGAAGGTAAAGCAATTCGTTTTGCTGAAACTGACGTACGTGCAATGGGTCGTACAGCGAAAGGTGTACGTGGTATGCGCGTGAGCTTTGCAAGCAGTACTTTAAGCGAAGAAGATGTAGAAGTTGAAAACGATGAATCAGATGATAATGATGATTCAGCAGATTCAAGTCTAGTAAGCCGCATTGTATCGCTTGTCGTTGTACCAGAGACTGGTGAAGTACTGTGTGCGAGTGCCAACGGTTACGGTAAACGTACTCCTGTAAATGACTTCCCAACCAAGAAACGTGGTGGTAAGGGCGTTATTGCAATTAAAACAAGTGAACGTAACGGTGAGCTAGTTGGTGCAGTTTCTATTGATGAAACTAAAGAGTTATTGTTGATTTCTGATGGTGGTACGCTTGTTCGTACGCGTGCAGCAGAAGTTGCAATGACAGGCCGTAATGCTCAAGGTGTTCGTCTCATCCGTTTAAGCGAAGAAGAAACTCTTGTTGGCGTAGTTTCAATTGAAGCTGTAGAAGATGAAGAAGAACTTCTTGAAGGCGAAGTAGATACGACTGAAACAGATAGCGAAGAAGTTGTATCTAATAATGAAGATACTTCTGAAGAGTAAAATGTTTTAAAATAAAAAAGGAAGCTTAGGCTTCCTTTTTTATTTCTGATTTATTTATTTTGCTGAATGGAAAATAAACACATCATAGTTTCTGTAATGCAAAGTTTTTACCGACGGATCTTTAGTTGCAAAATTATTAGGTTGGCTTACCACGATCAAATCTTGCTTTTGAACTAGAGCATCTTTGAGCTGCTGTTCGCTCCACAAATACTTTTTAAGTTGTGGCTCAAATAACAAGCCATCTTTAATTTCTAAAGAAGCGCTATCAGAGTGAACATTGTCCCATTCATTTACAATATAAACAGGCTGTTTAAGCTGTAAAAGGAAAGGCACATCATAAAAATAGTAATTGTAGAAAACTATTTTTGTAGATGGGGTGATGTACTCAGCAAAATCTGTTTGGCCCACATTGTTTTTAGTATCTAAAATACGAACAGCAAAAGGAACCGAACTACATAGAACAATTAAACTCATAAAAATATAGTTTAAATAGCTCACTTTCTGCTTTTTATATAAGCATACTAAAACCAGTGGAAGCACAATTAACAGTGTACCAATGGTGTAAATGAATATGGCTTGATGTTGAAAAAATGGTTGATTCGCACGGAGAAAATGTGGGGTGGCCACAATACCAATCCCAAGAATCATAATAAATACAGGAGTACCCCATACCTGTAATTTGGTTTTATAACTGCTTTCAAGAACTTTGTTAATCACAAGCGCCAAGAAAATAGTAAGGGGTGGTACAGCAGGTAAAATATAGCCCGCTAGTTTAGAAGGCGGAATAGAGAAGAAAACCGTAACAGAAATAAACCACCATACAAACAGGGCAAATACACCAGATTGCTTATAATCTTTAAAGACGGACTTAATAGACTCAAATCTACTCGCAAAAAACCAAGGTAAAGAACCGATAAACAAAATAAGCAGATAGAAGCACCAAGGTTGCTTGTTATTAAATTCTTTTGAACTAAATCGACTAAATTGTTGGTCAATAAAGAAATAATGTAAAAATTGAGGATATTTGCTTTGTACTGCGTACAACCATGGACTAACAATAAGTAAGAATAGCAAGATAGCCAATGGGTTAAGCAGAGAAGGTATTTTTTTCCATTGTTTTGTGTAGAGTAACCACGGTAACAGGATCATACCTGGAATGAGAACGCCAATAAGACCTTTACTTAGAAAAGCGGCTGCACCAGCGACATAACCTAAAAATAAAATAGATTTTCGTGCAGAAATGGTGAAATCAGCAAAGCATAAAACGCTTAATGTAATCCCCGATGCTACTAATAAGTCATGGTTAATATACTGGCTACTACCAAAGAAAAGCAGGTTGGTCGCTAAAATAATAACCGTAAGCTGTGCTACACCTTCCGAAATATGCTTTTTTACAAATAAGAATAGACCCACTAACATGAGGGTACCAGCTAACACAGGTACTAACCGTAACACCCAGACATGTACACCAAAAAGCTCCATAAACATAGAACTTAACCAGTGTAGGAGTGGAGGTTTATGCATGAATGGCAAACCATCGATTCGTGGAGTTAACCAATCTCCAGATTCGACCATAGCTCGGCTAATATCTCCATAGCGGCCTTCGTCAGGTACAGATAGAGGTCTTATCCAGGAAAGAAGAAGTAACCAACACGGTAAAAAAAATAATAAAAATTTGGAATTACGAAGCCATTGCTGCATACACAATCCTTAATGTTGAAATGCAAAAAAACGGTTAAGCAAAAAAGTCACGACAGAGGTCAGAACAATTGCAATACACACTAAGGTTGAAACAGGAATGTTAAAATAGAGGTTTGAGAGTAAAAGAAAACTTTCATTAAATAAAAAACCTAAACCTGCAACCAATGTGAATTTTGGTAGAGTCTGACGATGATCAAGATGCTGTGCTTTAAACGTAAAAATACGATGCCCGAAATAGCTCACCCAATAGGCGACTAAAAATGCAAGTAAATTGGCATATTGCAGTGCAACATGCTTCTGAAAAAGAAGCATGGCTACACTATAGTGAGTAAGTGCTGCTGCGGCCCCAGTAGTGGCAAAGCGCGTAAGCTGAAGAATATGAGCAAACATGTTAGAAACTTGAGAAAGTGTTTTCCGGCTTTGTGATAGATTTTTCTTGTTTAATACGAGAATGTTCAGATGCAACAATGTATTTTGGTCTGTTTTTTACTTCCGCGTAAATACGGCCAACATATTCACCAACAATACCAAGGAACAACAACTGTATACCACCAAGTAAAGTCATACCGGCTGCAAGTGTTGCCCAACCTGGAACAGAAATTCCTTCAATCAACGTTTTAATGATGATCCATACGCCGTAACCCATAGCACCTAAAGCTAGGATTGCACCTAAATAAATACAGATGCGTAAAGGTAAATCTGAAAACCCAGTTAAACCTGACATAGCCAAGTTAAATAGAGATTTTATGTTGAAGCTAGAACGGCCGTGCTGACGTTCTTGTTCAGAAAAATTAACGCCTATACTTTTGAATCCAACCCAAGCATAAAGACCCTTCATATAGCGGTTTTTTTCTGGCAATTGTTTAATTGCTTCAACAACTTTTGCATCTAGTAGACGGAAGTCGCCAGCGCTTTCTGGAATATCGATCGGAGAGCTTAAGTTTAATATACGATAGTAACCTTGGGTTAACACACGTTTAAGCCAAGATTCTGTAGTACGATTGCGAATACCATACACCATGTCATAACCATTTTTCCAAAGGTTAATCATGGTTGGAATTGCTTCAAATGGATGTTGAAAATCAGCATCAATCAGTAGGGTAACTTCACCTGTCACATGATCTAAACCAGCACTTAAAGCTGCTTCTTTACCAAAGTTGCGTGAAAGTTCAAGCACAACCAATGGGTAATCATCAATCATTGTTTGTAGAATAGGAATAGTGTCGTCTTTACTCCCATCATCTACCACAATAATTTCAAAGCTAAGATTTTGCTGTTTTAGACTATTTGCTAAAGCAGGAATAAAAGTTTTTAAATTTTCTGCTTCGTTATAGGCTGGAACAACGCAGGATAAAAATGGTTTTGTGTTCATTGCATTGCCCCTAGTCTAGTGAGCTGGATACCATATTGGTGACAATCAAGTTGAAACTGATCCGAACTGAAATATTCATATTCTTGTATTCGGGCATGTTGAATCGGATCTTGATCATTTGATTCTGCAAGCGCTGGATGGCACATAATCAGTAAATGGTCTTTTGCATTTGCAAGCCAATACTGGTTCAGTTCGCCATAGTCAGTTTGTTTAAAATCATAGATGCCGGCAAATTGGTCATTTTGATTAAAATGATATGTTTGACATGCTTTTGCTAAAGAATTAGAACCCAGTGCAGACAGTACACGAGTCTTAAAACGATAATGAGGTAAATCTATCGGGTGCTGTAAATTTCGAATCCAACCCGTAAATTTTTTCTCTTTTAACAATTGCAGCAAAATATCGCGTATGAATGGAAATTGATGAATATGCTGATGTCCATCAATAAAATCTGGGTGCTTTCCCATGACTGAAACGAATAAATCCCATTGTTCTTCAATACATTGGGTAATTGATTCACGATTTAGAGTTGAGGACCATGCACGTAAAATCAGCATGGGTAAGGAAAAAACAGTATTACCTGAAGCGAAAGCATGGGTAAGATTTAAATGCAAACCGATATCAACTTGATCGCTAAACGGTTTTAATTTGGCAGCAGCAGTTTCCCATAGTTCAGATTGGGTCATACATGAGGTTGCTTGAAGTGCACCTTGTTCAATTAAATGAATAATTGCATCAGATATTTCTGCATTCATTGCAAAGTCATCTGCGCAATAACACACTTTTGGCATATCCAAATTCCACCATAGGGCAGGATTGCAGAACTATTCTGCTTAGCTGCTGAAAAACTATACTAATTACTATGGAGAAAATTTCTTAATTTCAACTTAAAGTTTTCTTAAGGTTTCATGACAATTGATACAAATTAATACTTTGAATTTATTTATTTTTTTATAAATTTTTAGTCAATTATTTAAGAAATAAGCTTTAACTATAAGATTTTATAGTAAATAAAAATATAATTTATACACATTCATGTAGGCTTAAATTTACTTGGAATTTTTTAAACGTGAATAGGCAATAATTAAAAAAATGATTCCAATTGTTGCAAGAAAAATCAATTTAGGAATCACAACATTTAAAGGAACACCCATTTGATTAAGCTGTACAAACATTTGTACACCGTGTGTAGAAGGTAAGCACCAAGCAAACCATTGTAACCATTCAGGCATGGCATGGTGAGGCCATGCGGTACCAGTTAATAAAAAAAGCGGAACTGAACTAAATACAATGATATGTCCGGCACGTTCAGGCATGTCTAAAAGTGAGCCAATCAACATGCCTAATCCAATCACACAACTAATAAAAATTGGAACCGCGACGAGTAAACCAATAAAATTACCACCATGTGGATAGTCGTTGAACCACAAGGTAAAACCAAAAAGGTAAAAACTGCTTAAACAACCAATCGTAAAGAGGCTGGCAAAAATTCCAGCAAAGCGAATGGAGGTAATTTTTTCATGCTTTTCGCGGTAGCTTGCAATCAGCATGGCTAAGCCTAATACAATCGTTTGATGAATAATGAGTGTTGCAACTGCTGGAAAAATATAGCTTCCATAACCTGAAAGAGGGTTAAATAAAGGAACCTGATGAATAGAAAGCGCTGGTTGGAAATGTGTACGCTCTCCAAATTTTTCAACATATTCTTTTAATGTGGCCTCAATAGATGTAGCAAGACCTAACCCAATTTCTTTAGTTTTTAAAAAGTTGGTTGTACTTAAGTATAAGCCAATTCCACCAGTTTCCCCGCGGCGTAGACTCTGTGTTAAGTTGTTGGGTAAAAGCAAAATACCATCTGCTTTTTGCTCGCGAACCATTTGTTCGGCTTCGAGAAAATTAGCAGTGACATCAACAATTTTAACGTGCGGACTATTGCTTGTTTGTCCAATAATTTGAAAGCTTAAAAGACTCTGTTCTTCATCAACAATGACAATTGGAATTGATTCGGCACGTTCAGCTTTATAGGCAGTTGGATAAAAAAAGCTATAAAGAATGACTGATAAAATCAGTGTCGTGAAAACCGAACTGTTACTAACAATATCTTTAAATGTTTGTCCGTAAGCCTTTAAGAATTCTTTCATTGTGCTGTCCCCCGAACTAATTTGTTAAGCAGCAGGGAACTCAAAATGAAATAAATAAGACAGTAGCCAATGAGTATTAAAAAGGGCGTCATTGAAATAAAAAGTGGACTTCCAATCACCCATTGTTCGGTTTGGAGCTTTGCATAAGGTGTATATGGAATTATTAAAGACCAAAATTTAGTGAAAATCGGTGCATTATTTAAAGGCAGAGTAACCCCTGCAAAACTTAGAGAAGACCCGCCATATACCGCAATAAAACCAAAAGTTTTACTTAAATTTTTGGTCGCCAGAATGACGGTGCTACTAATGAGTGCATAAGCAAAATAAAGCAAGAACTGGGCAACTAATAAGAAACTGAGCGAACCTGCGACAAACCAACCTCGAATCTCAACGAGCCAAAACATCCATAGCCAAGTCCAGAGACAAAAAATAAAGCTATAAAGTAAATTTTTAGCCAGTAAACCACGAATAAAATTTTCACGGTTAACCCACTGGGTTAATGTGCCGCGTTTAAGCTCTTGTCCAATAGCAAAAGCCACACAACAACAGAGTAATAGATGCAAAACAGCAGGAACCATGAAAGGCTCTAAATAAAATTCATAGCTCATGCTTGGGTTATAAAGCGTTGAAATTTTGACGTGCGCTGTAGGAATATCTAAATAGGGGATATTATTTGCTAAATAACTCTGGCCTGCGTAGTCTGCTAAAGCATTGAGTGTACTGACTAACATGGCAGATGAAATTGTATTCCCTACGCTAAAAAAAGATTGGTTAAAAGCAATGCTTATTTGAGCATCTTGAGCTTTTACAAAACGTTTTTCGGCACCATCCGGAATAAAAACATAACCCCAAATTTTGGTTTCATTGAGTAGTTTTTCAGCTTCGGTCGAGCTTGCCGTAATTGTTTTAACATCTACCGTATGATTTAACGAAAGATACTTTTCAATATTGCGGCTCAGCTCACTTTGGTCCTGATCAATAATTGCGATAGGTAAATGTTCAGCCTTACCTGCATAAAACATGCTGCTAAACAAAAAAATGATAAAAGCAGGGATGAGTGTCACCATGCACAAATCCCATTTATTGCTTCTTAGATAGTTTAGTTCACGTAATATACTAGCAAACATGCTTTATTTTTCTTCTTTAATTTTAAATAGAACACTCATGCCAACTTTTAAATCTTTGACAGGACGCTCAGGCACCAGATGCAATTTAAAGCTGCGAATATCATAACCGCCAGTCTGACGAGTGGTTTTAATCGTGGCAAATTCACCTTCTGCATCAATATTTTTTATTTTAAACATCACGGTTTGATTCAGCGCAGGAATGAATCCTTCTAGCGTTTTATTTTTATAAACAGAAGCGTATTGATTTTCACCGACATTTAAACTCACCCATAAATCATCATCTTCTAAAATGCTGACAACAGGTACACCCATCGCAACCAGTTCGGAAGGCTTACCATAAGTTTTGGAAACTGTACCAGAAATAGGAGCGAGTAAACGGGTTTCTGCTTCAAGTGCTTGGGCTTCACTGACTGCTGCTTTTGCAATATCAACTTGAGCATCTGCTGTAGATTTTTGTTGGCTGGTACTTCCGCGCTTTGCTCGTGCATATTGTTGATAAGATGCTTCACTTAACTCTTGAGCAGAAGTTTGTGCTGCTAACATCTCATCTCGTCTTTGACGTGAAATGACACCTTGTCTATATAAGTTTTCACCACGTTGATAAGTGGTTTTTGCAAGGTTTGCTTGAGCTTTCGTACTTTGCCAATTGGCATAAAGAGTATCGATATTTTCTTGTTGGGAGCCTCGGTCTACAGTCGATTGAAATGCTAAAGCCGATTGTAAGGTTGCTAAAGCTTGTTGCTTTTTAGCTTCAATTTCTGGGCTAACTAAACGAACAAGAGGTTGTCCTTTAGAAACTTTTTGGCCCTCTTGGACATAAATTTCTTCAATACGACTTGGAACTTTAGTACTGACGTGAATAGTTTCAGCCTCAACTCTGCCTTGTAATTCAATAGGCTTGGGTTGATAGCTTTTCCATAAACCGAAAATAATCAAACCCAACAAAGCAATAATGACCACACCAATAACTAGTTTAATTTTCGAATTTTTAGGTGGTTGTGTATCACTTTTATTCGACTTTACTTCTTGAGTACTGTCAGTTTGATTACTCGGTTGATCTTGACCTGTTTGCTCTGTATCCGTAACAGGTGAATCTTGCTGAGAAGAAGATGATTCTTGATTCATTTTATGCCCCTATTAACGGATATAGTCAGTGTGTGGTTGAGTCACATAAGCTTTAAACTGGTCCATAGAACCATGGCTTTGCAATAAGGTTGCAAGTGACATGACATATTTATATGCATTTAAAGCCATTTCTGTTTTTAGAGCACTTAATGCATTTTGTGCATCAATGACTTGGGTGGCTGTTCCCATACCTTCACGGAAAGAAAGTTCTTGAATACGTAAGTTTTCTTGAGCTGCACTGATATTTCTTTGCAATAGCGTGTGACTTTGCTGTGCGGAATTGAGCTCGTTATATGACTTATTTAATAATCCTTCAATTTCTTGTTTCGTTCGTTCAGTCATGAGTTCTGAAGCATAGCGTTTTAACTCGGCAGCATGAATATTTTTATTTTTATCTACACCCGAAAACAGGTTGTACTTTGCCATCACACCTACAATCCAGTTTTCCTTTTCATCGAGTGAATATTCACCAAAAGCAAATAGGCTTGGTTTCTTTGCTGCTTGTTGAGCTTGAATATTTGTATTAGCTAATTGAGTATCTAACTGCATTTTTTGCACAAGGCTCGATTTTTGAGCGTAACTACTTAGCAGTGCTTCTAAAGATTGGCTACGAACTGTATTTACAAACAGAGGCGTACTTAAATCAGGATTGCTTTGCTGATGCAGAAGATTGTTTAAACTAAATTGACTGGCATTCAGGTTTGCTTGTGCGTTTTGTAAAGCTCGCTCTGCATTGTTACGAGCAACTTCAAATTGCATGCGTTGACCTTTACTAATAAAACCTTGCTGTTCGAGTTTTAGTGCATTGCTGTAATGTTTTTGCATTGCATTAAAGTTAAATAAACTACTCGCGACCAGTTGTTGCTGTAATTGCACATTAAAATAACTTTGTACCACTTCAAACCGCTGGATATCTTGTTGTTGTTGGCTTGAAAGCTGAGAGCGCTGGGCCTGAATGTTGGCTATCTTTTTGGCACTAGTGGTTAAGCCCCCTGTGTAGAGCGGCATGACAACCGAAATAGACGGGCGTACGACCTGATCTTCTACAGTTAAATTGGCGTAGTCAGGAAAACGATTTATACCATCATGGATGATTTGGTTTGAACCTTCCTGAACTTGTCCCAAAACATCGGATGGAATGACATTGTTCCACTGTGAAAGCTTATCATTGAGCCCTTGGCTTAAATCATTCTCAAGCTTTTGTTTAAAAGCACCCAGTGGCACATCGGTTTCACTGTGAAATGCGTATGCTCTAACGTTTAAATCAACTCTGGGTAACCCTAACCCTTTAACTGCTTCAGCTTCTAATTGAGAGGCTTGTTGTAAGGCTTGGTTGGCTTGAGTGCTATATGAGCTTTTTAAAGCTTGTTGTTCTGCTTCAGCATAACTTAAGCTTTGTGCATAAATAGGCGTTGTAATAAATACTCCCAATACCAACGCAAGGTAATTGGGTTTAAAGAAAAAAGGGCGTATTGACTGTCGATACTGATGTGTTGGCATTTTATATAACAATTTTTGATCATCCCTTATAGTTTAAATTTCTTGTTATTAAATTCAATTATCATATTGTTTATTATACAATTGTATAAAAGCACAAAATGATTTTGAGTTTATTTTGCGTGATGGAAAATCATACAGCAAGTTTTTATATATTCAGCACAGTATGGGAAACTCTATTCACAAGTCAAGTTGAACTTTATTTAGTAAAACTTATAAAAAAATAAGTGAAAGCAAACAAATAAATAAAATAGTTATTGAAAAAATAAACCTAAATACGCCCTAGCATTGAAATATTTACTAGAGAAGCTGCTGCAAGCTTAAGCAATCTGTGGTTAAATGCCTTTTTTTATTGTGTTTCACTTTACAAGGGAAAAATCATGCGCGCGTACAATTTCTGTGCTGGTCCTGCTGCATTACCTACTGCCGTTTTAGAAAAAGCTCAACAAGAATTGTTGGATTGGCAAGGTAAAGGTCTATCCATCATGGAAATGAGTCACCGTAGTGCTGACTATGTTGCGGTAGCCGAAAAAGCTGAAGCAGACTTGCGTAAGCTTATGAATATTCCTGAAAACTATAAAGTGCTGTTTTTACAAGGTGGCGCGTCATTACAATTTTCAGCAATTCCTTTAAATCTGCTTGGTAAAAATAACAAAGCAGATTATATCCATACAGGAATTTGGTCTGAAAAAGCGTTAAAAGAAGCAAAACGCTATGGCGACATTAATGCTGTAGAAGCAGGCATTAAAGTAGATGGTAAGTTCGCAATTTCTGATCAAAGCGAATGGAACTTATCTGATGATGCTGCTTATGTTCATTATGCAGATAATGAAACAATTGGCGGATTACAGTTTGCAGGTATTCCTGATGTTAAAGCACCACTTGTTTGTGACTATTCATCAAGTATTTTATCTGCTCCATTAGATGTGACCAAGTTTGGTTTAATCTATGCAGGCGCACAAAAAAATATTGGTCCTGCTGGTTTAACAATCGTTATTGTTCGTGATGACTTACTTGATCAAGCTAAGCCAGAAATTCCAAGCATTTTAAAATATGGTGACCAAGCGAAAAATGGTTCTATGGTGAATACGCCATCGACTTATGCTTGGTACTTGTCTGGTTTAGTATTTGAATGGTTACTAGAGCAGGGTGGGGTAGACGCTATTCATAAAGTTAACCTTGAAAAAGCTCAGTTACTTTATGGTTATATCGATTCAAGCGATTTTTATAATAATCCGATTGCTATTCCAAACCGTTCAATTATGAATGTACCATTCACTTTGGCAGATGAAGCTTTAGAAAAGCAATTCTTGAAAGAAGCTGAAGAAAATCATTTATTGAACTTGGCAGGTCACCGCTCAGTTGGTGGTATGCGTGCAAGTATTTATAACGCAGTTCCATTAGAAGGCGTTCAAGCGCTTATTCGCTTTATGGATGATTTTGCTAAACGTAATGGTTAATTAAATCAAATAATAAAGCCCTCGAAAGAGGGCTTTATTTATTGTGCAATTTATTTATTAAAAAGGGACAAAACCAAATTGATGGATCATCATTGCGGCTAAGAACATACCTAAAACAAAAAAGCAAAACGCACCAGTATCGACCCTTATACGTGGGTTACTAGTTTGAATGAGGCTGGTGGTTTGTTCAGGTATAATCTTCATTCAATAGCCTAATTTTTAAAATATTAGTGAAATTCAATTAGTTTCACTATTTTTAGCATAAATATTCGCCTGAATCCAGATATTACCGCGAATATATTCACCAATATTAAAGTTTTTGTACAAATCATTTTGGGTCGCAATGCGCACTAATATGGCAGGAAGATCATCTTCTAAAACTAAAGTGACATCATAAAGAGTATATTCTGCTCCCATAAATGACATTGAAGTTTTACCTACAATATTACCTTGGAACCAAGCCTCATCTTCCTGACCAAGATTTTCCCCATATAAATATGCAACCATTTTCGAAAAATCAACCGTTACAGGTTCTTGATCTTCCTCAGTTTTTGGCTGCCATTCATTAATGAGTTCTTGTAGGTTTTCAGGTGCAACTCCATTATGTTCAGTTAAAATTGCATTTAGTGCACGGTGATGCTTAATTGATGCCGGATCATCTACAACAATGGTTTCACCAGCAGGGACTGATTCTAATTCATAAGCCCATGCATTAAATTGAACTTGGTAAGTTTGGGTTTTGTCATATTGACAACGATTAACACTAAATAAATTATCAAATGCATAAACAGTCGTATTTTTATTTAATCTTAAACTTAATACTGCCTGAGTTGCTGAGTCACAAGTAATGATGCGCTCAATTTGCGCATTATATTGATAAGGACTTTCAAAACTAGGGAATGCTGTTTTTAAAGCACGAGGTTTTTGATTTTCAACCGCAATAATTTGGTTAATAGTGACATTTTGTCCTTGAGGACCTTGAATCAGCCAAAAAGATTGATCCATTTCATCTTCATTTTGGCATAAACCCATTGGCATTACAGGAGCATCAAGCGCCAGTCCAAGCCATTTTGGTACATCTGTCTCTGGATGGGAGGTCAATAGATTCCAATGCTCTCCATGACTACCAAAATTTTGGTCGTTTACCGTAATAACTTCTGGACTGTTTTGATTTTTCATAAGTACGATTGATGTTGGGTTTATCTCACTTGTTATATTAAATCGAGGGTAATTGCTATTTTTCAAGTCAACATATGTAAATTCTCTTGTAAAAGCACATATTTACTTATTAAAAAGCCTTTTAATGGGGAAAATCACTCATTTTTAAGAGCGAATATGACTGACTGTTAAGGTATTGTTAAAATTAAATTTAGAAAACAAGTTTTATATTTAGCGCTATTCTCTAGTGAAATGCATCTGTTAGACTTAGATTTTTAGTGGAAATAGAGAATAACGTGCTGCCATTTAAGCTGTGGGTAGACGCAGATGCATTACCTAAAATTTTGCGTGAAGTCATTTTACGAGCTTCAGATCGTTATCAGTTAGAAGTGATTTTTGTAGCCAATCAAAATGTCGGAATTACCCCATCGGTACGTATTAAATCAATACAGGTTTTAAGTGGAGCCGATCAAGCCGATCAGGAAATTGTAGACCGTATGTCTGAAAATGACATTGTCATTACACAAGATATTCCGCTTGCTGCTCAAGTTATTGAAAAGGGCGGTATTGCGATTCATCCACGTGGAGAAATTTATACCACTGCGAACGTAAAAGCACGTTTGCACTTACGTGATTTTATGGACACGCTGCGCGGCGCTGGTGTACAGACAGGTGGCCCACCTCCAATTTCAGAACGTGATAAGCGTGAGTTCTCGAGTTCACTCGACCAAACGATTTTAAAGCAAAAACGTAAAACTGCTTAGTGAGCCTCTTATGCCATCCCAAACCAACTTGGCTTCAACGTATGTGTTGCTTGTATTTATTTGGGCAACGACGCCTTTAGCCATTGTATGGAGCGTGTCTGACTTACATGTTATGTGGGCTTTGCTGTTACGTTTTTATATAGCATTACCTCTTTCGGTTATCGTGTTATTGGTCTTAAAAACAGCTTTTCCGATTCATAAACAAGCTATCCATAGTTATTTTGCAGGTTCTTTTAGTTTAATTGGCTCTCAAATTTTTACTTATGCTGCAACTCAATATTTAAGTTCAGGCATGATCGCCCTCATGTTTGGTCTAGCACCTATTATGGCTGGTTTAATTGGTCGTTTCGGGTTTGGTCAGAATCTTTATAAATTGCAATGGCTCGGTATGGCGATTGCTGTTTGTGGCCTAGCAATCATTTGCTTAAATGGATCTGGTCAGCACGTGCATCCATTTGGCATTGTTTTAATGTTGATTAGTGTTTTTGTTTATTCATTTTCTATTTTTTGGGTAAAAAAAGTGAATGCCCAAGTTCAGCCCATGGCTCAGGCAACTGGTTCAATTTTGGTTTCATCACTTTTGGCGAGCTGTCTTATCCCATTTATTTGGCAATATGCACCGAGCCACTTACCGCAAGCTAAATCTTTATTTGCTTTAATTTATACAGTTCTGATGGCTTCACTCGTTGCCATGTTCTGTTATTTCAAGCTTGTACAAAATATCAAAGCAACTACTTTATCACTTACAACTGTGATTACGCCTATGTTAGCTATGGTGATTGGTGCTGTTTTAAACCATGAGCACCTTTCAATAATGGTTTTTGTAGGGGCATTTATTATCTTGTTTGGTCTATTCCTTTATTTTTATAAAGACATTCAGGCAAACCGTAATTTTGCTCAACATATTAAATCTAAATAGGAGAAGATAAGGGTAATTTGTTGAGCTTATTCATTAAATTGTTCTAATTCGTAGCTAAATGCATGATCAAATTGATCTCATATCTTAAGTAGTAGAAAATAGCGCAGCAATATAATATTAGGATTGTTAAGGATAGGTCAGAACTTACTGATTTTTAAACCTTAATACAGCATCTAACGATATGGCCAAATAAGAAGTGTAGATCACACTTCTCTATTTTCCATCAATCACCTTGGATTTAGAAGGTATGTTTAAACCAATCTCACTGTATATAGGGTTGAGATATACTCGCGCACGACGCAGTAATCATTTTATTTCTTTTATTGCATTGGTTTCGATGGTCGGTTTGACACTTGGTGTCGCTGTACTGATTACGGTACTTTCTGTAATGAACGGTTTTGACCGCGAATTGAAAAATCGTGTTTTGGGAATGGTACCGCAAGCGACAGTCTCATCGACGCAAATTCTTACGGATTGGCCTGAGCTGGTTAAACGAGTTGAAAATCATCCCCATGTGACTGGAGTTGCACCTTTTACCCAATTGCAAGGTATGTTAACTGCTCAAGGGCAAGTGGCTGGTATTATGGTAACGGGTATTGACCCTAAATATGAAAAGAATGTCTCTATCATTCAAAATCATATTGTTGCCGGTAGCCTCGACTCACTTAAAAAGGGTGAATTTGGTATCGTGCTTGGTAAAGACATGGCCGATTCACTTGGTTTACGTCTAAATGACAGCGTGACATTGGTATTACCTGAAGCAACTCCATCTCCAGCAGGTGTTGTACCTCGTTTTAAGCGCTTTAAACTGGTTGGTATTTTCAGCGTAGGTGCTGAAGTGGACTCAATGGTTGGGTACATTGCTTTATATGATGCATCGACTTTATTGCGTTTACCTGATGGTGCTCAAGGCGTCCGTTTGAAAATGGATGATATCTTTGCTGCTCCTCAAGTTGCCGATGATATTGTGAAAAGCTTACCAAGCAATTTCTACGCAACGAACTGGACCTATACACACGGTAATTTGTTTAATGCCATTCAAATGGAAAAAACATTAGTTGGTTTATTACTCGTACTGATTATTGTGGTTGCTGCATTTAACATTGTCTCGTCTTTGGTCATGGTTGTAACCGACAAAAAATCCGACATTGCAATTTTGCGTACCTTAGGCGCGTCACCATCCATGATTACTAAAATCTTTATGGTACAAGGTACTGTGATTGGTGTGATTGGTACAGTTGCGGGTACGGTTTTAGGTGTAGTTTTGGCACTTACGATCAGCGATATTATTTCTTGGTTTAATAATGTGCTCGGACTTAATTTGTTCGATGCCTATTTTGTACATTACTTACCTTCTTACTTAAGATGGCAAGACGTCACAATTATCGTAATTGTTTCTTTACTCTTAAGTTTCTTGGCAACTATTTATCCGGCGCTTCGTGCAGCCAAAGTTCAACCTGCCGAGGCATTGCGTTATGAGTAAAGTCGTTTTAGAAGCAAAAGATATTTATAAGCATTTTGATGATGGTAAATCTAAGGTTGAAGTCATTAAAGGTCTTTCTTTACAGGTTGAAGCAGGGCAGTTTGTATCTATTGTAGGGGCGAGTGGTTCAGGTAAAAGTACTTTGCTACATGTACTTGGTGGCTTAGATCAGCCTACACAAGGACAAGTATTTTTAAATGGTCAACGCTTTGATAACTTAGGTGAAGCGGAACGTGGTTTTCAACGTAACCAGTATTTAGGTTTCGTTTATCAGTTTCACCACTTGTTGCCAGAGTTCAGTGCGCTTGAAAATGTAGCGATGCCTTTAATGCTTCGATCAGACAGCCAATATAAGCCGGTCAAGGCACAAGCTGAATATTTGCTAGATCGCGTTGGGCTATCTCATCGTATGGACCATAAACCAGGTGAGCTTTCAGGTGGTGAACGTCAACGTGTTGCTCTTGCTCGAGCATTGGTGACTAAGCCTGCGGTCGTTCTAGCTGATGAACCAACGGGTAATTTGGACCGTAAAACAGCTGTGGGTATTTTCGAGTTACTTACTGATCTTAAGAAAGAACTAAACATGGCAATGCTGATTGTGACTCATGATGAGCAATTAGCTCAAGCAGCAGACTCTATCTTGCATATGGAAGATGGTTTGTGGGTGAATGGTTCTTAAAAAATTGTCATTAAATCACATTGTTAAAGCCCACTCAGTTGGGCTTTAATTTTGCCCCTAAAATGATAATGACAAGATTTTGAATGTTTAAAATTATTCTATTGGGGTGGATCGGCGGTATTGCATTAATGGGTATTAATTTACCTTTAATTATGCAATATGGAGAAGTAGCTAAAGTTCTACTTTTACTTGCCTTTATTTTTTATCTTTTTAGACGCTCAGTATTCGTTGGCCGACCACTTTTAAAGGCTATTTATTGCCTGCTATGTACAACAAGTCTGTTTATTGTCGGGTATCAATATGCCGAGAATACGCTGATCGAACGCTTACAACAAAGAGAAACGGATTCAAAAAATTTAGATATTATTGTTTATATAAAGCAAATCAGTGAAGAAAAAGACAATAAAGTTCAACAAACTGCACAAGTATTAAACTTATCAAAAGAACCAGTAAATTGGCTATTGTATTTAAAAAATAATAATCAGGGTGTGTTGAAGGGCAGTCAAGAACTTGAATTAGGCCATTACTATCGACTATCTGGAAAAACAAAACCTGCTCATAGTTATGCCACAGCAGGAGCTTTTGATCAGGAAAGGTGGTTTGTTCAGCGAAATATCATGTCTGGTTTTATTGTTCAGCATATTGAGCTTTTAAGCCTTGATGAAATATATCGATTGGGATATCAACAGCATTTAAGAGAACAGCAGTCCTTTTTTAATAGATTTCATTTAAATATAGAAAAGCTTCGCTTAACTTTTAGGCACCTATTACACAATTCTTCATTACAGCAAAAGGGCCTACTTTTAGCTTTGCTGACTGGTGATGAAAGTCTTTTATCAGATGAAACTCAACTACAATTTAAACAATTAGGAATTGCTCACTTATTGGCAATTTCGGGTCCACATGTACTTATTTTTGCCATTATGTTGTCTTGGGTATGTCATCAACTCATTTGTCGTTATTACCCTCAAATTTATTTATGGAAACCGAAACAGGTTTTGATGGCTGTGCCATGCTGCTTCGGTGTTTTAATTTATACAGCTTTTGTGGGGTTTGAAATTCCTGCACTACGGACATTGTTGTCAGTCTTTATATTTATTTCTTTCCTAGTATTAAAACAACCCCTTAAACCATTTGCATTACTGGTATATAGCGCAAGTCTACTGTTGCTAATGGACCCGTTTAGTGTCCTTTCTGCAGGTTTTTGGCTGTCTTATGGGGCATGCTTTATTTTATTAAGAATTTACCAAACTATAGTGCAATTACCTGAGCAACATTTTTTAAGTCTGAGTTCAAAACTGATTTTTATGAGTAAGGTGTTAATTGAGTCTCAAGGCAAAATATTTATTGCATTGAGTCCTTTAACCTTACTGTTCTTTCAACAAATTTCTTGGGTTGCTCCATTAACCAATATTATTGCTGTGCCTATTATTGGTGGTGTTATTGTCCCTTTAAATATCATGGCTGCTTGCGCATGGTTTGTAGTAAAACCATTTGGAAATATGCTTTTTCATTTCAATGATATTTTACTCAGTATCTTACTGAGTTGTTTGGACTTATTAGAAAAACTCTCTTTACCATTACAGGGTATAAGCTTGACGCCACTGGCTCTATTTGCAGTTAGTTTAGGTATTCTTATTTTATTTTTGCCTAAAGGAGCCTTGCCAAAAACGTGGGGATTACTCTGTTGCTTACCTCTCATTATAGTGAATAAAACGAACCAGCAAACTCAGCTTCATATTTTAGATGTTGGACAGGGACAGGCTATTTTCTTACAACATCCTGAACAAAACTGGCTAATTGATACAGGCGGCTCTTACGATGAAAAGATATTTAGTATTGGTCAAAATGTTGTAGTCCCATTTTTACGCCAACAAGGTGTAAAACAGTTAGATCGTGTTGTGTTGTCTCATCTTGACCAAGATCATAGTGGGGCTTTTCCTGCCATTCAGCAGGAGATTCCTGTAAAGCAGGTTCTCTCAAATGAGCAATCTTCAAATACTCTCAAGCAGTCATTTCAATATTGCTATCAAGGTCAACAATGGCAATATCCTGAGTTAGACATTCAAGTTTTATGGCCTAAAGAAAAAGATTTAGTTTTTGTACCTTCTCAACAGAATCAATATTCTTGCGTTGTCTATATCCACTTTAAAGGAGTCAGTGGTTACCAAAATTTTCTGATTATGGGAGACGCGGGATGGGAGGCAGAATACGAATTGTTAAAAGACTATCCAAGCTTAAAAGTAGATGTTTTGGTATTAGGGCATCATGGAAGCAAACACAGTTCGGCTTATGATTTTCTAGCAACCCTAAAACCAAAACTGGCAATTGCATCGGCAGGGTTTGATAACCGTTATGGCCATCCTAGCCAAGAGGTTATCAATCGTTTAAAAGCCCTTCATATCCCACTTAAAAGTACAGTAGAGCAAGGGGAGTTAAGTTTTGTTCTGGAAAACCACAAAATGGTTTTACATGACCGACGTTTTGAGCGGATCTGGTTGCGTAGAGTTCCCTAAAGCTTCAGCTTTGAGTCTATTCACAGTTTTAATCGCTTCCGAAGGGTCAACATTATAAATATTATCTAAAGCTGGGTTTGCTTTAAAGCGTTTATAGCTCCAGTGATAGTGTTCTGGATATTTTTGGATGAGCTGCTCAATTGCTTGATGGATGACATAAGTGCCATCGTCAGCAGAGCCTTCATAGATTTTCTCATCCATAGGTTCAATATGCATGGTAAACCCGTCATTTTCATTACGGATCGCATACAGAAATAAAGCTTTTGCTTTAGTTTTTTGGATGAGCTTGGCACTTAAATTACTTGAAGCAAGTGGAACACCAAAATAATTCACCATATCTCCACCTACATTCGGAGTATGATCCGGCAAAATTACTGTAGTTTCACCTTGTTTAAGTGCTTTAAAAATTTGTCTTACGCCAGTTTCATCGGTCGGGACGAGATTCGCCTGTTCACGGCTGCGAGCTTCTCGTACAAAACGGTCAGCATCGTCATTTTTGACTGGTTTATATAAAATGGTCATTGATGTGAATTGGGCACACCATGCATTCATCACTTCCCATGTACCAAAATGAGGAACAATGAGTACAACACCTTTCTTCGCTGCTAAAGCATCATGAAAGTATTGTTCGCCTTCTATACAATGAATTCGAGCAATATTTTCTTGGTTCGATGAACCCCAAATACTTAAAAACTCAAAATATGAGGTTAATTCATTACGTATAGCCTTTTCTGTAATTGCTATACGTTGTTGTGGTGTTAAGTGAGGTAGGGCAATTCTTAAGTTAAGTTCTATACTTTTTGAGGTTTTAGTAATTTTTAAAGTATTTACAAGACCAGCCAATAGACGAGCAATAGAGCGCCCAAATTGAATAGGTAGTCGGCTAAATGTTTTGAGTAATTGATAGTTCATGCTTTTTGAATCTGGTCTAGTCATCTATAGCAGTAAGGTAAGGAGGGAACAACAAATAAAAAAGACAAAAATATTATAAATGAAATCATATTATTTAGACAGTTTTTATCAAATCAACGTATATAATGACATCATTTCGATTGATTTGGATTGGAATTTTATGTCCGATTGGCCACCAAAACCACAAAATGAACCTATAACCCCTAAACAGAACGGACCAGAATGGCAAATCCTTGAGAAAGCTGTAATGGCTTCTGTAGAAGAACAACGCCGTAGTCGTCGCTGGGGTATATTCTTTAAAACACTTACTTTTATTTATCTATTATTTATTGTTGTGTTAATGGGCAAGGGTTGCTCAACCAGCAAAGAAGGCTCAGCAGCAAGTAGTAGCAGTGCTCATCTGGCTGTAGTTGATATTGTTGGAACCATTGATGCTTCAAGTAATCAAGCAGTAAATAGTGAAGATACGAATAAAGCGCTTAAACGTGCTTTTGAAGCTTCAAATAGTAAAGCAATTGCACTTAATATTAATTCTCCTGGCGGTTCTCCTGTTCAGTCGGATGAAATTTGGCAAGAAATTCGCTATTTGAAAAAAGAACATCCTGACAAGAAAGTCTATGCAGTAATTGGTGATATGGGTGCTTCTGGTGCTTATTATATTGCTTCTGCTGCTGATGAAATTATTGTGAATCCATCAAGTTTGGTCGGTTCAATTGGTGTCATTATGCCGAACTATGGCATTACTGGTTTAGCTCAAAAACTCGGAATTGAAGACCGTACTTTGACAGCGGGCACCAATAAAGACATTTTAAGTATGACAAAACCGATTAATCCTGTACAAAGAGAACATATTCAGTCTGTACTCGATAATGTCCATACTCATTTTATTAATGCAGTTAAAGAAGGACGCGGGAAACGCTTAAAATCGAATGACCCTGCTATTTTCTCTGGTCTTTTCTGGACTGGTGAACAAGCAATTCAGTTAGGTGTTGCTGACCGTTCAGGTAACATTACGAGCTTGATGCGTGAACTGAAGCTTGATAATAAAGTTGACTACACGATTGAACGTAACCCACTACAATCTATTCTCGGTCGAATGGGAGCAGAAATGGGTAAAGGTTTGAGTGAGTCAGTTGCTCAACGTTTAGAAATGAGCCAAGACGCCAAGCTACAATAATTTAAATCAGGATAACGGTATGTCAGTAAAACCGGTTATACACTTTGCGCATGCCAACGGTGTGCCATCTATGGTGTATCAAAAATTGTTTGATCAATTAAAAGATGAGTATGACATCATTTATGTTCCACTCATTGGTCCTGACAAACGTTATCCAATTACCGATCATTGGCCTTTTTTAGTTGATCAGGTGATTGATAGTATTGTACGTCAAGCTAAAGGGAGAAAGGTGATTGGACTTGGGCATTCGCTGGGATCAGTTTTAACCTTAATGGCATCTTTTAAACGCCCTGAGCTTTTTTCACAAGTGATAATGTTAGATCCACCTCTTATTTTGGGTAGATACTCTTTTGCTTTTCATATGGCAAAACTGTTTAAACCCAAGATAGTTGATGACATGACACCTGCAGGTTTATCTGCACGTCGTCGTGAACATTGGGAGTCACGTGAGCAAGCGGCTTCTTTGTTACGTCCAAAAGGTTTTTATAAAGACTTTGATGAAGACTGCTTTCAAGCTTATATTGATTATGCTTTGAAAGAAGATTCGGTACGTGGCGGCGTAACTCTCACTATTTCTCGTGAAGATGAAGTTGCGATTTTCCGTAAAAATCCTTCTTGGTGGTGGCTACCTATGCCAAAACCAAAAATGCCTGTACATTTAGTTGTAGGAAAAGAAAGTGCCTTCTTAAAAAGAGGTTTCCCTCAAATGGCAAAGCGTAAAATGGGAATTCCATTTAGTGTCGTTGAAGGAGGGCATATGTTCCCTCTAGAGCATCCGATTGAGACAGTGAATTATATTAAGAAGCTTATTCATAGCAATTCACACTAATAAGACTTTCATTAAAAAAGGACATGCATGCATGTCCTTTTTTAATTGACGTTGAGCAAAGCTTTTACCAAGATGCAAAACGTATAGGGTGTTCAAGAATTTGATTACGGAAATAGGCTTGTCCATCTTTCCATGTCAGTTGGCCATTACATAACCACTCTGCAACTTGAGGATAAATGAAATGCTCAAGTTTATGTACACGTTCTGCCAAAGAGGCAACATTGTCATGTTCTTTGACTTCAATCGCAGATTGAGCAATTGCTTGACCAGCATCAAGTTCAGAAGTTACAAAGTGAACTGTACAACCATGCAATCGATCACCTGTATTTAATACACGCTGATGTGTATTAACACCTTTATAAGCAGGTAATAATGAAGGGTGGATGTTGAGCATTTTACCTTGCCATTTATCGACAAAGTTTGCAGTTAAAATACGCATGAAGCCAGCTAAGATAACGATGTCAGCTTGCCACGTCATAAGTTGCTGATGCATCGCTTCATCAAAATCGGCACGACTAGGAAAGTCTTTATGCGAGATTACCGCTGTTGCGATATTGGCATTTTGAGCACGCTCTAGAGCATAAGCATCGGCTTTATTGGACAATACACCTACAATTTGCCCTGATAGATTTGCATCTATCAAGGCCTGTAAGTTACTGCCGTTCCCAGAGACTAGAACAGCAATTTTCATCATTCAAAGATCACACGAATTTTTTCGTCTGCACCTTCCACTGATTCAGCATTTTCTTGGATATGTCCGATTTTCCAAGCTTTTTCACCTTGAGCATTAAGCACTTCAATTGCTTTTTCTGCATCATTTGCGTCAACTGCAATCACCATACCTACACCACAGTTAAAGGTGCGGTACATTTCAAAACGTTCTACATTGCCTTCACGTTGTAGAAGTTTGAATAATTCTGGCCATTCCCAAGAAGCTTCATTAATTACAGCTTGAGCACCATTTGGTAATACACGTGGTAAGTTACCTGGTAAACCGCCACCAGTGATGTGTGCCATAGCATGTACATCAACTTGTTTGCAAAGCTCAAGAACTGGTTTTACATAAATACGTGTTGGTTCCATTGCAACATCTGCAAGAGGGCGACCATCAACCACTTGAGTTAAGTCTACATTCTTAACATCTAAGATTTTACGAAGTAATGAATAACCATTTGAGTGAGCACCGCTTGATGCAACACCAATAAGTACATCACCAGATTTTACTTTAGAGCCATCAATAATTTTGCTTTGCTCAACAACACCTACGGCAAAACCAGCAAGATCGTAATCTTCGCCTTCATACATGCCAGGCATTTCAGCTGTTTCACCACCTACAAGTGCACAACCTGCAAGTTCACAACCTTTACCGATACCAGTAACTACATTAGCAGCTACGTCTACGTTTAAGTGACCAGTAGCATAGTAATCGAGGAAGAATAATGGTTCTGCACCACAAACCAAAAGATCGTTAACACACATCGCGACAAGGTCTTGGCCGATTGTGTCATGACGATTAAGGTTAAGAGCTAAACGTAATTTAGTACCTACGCCGTCAGTTCCAGAAACCAAAACAGGTTCTTCGTAACCTTTAGGGATTTTGCATAGTGCACCAAAGCCACCAAGTCCGCCCATTACTTCTGGACGAGTTGTACGTTTAGCGACTGACTTGATACGATCGACCAGTGCGTCGCCCGCTTCAATGTCAACACCCGCATCTTTGTAGCTTAAACCGGTATTTGGGGTAGAAGTTGAGTTGCTCATAAATGAAGTCTCCGCATTGGCGGCAGATTATAACCTGAATATACGAAACTCTTATGTTATTTATGCTCGAAAATGCTATCTTTAATAAAAATATTTTTCCATTTATAACGATTAAATCAAAAAAGGCTATATTTTATGCAAGATCGTATACTGCGCCGTATTTTCTTACTCGCAGGTATTGTATTGCTGGTATGGGTATTATACTTGCTCAAGCCTGTGGTCATTCCATTTCTTGGTGCTTTTTTCCTGGCTTATTTATTTAGTCCACTGGTCGATGTTCTAGTAAAAATTAAGCTACCTCGGTGGTTGGCAATTAGCATTGTTTTTATCGGTATCGGTGTAACTTTAACTGTTGCGTTATGGTATTTGGTTCCACTTATCTGGAAACAACTTGTTTATGCACGAGATAGTATACCGGCGGGAATTCATTGGATTAATGCAGAGCTATTACCGTGGATTTCTTCAACATTCCATGTTCAGCAAATGGAAATTGATACCGATCAAATGTCCAAAGCGGTCATGGATTATGTTCAGACCAATTACAGTGCCGATAGTATTCAAGCTGTTTTATTAAAGCTTGCACAATCAGGTCTGAATTTTATTCAGATTGGTGGAACAATCGTTTTAATTCCGATTATTGCTTTCTATTTCTTGCTCGATTGGGACCGTATGTTACTGAACTTACGTCGTCTCATTCCACGACCATATGAAGAGACTACTTTACAAATCGTTCGTGAGTGCCATAGCGTTTTAGGAGCATTTGTTAAAGGTCAGTTCCTCGTTATGCTTTTGCTCGGCGTAGTCTATGCCGTAGGTTTACAGTTAATTGGGCTAGAGGTCGGGCTTATTATTGGGATGGTGGCTGGCCTTGCCAGTATTATTCCTTATTTAGGATTTGCTGTTGGTATTATTGCAGCTGTTATTGCGAGTTTATTCCAGTTTGGACTGGACTGGACCCACTTACTACTCGTTGGTGTGGTTTTTATGATTGGTCAAGCAGTAGAAGGCTATATTCTACAACCCTTCCTACTCGGTGATAAAATTGGTCTTTCGCCTGTTGCGGTTGTATTTGCTGTATTGGCAGGCGCACAACTTGCTGGTTTCTTAGGAATGCTCATCGCATTACCAGTGGCTGCCGTCATTGTTGTACTCTTAAAACATCTAAGAGATAACTACGAAAAAAGTAGTCTTTATGGCGCGTATTCGGAATTATTTGTACAAGAGGGTAATATTCAGCAAATTCATGTAAAAACTGGAAATACTAAACTTGATCTTGAAGTTAAAACACAGCAAGATACAGATACACCGAATCTTTCAGATCAGAAATAATTTCAAGGCCAATTCATTATATGCGTCAACTCCAACTGGATATAGAACCTCAACTTGATGCCCGAATCAGTGATTTTTCGGGACCAGGTTGGGGGCATGTAGTCGATGCAGTGCGTCAACTACATGCAGGTCTAGTAAATAGATTTTATATCTATGGAGGTGCAGGAACAGGTAAGAGTCATTTGCTTTCGGCAATTTGTGATTCTTATTTGGAAGTGGGTAAGTCTGCAATTAAAGTTTCTTTGCTAGAACTTCTTGATGCTCCCATAGAGGCAATTACCTGTTTAGAGCACTATGACTTAGTTGCTTTAGATGACATTGAATCTATTAGTGGTGTGCCGCACTGGCAAAAAGCGGTGTTTCATTTAATGAATAACCATGAAGGGCAACTTGTATTTTCTTCACGTGTTGCACCGATTGAATTGAAACTGGAGCTGCCAGACTTACAGTCACGTCTTACTCAAGCAGTCAGTGTAAAAGTGCCAAGTGGAAGTTTATATGCGGACCGCTATGCTCTAGTCACTTCTGTTATGGCGCGACGTGGTATCCATTTCGATCAGCAGATTGTAGATTATTTACTTTTACATGGACCTCATCAGGCTTCTGTATTGTTGCAGACCGTAGCTCAACTAGAGAAACTTCTTAAAGGTGAGAAGACTAAGCTTTCAAATGCAACTTTAAGACAGATCTATGCTTTGATTGATGAATACCAACAATAAATACTTTTTATATTTTGTCTTTTTTGTTGGTTAGGCTAAGTTCGATTTTCTAATGTAAAAATAAAATAAGAACTATTAAATACTTATTCTTTAAGCCTTAGAGTGAAATGTTAAATTTTTTCATAAGTAAAATTTCCATATATCAATAGATGTTTAATTGTCCAAATATTTATAAAGCTACTTATCTAAAATGACGCTATAGACCGATCAAAACATCTTGAGAAATTCTGATTCCTGTGACAAAGTACGCACAAAGGATGCGTTTGCAAAAGTGGAAACTTTGCAATATTGACAAAGAAAAATGAAAAAAATAGGTAAGGAGAAGGGTATGCTCAAACGGAGCATTGCTTTTGCATTATTGGCTGCTGCTGGGCACGCTTATTCTGCTGATATTCAAGTCACAAGCTTAGTTGATGAAGATAAAGATGATACGGTATGTACGCTACGAGAAGCTGTACAGTTTCTAAATTATCGTGGTTCATCTAATGCAGCTGATGTAGAAAAATATGCAAATGGTTACCATGGCTGTGGAAATAAAGATGCTTCATCAAATATTATTTTACAGCGTGATAAAGAATATGCATTAAATACCCGAATAACGATTACAGCTCCTCTTACAATTAGTACAGCAAAAAATGATTCTACTTTAGTAGACGATCAACCAGGTTCGCATAACGCGACAATAAAAATGGTGGGTACAGATCAGCTATTTAAGATTGATGATGAGAATGTTGAAAAAGCATCTTTTTCTGTTTCTTTAAGCGATCTTAATTTACAAGGTGCAGGTCCTAACACGACAGCATTAGAAGGCGGGTTGATTTATAACCATGAACAATTAATTATTCGAAATTCACGTTTGATAAATGGTTATGCAACACGAGGTGGTGCAATTTATAACGCAGGTAATTTATCTAATACGACAAATACTGCTGGTGCAGTTACGCTTATCAATAATTTAATTCAGAATAATAAAGCAGCTCAAGGTGGCGTTCTATATAGTGAAATGCCGCTCTATTTTATTACTCAATCTGTAATACGTGATAATGAAGTTACAACGGCAGATAATGCTTTACTTTATACACAAACTAAATTTGCCGATGAAAGTACGGGAGGATATTTAACTTCCAGAGCAATTGGTATAAGTAATAGTACAATTTTTCATAATAAAGGTGGTTTTATTGCGAACATCCGAGACGGAATGTTTGTTAATAACATTACAATGATTAAAAATGATAAAGGGCTATTTCTTGATGCTCCACAAAGTAATGCCTCAGTTTCAAATAGTATATTAGTAGGAAATACTGTTAATTGTCAGGTAAGTACGACTGACAAGGCCGTCATACAAAGTAATTTAGTTACAGCAGAATGTAATCGTAATGCTACTGCAAAGCTCCCTAATATTCTTTATCCCGCGAGTGAGAAGCTGATTGCGGGTGATAGTGATGAAGGTGTATGTGATGTAACCTCTCTGACTGGATTATTATGCCCTTACAATACGCCAAAAGATAGTTTTCTCGGTTTCTTTAGACCACGTTTACTTGAAAGTTATCAAAGTTTATCTGATTCATTAATCATAAATAAAGGACGTCTTTATAGTGATGGTTCTTCAATAGGTTTAGCAAGCTGTGAAAGATATGATCAACGTGGTAAAAATCGTAGTGGTTACGATGAACTTTGTGATTTAGGTGCAATTGAATATATTTTAGATAACCAAATTGCTCCAGTTGGCCAAGATATTAAATATGGTCAAGTTGCAAAATTTAGTATTTTAGGCTCTTTGAGTGAAGCAGATTTGGTCACTCCTGCTACATGTAAACGTTTATTTGGTGACCGTCCTGATGGTAAAGAATGGCAACCTGGATGTCTTAAAGTTATACAAAGTACTGATACACCAATTTCTAAAGGTACTGTTACTTTAGATCAGAATGGAAATGTTGTTTACACACCAAATGGAAATTGGCATGGTGCAGACATTTTTAAAATTCAAGTTGTTACGAGTGTATCAAGATTTAATGATGGTTCAGATTTCCAATATATTACTATTCCTGCAACTGTAGTCCAAGAACCTGTATCTGGCATCGAAGATAAGTCTGTGAGCACAGGTGGAGGGGGAAGTGTTGGTAGTGGATTAATTTTAGGGTTATTTGGATTAATTGCATTACGCCGTTTCAAGTCATAATCAGGGATGAGGACTATGAAGAATTATAAAAAAGCACTAGGTGTGATTGCTGTTATCGCAGCAATGCCTTTAATGGCTCAAACCACAATAAAAGTTACAACATTTGATGATGAAGATAATGAGAACATGAATGCATGTTCTTTACGTGAAGCTATTACAGCAGCAGAAATGCGAAAATCTTATGGAGGATGTGAAGTTCCCGCAATTGATAAGAATTATACAATTCAACTCGAAGCTGGTACTTATACTTTAAATAAAGAGTTAACTCCTAAAGTTGCTTTAAATATCATTGGTAAAGAGGCAACAGATTGGGAGCGAAAAGGGGTCTTAACTAATGACTATCCAGCTCAAAAACCGCTTCAAACCCATATAAATGCTGGTGGAAAATCACGTATCTTTAATACAGCTGTTTCCCAACAACCTTTAGCGTTGACTAATATCATTTTAGAAAATGGCAAAAGTACTGAACAAGGTGGTGCAATTTATGCTGGTGCGGATATAACTCTAAAAAATAGCCAGATTCTAAATTCGCAAGCTCCTAAAGGCGGAGCAATTTATCTTGGAGGAAGTAATTCTAGTTTAACGATGAATCACTCCTTGATCCAAGGCAATGGTAAGTCTTCTATTGAAGGTAGTATTCTTGCAATGAGTTGTATGTTTAATAACACATACAGCGCACGTACTTTATCGCTTGACTCAAATAGCTTTATAGATAATGGGGGAACAGATTCTATAAGTACTTTTGACTTTTGTGGTAGCCCTACAGCGACTTTTACAAATAATACAATTGCGAAAAATATAGCCAGCCTTACTAATGGTAGTATTCTTAAATTTACTGGAGATGCTGATCCATCACAGAATCAAACTAGTAATTTAAGCTCATCTAGTAGTTTAGCATTGCAAAACAATACAATAGTTGAGAACTCTGCAAATACAACTTTCCTATATGATAAATTAGGAAAAAAAGACTTAGATTTTAATATATTAGCATTTAATACTGGTACTTACGCATGTCGATACTTATTAGGAGCGGCGACAGCAGAAAAAGATACTGGATTAAATTTGAAATTTAATGCATTAAACTTAACAGGTAATAGTCCAAAATGTGATGTACCTACAGAATTAATTCCTACAGGCAATACAAATATTGATATAAAAAATGAAGTCTTTAGTACTTTATTAGAGCCTTTAAAAGAAGCTAATGAGAATAATGGTTTTTTACCAATTTATTACCCTAAAAATAATTTCTCAGCAACAGATTTGATCGATGTAGATACGGAAAATAAGGGTACATGTCAAAATCAAGACCAACGTGGATTATCTAGATTAGTAAGTAATACGTATTATTATCAATCGCTAGGAAATATTAAAAATAGTTGTGATATTGGTTCAATTGAATTAATGAAGCTTACAGCAGGTGACTTAGAAGGTTTAGGCAATATCTCATTTACGACTTTATTAGATACTTTTCAGAAAAGTTACGATTTGTATGATGGTTTGCTAAAAGATCCAACTACACCATCAAATTTTATTGTTTATTATAAAGTTCGTTTAGCTGAATTTAAGGATTTACTTGATAAATTTAAGAATGATACTGCTCATGTAAATACAAAATATCGAGCTATCTATATAGATTTAAAAAACTATGGTTTTCCACTGCCAAGTGAAGACGCGAATCATGTATTAAAGTTTTTTAATACGACTGATTATAGTGTTAAAGCAGAACCGCTAGGCGTTGGACAGAAAGTAGAAGATTTAACATCTGATACTGAGACTAAGAAAAATCAGCGGTGTGAGTGGAATCCGACAGTACAGCAAATTCTCTTTTATCGTGTTGATGATGATGTTACTTCAAATACAACATATGAATTTTGTAAATATACAATTACCACTAAGACTGGGGAGGAACTGAGTAGCGGGTTGATTAAAGCGAAATTTGCAAATATTGCCCCTGTTTCAGGAGATGGTACGATAAGCTTTAAATACTTAGCTAATGAAATTATTCCACTAAATTTACTTAAATATGCAAATGATGATGGTGATGGACCCGTTAATACACTTAGTACTAAACCTAATAAACCTTCATTTTGGGTAAATGATCAAGGTGCTGAGCTACCAATTTACTTACCGAGTAAAACATCAAAAGATGGAATTTTTACGGTAATCAAAGCTGATCGGGAAGGTCCATGTCCAGGCAAAGATAGTAAAAATACGTGTTATGGTGGCAACATCTATATTCAAGCAAAAAATGTATTTAATACTTTCAATGATACATTGACTTACTATGTTTATGACGCAGATGGAACCATTTCAGCCAAAGCGGGAACAATTAACTTAGTAAGCACAGCAACTACAACCGATGATTCTAGAAGTGGTGGCGGTGGAGGAAGTATCGGAATCTTCTCTCTTACATCACTGCTAGGTTTGATTGCTTATAGACGTTATCGTAAGTAAAAGCAAAATAAAAAAGCCTCCATCGGAGGCTTTTTTATTTGTTATTAGATGTTTAAATAGCACATTGTTAAAAAGTGATTTTTTAGTGCTCTAAATATTTATTGATATATTCTTCGCGTATAGCAGTTCTTTCATCAGCACTTGCTTTTAACATACGCTGACGTAAATCATTACGCTCTTGTGTACTCATTTTTTGCCAAGCTTCGCGCATTTTTTGCTTTTCTGCATCTGGAAGTTGGTTGAACCAATCCATGCGTTGTTGCAAGTTAGCGCTTTGGTTTGGTGGCAATTCTTTTAAACTTTGATAACGTTTAATTACTGCTCGTTGCTCTTCTTCAGATAGAGCATTCCAAGTATCGTCTACTTGAGTATTGGCATCTTTAGAAAAAATCCAAAAGCGTTCAAAACCCGCAAAACTGGTTTGCAGGAAACTTAATGAACAAAGGATAAGTGCTAACTTTTTAGCTACCATGTTGAACTTTATCCTCACCCAACACCATCAGCATTTCTAAATCTTCCACCATTTGTGGAGATAATTTAGGATTTACAACAACTTGATTTTGTGGCTTATCCATCATATCTACCGAATTTGGTAAAATAACAAAACCAGTAATCGCTGCAGCAAGTGCAAAACCAGTCATTTTCCAGACACTATAAAAAGAGGCTGGTTTTTGTTGGATATGGTCAAGCACATGATTCATCACCACTGTTTTATTTTTATGGTGATGGGCTAAACTATCGAGTTTAGACGTCACCTTTTTAGTGAAATCATCATGATTCATTAGAACCTCCCATGGGATTTAAATGCGCTAAGTACTCTCTAAGTCCCTGAATTGCTCGATGATAATGGGTTTTTACACTACCTTCAGTGCAGTTCATAATTTGTGCTGTAGTATGGGTGTCGAAACCTTCCCACGCACGTAACATGAAAGCTTGTTGTTGACGAACAGGTAGTTTTGCAATCGCTTCCTGAATCTCTTCTATGGTCACTGCTTGATCTAGAAAATCTGCTGGATTGATTGCTTTTTCATCGACAATATCAATGATTTCTTCATCATCATTGTCTAGACTAACTTTTTTGAAGAATGAAAATGGGTTTGCTCGACGTGCTTCTTTGCGGCGCCAATCCTGAAGTTTGTTGTTTAGAATCGTATAAAACAGCGGATACCATTCTTCAGTACTTCGATCGGCGTAAGACTTGTGTAAAGCAATAAATGCTTCTTGAACCAAGTCCATGGCAATGCCTTGTTGACCTTGGGTAGCACTCTCCATCATCACCAAAGCACGACCAGTAACATCTTGCATAAAAACCTTTAGGCGTTGCTCAGCCGTGCTGGCATGAACACTAGATGCTTCCGATCGAGACTTTTTCGGTGCTAAATCCATGGAGATGGAAAATCCTGTCATTGGACGTACCCACCTTATCTTCAATATATCTCTTATATAACGTTGAAAAGAGGTGGGAGGTTGACAACAATCGGCTATTTTTTAGTAGTGTAAATGATTTTTTTCACAAATATGAGCGATGTAAAATAAATTAACGTTTTATTGGCGCTGGCGAACCATCTCAAAAAAACAAATAGATCCTGCAATGGCTACATTTAATGACTCTTGACCACCTGGTTGCGGTATTGTCACGGATTGTGCGTGTTCTAAAGCATAATCACTTGCGCCTTGTCCTTCATTACCTAAAATCCAAACACATGGCTTTGAAAGGTCTTTTGAATAAAGACTGGTCGAGCGATGAGAACTTGTAACGAAAACAGGAATATCGAATTTAGGAAGAATATCGGTCAATTGGAAGTTTTCAAAACAATGTAAGCTGAAATGAGCCCCCATACCTGCTCTTAAAACGCGTGGCGACCAAAGAGAAGCAGAGCCTTGCGTACAAATAATTTGTTTAATATTTGCCGCGGCTGCTGAACGTAATAATGTACCTACGTTACCTGGGTCTTGTACATTCTCTAGAATTAACGTATCTACGTTATAGTCAATCGTTAACGTAGTTTTAGGCAGATCAATAATAGCTAAGCAAGGAAGGGTATTACCTAAAGTACTTAAGTCTTTATATAAAACTTCACTGATAATAAAGACATGACCCTGATGGAGCTCAATTATTTTCTTTAAATCGGGATGTTCTAAGGCTTGTTCAGTTGTAAACAAAGAAAAGAGTTTTTTCTGTTGTTGTAACCAAGCTAGGCAAAGGTGAGTACCTTCAAGAACTGTTTGCTGATGCTTTTTTCGGGCGCTATTGAGTTCAATTAAACCACGCAAATGTTTAATTTTTGCATTGTCTTTTGATTCTAAAAAAATAACCGCCATAAGGATATATCCAAAAGGGCGTCATCATACTATATGACGCCCTCTATAATTTAATTATTAATGATAGCTTGTTACGCGTTCAACTTCGTTTTTAGAACCGATAATTACCGGAACACGTTGGTGAAGCTCTGTTGGTTCAATATCTAAAATACGAACACGGCCTGTAGTTGATGCGCCGCCTGCTTGTTCAATGAGCATACTCATTGGATTAGCTTCATACATTAAACGTAAACGACCAGCTTTTTTCGGGTCTTTTAGATCATATGGATAAAGGAAAATACCACCACGGCATAAAATACGGTGAATATCGCCCACCATACATGCAACCCAACGCATATTGAAATCTTTTTCACGTACAGATGTTTTACCTGCAAGTAACTCTTCAATATATTGTTTTACTGGTTGTTCCCAATGACGCTGGTTAGATGCGTTAATAGCAAACTCTTGAGTATCTGCTGATACTTGAACATTCTCTGTAGTAAGTAAGAATGTTTGAGTTTCTGGGTCTAAAGTAAAGAACGCTACACCATTTCCAACGGTTAAAGCCATCATTGTTGATGGGCCATATAACACATAACCAGCAGCAACCTGTTGAGTACCTGCTTGCATGAAATCTTGTGCTTGTGTTACTGCATTTTTTGCAGGAAGAATCGAGAAGATTGTTCCTACGCACATGTTGATATCAATGTTACTTGAACCATCTAATGGGTCGAATAATACTAAGTATTCGCCGTTTTCTTGCGCAGGTGTAAAGTCATCAAGTTCCTCAGATGCAAGACCACCAACATGAGGATGAACTTTTAACGCATCAATTAAATAATCATTAGAAATCACATCAAGTTTTTTCTGTGTTTCACCTTGAACATTTTCATTACCTGCACTACCTAAAATTCCAGCCAAAGCACCTTTTTGTAGGGCTTGGTCAATGGTTTTACAAGTCGTAGCAATCGTGTCGATGACTTGGGCCAACTCAGGTGTAAGGTTCCCTTTTTCTTGTTGTAAAAATTGGGACAATGTGAGGTTGGACATAAAAAAACGCTCCTGTGCGCAAGCATCAAAATGAGTCAAATAAATACGTGGCATATTCTAGATGAGAATGCCGGAAAATAAAAATTATCTTACTTTATTTGTGTTGCATTTATGCTTACAAGCCTCATTTTACATGGTATGTTGTTTGCATAGCAAAGGAATGTATATTTAGGAGAATCGAAATGACAACTAAGAAGTTTGATGCGACCCCCACGGCAGGCGAACCAATCAATTTAGAAGAAATTTCGAAAGAAAGTGTTCAGGAAGCTTGGAAAGACTATGAAGCAAAACCTGAATATAAAGCTTTTAATAAGCATGATTTGATTGAGTCGATGCAACATTCAGAAGAAGAGGAAAACAAATCCTCTTAAATTAAGAATCAAAAAATAAACGCCCATATGTGGGCGTTTATTTTTTGGAGTGTCTTATTTTAATAGAGGAGGAACCGCTTCATAGTTAATTTCAACACGGCGGTTTTCTTTCCAAGCTGATTCGTCATGGCCTGGGTTAACAGGAGCTTCTTTACCATAACTTACAGCTTCAAGTTGCTGTGGATTTACACCATTTGTGATGAGATAACTTTGAACTGCTTTTGCACGACGTTCACCTAAAGCCATGTTGTACTCACGTGTACCACGTTCATCTGTATGACCTGTCAATGCAACTTTTGAATTTGCATTTGCCATGAGGAACTGAGCATGGGCTTGAAGTGTTTGATAATCTTCAGCAGATAAATCACTACTGTCGTAATCGAAGTGAACAACACGTTTAGCTAAAGCAGCTTTATTTGCTTCAGTTACACCTTTTGATGAAGCACCTGCCAAATTTTGGGCATTTAATGCAGCATCTTCACTTAAACCGGTTGTGTTTACTGTACTTGGGTTTGTAGTACCAGTAGTTGCCGTTGTTGCAGGCTTACGGCTCGCACAACCTGTCATGACAAGCGCTACACTAAGTAGAGGAAGGGCCAAATATTTGATTGATTTCATCATCATCTCCATCAATGGAATAAAAAGTTATTTAGGTGCCCAGGCTGGTTCACGTACTTCACCTTGTTCACTCGGTAAATTCATACGGAAACGACCATCAGTGGACATGATAGACAGTAAACCACGGTTCCCTTCACGAGTTGCGTAAACCACCATTTGCCCATTTGGTGAGAAACTTGGTGATTCATCTAAACTCGTTGGAGTAAGAATATTGACAATGCCTGTATTAATATCTTGGATAGCAACTTTATAGTTACTGCCACTTGGTCGATGCACTAGTGCAATTTTTTTGCCATCTGCACTTAAAGTACCACGAGCATTAAATGACCCTTTAAATGTTAAGCGTTTTACTGAGCCATCTCCAAAATCATAGCGATAAATTTGAGGAGAGCCTCCACGGTCAGATGTAAAAATAAAAGCTTTCCCATCTGGTGTGTAACGTGCTTCTGTATCAATGCCAGAGTCATTTGTCATACGTTTGACTTGGCGAGTTGATAAATCCATTTGATAAATTTCAGGGTTACCATTCATCGATGCTGTAAATAGCATTGATTTGCCATCTGGTGAAAAGCTTGGCGCACCATTTAAGCCTTTAAAGCTGGTAAGTACTTCACGTGTTCCAGTAGATAGATCTTGTAAGTAAATTGCTGGGCGTTTAGTTTCGAAAGAAACATAAGCAATTTTTTTAGCGTCAGGAGTCCATGCTGGAGACAGAATTGGGTCGCGTGAAGAGAGAACAGTTTTGGGTTGCTCACCATCTGTATCGGCAATCTGTAAAGTATAACGTTCCGCAGGAGTTGCCGGGTTACGTAATACATAAGCGATACGACCGCTAAAATCGCCTGCAATACCAGTTAATGCTTGATAAATAGCGTCACTAACCATATGTCCAGCTTGACGGATGCGTGAAGCAGGAACATTCAACAACTCATTGAGAAGATATTGCTGTTTTTGTACATCATAAAGTTGGTAATGGACTTCAAACCCATCAGCTGTTTGCTTAATTTGCCCAGTAACAACATATGGAATACCAGCTGCTTGCCAATCAGATGCTTGAATTTGATTAATGGCAGCATTTGCAGGTAAGTTTTTCGATGAACTTGTAAAACGTCCTGAACGGTTTAAGTCAGTTTCAACAATTGGATAAAGTCCATTGTCATTATTAAAAGGAACAATAGCGATTTTAGGCGCCTGATCAGGTGCTTTTGCAATTTCTAAATGTAGTTGAGCAAAGGCAGCTGTCGGTGCAAGAGGACTTAATGCTGTAAGCAGCGTTAAGGCTAAAAGGTGTTTGCGGCTCGTTTTCATAGGTTTAAAGTCATTGAAGGCATTTTTGTGACTGTGGATTTTGTAACATAGTTACATGCCTTAAACTATTTAAAGCATGTAACAAGATACTTATTTTGCAGTAAATGTTGAACTGAATGATCTTGCTTCGCGTCGAGCATCAGGATCAGATGGCATAGGGTAAGGTGCAGCAGAACGAATCGCTGCTTCGACACTGGCTTTAACATCTGGGTTGCTAGAGCTAACAATAACTGATAATACAGCTCCACTATCGCTAAGAGTGACACGCGCAGTTGCTTTTTGACCTGATGTTCCTGCTGGAATATCCCAAGCATTTCTAATTTTCTGCTCAAAATCACGCTTCGCTGAAGATGCAATTTTTTTGGCTTCACCCTTTTTCTGAGCAGCTTCTTCCTGTGCTTTTTTAGCAGATGCAGCTTTTGCTTCGGCCTCTGCTTCAGCTTTACGTCTTGCATCTTCAGCAGCTTTTTGCTGTTTCGCTTTTGCGTCAGCATCAGCTTTACGCTTAACATCCTCAGCCGCTTTCTGCTTTTGGGCCTTTGCATCAGCTTCAGCTTTACGCTTGGCATCCTCAGCTGCTTTTTGATGTTTGGCTTTTGCATCAGCCTCAGCTTTACGCTTAGCATCCTCAGTCGCTTTCTGCTTTTGAGCCTTTGCATCAGCTTCAGCTTTACGCTTGGTATCTTCAGCTGCTTTTTGATGTTTAGCTTTTGCATCAGCCTCAGCTTTACGCTTAGCATCTTCAGCTGCTTTCAGCTGTTTAACTTTCGCATCCTCAGCAGCTTTGCGTTTAGCATCTTCGTTTGCTTTACGAGCTTCATGTTTGGCTTTTGCTTCAGCTTCAGCTTTACGTTTTGCTTCTTGCTGTGCCTGAAGTTTTGCATTTTCAGCTTCACGTTTCAGTTTTGCATCAGCCTCAGCTTTACGTTTAGCAGCTTCTTCAGCTTTGCGAGCCTCACTTTGTTCATGTTTGTTTTTTGCTTCAGCTTCAACTTTTGCAGCTTTTGCCTCAGCTTGACGCTTAGCCTCAGTCTGTTGTTTTTGAGCTTCCTCCAAACGTTGCTGTTCCGCAGCTTGTTTCGCTTTAGCAGCTTCTTCAGCTTTACGTTTTTCCTCAGCTAATTTTGCTTGCTGTGCCTGCTCAGCTTTTTGCTTTTGGGCAACCAGATGTTGTGCTGTTGGCGGAGGAGGTGATGGTATTGCTGGAAGATTTTGAGGAACATTTTCATCCACAATCGGGCTTAGAACTTCTTCTGCCTGATTTTCTGCAGTAGTTTGTTGCTCAACTTCTTTTGCTAAAGGTGGTGGTAAATCTTCTGGCTTAACTAAAATAGTAGTCAGCTTTTTTGGCTGTTCAGGTGGTTTACTCAAGCCTAAAAAAAGCAAGCCGACAATGGCAATTGCATGAACTCCAAGTGTGAAGCCCAATGCAATCGCATTTTGTTTAAAAGGAGGCTTTTGATTTTTGTTCATAGCTTATTTTAAAGGCTCTGTCAGAAGGCCAACTTGAGTTAAACCTGCTTCTTGTAAACTTGCCATCAATGATACGACTTCACCGTAAGGGCGCGACTTATCACCATTCACTAAAACCGTAAGTTGTTTGTTTTCCTGCTCAGCTTGTTTTTGTGCTTCACTTAAAATAGATTCAAGCTTTTCACGAGAAAGTGGCTCGTTGTCTTTATAATCTTGATATTGAAGATAAATATTGCCATCTTTACCAATCGTTACCATGGCTGGCATATCTTTGGATTCAATTGGACGATTATTTGCCTGAGGTAAATCGACTTTGATACCGCTAGTAATCATGGGCGCAGTCACCATGAAAATAACCAAAAGTACTAGCATTACATCGATATAAGGCACGACGTTCATGTCACTTTTTAATGGTTTTTTTATGCGCTCAAAGCGCCCTGAACGTTGAATGGCCATTATGCATCTTCCTGTGATGAACCCACAGATTGACGTTGCAATAAAGCAATCATCTCTTCGGCAAATAGTGCGCGGTCAGAGTAGACGCTTTCGCTTTTAGCCGTAAAGTGGTTAAAAGCTAATACCGCAGGAATTGCAGCAAATAAACCAATTGCAGTTGCAATAAGTGCTTCAGCAATACCTGGTGCAACCGTCGCTAATGTGACTTGATCAACGGCAGCCAAGCCAATAAAAGCATTCATGATTCCCCAAACAGTACCGAATAAACCGATATATGGGGCAACAGAACCAATACTTGCTAGAGTGCCTAGACCATATTCAAGAGTACCCTGATCACGACTTAAACCGACACGTAAAATACGCTCGGTGCCTTCAATCGTTTGAGAAGTAGATGCTTGACGTTTTTTAAGTTTAAAGAACTCACTCAATCCTTGATAAAAAATATCTTCAAGGCCTGAACGTTTTGAGTTGAGTTGTGCATTGTTATAGAGGGTATTAAGTTCAGCACCAGACCAGAACATTTTTTGGAAATGTTCATCGCCTTGACGTGCTTTTTTATAACCCATATGTAACTTGGCAATGAGGTACCAACTAAAGATTGATGCTAACAATAAAATCAGCATGACCAATTGGACGACTGGACTTGCTTGTAAGATAAGGTCAGAAATATGTAGGGTTGATTCAATGTTTGTTGCCATAGTTACATATGCCGGTTGTTTTTTTAGTCTTGTTCCAATTCTTTACGAATAAGATCACGTATTTCTTCTGGAAGACGACGAGCTACCAGTTCTTTACTTAAACATGCCAACTCAACCTCGCCAGAAGCAAGCAAGATTTCACCACGATAAATATTTTGTTGCAACACAAATGACGCAGCTTTACATGAAACTACACGTGCTGTAACAGTAATTAGGTCATCCATTAAGATAGGGCGCATGTATTTTACGTCGATTTTGTGGACAACAAAGTTGTAGTCTTTTTGATGCCAGTAATGATCAACGCCAGAAGCACGGAGCCATTCTGTACGGGTACGTTCCATATAGCGAATGTGGTTGGCGTGGTAAACGATACCGCCTGCGTCCGTATCTTCGATATAAACACGAATATTGAATTCAAAATGATTCGCCATGAGAGTATTCCGTTTTAGTTCACTATAGAGCTTTATATTTAAAATATGACTGCTGAATAAAACATCAGTTCTAATCAAAGTCATACATCTGCTTTTAAATACGGGGCAGTTTAGCAGATTGCATACTAAGTCCTATGGCACAACCTTTCAATTGCGATTGCTCTATTTATAATCTAAAAACGGTACATCTTATGGCTAGCATGCTTTTGACTTAAGAGGGCTTCCATGAGGTTTGAACTTGTTTTGATATATTCGGATAATCTAATACGAATCTTACATGCAGCTCGGTTCCTGTTTTTAAGGCCTTGTCGTCTACAATAAAATAAGGACTATGATTTGGTGCAGCTTGAGTTAAGTCCTGATTTTCTGGTGTTGTGCCTAAGAAGACAAAGAATGACGGCATTAATTTTCCATAATAGGCAAAATCTTCACTTGCGCTTGCATTATGATCTAAAACATGAAGTTTTGAGTCTCCAACAACCTTGGCTAAAGTTGGCTGAATAAGCTGAGTCAGTGCTTTGTCATTCATGGTCACTGGAGCATAAGGTGCAATTTCAACTTTAGCAGTCACATCATTGGCTTGAGCATCGTGCTCTATCATGACTGGTAAACTTTTTAAAATATTTGCTCGTATTTGTTCGTTATTAGAGCGAATAGTCCCAACCATATTGACCTGTTCAGGGATAACATTTCCTGCTGTACCACCTTGAATATTACCAATACTCACTACGCCCATGCCTTGGGTAAGGTCGGTTCTCCGGCTAATAAGGCTCTGTAAATTATTAATCATTTGTGCCGATGCATAAATCGGATCTCTACCTAACCAAGGGGTAGAACCATGTACCTGCTTGCCGTTGACCTGAATACGTAAGTGGTCTGCACTATTTAAAATAGCGCCATCTTTATAATAAAGGTGGCCACTTTGCATACCAGAGATGACATGTATTCCAAAAATGGCTTCAGGTTTATAGTCTTTAAATGCTCCATCTGCGATCATTTTTCTGGAGCCGATTTGATCACCTTGTGTGAAGTTGTCTATATCTGCTCCACCTTCTTCCGCAGGTTGAAAAACAAAGACAACCGTACCTGATATTTTATCTTTATTGGCAGCTAGAATTTTTGCTGCACCTAATAACATTGCAGTGTGTGCATCATGTCCACATGCATGCATCACATAGGTTTCTTTACCTTGGTAAATTGCTTTTTGTTTACTCGCAAACGGAACACCACTTTTTTCCTCCATAGGTAGCGCATCCATATCTGCTCTAAGTGCAATAATAGGGCCGGGTTTATTACCTTTTAAAATACCTACAACACCTGTTTTTGCATAACCTGTTTTGACTTGAATGCCATAAGACTTTAATTCTTTTTGAACAAGCGCAGATGTCTTAACTTCCATATTGCCCAGTTCAGGATTTTGATGAATATGTTGTCTTAATTGAATGACCTGATTTTCATTTTGTTGTGCGGCATCTTTGACCCAATCTGCTAGGCTCAGTTGACTCATTAAGGCGAGTGGAAAAACTAAAGCGGCTTTCTTATACATGTCCTTATCCTAAAAATATTATTGTTCATAAGATTTAATATCTAGATTTCTTATAATTCAGTTTTTAAAAATATTAAAAAATCAATAAGGTATAAAGAAAGACTTAAAAGGTATGGAGTGGCTAAATTATTGATAAAGCAATTTTTATTTGAGTTGAGAAGAACAGTTAAATTAAAAAAAGGAAGAGAAAATTCTCTTCCTTTGATTAGTTTTTAGGCTCAGGTGGCGTCATGCCAAACTGTAAGTAAGACTGGTTGGTTGCAATGCGACCTCGTGCAGTACGCATAACATAACCTTGCTGAATTAAATAAGGTTCAATCACATCTTCAAGTGTTCCGCTATCTTCAGCCATAGCTGCTGCAAGCGCTTCAACTCCAGCAGGACCGCCATCAAAACGTTCGAGTAACATGCTCAAATAACGACGGTCTAGGGTATCTAAGCCAGCTTTATCAACATTGAGCATATCAAGCGCACGTTGTGCCATTTCATGAGTCACTTCACCTGTACCTTTCACTTGCGCATAGTCACGAACTCGACGTAATAAACGATTGGCAATACGCGGTGTACCACGTGAGCGACGAGCAACTTCCTCTGCACCTTCAACTGTAATCGGTACATCCATAAGGTTTGCAGAGCGCGACACAATATGAGTTAAGTCTTCTACAGAATAGAATTCAAGACGCTGCACAATACCAAAACGGTCACGTAGAGGGGAGGTGAGTAAGCCCGCACGTGTAGTTGCAGCTACAAGTGTAAAAGGTGGCAAATCGAGTTTAATTGAACGAGCAGCAGGGCCTTCACCAATCATGATGTCTAATTGGTAATCTTCCATAGCTGGATACAGAATTTCTTCAATTACTGGTGAAAGACGATGGATTTCATCAATAAATAAAACATCACCTTCTTCAAGGTTGGTGAGCATCGCTGCTAAATCACCAGCACGTTCTAAAACAGGCCCTGAAGTCGATTTGAGGTTACCACCCATTTCACGTGCAATAATGTTAGCAAGTGTGGTTTTACCTAAACCCGGTGGACCAAAAATCAGTGTGTGGTCGAGTGCTTCACCACGGCCACGAGCAGCGCCAATGAAAATTTCCATTTGCTCGCGTACAACTGGCTGCCCAATGTAATCGGCAAGTGAAGTTGGTCGGATAGCCCGATCAAAATGATCTTCAGGCTTTTCTGTTCCACTGATTAGACGGTCTTGCATAGGTGTGTTTACTTCATCATTGATTTAAGAGCAGCACGAATAATATCGACTGATTCAGTGTAGTCGGCTTTAACCGCAGCTACAGCTTTTTGTGCTTCAAGTGGCTTATAACCTAAAGATTGCAGCGCAGCTTCTGCTTCTGCAACAGGAGAGTTTGCAGCAAATTGAATTTGAGGCATGGTAGCCGCAGTTGAAGTGCCTTGAGCCAAGGTTTTAAAACGGTCACGAAGTTCGATCATTAAGCGCTCAGCTGTTTTTTTACCTACACCCGGAACTTTGACCAGCGTATTAATATCATCATGTTCAATAGTGTGAACCAATAACTCAACGCTTAACGTTGATAAAATACCTAATGCCATTTTCGGACCGACACCATTTACTTTTAATAAGGTGCGGAAAATAGTTTTTTCTTGAGCATCGCTAAAACCGTAGAGCTGCTGTGCATCTTCACGCACAACCAAATGCGTCCATAGCGTAACTTTCTGGCCTTTTTGTAATTGGCAAAATGTTGAAAGTGGCGTATCAATTTCATAGCCCACACCATTTACATTGAGTAAGACAGTAGGGGCTTCTAGGGCAAACACTTCGCCAATTAAACATCCGATCATGAAATTATCTTCTCAAATAAAATGAGTTAAAAATTAGGGTGCAATGTTATGCGCAATGCTTTTCATTGTCATAAACAATTTGTTTGGGTATTGGCCTAATGGCTGAAATCCATATTGTTGATAAAATTCTGCGACACCATCTTTTGCGTCAACAAGAACAAGAGGAAATCCTACTGTGGCACTGGCTTGGTATAAACGATGTAAGGCATCTAATAATAAAATTGCCCCTAAACCTTGTTTCTGAAAGTAAAGGTTATGATGTGCCATTGTGGCACATCATAACCAAAAGATAAATTAAGTCGTGAGATGATATATGTAGAGAAACATACTCAAATAAAAGAAAAAGTTTCAGTTTCCCAGCCTAAGAAATCTTCCCAGGTTTTTGTAACTTTATTCTGAGAATTTCCCTGAGTGATGACTTGATAATCGAATTTTTTAGCATTTTCCTGTGCAAAAATAATGATTGAATTTTGAGAACTTGAATCTTTAATTTCAAATTTTCCTGAAATAGGAAAATGAACATCCATTGTAAAAGGCTGTTCTTGATTATTAAAAGTCACTTCATAAGTGCCAATGGGACTATTTTTAACATGAAGTTTTCCTTTAGTCGATAACCACTTTATTTTATTTTCATCCTGATCTAATGTGATGTAATTTGCTGATTCAAAATCAGTTAAGGTATAGACAATAGTTGCAAAGCGATTTTCTCTGGTTTGAGAATAAACCACCAATTGATCTGTTTTATGTACAAATCTAATTTGGCTTGCTTGTTGTGCTGTAATTAAACGTTGACTGGTATGTGGTCGTACTGTAGTGGTGGTTATTCGTCCCATCCATGTTGTCTTATTACCTTCAATATATTCATTACCTTGTAGATATTGGATGCTTAGATTTAACTCAAGAGTTGATAGGCTGATATTTAAATTCTCCCTAATTATTGGTTCTGCTGGAATAATTTTAATATAACCATGTATCATTGCCTCTACTCCACCAAAATGATCCAGTTTACAGTTCTCAAATATAAAGCCATTCTTTTTTTGAGTAAAAGTACCTGATATTGGCGAGTTTTGTTGACAAAATTGAATTGCTCTTTCAGCAGCAGAGCGTGCTTGACCGACTAAAGAATCATCTGAATTGTCGATGGCAAGATTTAATGGTGCAGATAAAATTTCGTGGATAGTTTTATCATTGTTCCAGTTAAGCATTTAGTTGTTCTACCTATATGATATTTAAGATTTTATAGTCAAATATTTTATATTCTTGCCTATTTTTGTACAAGACTCTTAAATTGATTCATTTAAAAAAATCCTATTTTATTACCTTGTAGCTCTTGCGCCAAGCTATAAGCCTGATGATCTGAAAACTTACTAATAATATCGAGTACCTGCATGATATTGTTGTAGTGGTTGTTACTAAAGCGAGCACCGTATAAATGGAGAATAGACATTAAACGTTGCTCTTTAAAGCTTAAAGATTTATGCGGCATGGTTAATGGTACAAATGCGTCAAGAATAGTTTGCAAACTTTGATGAGCAATAATTTCTAAACCAGACTTCTGTGGGTGTTCAAATATTTTTTCACGAGCCAGATTTTTAGCTGTTTCAATCCCTTTAGCAATATCTGGCGAGCAGTATTGTAAAAGGCTTCCTTGAAGCTGACCTGTAATAATTTCATACTGATGCTTGGCAAAAGCTGTTGTGACTTCATCGACCAAACGTTTCATAACACGGCCACGTAATGCCGAGATTTTTTGTTGCCATGTACTGCTCGGCTGTGACAACTCTTCAGGTTGACCATAATCTGCAATTAAATTGAGAAAAATCGGCTCAACCTCTTGATAGTTCAGCATATTTAAAATAATGCCATCTTCTAAATCAATGAGGGCATAACAAATATCATCTGCTGCTTCTAATAAATAGGTGAGTGGATGGCGGCAGTAATGATATTCACCTAATTGAATGAGACCAAGCTGCTCAGCAATTTGCTTTAAAATTTCTTTTTCAGACTGATAACAACCAAATTTCGCCCGTTGGTGAGAGGGACGATCGCCTTGGGCAGCAATTGTTTTTGAAAGCCAAGGATACTTTAAATATGCGCCTAAGGTCGCATAAGTTAAACGCATACCACCATCGTCTGGATGGTAGTCAATACGAGTTAATAGGCGTAAACCTTGAGCATTGCCTTCAAACTGCCGAACATCGGCTTCTTCTTCGGGCGTTAATTTTTTTAGAAAATCATTATGTGATGCATCGTCAAACCATTCACGAATCGCATATTCACCAGCATGACCGAAGGGTGGGTTACCAATATCATGCGCAAGGCAGGCTGCTTGAATGATTGCGCCGACATCGGCAGGTGAAATCCAAACGGGCAATTCATCTTTTATTTTTTCGGCTGCAAGCATACCCATGGAACGGCCAATACAGGAAACCTCAAGGGAGTGAGTTAAACGGGTATGGATACCGTCATGCTGTGCTAGAGGGTGAACTTGAGTTTTACGGTTTAACTGACGAAAACTTTGAGAGAATATAATGCGGTCATAATCTTTATGAAATGGGCTACGAGCCAACTCTGTACTGCTTTTTTTACTGCCTAAACGAACCGCAGAAAGCAGTTCTAACCAACGCATTTGTTCCATTTATCATTATTCAAAACTATAAAGCCTGATCATGCCAAAAAAAACTTAAAAGCACTAGCGTGGTGCGACATAGTTTGTCTTAGTTCAGGTTTTATTATGTTATTGAATAAACATGAAACAATTTATTTTTACCTATAATGCTTAAAAAAATGATTTTGAACAAAAAACACATCACTTCTTGCAGAATTAGGTTACAGAATACTGATTCTACATCTAGCTGATTTTAGTAAGACGCAGTAGAATATGCGCTCTCTCTAAAGTCACATTGCGGTAAGGTTCACAAGACCTGCCCGTGGAGCCAAAATCAACATGTTTATCGTGGCCGGTGCAGCAGCACATTCTTCTTTTAAGAAAGCTCAACTATTAACACGTTTATCGTCAATTAGTTCTGTTCAATCTTTTGACAGCCAATGGGTCTATTTGTTTGATCAAGCGCTCAACGAGCAGCAACATCAATCTGCTTTGCAATTATTAAATGACGGTGAGTCTTTTGAACTTCGTCAACCTGCAAGTGATGAGATTCAGATTTTAGTAACACCACGTGTGGGTACTATTTCACCTTGGTCTTCTAAAGCAACTGATATTTTCAAGAACTGTAATACGCCAGTTCACCGTTTAGAACGTGGTCTTTTATTTACGTTAAAAGGTGTTTCTGAAATTTCTAATGAAGTAAAACAAGTACTTCATGACCGTATGACAGAAACTGTTTTTGCTCAAATTGATGATGCAAAAGCGCTCTTTTCAGAAACAGCTCCAAAACCTTTAAACTCAATTGATATCTTGGGTGAAGGTAAAGAAGCATTAGTAAAAGCTAACAACGAATTTGGTTTTGCTTTATCTGAACAAGAAATTGATTATTTAACCGAAGCGTTCACTCGACTTGGCCGTAACCCAAATGACATCGAGTTAATGATGTTTGCACAAGCAAACTCTGAACACTGTCGTCATAAAATCTTCGGTTCTGAATGGACAATTGATGGTGAAAAACAACCATTATCATTGTTCCAAATGATTAAAAATACTTATAAAGAATCACCAACTGATGTCTTATCAGCATATAAAGATAACGCTTCTGTAATTGTTGGTTATGACACCATGCGTTTTTATCCAAAAGCAGATGAAAATGGTCACTTTGTTTATAAATATAAGAGCCAAGCTGCTCATATTTTAATGAAGGTTGAAACTCACAACCACCCAACAGCAATTTCTCCATTTGCTGGTGCTGCAACTGGTTCAGGGGGTGAAATCCGTGATGAAGGTGCAACTGGTCGTGGTGGTAAACCAAAAGCTGGTTTAACAGGCTTTACAGTTTCTAACTTAAATATTCCTGGTTTTGAACAACCTTGGGAAGAAAACTACGGTAAACCTTCACGTATGGCATCGCCATTACAAATTATGATTGAAGGTCCATTAGGTGGCGCGGCATTTAACAATGAATTTGGTCGTCCTGCTTTAAATGGTTATTTCCGTACTTTCGAACAAAACGTAAATGGTGAAGTGAAGGGCTTCCATAAGCCAATCATGATCGCTGGTGGTTACGGTAACATTCGTCCTGACCATGTAGAAAAAGATGCGATTCAACCAGGTGACTTGCTCATTGTATTGGGTGGCCCTGCAATGTTAATCGGCCTTGGTGGCGGTGCAGCATCTTCTGTAGACAGCGGTACAATGGGTGAAAGCCTTGATTTCGCTTCTGTACAACGTGAAAACCCAGAAATGGAACGCCGTTGTCAAGAAGTGATCGATACATGCTGGCGCTTAGAAGACTTCAACCCAATCGTTTCTGTACACGACGTTGGGGCGGGTGGTCTATCAAATGCAATGCCTGAACTTGTAAATGACCACGAGTTAGGTGCAGTTCTTAATCTTCGTAAGATTCCTTCATTAGAGCCGGGCATGAGCCCAATGGAAATCTGGTCAAATGAAGCACAAGAGCGTTATGTTCTTGCAATTCGTCCGGAGTCTTTAGAACAGTTCGAAGCAATCTGTGCACGTGAACGTTGTCCATTTGCTGTTTTGGGTGAAGCAACAGAAACACGTCATTTAACTGTTGAAGATCCATTGTTCCAAAACAATGCAGTTGATATCCCAATGCAAGTGATGCTTGGTGGTACACCGCGTATGCAACGTTCTTATGAAACAATTGAGCGTAAAGGTAACGAATTTGACGCTTCAAAAGTTGATTTGAAAGATGCGATTTTCCGTGTATTGAAAAATCCTACAGTTGCGTCTAAGTCATTCTTGATCACCATTGGTGACCGTTCAATTACTGGTATGGTTGCACGTGACCAAATGGTTGGTCGTTGGCAGATTCCTGTTGCAGATGCAGCAGTAACAACTACAAGCCTACAAGGCTTCACTGGTGAAGCAATGGCAATGGGTGAGCGTCCACCAGTTGCATTGTTAAATCCAGCAGCGTCTGCTCGTTTGGCAGTTGCTGAAGCAATTACCAATATTGCATGTGCAAACATTGAACAAATTAGCGATATCAAACTTTCTGCAAACTGGATGGCTGCTGCTGGTCAAAAAGGTGAAGACCAAGCATTGTTTGAAGGTGTAAAAGCGATTGGTATGGAAATGTGTCCTGCTTTAGGAATTGCGATTCCTGTAGGTAAAGATTCACTTTCAATGCGTACCACTTGGAACGACAACGGCGAAGATAAAGCTGTAACATCTCCAATGACTGGTGTAATTACTGCATTTGCTCCTGTAGCTGATGTTCGTAAGACTTTAACACCTGAACTTAAGAATTTAGAAGATTCAGTACTTGTACGTATTGATTTATCTAAAGGACAATTCCGTTTGGGCGGTTCGATTCTTGCTCAAGTATATAAAGCAATTGGTTCAATCACTCCTGATGTTGATAGTTTTGATGATTTCAAAGCGTTCTTTGCTTTAATTCAAGACTGGAATAACCGTGGCTTGATTCAAGCTTACCATGACATCGGTGATGGTGGTTTACTCGCAACTGTAGCTGAAATGATGTTTGCTTCACGTTTAGGTGTGGCATTAGAAAACCAAACTACTGCGGGCTTATTTGCAGAAGAAATTGGTGCAGTAGTTCAAATCAAAGCAGCTGATTGGGAAGCTTTACAAGCAGAAGTTGCTGCTTCTAGCTTGAAAGACGCAATTGCTGTAGTTGGTCGCGTAAATAATACTGATCAATTATCTGTAAATGGCTTAACTTTAGAGCGTGCAGATTTACAACAGGCTTGGTCTGAAGTATCTCATCAGATCCAACGTTTACGTGATAACGTTGAAACTGCTGACCAAGAATTTGCTTTAATTACTGATAAATCACATCAGGGTTTAATTGCAAAACCTACATTTGACTTAAATGAACCTATCGAAGCACCGTTTATTAATAGCCGTCGTCCGAATATGGCAATCTTGCGTGAGCAGGGTGTAAATGGTCATATTGAAATGGCAGCAGCTTTCGATAAAGTTGGCTTTAACACAATTGACGTACACATGAGCGACTTACTTGCTGGTCGTGTGAGCCTAAGTGATTTCGAAGGTTTAGTGACTTGTGGCGGTTTCTCTTACGGTGACGTAATGGGTGCAGGCGGTGGCTGGGCAAAATCAGTTCTGTTCAATGCGAAGTTACGTGATCAGTTTGAGCAATTCTTCCAGCGTGAAGGTACGTTTAGCTTAGGTATCTGTAATGGTTGCCAAATGTTGTCACAGTTAGCACCGCTTATTCCGGGTGCTGAACACTGGCCACGTTTCCACCGCAATATGTCAGAAGTTTTTGAAGCGCGTAGCGTAAACGTTCGTGTTGAAAAATCTGTTTCTGTATTACTTGATGGTATGGAAGGTTCGATTTTACCAATTGCTGTTGCACATGGTGAAGGTCGTGCAGTTGCGAGTGAAGCTGATATTGCAAGCTTGAATGCAGCGAACCAAGTTGCGTTACGTTATGTTGACAGTCATGGTAACCCGACTCAACATTATCCATTGAACCCGAACGGCTCGCCAGAAGCGATTACGGGCGTAACATCTAAAGATGGTCGTGCAACGATTATGATGCCGCACCCAGAGCGTACTTTCCGTGCCATTCAACACTCTTGGAGTCCAGAAGAGTGGACTGAAGACGGTGCATGGTTACGTATGTTCCGTAACGCACGTAAGTTTATCGGTTAATATAAAAATTGAAATAAGCCACCGAAAGGTGGCTTATTTGTATGTAGTACAATGTGAGTAGAATAAATAGTAGAGAAGAAAAATGAAATCAAAAATCCATTTCCGTGAGTTTGCACTTCTGATGGCATTGCTCATGTCGATTGTTTCTTTTTCAATAGATGCTGTCTTGCCGGCTTTAGGCGAGATTGGACGAGTTTTTGACTTAAAGAATAATAATCAGACACAGTGGGTCATTATTGGCATTTTTTCCGGTATGACGATAGGGCAACTCATTGCGGGACCACTATCTGATGCGATTGGTCGTAAACGCATTTTATTTGCTGGGATCATCATTTACTTTTTGGGAAGTTTATTGTGCTTTACCACACAAAGTTTTGAATGGTTTTTAGTAGGGCGCTTTATTCAAGGTATTGGCGTTTCAGGGCCTTACGTCGCATCTATTTCGATTGTACGAGATAAATACAGCGGCGCTCAAATGGCCCGTATTATGTCCTTAATCATGATGGTATTTATGGTCGCTCCAGCGATTGCACCAAGTCTGGGACAGCTTATTATTCATTTCTTTGGTTGGCGTGACATTTTCGTTTTATATATGGTCTATGCCACAGTCGTTGGGGCATGGGTCGCTTTACGATTAGAAGAGACGCTACTTCCTGAAAACCGTTTACCTATGCGTTTACAAGCATTTCAAGAGGGCTTTAAAGAAGTCGTAAGTAATAAGACCACCATGAGTTATTTGCTATGTGCAGGTTTTTGCTTTGGTGGATTTATCGGCTATTTGGGAACTTCTCAACAAATTTTTATGCAGCAGTTTGGTAAAACAGGACAAGAATTTAGTGCTTACTTTGCTGTGCTTGCGGGTGTGATGGGAATTGCTTCATTTACCAACTCTAAAATTGTGATGAAGTTTGGTATGCGTCCAATTTGTATTTATGGCTTTCTAGGTTTGTGCTTAATTTCTTTGGTTTTCTTAGGAATTCAACTTTTAGGCGTGGCTGTATCATTCTGGATGTTTATGCTTTATGCCTGCATTTTATTTTTATTATTTGGAACTTTATTTGGTAATTTAAACGCGATTGCAATGGAACCAATGGGACATGTTGCCGGCATGGCATCGGCTATTATTGGTGCAGCCTCGTCTGTATTGTCACTTATTCTAGCCTCTATTATTGGGCAGTTATATAACGGTACATTGATTCCAATGACTTGCGGCTTCGTCATTTTATGTGGTTTAGCCTTTATGATGACTGTATATGAGAATAGATATTTAAAGAAATCTAATGCCTAAAAGAGTTAAGAAATAATGATAGCTCACTGAATTTTAAAAGTTCTTTGAGCTTAAGGTCAGTGATTATAGTTCTATAAAATTTAAGAAAATTTGTAAGAGTATAGACATATGTGTATTTAACCCCTTATGCTTGGTTCGAGGTTGGTTCAATTTTTGCTTTCTCTGTAACAACGATAAAAATCGGAGATCAAAATGATGAAAAACAAAAATCACATAAGAACGATGTACACAAGAGATAAAGGTTGGCGCTTATTTGGCTTGGCGCTTGCCCTACAAATACTTTTTATTGGAGCAAATTATTTGGTAATGATGAGCTGACTTTGATTTAGAAGCTTTTTTAACGGTATGATTTAAAGCAAGTTTACTAGTTTTGAGTCATTCTACTTATGTTAAAGCTGATTTATTACGTGCCTGATTCACATCTTGAGTCGACTAAACAGTCCATATTTACTGCTGGAGCAGGTGGTATCGGTAATTATGAACACTGTGCATGGCAAGTGAAAGGAATAGGGCAGTTTAAACCAGTCAAAGGCGCTGATCCTTATATTGGAGAGTTGGGAGAACTCGAACAAGTTGAAGAATGGCGTGTTGAAACAATTGTACTTGAAGAAAAAGCAAGTGAGGTTGCGAAAGCATTAAAGGCAAGCCATCCTTACGAAGAGCCTGCCTTTGAGTTTATTCAAATCATAGAAGTTGATTTTTAATTAAACTGTGAAAAGTCCGGTTTACGTTTTTGCATAAATGCCTGCACAGCTTCTAGCATTTCTGGTGATTGAACGCGTTGCATAAAGATTTCTGCTTCATGGTCAATACATTCAATAATCTGATCTAAATCATGTTTCATTAATGCTTTGGTTTGTTTTAATGAAGCAAGCGGTAAAGCTGTTAAGTGTTGGGCAGTTGCCTGAGCAGTGGCATAAGCATCTTCAACGATTTCATTAACTAAACCAGCTTGTACAGCAGTTTCTGCATTAAACTTTTTGGCAGTAAACAGTAGTTCAGCTGCTTTGTGATAACCTGCTTGCTTAACCAATAATTGACTTGCACCACCTTCAGGAGAAAGCCCAAGGCTAACAAAAGGAATTTGAAAGAGGGCCGTATTGTCGGCAAAAACGAGGTCTGCCTGTAATAAAATCGTAACACCAATACCAATTGCCACGCCTTTTACTGCAATAATAAGCGGCTTCGATAATCTGGCAGCAGATTTAAGGAGTACAAATGGAGGAACTTGACCTGCTGGACCAGCATTCGGATTTTGTACAAAACCCATAAAATCTTTCATGTCATTACCAGCGGTAAAGTCATGTTCGGCACCACGTAGAACAATTACTCGTATATCTTTATTTTGGTCGGCTTCATCAAGTGCTTTGGCAATCCATAAGTAAAGTTCGCCATATAATGCATTTTTTGCTTCTGGGCGATTTATGGCTAAGGTGAGTACGCCACCTTCTAAATTTGCTTGTAAATGTTGATGAGGTTGTTGAATACAGCTAAGTGTCATCGTACTATCCTTGCTTTAAACCACGTTGTTGATTTTTAGGTTCTCATTATGGCGCATATTTTTTGTAATGAGCGTAACTGGTGAGTTCATAAAAAGTGAAAAACTAATTATGTATACATTTGACTATCTCGTTTTTATAGGTCGTTTTCAGCCATTTCATTTGGCACATATGCAAACGATTGAAATTGCACTGCAACAAAGTCGCTATGTGATTTTGGCTTTAGGTTCTGCCCAAATGGAACGTAATATAAAAAATCCGTTTCTTGCAATTGAACGAGAACAAATGATTTTATCTAATTTTTCATTAGATGAGCAAAAGCGCATTCGTTTTGTACATGTCGTCGATGTTTACAATGATGAGAAGTGGGTAAAACAAGTCAAATCATTAGTAAATGGTGTAATAGAACCGAACTCAAAAGTTGGTTTGATTGGCCACTTCAAAGATGAGTCATCTTATTATTTACGACTATTTCCAGAATGGGTGATGGTCGAACTTGATAGCTTAAAAGATTCAATTTCTGCAACTCCAATGCGTGAAGCTTATTATCGTGGTGAAATCCAAACGGAATTTTTTCCTGTAGGAACGATTAAATTTTTAGATGAATTTAAAGAGACGGAAGTTTATGCTGAATTACAACGCAAATATCTCATAGATGATAAAAGTAATTTAAATTAAATCAGTTTGTGGCCTTAATTCTTGAATCAGAAAATCAATAAAAACACGAATATGAAAAGATTCGTGTTTTTTATGTGGGTAGAGGAGAGAAAAAGGACGCGAAGTTCCTGAAAATTTTGTAAGAACCTCAAGCAATTCTCCATTTTTAAGCTCTTTTTCTACTATAAAACGGTAGGTTTGTAATAATCCTGCACTATGTTTTGCTAAGGTGACAGTACCTAAAATATCATCTAAACAACGAATCTTACCTATGCTTTGATATTCAATAGTTTGATTTGAATTGAATAACCAAGGTACATTTTTTCCTGTACTAGGTAACACAAATTGAATGCATTGATGATGCTGTAAATCGTCAAGGGTCTGCGGTGTGCCGAAATTTTTTAAATATTCTGGCGAAGCCACCACAATTAGCTCAGCTTGTTCAAGTTGACGTGCAATCAAATTCGAATCAGCAAATTGTCGTCCACGAATTGCTAAGTCATATCCTTCCGCAATAAAGTCCACATTTTTATTGGTTAGTTGAACATCAACTTCGATGGCAGGATATTGTCGTGAGAATTTTGCTAATAATGGCAATATTCGGTAATGCCCATAAGGTGTTGGTACGCTGATTCGAATCAAACCTGAGGGTTGTTGCTTTTGGTTTTTAAGTTGTTGCTCAGCTTCTAAAATTTGATTTAATGCTTGTTTACATTCCTCAAAATACATTTTTCCTTGTGGTGTCAAACGTACTTGTCGAGTCGTTCTCATAAAAAGTGGTGTTGCTAAATGTTTTTCTAATCGGGCAATTGAACGGCTTACCGCTGCTGGACTAACACCTGCATGAAGTGCTGCTTTGGAAAAGCTTTCGTTTTCTGCGACTAAGCAAAATAGCTCTACGCTACTAAACATCATTCTTTTTAGCTGTTGAGCCATTTATTACACCATGTAAAAAATGATTTGAGTTCTGGGCTATTTAAGCACATATAAGTAAACAATAAGATGATTTTCATACCTTATATGGAGTTATTTTATGAAACTATTTTATTCACCAAATGCCTGTTCTTTAGCGCCACATATTGTTTTAAGAGAGTTAGGATTTCCATTTGAATTAACCAAGGTTGATTTACACCAGCATTTAACAGAAAAGGGTGAAGACTTTTATCAACTTAATAAAAAAGGACAAGTCCCTTTATTACAGCTTGATGATGGTTCATTGTTAACGGAAGGAGCTGTAATTAGCCAATTTCTTGTTGATCAATCGTCACGAAAAGATTTATTAGCTGAAATAAATACCGCCGATCGTTACAAGACTCTCTCATGGATGAATTTTATTGCTTCTGAAATTCATAAAGCGTATTCACCATTTTTTAATGAATCTTACAGTGAAAAAAGTAAAAACATATATAGCAGAACCCTCAATAAGCACTATGCATGGGTCGATCAACAATTAAATGGGCAAAATTACTTAACAGGAACCAACTTTACGATTGCTGATATTTATCTTTTTGTTGTCACACGCTGGGCTGATTTTATTGGCCTTGATTTAGCACACTTTAGCCATTTAGCCAGTTTTATGAACAGAATTTCTGAGCGCCAAACAGTTCAAGATGCAATTGCAGCCGAAGCAGCCTAATTCTTTTGTTATTAAATAAAATTATAAAAGGAGGTCTATATGCCTTATATTTTAATTCAAATTACCAAAGAAAATGTCTCAATACAGCAAAAACAGCAATTAATTCAAGAAGCAACAGAGCTTATGGTTCGTGTACTTGATAAAGATCCTGCAACTACATTTGTAGTCATTGATGAGGTTGAAACTGATAACTGGGGTGTTGCAGGTGAAACTGTTTCTGCGATACGAAAAAGACAAAGTTTGAGTACTTAAAATGCAAAATAATCCGATTACTGAGATTCAGAAACAACTAGAACAATATTTTGATGGTTTGTATTTTTGTGATGTGCAACTTCTAAATAATGTTTTTCATCCTGATGCCATATATATCAATGTAACCGAGCAACCCGTACTACGACTTAGCATGGCTGAATATTTTCCAATTGTTGCGAGTCGGATTTCTCCAGCTTCAAAGCAACAAACACGACAGGATAAAATCAGTTCAATCAATTTGATTCATGAACGGTTGGCGCTAGTCCATGTTGAATGCGTTATCCACCCTAAATATTTTTATGATGCAATTACATTGGTGTTTGAAGATGATCAATGGAGAATTATATCGAAAGTATTCCATTATCAAATTTTAGCTGACTGAATGATTAAGCATCTGCCCAAAAGATAATTCGGTTGGAAAAAGGATCGGTGATGCTGAGTTCAAGTGTTTCCCAATCTGTTTTTTCAACCTGAGGCTTAGAAAATTTATAATCTTTTTGACTGAGTTCACTATGTAACTCATAAATATGTTCCCAATAAATACGGATTGCGCTATGCGGACTCGCATCTCCAAAATGCTCAGAGAGATGGATGATGCAATCTTCTTTAGAAATTTGTAAATATAACGGGAAGTTATCTTCAAATTGATGTTGCCAATCAAGCTGAAAACCTAAGAACTCAAGATAAAATGATTGAGCTAAATCAACATCAAAAATTCTTAAAATTGGAGTGATTGAACCAGTTTGCATCATTTTTCCTTTTAACGCGTACCAAATTGTTGAGTCCAATAACTCTTTTGCTTTACAGACTGATCAGAAGCACACGCGATTGCGTAAGTGGTGAATTTTGGATTCATTAGATTACTACAATGCAAGGGACTTGTTAGCCATTTAGACATAACTTGCCCTAAAGTTTTTTGGCCACTAGCGACATTTTCACCATTGGCTTTACCGAGTGTATTGTAAATTTTTAAACGTGATTTTAAGTCCAGCCCCGTTGAGCCAACATGCCCGAGAAAGTTGTGTGCAGCCATATCTTCACTATGAGAAAGTGCGCCTTTATATAAATTATTACTCCAGCTCAACGGTTTAGTTGCGGGGAAATACTGTTGACCACATTGACGTGATTGCTGACGGATCTGATTAATTGTGTTAAGTACAGCTTGTTGATAGCCTGGGTTTTGTAAATCTTGGCAGCTTATTTCATTGGAATTGTTTTGAATTTGAGCAATTGATGTGGTGCTATCAGTGGGTATTGCTAATGTATTTGCACTACATGCACCGATAAAAAGAGTAATAGGCAGCAAAGAGCAGGTTTTGAGTAGACTCATATCATTGCCTTAAAATAATTATTCTAATGTTTTTATGATACGCCAAAGTCAAAGTATTGGGTAATGCTTTGCAAACAAAAAGCGAGTATTCAACTCGCTTTTTATTACTTAAGTTTATTAAGCTGATTGCAATGCTTTTAAGTCTTCTAGAACTTGTTCTGCATGGCCAGCAGCTTTTACTTTACGGTAGCTTTTAACTAAAGTTTTGTTATGAAAAATGAAAGTAGAGCGCTCAATACCCATTACTTTTTTTCCATACATATTCTTTTCTTTAATCACATCAAAGTGATTGCAAAGTACTTCTTCTTTATCACTAATGAGATCAATGGTCAGTGCTTGCTTTTCTGTAAAGTTTTGGTGGGCTTTCACTGAGTCGCGCGAAACACCGTAAATACGAGCACCTAAAGTATCAAACTGGTCTTTTAAACAAGAAAAACCGACAGCTTGTGTAGTACAGCCTGGAGTTGAATCTTTAGGGTAGAAGTAAATAATCAGCCATTCATTGTCGACTTCAGTTAAATTAACTTCGCCGTGTGTCGTTGGGAAAACCTGATTTGGCAGTTGAATATTTTCAGACATTTCTTATCCTTTAAAAGTTAAATTTGATCTAATTCAAGTGGTAGAAAAGCATATTCTTCATGATAAACAATATCGAGTTTTCTTACAGGAATAGCTTTGTTAAAAATTGGACCATCAATGACAGTGGTATGAAATTCACCGCCTTCACCGCATGGATCAATACCACGGTTCTCAAGCTCTTGGATATATTCTAAAGATAAAACTTGACCTAAATCTTCTACTTTCATTCCTAGTTTGAGATTAACAGTGACAATTACACTTTTAAATCCAAGTTGAATAAACTCTTCAACAACTTCACGGTGCGGACGCAGCCAGAGTGGCATGCCTAATTTAAGCCCCACTGTTTGAGTGACACGGTCATGCCAACAACCATGTTCAGGCATATCTAAATCACCTGTAACCAGTACCTCTGCACCTTTTTGTTTGGCTTCATTCAGTAAGCTAATGAATTTAGTTTCATAGTCATTCCAACTAGACGAAGCCATAAATACAGGTAAGCCAATTGCTTGTGCTTGCGCCTGAATAATATCAAGTGGCATTGCATGTGAACGAGAGCGTTGACCATGCTCTTCTAACATAACGATTAAACCAATTACCTTGCCAGTTTTCACAGCATGGTAGAGTGCAAGAGAACTGTCTTTGCCTCCACTAAATGAGACAATAGATCGTTTATCTGTTGCGTTGGTTTTCCATTGTTCTTGCATGGTTTATTTCGAATGGCGAGATCGGTGTCATTTTAACAGAGCTATAAAAAAAGCCTGCATAAATGCAGGCTTAATTTGGAGCAACAAAAGCTTATTTTTTAGGAGCTTGTTGTTGAGCCGCTTTCATTGCTTCTTCAGTTAATTTCTCAAGCTTAGTTGTTAACTGAGGACCGAAACATGCTTTAAGATCACGGTTTTGTTGTTGTACAAAAGCTAAAGAGCTTGGGCTTTTCTTCGCATTGATTGCGCTTTGGATTTCCCATTTTTGTGCTTCAGTCACTTTACCTTGAGCATCAACTTGGCAGCTACAGAATTTGCTAACTTCAGCTGAACTTAATTTACCGCCTTTTGCAGTTTGGTCTTTACAAACGTTGATTAATGCACCTTTAACGTTAGTGCTTTTATATGCTGCTTGAACTGGGTTTTCAGCTGCTTGAGCAGAACCAGCCATAAGTGCAGCTGCTGAGAATAAAGATGAAAGAATAAGATTTGATTTTAACAACTTCATAAATTTTACCTACTTATTGCGGTATATAGCGTGTTGGATCGGTAACGCCGGCATCGATAAAGCCTTCTTTACGCAAACGGCAACTGTCACACTTGCCACACGCACGTCCTTGAGCATCTGCTTGGTAGCAAGATACCGTTTGGCTATAGTCTACGCCATGTTCAATCCCTAAACGTATAATATTCGCTTTGGATAAATGTAACAGGGGTGTTTCAAATTTAAGTGGTTTTCCTTCAACACCAGCTTTGGTTGCTAAACGAGCCATATTGGCAAAAGCATCAATAAATTCTGGGCGACAATCAGGATATCCTGAATAATCAACAGCATTGATACCAATCACAATCGCTTCAGCATTGAATACTTCAGCCGCAGCTAAGGCATATGAAAGGAAAATTGTGTTACGTGCTGGTACATAAGTTACAGGAATGCCTTCTTGTAATTGTTCTGGTACAGCAATGTTATGGTCTGTAAGTGCAGATCCACCTAAATTGGCTAAATCGATATTAATTACGCGATGTTCAACACCTGCACGCTGAGCTAATGCTTTGGCTGCATCAAGTTCAGTGGTTGAGCGTTGACCATACATAAAGCTAATAGCGATACATTCATAGCGCGCTTGTGCCCAAGCTAGGCAAGTGGTTGAGTCTAAGCCGCCTGAAAGTAAAACAATGGCACGAGGGCGCATATTTTTCTCCATATTCGGAATGATTTATTTTATTGAGCGATTAACGACCTGATTCATCATTCCAGAGCAGTTTATGTAACTGTAGCTGGAAACGTACAGGCAGTTTATCGTCCAGTATCCACTGTGCCAGATCACGTGCTAAACGTGGCAGGCCAACAGCACCTTTTTCAACTGCAAAGGCAGGGGAGAACCAAACAGTACTGACTTTGGTCTGCAGTTGATATTGTTCAACTTGTTGTTTTGACCATTCATAGTCTTCACGATTACAAATCACAAATTTGATTTGGTCATGTGAAGTTAAGTAGTCAAGATTACTGATGAGATTACGGTGTTCTTCACCAGAAGTTGGAGTCTTTAAATCGAGAACTTTAGAAACACGTGGGTCCACTTTTGATACATCAAGAGCGCCACTCGTTTCTAAAGAAACGTCAAAGCCAGCATCACATAAACGTTGTAATAAAATTAAGCAATTTGGCTGTGCTAGGGGTTCACCACCAGTCACACAAATATAAGGCGTTTGATATTTTCCAGCCGTTTCAATAATGTGCTCGAGTGATAAACGCTCGCCACCTTCAAAAGAATAGGTGGTATCACAATATGTACAACGTAAAGGACAGCCTGTGAGACGAATAAATACAGTCGGTAAACCAGAGGCATTTGCTTCACCCTGCAACGAGTAAAAAATCTCGGTAATGCGTAAACCAGACGCAGGGTCAGAGACAGGAATTGCAGAGGAACGTAAGGAAGCCATTCTAGAAATACCACACTATATAAAAAATAAAATCTCTACGATCAGTGTTGACCGTAGAGATGCTTGATCAAACTGAAATTAGTCAGCGCGTAACAAATCGTTCAAACTTGTTTTTGCACGTGTTTGCGCATCAACTTTTTTCACGATAATTGCAGCGTATAAGCTGTATTTACCGTCAGCAGATGGGATGTTACCTGGTACAACAACTGAACCAGCAGGAACACGACCATAATGGATTTCGCCAGTTTCACGGTCATAAATTTTGGTTGATTGACCAATGAAGACACCCATTGAAATGACTGAACCTTCTTCAACAATAACGCCTTCAACGATTTCAGAACGCGCACCGATAAAGCAGTTGTCTTCAATAATAGTTGGGTTAGCTTGTAATGGCTCTAAAACACCACCGATACCAACACCACCAGACAAGTGAACGTTTTTACCGATTTGAGCACATGAACCTACAGTTGCCCATGTATCAACCATTGTGCCTTCATCTACATAAGCACCAATGTTGACATAAGATGGCATTAACACCACATTTTTAGCTTGGAAACTACCACGACGAGCCACAGCAGGAGGAACAACACGAACACCTGCAGCTTTAAATTGCTCTTCAGTCCAACCAGAGAATTTAGTTTCAACTTTGTCGTAGAAACGAAGATCACATGACTCGATTGGTTTATTGTCATTGAGTTTAAATGATAATAAAACAGCTTTTTTTAACCATTGATGAACAACCCATTCACCATTGATTTTTTCTGCAACACGAAGTGTACCGTTATCTAATCCAGCAATTGCTTCTTCAACAGCTTGGCGAATTTCGCTTGAGCAATCTGCTGCAGTAAAGTTTGCGCGGTCTTCAAATGCTTGCTCAATGATCGTAGAAAGCTGAGACATGATCTTCCTTCCATAAAAAATTTTAAAGATTTTACACTAATTTGTGACAAGAATCTTTGAAAAAACGTGTTACGTTTAAAGCGAGAGTTAAAGTGGAAAAGCTTATTAGATAATCAAGTGTTTTTTACACAAAAATGATTTGAAAATAAAAATTTAACTCAATTTGTATCAAAAAATAACAGAAATCTAGCAGTTTTTGTATAAAAAAGAATCTATGCTCTTGAATATAATTTTTGTCACAAGCTGAATAAATTAAAAACAGAGCCTTTTCTTGAGGAGAAAACGATGAAAGTATTACGTGTTTTAGTGACAACTACAGCTTTACTTGCTGCTGGTGCTGCAATGGCAGATGAAGCTGTTGTTCATGACAGTTATGCATTCGATAAAAACCAATTAATTCCAGTAGGTGTTCGTGCTGAGGCTGGTACTACAGGTTACGGTGGTGCTTTATTATGGCAAGCAAACCCATATGTTGGTTTAGCATTGGGTTATAACGGTGGTGATGTTTCTTGGCGTGATGATGTGTCAGTAAATGGCACTAAGTACGACTTAGATATGGACAATAACAACGTTTATTTAAATGCTGAAATTCGTCCATGGGGTGCAAGTACTAACCGTTGGGCTCAAGGCGTATATGTAGCTGCAGGTGCTGCTTACATAGACAATGATTATGACTTAACTAAACGTTCACAGGACGGTACTATTAAAGTAAATGGTAATAATTATAACTTTAATGGTTCAGTGGATGGTAAATTAAGTTATAAAAATGATATCGCTCCTTATGTAGGTGTAGGTTTCTCACCTAAAATCAATAAAAACTGGGGCGTATTCGGTGAAGTAGGTGCTTACTATACTGGTAACCCAACAGTAAATCTTAAATCAAATGGTACTTTTGTTAATGTTAACGGTGCTGACTTTGATAAAGATTTACGTGCCGAAGAAAACAAAATCCGTAACGATGACAAATACAAATGGTTACCAGTGGGTAAAGTTGGTGTGAACTTCTTCTGGTAAGATCCTAAAGAAAAAACGAGCTTCGGCTCGTTTTTTTGTATTTAATAAAATAAATAAAAGAGCTAATTAGCTCTTTTATTTTGTTCTTAATTTTTATTCATCTGGATAAGCAATTTTTTTCAATGCTTTAATGTCGGCATCAGGTGAGCATAAAGAAATAAACTCGTAACCGTAACCACGTAAGAGATGGCCTTTACGAACAGCAATCCATGTGGTGTTAACACCAAAGATATCAGTTTTAATTTGCTTTAAACGATAGTCACGTTCTGCATCGTAAGCAACATCGTTGACAATTCCGACGCCCATACCAAGTTCTACATAGGTTTTAATAACATCGGCATCAAGAGCGGACATTACAATATCAGCATCGATTTGAGCATCTTCAAATGCTTTATCGATTTTAGAGCGACCTGTAAAACCACCATGATAAGTAATCAGTGGATATTCAGATAAAGCATCAAGATCAATCTTATCGAGTTTGGCAAGAGGGTGCTCTTGCGGTGTAATAATACTATGCTGCCATTGATAGTATGGAATACTTGCTAAATTTTCTTCAGTTGTTAAAGATTCTGTCGCAATACCAATATCGGCTTCACCTTGTAAAAGCATCTCTGCAATTTCGACAGGACTGGCTTGTTGCAAAATCAAATGTACTTTAGGGAACAGCTTTTTAAATTGATTGACGATTGGTGGTAGTACATAACGTGCTTGAGTATGCGTTGTCGCAATTGTTAACGTACCTTCATCCACTTTATTAAAGTCATCGGCAAGACGTTTAATATTTTCCGCATCTACAAGCATACGCTCTACAATGCTAAGTAGTGATTGGCCCGGTTCAGTTAAACCAAGTAAACGTTTACCTTTACGAACGAAAAGTTGTACACCTAATTCATCTTCTAAATCTTTAATATGTTTACTTACACCTGATTGAGAGGTGTATAGCGCGGCAGATGCTTCCGTTAAATTAAAGTTTTGGCGTACTGTTTCTCGGATAATTCTTAATTGTTGAAAGTTCATTTACACTTTTCCTCGAAAGAGGTGAGGACCGGCTTTAAATTCCGCGAGATGGCTCCTCACCAAATAATTCCTTAAGCAACTTGATCTGCAAATAGGTGAAGTTGAGATGCACTCACCCAAACAGTTTGATTTGGTTTAAATGCATGTTGTTTTGCAGCTTCACTGCTCAGAGCAATCTCAATTAAACGTCCATTACGATCTTGTAATTCCGCCACTACTTTTCCAGCAATCCAGACTTCACGTACAAAAGTTGCTTCAATTGTATTTGCCTGTGGTTGCGAATGAATATGTAACTCATCCGGACGGGCAAAAGCAATCACTTTTCCTTGCGGTGCCTGAACTGTAGTCGGTAATTCGATACGATCATTGCCAATACGGATAATACCGCCGGCATGTTCACCTTCAAAACGATTTGCTTGACCCAAGAAATCAAATACAAATGGCGTTGCAGGTTTTTCGTAGACTTCACGTGGTGAACCAATTTGTTCAACGTTACCTTTATTCATCACAATAATCTGGTCAGCCACTTCAAGAGCTTCTTCTTGGTCATGGGTTACGAAAATTGAAGTGATATGCAATTCGTCATGCAAGTTACGTAACCAGCGACGTAATTCTTTACGGACTTTGGCATCAAGTGCGCCAAATGGTTCATCGAGCAATAGCACACGAGGCTCTACAGCGAGTGCTCGAGCTAAAGCAATACGTTGACGTTGACCACCAGAAAGCTGAGCAGGGTAGCGGTCTGCTAAAAAGCCTAGTTGAACTAGGTCAAGCAGACGAGTAACACGTTTTTTAATCTCAGCTTCAGAGGGGCGTGTAGCACGAGGGCGGACACGTAAACCAAAGGCAATATTGTCAAATACAGTCATATGACGGAATAAAGCATAGTGCTGAAATACAAAGCCGACTTGACGTTCGCGAACATGTACATTAGTTGCATCTTCGCCTTCAAGTAACACTTGACCGCCATCGGCTGACTCTAAGCCAGCAATAATACGAAGTAGAGTCGTTTTACCGCAGCCAGATGGTCCGAGTAGCGCAACCAGCTCACCCTCTGGAAAGTCTAGGGAAATATTTTTAAGCGCATGGAATGCACCAAAGTGTTTCTCAATATTCTTAACTTGAATACTCATGATTTCATTCCTTACGAATCAGTTGAATGCGGTTCTGGTTTGTCTTGATGCAGTTCTAACCAAGTTTTCAATACCAGTGTTAATAAGGCTAAGAAAGCAAGTAATGAGGACACGGCAAAGGCTGCACTAAAGGTGTACTCGTTATATAAAATTTCAACATGAAGTGGCAGGGTATTGGTTTCACCACGGATGTGACCAGAAACTACCGATACTGCACCGAACTCACCCATTGCACGGGCATTACACAAAATCACGCCGTAAATCAGGCCCCACTTAATGTTAGGCAGAGTGACTTTCCAAAAGGTTTGCCAGCCTGAGGCACCAAGTACAATCGCGGCTTCTTCTTCCTCTGTTCCTTGCGCTTCCATGAGTGGAATTAATTCACGTGCAACAAAAGGAACGGTAATAAAGATGGTCGCTAAAACAATTCCGGGCACCGCATATAAAATCTTAATGTCGTGATCCATTAACCAGCCGCCTAACCAACCTTGAGCACCAAAAATCAGTACAATCATTAAACCTGCAATAACAGGTGAAACTGAAAAAGGCATATCAATAATAGTGGTTAAAATCGCTTTGCCTTTAAACTGGAACTTGGAAACAGCCCATGCAGCGGCAACACCAAATATCACGTTAATCGGTACGGCAATCGCTGCGGTGAGTAATGTTAATTTCACCGCTGACAACGTATCTGGATCAATTAAAGCCTGAACATAGACTTCAAGGCCTTGTTTAAACGCTTCAACAAAAACCAGAATAAGTGGCAGCATTAAGCAACTAAGAAAGAAAATCAGTGCAACTGTAATCAGCGTATAACGTACCCAAGTCGGTTCACGAGTTGCATCACGAGACTGTAGTTTCAAAGCAAGTGCATTGCTGTCGGTATGTAGGTTCATGTGATATTTCTCCCTGTACGACGGTTTGCCCATGCTTGAAGTAAGTTAATGACAAATAAAATAATGAAAGAGAGAACTAACATAACCGCAGCAATAGTGGTTGCACCTGCATAGTCATACTCTTCAAGGCGAGAAATGATCATGAGCGGGGCAATTTCTGTTTTAAATGGCTGGTTACCTGCGATGAAAATTACAGAACCATATTCACCCACGCCACGGGCAAATGCTAAAGCAAAGCCTGTAAATAGCGCAGGTAGTAATATTGGCAAAATAATTTTAGTAATGGTCTGCCAGCGATTTGCCCCAAGTGCAGAAGCAGCCTCTTCAAGCTCGGTTTCGATATCGCTTAACACGGGTTGAACAGTTCGAACAATAAAAGGAATACCAATAAATACTAAAGCTAGCGTAATCCCGATAGGTGTATAAGCAACATGAATACCGAGTGGTTCTAAATATTGACCAATCCAGCCAGTAGGGGCATAAAGCGAAGTAAGCGCAATACCTGCAACTGCTGTTGGAAGTGCAAAAGGTAAGTCTACTAAGGCATCAACCAGACGTTTTCCGGGAAAGTTATAACGGACAAGGCACCAAGCTAAAAGTAGTCCGAAAACAACATTAATAAACGCCGCAATTAAAGCTGAACTAAAGCTGAGTTGAAGCGATTTTAAAATACGTTCAGAGGTTAAAATTTCCCATAGTCCGTCCCATCCGATTCCAAATGATTTGATAAAGACTGCGGCTAATGGAATAAGCACAATAAAAGAAACGTAGGCGAGGGTGAAGCCCAATGATAGACCAAACCCAGGCAGCACTCGGGATCGCTGCGACATGATATTTCCTCAAAGAGAAAAGCCTGCTGAAACCAGTAAGCGAATAAATAAAGATAAACGGCGCGGTATAAAGCTGGGTATTAAGCAAATTTCAAAGAGAAATGTGTCTTTACCGGATCAATAGATGAGTGGCTACACATCGAGTCTTCAGGAAGTAGATAGTTCAGTAAGTCAGGGAATGGGCCAAAACCAGAAGCAACATTGATATGACCGACTTGCCCAAGATTAATTGGGTTTAATTGCCAAGCTTTAGCAAGTTGTAAAGCATCAAAAAAATCTAACCAAGGATCATTTTCACTAATCAGTAGTGTTGTAGGCACATTAATTTTTAACTGATGAAAATAATCTTTGTAGTCAGTCAAGCTATGGCGGGCAAAGCCTGCTTCACCAAAACGTGCCGGATTTGCAGGAGCAACCAAAATTAGTTTTTTAACTTGAACTTGTAACTCAGGATGCTCAGCTAAAGCAGCAACACTTGTTAAGCAACCGAAACTATGCGCAACAATTTGTACTGGTGCTTGTACTGCTTGAACTGTTTTAACGAATTGCTCAATCCATTCACTTAATACGGGTCTATCCCAGTTTTTTTGCTCAACACGAGAACTAGACACGAGTTGACGCTGCAACCAAGATTGCCAATGTTGATGTTCACTTCCACCTACACCTGGAACAATTACAGAGTGAGTCATGTCTGTTCTCCTTATCGTTAGTACAAAGAATTACTTCTCTGCACTATTAATTTTCACGATTTGATCGAAAACACCACCATTATCAAAGTGTTGTTTTTGCACTTTTGTCCAACCGCCAAACTCTTTATCAATTGTTACGAGTTTCAATGGCTTAAATACATTGCTGTATTTTTTTAGTACGGCTGCATTACGTGGACGGTAGAAATTACGTGCTGCAATTTCTTGGCCAGCAGGTGAGTACAAGTAGTTGAGGTAACCTTTAGCGATGGTGAGGTTGCCTTTTTTGGCAGCGTTTTTCTCAACAACAGCAACTGGTGGTTCAGCTAAAATCGAAAGAGATGGGGTAATAATTTCAAATTTGCCCGGTTGTTCGCGAACAGCTAAATGAGCTTCATTTTCCCAAGCAAGTAACACATCACCAATACCACGTTCAGCAAAAGTCGTGGTTGCACCGCGTGCACCCGAATCTAGAACTTTAGTATGTTTATAAATTTGGCGGACATATTCTTGTGCTTTAGCATCGTTACCACCTGGTTGATGTTTCGCCCAAGCCCAAGCTGCAAGGTAGTTCCAGCGAGCGCCGCCAGATGTTTTCGGGTTTGGTGTAATAATTTCTACACCTGGTTTGATTAAGTCACCCCAGTCTTTAATTTGTTTAGGGTTACCCTTACGTACCAAAAACACGATTGTTGATGTATATGGAGTAGAGTTTTGTGGCAATTTCTTTTGCCAATCAGTAGGAAGCAATTTTGCTTTTTCTGCAATTTCATCGATATCAGCTGCAAGAGCTAATGTCACAACGTCAGCATTTAAGCCATCAATCACGGCGCGGGCCTGTTTACCAGAACCACCGTGTGATTGTTTAAACTGAATATCTTGTCCAGTACGCTGTTTCCAGTAAGTACCAAACTGTTTATTAAAGTCTGTATATAACTCGCGAGTTGGATCATAAGAAACGTTTAAGAATTCTTGAGCTGCAAATGATGAAACAGAAAGAAGAGCAGCAATAACCCCGACTTTTAATTGAGAAAAACGCATGAGATAACCCCTCAAAAATACGAAATGTTCAAAACATGAACGCAGAATAGCGCTAGTCTTTATTCTAAAAAAATAATAAAAAACGAATTTAATATGAAAAATATAGAAATATAAAAAATGGATAAGCTATTCTTAAATCTTGATATATAACAAGTTTCAAAAGTGCTGATTAAATCGGTATAATTTTTTAAAATCAGTCATTTATTAATTAAATGAAAGGTGTTGTATTGTTGGGCGGTTTTTTAAGAAAGGACGGATTAAGCATGTGGTGTTTTAAAAATGGGCAACCTGTTGAAACCATTCCGTTACTAGACCGAGCATTTCATTATGGAGATGGATGCTTTACCACAATTCGTGTTTTTCAAAATAAGATTGAGCTTAAAGCACGGCACTCGGAACGTCTAAAACTTGCCTGCCAAAAACTAGCATTAACTGCAAACTTTGAATTAATTGAACAGAGTTTGCAGCAGCTATATAAACAAAACCTTGTGCTCAATGGCACTTTAAAAATTGTGATTAGCCGCGGTGAAGGTGACCGTGGTTATAGTTTGCCAAAGCATGAAGCAGATATTTATGTCTGGTTCTATCCAAAAGCATTGGAGCAGTTCCGACCAGATTTTATTGAGTGTGGGGTTTTAAATCAGGCCTTAGGTTTAACCATGCCGAGTTTAGTTGGACTTAAATCTTTAAACCGTCTTGAACAGGTACTGCTAAAAAAAGAAGCAGATCAACAAGGCTGGGCAGAAGCATTAGTAACTGATGTACAAGGTTATATTGTTGAAGGGGTAAGCAGTAATTGTTTTATTCGTTTAAATGATAGATGGATTACACCGGAACTTCGCTATAATGGCGTCCACGGTGTGATGCGTGCAGAAATTTTGGCACGTATGCAGCACCATGGAATTGCCTGCGAAATCAGAATAATTGAGCTAGATGAAGTACCACAAATACAGAGTCTATTCTTTTGTAATGCTTTACATCCAATGCGAGTGGTTACTCAAATCGGTGAACAAACTCTAGATTCACAGGCGTGCCTAAATTTATTTCATACTCTTAACTTGAATCAGATTCATTAATATGCCGAAGCCACCTGTGAACGCGAAAGCAAAAAATGCTAAAAAAAAGGGCAAGAAAACAGCATCTCATTTTCCTAAAAAGTTGGTGCTCATTGGCTGTTTTATCGTTTTAATTTCTATTTTTGCTATTTTATGGTCAAGTTTATTTAAAGCTTATCCTATTGAAGGGAAAAAGCAGATGCTATCGATCACTTCAGGTGAGACCTACTCTGGTTTTATCGATCACTTAGCAAAAGAAAACAAAATCCATTTTCCTATTGTACTTAAGCTCTATCAAAGATTTATGATTCATGACAGCATGAAAGCTGGTGTATATGAAGTTGAGCAGGGAATGAGCGTAAGACAAGTATTAGAGATGTTGTCTAATGCTGATAATGCTCAAATGAACCGTATTTTGGTGATTGAAGGTACGACTTTTAAACAGCTTATTACTGCACTCAAAAATGATAAAAATGTAAAAAATACAATACTCGACTTACCTGATGATCAGCTCATGAAGGCGCTAGGAATTCCTTATCATCATCCAGAAGGCTTGTTTGCGCCTAACACTTATTTCTTTGCAAAAGGTGAGACTGATAAAAAAATCCTGACGGATTTATATCATCACCAAATGAAAGCTTTGGATGCAGCTTGGGCGAACCGTGCACCAAACTTACCTTATAAAGATAAGTATGAAGCTTTAATTATGGCTTCAATTGTTGAAAAAGAAACAAGTTTAGATAGTGAGCTTGAGCAAGTATCTGGTGTATTTGTACGCCGTCTGAAAATTGGTATGCGTCTACAAACTGACCCAACCGTAATTTATGGCATGGGTGCAAACTATAAGGGTAACATTACTCGCGAAGATTTACGTACATCAACTCCATATAATACTTATACAATTAATGGCTTACCGCCAACACCAATTGCCTTACCAAGTCAAAAAGCAATTGAAGCTGCATTACATCCAGATGACTCAAATAATATTTATTTTGTGGCAACTGGTAATGGTGGTCATAAATTTACTGCAGATTTGCAGGCTCATAACCAAGCGGTGCAGCAGTATTTATCCGTGTTGAGATCGAAGAAATAAGGAAAAGAGATGTTTATTAGCTTTGAAGGCACGGAAGGGGTAGGTAAAACTACACTCATTCGAAAAATTCATCAGCATTTTGAAGAGCAAGGTAAACAAGTTGTCTTAACCCGTGAACCGGGTGGTACGCCGTTAGCAGAACAAATACGTTCTATGCTTTTGGCGGTGAATCATGATGAAAATATGAGCCATGATACCGAACTACTCTTAATCTATGCGGCACGTGCTCAACACTTACAACAAGTCATTTTGCCGGCTTTAGAGTCTAATAAAATTGTTTTAAGTGATCGCTTTACCGATGCAAGCTTTGCTTACCAATGTTCTGGTCGTGGTTTAAGCCAAGATAAGTTACAGCTTTTAAATCAGAACTTTGTTTCACGTATGCCAGAAGTGACTTTCTGGTTAGATGCACCAATTGAACTCGGTATGAACCGTGCACGTGAGCGTGGAGCTTTAGACCGTTTTGAACAGGAAAAGTTAAGTTTCTTCGCAAAAGTTCGCGAAGGTTATGAGACCTTATGGAAAGCCGAACCTGAACGTATTAAACGTTTAGATGCTACCCAAAGCCCAGATCAGGTGTTTGAGCAAGCTTTGCAATATTTAGGATAAGTAATAATAAAAGCCGCTCTCATATTTTGTGGGAGTGGTTAAAAATAATAATAAATCTGGTTTAAAAGGTCATAGAAAATATGAGTCAGTATTCTATGCTATTTTGAATACTGTTCTGAAATCGAAGAAAAACAAGGATGAAAAGTTCAAAAGAAGAAATTGTAGCGTTTCTTGAAAAGGAATTTCCCCCAAGTCTTGAACATTGCACGATTGAATCAGTCACGCCTAAAGCTGCTGTCGTTTATTATCACGTCGATCAAAGACATCAACGTCCGGGCGGTACCATATCTGGGCCTACCATGATGACTTTGGCAGACTTTGCTTTGTATATCGCAATACTCGGTGAAATCGGAATTGTTGGTTTAGCAGTAACCACTAATTTTAATATTAATTTTTTAAGAAAACCCGCAGGTGATAAAGACTTACGTAGCGAATGTAAGCTCATGAAAGTAGGGAAGAGTCTTGTCGTGGGTGAGGTATGGATTTATTCAGTAGGACAAGAGGAACCGGTGGCACATGTGACCGCGACTTATTCAATTCCACCCCGATCATAAATATTAACCTAAATAAAAAGCACAGCCAGAGCTGTGCTTTTTTGTAGAAAACAGTTTAAATTTCGGTATTAACCAATGGTTGTTCTACTGCAAAATTTGGAGGAGTTAAAACAGTTTTACGAATCTCGTTCGAAGTTTCCGGATAATCGAGGGTGTAATGTAGACCACGTGATTCTTTGCGGTGCATGGCACAGCGCACAATCATCTCAGAAACGAGCACAAGATTACGCAGTTCAATCAGGTTTTTGCTAACACGGTAGTCTTGATAATATTCAGTGATTTCACGCTTCAACATTTCGATACGGTGTAAAGCGCGTTCTAAACGTTTTGTGGTTCTTACAATACCGACATAGTTCCACATGGTCGAACGTAACTCATCCCAGTTTTGTAAAATCACCACATCTTCATCTGGGTTGGTTACTTGAGAGTCATCCCAAGTGGGTACTTTCGGTAGTTTGAAATTCTCATCAAACTTATTTTCGATGTCTTTTGCTGCACTCATACCATAAACGAAGCACTCAAGTAATGAGTTACTCGCCATACGGTTAGCACCATGTAAACCTGTATAAGAGGTTTCACCAATTGCATAGAGACCTTCAATATCAGTCTGGCTATTTGAATCAACCACAACACCACCACATGTATAGTGTGCTGCTGGCACTACTGGAATCATGTCTTTAGTAATGTCGATACCTAACTCAAGCAAACGTGCATAAAGTGTAGGGAAGTGCTCTTTAATAAACTCAGGTGATTTGTGTGTAATGTCTAACCACACATGGCGAATACCGAGACGTTTAATTTCATGGTCAATGGTACGTGCCACAATATCGCGAGGAGCCAATTCAGCACGATCATCAAAACGAAGCATGAAACGTTCGCCATCAGGCAAGCGTAAGTAAGCACCTTCACCACGCATCGCTTCAGTAATTAAGAAAGAACGTGCTTGTGGATGGTATAGGCAAGTTGGGTGGAACTGGTTAAATTCCATATTGGCTACGCGGCAACCTGCACGGTAAGCCATGGCAATGCCATCGCCTGTGGCAATATCTGGATTAGATGTGTAAAGGTAAGCTTTCATCGCACCGCCGCAAGCAAGTGCGGTAAATGGGGCAAGGAAAGTATGAACTTTTTCAGTGTTTTCATCTAAGGCATACAAACCAACAGCGCGATTCGCTTGATCTGTATGACCCAATTTATGCGACGTGATTAAATCAATCGCAATGTAGTTTTCAAAAATAGTAATATTCTTGCGTTCTTTCGCACGTTCAACCAATGTAGTTGAAATGGCTTTGCCTGTAGCATCAGCAGAATGGATAATGCGGCGCTGTGAGTGGCCACCTTCGCGAGTTAAGTGAAGCTGCTCATCTTCATCTAGGGTGAACTGAACACCTTGCTTTAAAAGAAAATCAACAGAAGGGCGACCACCTTCGACAGTATGCTGAACTGCATCCATTTCACATAAATGAGCACCTGCAATCATAGTGTCATTAATATGTTGTTGAATAGAGTCAGTTTCATCAAGAACAGCAGCAACACCGCCTTGTGCATAGAAGGTACTTGCTTCAGTTAAAGCAGCTTTGGCTAAAACTGCAATATTAAAATGACTTGGTAACGATAAAGCCAGACTTAAACCAGCACCGCCACTGCCCACAATAATCACGTCAAAGTGGTGAATTGTCTGTTGATTAGGCATGTCCATTCGCATCAATTTAAAACGTCCGCTAATGACACCCCTTTTTACCTAAAAAGGCAAGAGCTTAAGCGCTCTAAGTCACAGAAAAATTGCAATTAGCTTAAAAAATTGCAATGCGTAAAATAAACGTGATGATGATGTCTTACAAATAAACATATTGTTACGCACAATTCCAAAGCATTGTGATACAAAAGTTTTATTCTTATTCTCGTAGACCAATTGTGGGTGAGCACCGAATGAAATCTCGCTATTTACAACAAGGAATGTATGCAGCGGTATTTACAGTTGCCGCTGTTCAAGCAAATGCTGCTGTTGATTTTTCAAACCTCGTTGAACAAGTTAGTCCGGCTGTGGTGAGCGTAAACGTCGTAAAAAAAATGACTCAGGATGAACTGTTACAACAGCAAGTTCCTGAAATTTTAAAACGTTTCTTTGGTAATCAGGTCATCATTCCACAGCAACAAGGTCCTCAAGAAAAAACAGCATACGGTAGTGCATTCTTTATTAGTAAAGATGGTTACTTACTCACAAACCATCATGTGATTGAAAATGCTTCCCGCATTAGTATTACTTTAAATGACCGTCGTGAAATTGATGCAACTGTTGTTGGTAGTGATGAACGTACCGATGTTGCATTATTAAAAGTCAATGGAAGTAATTATCCTGCTTTAAAAGTTGGTAATGTTGACCGTTTACGTGTAGGTGAGCCAGTATTAGCAATTGGTTCTCCATTTGGTTTTGACTACTCCGCCTCAGCAGGTATTGTCAGTGCCAAGTCACGAAACATGAGTGGTGAAACTTCTGTACCATTTATTCAAACTGACGTTGCACTAAACCCAGGTAACTCAGGCGGTCCATTGTTTAATCAAAATGGCGAAGTTGTTGGGGTAAACTCACGTATCTTTAGTGGTACTGGCGGTTATATGGGCTTGTCTTTCTCTATTCCAATCGATGTTGCGATGGATGTAGCTGAACAGCTTAAAACAAAAGGTAAAGTTACTCGTTCATACCTAGGCGTCATGATGCAAGATATTGATCGTAACCTTGCCGATGCTTACAAACTGCCTAAACCAGAAGGTGCCCTCATCACACAAGTAACGCCAAATTCACCTGCTCAAAAAGCAGGGCTTAGAGCTGGTGATGTGATTTTAAAACTTAATGGTGCTTCTGTGCTGCGTACAAGTGATTTACTCTATGCATTAAATAAAGTTCAGCCAAACCAAACCGTTCAGTTTGAAGTGTTACGTGATGATAAAACTCGTAATATCACTGCAACTTTAGCAACAGCACCAGATGAAACACCAGCTACAGGTACTCAGATCTCTGCTTCTAAAGGTCCAGTGTTAGGCATGAGTATTCGTGATTTAGCTGAACCAGAGAAAAATACGTTAGGTGTAAAAGGCGGTATTTATGTTCAAGATGTCCGCCGTGGTGGGTTGGCATCATTGTCAAATATCATTCCGGGTGACGTGATTGTTCAGGTTAATAATACTCAAATTTTAAATAGCCAAGATTTTGCGAAAGTTGTTTCTAACCTACAAAAAAATACGGTTGCACGTGTTGGAATCATTCGTCAAGGACAACGAGCAATGCTTGGTTTACGCATTCAGTAAAATGATATAAAACTAAACCACCCTGAAAATGGGTGGTTTTTTATTATTTGTATTCGGCATAATGTTCGATCTAGCTAATCTAAATATAGCTTTGGATTTAATGATTAAGGTGAGTGTTTTGTGAGCAGTATTTTCGATTTACATATTCAGGTTCAGCCACAGCATATTGATGCTTTAGGTCATGTTAACAATGTAATGTATGTCCAATGGATGCAAGATGTTGCTGCTGCTCATGTTGAAACATTAGGGGTAGGCGTAACCAAATACCTTGAGCTTAAGCATGCAATGGTTGCTGTTGAGCATCATGTGCAATATCGTAAGGCTGCGTTTGAAGGCGAAGAAATTATATTGCGGACATGGCTAGACGATATCAATGCGCTTTATTCATTTCGCCAGTATGTTTTTTTCCGTCCGTCTGATCAAGCAGTCTTATTTGTTGGGAATACCAAGTGGGCATGTATTGAAATTGCATCGGGTCGACCAAAACGAATGTCGCCAACTTTTACACAAGCTTATAAGCCCCTTGATTCAAGCATAAATCCTTTAGATTTTACTATTTCATATGCTCGATAGTCGGAAGTATTACATGTGCTTTGAATTGTCATTTTTTAGAACATAAGTACAAAGCTCATGATTATTTTGGATACTTTAAAATATCCATCTGCTATAATCTCTCGCAATTTGTTAAACCGCTTTGGCTATGTATTAAAACAAGCTACATAGCACTTTATATTTTCTCAAGGTAGCCCATGGCGCAAGCTAAAAAATCAGTTGATATCAAAAATATCCGAAATTTCTCGATTATCGCTCATATCGATCATGGTAAGTCTACTTTGGCTGACCGTTTTATTCAGATGTGTGGTGGCTTACAAGATCGTGAGATGCAAGCTCAGGTCTTGGACTCAATGGAGCTTGAGCGCGAACGTGGGATTACCATTAAAGCAGCCTCAGTGACATTGTATTACACCCATCCAAATGGACAAGAATATCAGCTTAACTTTATTGATACTCCGGGGCACGTTGACTTCTCGTATGAAGTATCTCGCTCATTAGCTGCATGTGAAGGTGCATTGTTGGTTGTCGATGCTGCGCAAGGCGTAGAAGCACAATCAGTTGCAAACTGTTATACCGCGATTGAACAAGGTCTCGAAGTTCTTCCTATTTTAAATAAAATTGATTTACCGCAGGCTGAACCTGAACGTGTAATTCATGAAATTGAAGAAATTATCGGGATTGAAGCGACAGATGCACCGACTTGTTCAGCAAAAACAGGTTTAGGTGTTGAAGGTGTATTAGAGCGTTTAGTTGACGTTATTCCGGCACCAGAAGGTGATCGTGAAGCTCCATTACAAGCTTTAATTATCGATTCATGGTTTGATAACTACTTAGGTGTAGTGTCTCTTGTTCGTATTAAACAAGGTCGTATCCGTAAGGGCGACAAAATGTTGGTTAAATCGACTGGACAAACTCATCCGGTAACTTCTGTAGGTGTATTTAATCCTAAGCATACTGAAACAGATATTCTTGAAGCTGGTGAAGTAGGTTTTGTTATTGCGGGTATTAAAGACATTTTTGGTGCGCCAGTAGGTGATACCATTACACTTGCAACAACACCAGACGTTGCAACTTTACCTGGTTTTAAAAAGGTTAAACCGCAGGTTTATGCAGGTCTTTTCCCAATCGATTCAAGCGACTTTGAGCCATTCCGCGAAGCATTACAGAAATTACAAATTAACGATTCTGCGTTGTTCTTTGAACCTGAAAGTTCGGATGCACTTGGTTTCGGGTTCCGCTGTGGTTTCTTGGGCATGTTACATATGGAAATCGTACAAGAGCGTTTAGAACGTGAGTACGATCTCGATTTAATTAGTTCGGCACCAACAGTAGTTTATGAAGCTGTTACCAAAAAAGGTGAGACGATCTATATCGACAGTCCGTCTAAAATGCCAGATGGTTCAGTTGTTGAAGATTTACGTGAGCCAATTGCTGAATGTCATATTCTTGTGCCGCAAGAATACTTAGGTAATGTCATGACCTTATGTATTGAGCGTCGTGGTGTCCAAAAAGACATGAAGTTCTTAGGTAATCAAGTTTCAATTACTTTTGAAATTCCAATGGCTGAAGTCGTAATGGATTTCTTTGACAAGCTTAAATCATGTTCACGTGGTTTTGCATCGCTAGACTATAACTTCGTACGTTTCGAAAGTTCATCTTTAGTTAAGGTTGATGTATTAATTAATAGTGAAAAGGTTGATGCCTTGGCTATGATTTGTCACCGTAATGATGCTCGCCATCGTGGTATTGCTTTAGTTGAAAAAATGAAAGACTTGATTCCACGTCAAATGTTTGATGTTGCAATTCAGGCTGCCATTGGTGCTCAAATTATTGCTCGTTCGACCGTTAAGGCGATGCGTAAAAACGTTCTAGCAAAATGTTATGGCGGTGACGTGTCTCGTAAGAAGAAATTACTTTCTAAACAAAAAGAAGGTAAGAAACGTATGAAACAAGTGGGTAGTGTAGAAATTCCACAAGAAGCGTTCTTAGCTGTTTTGAAAGTAGAAAGATAAAAGAAAGGGCTGGGATGAACTTATATTCTCCCAGCCATAAAGCAAGCAGCTAGGCTGCGAGTGAGGTCATGTGGATTTTGATTTTAATTTAATTCTTGTTCCAGTTACGCTGATTTTATTTGCAGTGTGGTTGTTAGATAAACTTGTTTTTAAACAGCGTGCGAATAAAGGCCGAGAGAACGAAAATTTTGTTATTACATGGGCCTATGACTTTTGGCCAGTTTTAGCTGTTGTACTTGTACTTCGCTCATTTCTTTATGAACCATTTAACATTCCATCAGACTCTATGGTTCCAACTTTAGAGACTGGCGATTTTATTTTAGTTAATAAATTTGACTATGGTGTGCGTTTACCTATCGTAAATAAAAAAGTGATTGATGTAGGTGAACCAAAACGTGGTGATGTCATCGTATTCCGTTACCCACCTCAACCAACCATCAGCTATATTAAGCGTGTAATTGGTTTGCCGGGTGACCATATTGTTTATGATCATGGACAATTGATTATTAATGGTCAAAAAGTTCCTAAAGTAGCAACACAGTTTAGTCGTGAAAAAGATGCTTTAGATACACCAACGTCTATTTATCATAAAGAAACTATTGGTGATCACACCTTTACGATGCGTGAGCTTGAAGGCGTAAACGTTGCGCGTCAGGCACCATTTATCAACTATGTTGATAATGGCAAATATTCAAACCAAGACGGTTTATATTGGGAAGTAACCGTTCCGAAAGGACATTACTTTGCAATGGGGGACAACCGCGATCAAAGTGCTGATAGTCGTTTCTGGGGCTTTGTTCCTGAAGAAAACTTAACAGGCCGAGCTTTCTATGTCTGGATGCATAAAGAACCTGGTTTCCACCTGCCAAGCTTTAACCGAAATGGGAAAATAGATTAAAAACAACCATTAGGAAAACAAAAATGCGTAAGGCACAACAGGGTACTTCGTATTTAGCAATTTTATTTGGGGTGGTCATATTTGCAATTGCAGTGAAAGCTATACTTGCAGTTTGGCCAGCGTATTGGGATGATCGTGTGATTAATAATCAGATTACCGAGCTTATGCAACAAAGCTCAGCTGATACGACACCCCAAAAATTTATGGCACAGATGGATCAAAGACTGGAAATGAATAATATTCGTGATCTCCATTTTAAAGAGATTGCCGAAGTGTTTAACCAGTCTGGTCTAACGGTCAAAAAGAAATATGAGGTAAGAAAGCCTTTCTTACTAAATATTGATTTAGTTTTAACATTTGAGAAGAGTTTTGACAAAACATCAGTTCAAACTAAGTGATCCTCGCTTACTTAGTCGAATCGGTTATCAATTTAAACAGCCTGAATTGCTACAGTTAGCTTTGACTCACCGTTCGGTGAGTCATAAGTATAACTATGAGCGTCTGGAGTTTTTAGGCGATTCGCTGTTGGGGATGATCATTGCCAACTATTTATACCATGCTTACCCACATGAAAATGAGGGTCGCTTAACGCGTATGCGTGCAACTTTGGTTCGCCAAGAAGCATTAGGTAAAATTGCAACCGATTTGCAACTTAGTCGGTGTTTAATATTAAGCACGGGCGAGTTGAAATCTGGCGGTCATCATCGTGAGTCAATATTAGCAGATACGGTAGAAGCGATTATTGGTGCAATTTATCTTGATAGTAGTGATCTGAACCTACTCAAAGATATTGTGTTAAAATGGTACGTACCTTATTTAGATCATATTGAGCCAACAGATCAACTCAAAGATCCAAAATCACGTTTACAAGAGTATCTACAAGCACGTAAAAAACCTCTCCCTGTTTACGAGGTTGTAGATATTCAGGGTGATGCACCTCATCAACACTTTAAAGTCGAATGTTTGGTAGATGGTTTACCAAAGATTTATGGTGAGGGGTCAAGTCGTCGTTTTGCCGAGCAGGCAGCAGCGGCGGAAATTTTAAAGTTATTGGAGCAATAACCTGCATGTCGATGCATTCTGATCAAATCAATCCAGATTCAAATGAAAACCAAGATCCAAACAATCTGATTGATCAATTTTTTAGTTCCAAAGGCGTTACAATTCCTTCGGATTTTAAGAGCGGATTTGTGGCGATTGTGGGACGTCCAAATGTGGGTAAATCTACCCTCATGAATCATTTATTGGGTCAAAAACTCTCAATTACTTCACGTAAACCTCAAACGACACGCCATAAAATTATTGGCATTGATTCACGTGAAAAAATGCAAGCGGTTTATGTAGATACACCGGGAATGCATAAGAAAGAAGTACGCGCGATCAATAAAATGATGAACCGTGCTGCACATTCTGCATTACGTGACGTTAACTTAGTTTTATTTGTTATCGATGCTTATAAGTGGACTCAAAATGACGACTTAGTGCTTGAGAAACTCAAGAACGCTGAAATGCCAGTTATTTTGGTAATTAACAAAGCTGATACTTTTGAAGATAAAAGAGAGATTCTTCCTTTGATTCAAGAGCGTACCAAGCTTATGAATTTTGCTGAGATTGTTCCTGTTTCGGCCCTTCGTGGAGCAAACTTGGAACATTTAAGTGAAACGATTGAAAAATATCTTCCTTATCAGCCACCGCTGTATTCATTCGATCAAATTACGGACCGTTCTGAACGCTTCTTGGCAAGTGAAATCATCCGTGAAAAAATCATGCGTCAGTTGGGTGAAGAGCTACCATACGATTTAACAGTGCAAATTGAATCTTTCAAAACGGAAGAGGCAACTGTTAATGAGAAAACTGGTCGATTAAAGCCAGCTTGTACCTATATTGATGCAACTATTTTTGTAGATCGTCCTGGCCAAAAAGCAATTGTGATTGGTGAAAAAGGTGCCAAGCTTAAAACGATTGGTATGGATGCTCGTAAAGACATGGAAAAAATGTTCGAACAAAAGATCATGCTTACCTTATGGGTTAAGGTTAAAGGTGGTTGGTCTGATGATGAACGTGCTTTAAAAAGTTTAGGATATAGTGATATCTAATAAGCAGGGAATACTGGTATGAAAGCAATTACATCAATATTGGCTATTGTTGGGTGTACATTGATGTTACAAGGTTGTGTATATAAGCTTGTAACCGTACCAGTAGGTATTGCTTATAAAACAACTAAAGGTGTAGTGAAGGGTACAGCTGCTGTTGTGGGAGCTGTAATTCCTGATGGTGATGATGACGATAAGAAAGAAAAAGAATCTAAGGAATAGTTTCTTTTTATGATGCGCAATGAAGTCCTCCATGGATATATGATTCACCATCGTAAATATCGTGAAAAAAGCCATATTGTGCATCTCTTCACTCAGGAATACGGGCGGGTCGATGGCATTTTAAGACAGACTCCGCCTCCTCAATATCAACCAATTCGGTTGCAAGCCACAGGTAAAAGTGAACTTAAAAATTTTATGAAGCTGGAAATATTAAATCAGCCAGTTTTCTTTTTTGGTGATGCTTTTTTTGCTGGTTTTTATTTAAATGAAATTGTTTTACGACTTTGCCCATTAGAAGAGGCAATGCCACAAACTTTTGAACAATATCAGTTAACGTTACTTCAATTACAAGAATTATCTTCCCACGAAAATCCTGACCTTTTTCTTCGGCAGATTTTGCGCCAGTTTGAACATGTCTTACTTCCAGAGCTAGGCTATGCGATTGATTTCTCAGTTGATAGCGCACAAAAAGAAATTTTGCCTCATCAGTTTTATCAGTTCCAAGTGACTGAAGGTTTTGCTCCAGTGGTTCAGGCAGGCCGTTCATCTTTGTCGGGAAAAGCGATTTTATCTATGCTGGACTATGAGCAAGGGCAGGATTTTTCTCTCGAACAATTGCAATTATTAGGTAAACTATACCGTCAAATGATTACATCGCTTTTAGGTGATCGTCCCCTAAAAAGTCGACAATTGTGGATTCAAAACACTCAAACTCAATCGTAATTAGGATTTATTTATGGCTGCATTGCTTGGTGTAAACATAGACCATGTTGCTACTTTAAGACAGGCGCGCGGTACTACTTACCCAGATCCTGTAGAAGCTGCTCTTATTTGTGAACAAGCCGGTGCAGAGGGCATTACTTTGCATTTGCGTGAAGACCGTCGCCATATTCAAGATGATGACGTACGCCGTATGCGTCCATTATTAAAAACACGTATGAATCTGGAGTTGGCTGTTACTGATGAAATGGTCGAGTTTGCAAAAGAAATTAAGCCACAACATGTATGCTTCGTTCCTGAAAAGCGCCAAGAAGTAACAACTGAAGGTGGCTTAGATGTAGTCACTAACTTTGAAAAAGTTAAGGCTGCAACTCAAGCCTTAGCTGCTCTGGGGTGTGACGTATCATTATTTATTGATGCGGATTTTGCTCAAATTGATGCGGCAGTGGCATGTGGTGCACCTACAATTGAGTTGCACACAGGGGCATATGCCGATGCAGCAACAGAGCAAGAACAACAAGAAGAGCTTGCTCGTATTGTAAAAGGTGTTGAGTATGCAGCTTCAAAAGGTTTAGTTGTAAATGCAGGTCATGGACTTAACCTAAAAAATATTGCACCAATCGCAGCAATTCCACAAATTCATGAATTAAACATTGGTCATTCAATTATTGCAGATAGTGTTTTTGTAGGTCTGGCACAGGCTGTTAAAGATATGAAAACAGCGATTCAGGCAGCAGGATAATTAGTAATGTCGAGTATCAATTACGATGAATTAATGCAGCCAGTGTTAGCATTTTTGGGATGTGAAACTCCAAATGAATGGTTAGATGAGGCCGTTAATAATTTAGATATCTTGATGCAAGATCATGCCAATTGCGAAAAAAAAGCAGCTGGTACGGCAATGAACTTAATGTTCCGCTATAGTTTTTTTACAGATCTACAAGTTAAACTTGCTCAACTTGTACGTGAAGAAATGCTTCATTATGAACAAGTCCTCGAATTTATGACGAAACGTGGGCAAGAGTGGAAAGGTTTAAGTGCAGGTCGCTATGCGGGTGGTTTACGAAAAGAGATACGTACATATGAGCCAGAAGCTTTAATTGACGTACTGGTTATCGGAGCTTTTGTAGAAGCACGTTCATGCGAACGTTTTTATGCACTTGCTCCGCGTGTAGATGACGAACTGGGACGCTATTATCGTTACCTGCTTAAGTCTGAATCTCGTCATTTTGAAGACTATTTAGCACTAGCGCTTGATGTCGCAAAAACTGCAAAAATGAAAGATCCTGAAGAGGATATTCAGCAGCGTATTGAACACATCCGTGAGGTTGAAAAGAATCTGATTTTGACTCCAGATGATACTTTCCGTTTTCATAGTGGTATTCCTGCATAGTCTTAAATGCCTCAGTTAAAGAAGTTTACCTTTCACGGTAAACTTTTTTATTAGGTGAGCGTTATCTTTTTGGCTATAGACATGTTCTGCTTTTAGTTTTTAAATGCATATAATTATTTAATAAATATATTTTTTATAGATTTTAATTTCTCTTAAAATTTTTAAAAAAACTTTTATTTTTTTAGGCTAATAATCAATATTGTGTAAATATAAAGGCTGATATGTTCATCATGAGTTCAACTGAAATAGTTGATCATTTCTAAGGATATAAGAATGTTAGCATTAGTTACAGGCGCATCGGCAGGTTTTGGTTATAGCATTTCAAAAAAGCTGATTGAGTTAGGCTATAAAGTTATTGGTTGCGGAAGACGGGCAGAAAAACTAGAAGAACTAAAACAAGAACTTGGTGAAAAATTCTACCCATTAGTATTTGATATGACGGATACAGCAGAAAATATAAATAAAATATTCAAAGAATTACCAAATGAATTTCAAATCGATCAAATTGATTTGCTCGTAAATAATGCAGGTTTGGCATTAGGTTTAGAATCGGCAGACAAGGCAGAATTAGATGATTGGTACACGATGATTGATACCAATGTTAAGGGGCTTGTTACTGTTACCCGACTAATTTTGCCAAGCATGGTAAAGAAAAAATCTGGCTTAATCATTAATATGGGCTCAATTGCAGGTACATATCCATATCCTGGTGGTAATGTGTATGGTGCAACAAAAGCTTTTGTGGAGCAATTTAGTCTAAATCTTCGTGCTGATTTGGCTGGTACTGGTGTGCGTATAACTAACGTTGAACCAGGGTTGTGTGGGGGAACTGAATTTTCTCTTGTGCGTTTTAAAGGGGATCAGGAGAAAGTGAGTAGTCTCTATGATAAGAAAAACCCAATTTTGCCTGAAGATATTGCAAATACGGTCGCGTGGATTGCATCGCAACCAGCTCATATTAATATTAACCGTATAGAAATGATGCCAACAACGCAGTCTTTTAACCCATTAAAAGTTATAGAAGCAGAATAATAGAATTTTAAAAATGATCTAAAGATGGGGAAGATATTCTTTAAATTTAGATCTGATGATTAAATCTAGTGAATATTCAAATCATGAAAAGCAAATCCTCTACAGATAGGTAGGGGATTTTTTATAGGCATTAAAAATAAATGGCAATAAAAAAAGCCCGCTTTAATGCTGCGGGCTTTTTAGTATTTGGCTCTCCCACCTGGGCTCGAACCAGGGACCTGCGGATTAACAGTCCGTCGCTCTACCGACTGAGCTATGGGAGAATCTGCATGCGATTATAAGGAGATTTTGACAAGGGTCAAGTGAAAATCGTCATGTTTCCTTCATTTTTGTATTGTATGCTTTTTATTTGATCAAGTTGGGTGGTAAGTTCATAAATGACTTGCACTTTAAAAACTCAATTGCTAGATTCAAAAAAGAACAAGCGTTTGGAGTAATCCAAACAGTGTGGATTTAAACCAACTTGCCAGCACTAAAATGGCTAAATCGGAGATAAGTATGAAAACGCTTACGATCGCTTCTATTTTTTCTAATTTTGATTTTTATCAACAAAATTATCTTAATGTCTTAACTCAATCAGAATCTTATTACACACCTGTAGAAGATGCATGGATCAATGCTTTTCCATTTAAAAAGCAGGACTTGTACTTAGGTGACTTATTACAACTCTGGTTTAGTTCAAAATGGGATGTGCATACTTCACTGAAAGTTTTAAAGTGTTCTAAGTTACTAGATCAATCGAAACCTCTCTATATTTTTCAACTCGAAGGTGAATTATTACTAGGTAAAAATAAAGTTTTAGCTTGGTCTACTCAGTGTCATAAAGTGATAGAGCTTCAACTTAAGAATATTTGGGCACCTTATGTGGTTGCACAAACTTGTGATCGTCCAGATCTTCCTGACTTAATAAAAAAGGCAGCCGTTTAAAGCTGCCTTAGTTTTTATGGTCGAATGATCATGCAGGTTGCTGTTGCATACGCATAAAGTTTACCTTCTTCATCAATAATTTTGCCTTCGGAAATACCTAAGTTTTTACTTAAATTAATGACTTTACCAGTGGCAATTAAAGCCTGATTTTGAGGAATAGGGCGGCACATTTTTACATTAAGGTCGATGGTGCCATAACCTACACCAGCAGGTAACATTGTATGGACAGCACAGCCAGTCACCGAGTCTAAGACAGTTGCTGCAAAGCCACCATGTACGCCACCTAATGGGTTTAAATGATTATGATCTGCTTGTGCTTTAAAGGTCACAGATCCTTCAGAAATTTCAGTAGGTTGCATTGGAATAGTTTTGCTTATACTGGCAGGTGGAATGTGACCTTCAATCATGGCTTGTAAAAATTCGAGACCTGTCATTTCCATAGGATTTTTCATTTTGGAGTCCTTCAGTAATTAAAGTTCTAAAATGGAACTTGATGTTAAATTAGGCGTTAAAATGCATATTGTCAAGTTAGCAAGTATAAGAAATATGGCTATTTTATAGTTTATAAACTTGTAAAATGTGGTTCAGTAGAATATTTTATAACCCTAAAAATATAAACTTCTTGTGGAAAATAATAATGAACGGTCAGTGTTTATGCGGTAAAACAACTTTTGAAGTTGAATTAAAAAATCATGATGTACATGCTTGCCATTGTTCGATGTGTCGTAGACAAACTAGTGGTGTCAATATGACAGTTGATGTGGTCAAAGGCAGTTTAAAGTTTATTCAGCAAAAGCATCTTAGTGTATTTAACTCTTCTGACTGGGGAGAACGAGGCTTTTGTAATGCTTGTGGAACGATAATTTTTTGGAGAACGAAAGATCAAAGCTACTGTAATATCAATGTATTTTCTTTAAATGAGCCAGTAGAAGACTTGAATTTGGATATGGAAATTTTTATTGATTCAAAACCCGATTTTTATACTTTTCAAAATGATACGAAGAAATTGACTGAGGCACAGGTCGCTGCGTTATTTAACCTATAATAATTTTAATTATAAAAAAGGCCTCAATTTTGAGGCCTTTTTAATTTTACAAATTATTTAGCAGCTTTTTCAGCTTCGATAGATGCAATTGCAGCATCCACACCTTCGATTGATTCAGCAGCTTTTTTGATACGTGCTAACGCATCAACAAGTACTTCATCAGCTGTTGCATATGAAATACGCATGAAGCCGCCTAAACCAAATGCATCACCAGGAACAACTGCTACGCCAGTTTCTTCTAGTAACCATTCAGAGAATTCTGTGCAAGACTTTAAGCCTTTTGCACGAATAAGAGGGCGAATGTTTGCATATGCATAGAATGCACCATCAGCAGGTAAACAAGAGATCCCTTTGATGTCGTTTAAGCCATTAACCACTAAGTCATGACGACGTTTAAACGCTTCAATCATTGGCTCTAAAACATCTTGTGGACCATTCAATGCAGCTTCAGCAGCAACTTGTGAAATTGAAGTTGGGTTAGAAGTTGATTGAGACTGGATTTTTTTCATTGCACCAATGATTTTTGCTGGGCCGGCTGCATAGCCAATACGCCAACCAGTCATCGCATATGCTTTAGATACACCATTTAAAACAATTGTGCGGTCATATAAATCTGGAGCAACAGTTGCAATGTTGTAGAACTCATCTTCCCAACGAATTGGTTCATACATGTCATCAGAAGCAACAAATACTTGTGGATGACGACGCAAAACTTCTGCTAAAGCTTCTAATTCAGCTTTGCTATAAATCATACCTGTTGGGTTAGATGGGCTGTTTAATACCACTAAACGAGTGTTTGGCGTAATTGCAGCTTCTAATTGTTCAGGTGTAATTTTGAAACGTTGGTCTTCACCACATTTCACAATAACTGGTGTACCTTCAGCAATAATCACCATATCTGGATAGCTTACCCAGAATGGAGCAGGGATGATCACTTCATCACCTTTGTTTAATAGCGCAAGTGCCAAGTTAAAGAAGCTTTGCTTACCACCACATGAAACCAAAATCTGGTTTGGTTGATAATCAAGATTATTATCACGCTTAAACTTAGCAATAATTGCTTTTTTTAACCCAGGAGTACCATCTACAGCCGTATATTTGGTGAAACCATTATTAATTGCTTCAATTGCAGCATCTTTAATGTGTTGAGGGGTATCAAAATCTGGCTCGCCAGCACCTAAACCAATCACATTCTTGCCAGCAGCTTTAAGCTCAGCAGCTTTATTAGTTACAGCAAGTGTAGGGGACGGTTTGATAGCATTGACACGATCAGAAAGACGTACGTCCACGGCAATATTCCTCTTATGGGATTAAAAAATAAAAAGCATACTATCTTATCGCAAAAATTAGGCAATTTGCGGATGTGGGTATTTTTAGATGTAAAAAAGTTTAATTTAAGAAAGATCTTGTTGTGGTTTTACTCAATTGAAGCTTTTTTCGAAAGAAATGAGAAAAATCCTTTATAATAAGTCGCAATCGAAATATCGAGACTGAATTATGACTGAGCAACAGCCAAAACAGAAAAAGGCTTTGGTGAAATTGCCATTCCCAATGCCGAATGAAAGCAATCAAGCAGATGATGCTGTACACAACCAAGTGCGTCCGAAGCCAGAGCAATATGCAGATAGAACTTGGATGCCACCTCGTGGTACGCGCCGTTCTATGGGTAAGCGTTAATTTAAAAAACAGGCAATATGCCTGTTTTTTTATTGTTGTGGCACTTCTTGATAATAACTTTTTTTCTTTTGATACATGCTGTGATCTGCGCGTTTTAGCATATCTTCCACTTGTTCATTTTCTTTTGTGGTTGCATGTCCAATAGCAATACTAATTGGATGGCTTGAGTAATATTGATTATCTATATTGAAAAGCTCCTGAATAGTTTGCAGCATCATTAAAACATTCGCTTCATCAGCACCAGGCATTAAAATCACAAACTCGTCGCCACCGATTCGAGAAGCTGTATATGCAGTATTTGTGATTGCCTGATTTAAAATATTACCTACACGCCGCAATAAACCATCGCCAATATCGTGACCAAGTTGATCATTGGTTTCTTTTAAACCATTCATGTCTAAAAAAATTGAAGAAACAGGACGAATAATGCTGCGATTTAAGCGATTAAGCTCTTCTGTAAAAAAAGCACGATTATAAAGTTTAGTCAGTACATCATGCTGGCCCAAATATTCTAAATAATTTTCAGCTTTCTTTCGTGCAGTAATATCTGTAAGTGCAACTTGTACCAATCCCCAAGTCTCTTCATAGCCGGGGAATACGGTAAATTGCAGTAAGACATTTCTAATTTGTCCGTCTAAGGCATAATTAACAGCTTCACGCTTGTGGTGAATATTTCCTTGCCAGAGTTCAATCAGCTGTTCTCTAAAAGTTTCCACCATCTCTTCAGCAAAAATTTTATGGGTATTTTTTAAGAGAGTCGTTTTGTCAGGTGCTTTAAATAAATCGAGAGTCGACTGGTTAACATCTAAAATTAGAATATCTTCTATACATTGACGCACAAACTCAGGGTGTACATCTAGAAAAGTTCTAAAGTCTTCAATACCTAATAGCCTAAGCTGATCAATTCTATTTTTAATACGGCTAAAATCTTCAACCCAAAGCGAAGTCGGGGAGTAGATAAACATTGACTCTGCTAGGCGTCGATTTTTCTCTTCCTGACGAAGTGCATTTTGATACGGCGTAATGTCTTCGGTGGTAATTAAAATACGGTCAAATGTAGTTTCAGAACCCGGTAAAATTGCTCCACGCAGTTGTACATCAATACGTTTACCAGAGAGCGTGTAATTTATAGTGGTACTTGAGAAATGAGTTTTGCCATTCCATAACGCTTCGAGTTCATGAATATGGGCTTCAAACATTTCTTTTTTAAAAATAAGATTTAAGTTGGCACATAATTCTTCTTGGTTTTTTGCTTCAAAAAGTTCTAATACTTTTTGGTTGACTTTAATAATTTTAATTTTATGGGCACATTCAACAATCAAATTTTCATTTTGACTTAGAAATTCATATAGGTCTTCGACCCCTTGATTTCTCCATAGGTCAAATAACTGCTTAACTTCACTGAAGTCCTCAATCCACATTGGAATTGGGGTTAAGTCAAAAATTGAAGAATCTAAAGTTTCCATTTGTTTCTTTAAGTATTCAGTTCGTCTTAAAGTATAATGAGAAAAATTAAGATTTGGGAAAATAATCAGTTTAAATCTTTAGAATAATTAAAATAATGAGAAAGCAGAATTTATCTGCTTTACTCATAAAATATCAAAATAAATTAACGGTTAATTGGGTGGTCGATATTTTTCTCGCCGCGCCATAATTTAATGAAGTCTTGTTCATCGAAATCGTAAAGTTCCATCAGTGCCACAATGACACTGACAAAAATCATTGCGCCTTCTGAGTTACCATGAATATTGAAAATCTTGCCATTGAGCTTACCTAAAATATCACTCAATTCATGGTCTCGGCCTCTGCCATAGCGGTCACGAGGATATAACTCTTCATTTAAAACAATCAGTGCTATCGCTTTTTCAGCATTTGATAAATCAGTTTTATCTAAAGCGTCTTCAAAAGAGTCACTGCCATGATTAAAGTAAAAAATAACTTCATCGTTAATGAAACTTTGAACCATTTTTTGAGTGAGTGTCGGAAACTGTGAAACAGCATTATCTTCAACATACGGTTTAAATGATTCTGGAAAAATCACGTTGTGATATATGCCTTTAAAAAGCGGAGCAATTTCGGAAACTTTATAACCTGCGATCCCACATCCTAAAGCAGTCACAAAGTATTTCATTTTAGGATGATTTTTTGCATAAATTTTAAAGTCTTCAACATAATGCTCGATTTGGGAGAGTGGCATTTGTTGAATATGTTCATTTAAAGTTGGAATTGCAAAGCTTTGTCCAGCCCAGCCACGTCCCACGCCTTCTACAGCCCCGAAATGCTGACTGGCAACACGTGCGGCTCCACTACCATGTTGCCCAGCCATATTACTACCGAAGACAAACACTGTATCTTCAGGGAGTTCAGTTACAATACTTTCATCATGATATTGATAGGTCATGGTTATGCTTTTTATCTAATGGATAAGTCCATGTTGCAACCGTTTAAAGCATTGGTCAAGAGAGGAAAAGAGAAATTAATCTCTGTTTAGAATTTTAGATTAATTTTCTTTCTTTGAACTTTTCTTTACTTCTAATTAGTGCATCTGAAAGTTTTATCTGAATCGGAGTAAATATTTTTTCCTGAAGATACAGACTAAGAGGTATAAGTAAAGTAATAAATATAAATATTGAAAATGTACTTAGATGTTCAATATTTTTTGCATTAACTATAAGTTCATGAATTGTATTTGATTCAGAACTTGCAATAATCAAACGATAAATTATGAAATATATCGAAATTAGTGGTAAATGTAACATATAGATAGAAAGAGATGCTTTACCCAGTCTTTCAACTAATGAACGTAAAGTGGCATTGTTAAATTTGATTTGTAGGAAACTATAAATTAGAGCAAGTTGTGTAAATAAAAAAAGGCCATTATGTGATAAGTAAGCCCATTGTTTTAGATCCATTTTTACTAAAATATTCATTAAAATAAAACCTAAAAATGCAACTAAAAAACAGAATAGCTGAAATATTTGGGATGTTAAATTTGTTCTTAAGCATATGAAATAGAAAATAATCCCAGCAATAAAATCAGGAAGTCTTAACAATGGATTTCTATGCATTATTCCAATAACATCAGAACTAAAGTTTTGTGCTACAGTAAAGTAAAATGCTGGAAACATTGCTGCTAGCCAACAGCAAATCAGAAGAATTTTTAAATTTTTTTGATATTGTATTTTTTTTACAAAAAAATGAAAAGTTAAATAAAAAAAGAATAAAGCTGATACAGACCAAGAAGCTCCATTCAAAAAAAGAAATCGATAGTCCCACGCTTGGATTAGGATAATACTTTCAGTAATATATTGTAATAAATCAAAAAAATATAATTCAAAAGTTTTAGAAGAAGAGGTGTAATCTGCAAGTGACTGATATGGTATTTCAATTGGGAAAGTTCTCTTTGCAATCAATTGCAATAAGAAAAAAATAAAAATAGCTAAACACATTGTAAATATATGTAGAGGGTAGAGAGCAGAAAATCTTTTAATTAGAAAAGTGGAATTAGAAAACTTATTTTCTTGAATTTTCTTGTGATATACATGTGTTAAGATAAAACCTGAAAGTATAAAAAAAGTACTAGTTGCAAAAAAACCATTGTAGATTAGTCTATTAAGTATAGAATCTTTTACTAAAGATTGTATATGAAATAATACCATAATCAAAGACATACTAAACCTTAGTAAATCTAATCCAATGATCTTTCTAGACAAAATCATAAATTTAATTGTCATAAAATTGAAATATTCATTTTTACATATATTAAGGCGGTATGTAGTATATTTGTTTTTATTTGTATATTTTGTAAGCTAAATTCAAGTTTTTTTGACTCAAGTGTTTGTATTTTGTTCTTTTTGTTAAGTTTTTCTTAAGTAGCCTTTTGTGCCTATATACTGCCAATTCTTTGAAGTACTAATATAGATATATTAGTACTTCAAAGGTGGTCTTTAAAATATATTGGATATTAAACTGATCAGCTTGGTGCTGATAGCAACGTTTGTTTTTTCATTTACATGTATTGAGTCCTTAGATAAACTTAAAGGTATTGATTGATTTTTTTGACTTTTTATGTCATTTGATGTAGGCAAGATACCTGTATCTGTCCAGATTTCATCACTTTCTATATATCCTTTTAAATCAAAATAGTGATTTGAATATGTTTTTAATAATGAATTATTTACAAGTGTGACTTTTTCTAAAAGGTTTTGAGATGGTTGTGTCGATGTAAAGAAACCAACCACTAAAATATTATGTGTAAGATTCTCATCAATCCAATTAATACATTGATTGGACTTGTCAATTACATACTGAGAGGTTCCTATTACCTGATCTTCACTTAGTAAATTATTTTTACCTAGGTTAACAATAAAAATAGAGTCTTTTTTAACCTTAGGAAATGAACTATACACAGGATAATTTGTATTCTTATCAATATTTTTTTGAATAAGTTGTTGAGAAATAAAATAATATCCATTTTCATCAACACCGATTTGTCCTTGGTTCTCATTAATTTTTACATCAAATGTTTTTAATGAATGATCCATTGGCCAATCTGCATCAAAATAGTTTTTAGAATTTAGTGATAGTTGTGAGTCTTTGAACTTAACGGTGCCAGGAAAAGCTCCGATTCTTAAGCACATGCTATATAAATATTCACCTCCTCTAGCATAATTAATTAAATTATAATTATTTTGAGATGCTACAGTGCTCAATGCACTATTCATATTATCAAAAGTACTACTGCCAAGTATATATATGTCTCTTTTTTCATGTGGTAGGGGAGAAGTACCTTGATCAGCAGAAGAGCTTTCATTACCACAAGCTTGTAATGTTATGGTGAGAGATAGTAGTACAATAATTTTATTCAATTTACTCATAAGCATTCCAGCTGTGGTTTAAAATTTTTATTTAAAAGTGTAGAGAAAATATAAACGATTCACTAGAATTTTCAATATCTTATATATGAAAACTAAATTTTTCTTAAATAAGAGATAATATTTTGATAAAAATTAAATTTTGGCTTGAATTGAATATACTTGTTGATAAGTATGATCAGTTTCATTCAATAAAAAGTATGTGAACTGCAGTTTTTAGAAATAATTTTTTGAAATTTATTTTACTTTATTTTTTTAATATATTTAATTTATTCAAGTGAATAAGTTGAAATAAATTTGATTTCTAAATTTGCTTTAGCCTTATAGAGGAGATGATTTGCACGATGCAAAGTATGTTCAATATCTTGTAAGTTTTTATAGAAGTGAGTCCGTGGCTTGTTGTAACTTTAATTTTATTATTCGTAAATACAGTTTGTAATCTGACTAAAGTTCAGAAAAATGATTGTAAATTTGGCTTATTGACTCCATTAATACCAAATTATCTATATTTATAAAGAGAGAGAACTGTGAACGAAAATCAACCTTTCGATTTGGTCACTCATTACCAGCCAGCGGGTGATCAGCCACAGGCAATTGAAAAGCTGGTGAATGGTGTCGAAAAAGGTTTTCGTAATCAGTTACTGTTGGGTGTGACTGGTTCAGGTAAGACCTATACCATGGCAAATGTAATTGCTCAAACCCAACGACCAACCATTGTGATGGCGCATAATAAGACTTTGGCAGCCCAGCTGTATGGTGAGTTTAAAGCCTTCTTCCCAAATAATGCGGTTGAGTACTTCGTAAGTTATTACGATTATTATCAACCTGAGGCTTATGTTCCGTCTTCAGATACGTTTATTGAAAAAGACGCAGCAATTAATGACCATATTGACCAGATGCGTTTATCGGCAACACGTGCTTTGTTAGAACGCCGTGATGCAATTATTGTTGCTTCTGTATCTGCTATTTATGGTTTGGGTGACCCAAATGCTTATATGCAAATGTTATTGCATGTGGTGCAGGGTGACCGAGTGAGTCGAGACGAAATTATTCGTCGTTTGGTTGAAATGCAATATACACGTAATGAGCTTGAATTCTTACGTGGTACCTACCGAATTCGTGGTGAAATTATTGACATTTTCCCAGCTGAATCTGACCAACATGCGATTCGTATTGAGCTTTTTGATGACGAAGTAGATTCAATTCGCTGGTTTGATCCACTCACCGGTAAGATGGTGCGCAAAGTACCACGTGTTACGATTTATCCAAAAAGTCATTATGTAACGCCAAAAGACAACTTAACACGTGCTATTGATACCATTAAGGATGAACTTCAAGACCAGCTTAAGTTCTTCCGTGAACATGACAAGTTACTTGAAGCTCAGCGTATCGAGCAACGTACTCGCTATGATTTGGAAATGATGCAGCAGTTAGGCTATACCAATGGTATTGAAAACTACTCTCGTCATTTATCGGGCCGTCCTGCAGGCGAAGCCCCACCAACATTATTTGATTATGTACCGGATGATGCTTTACTGATTATTGATGAGTCGCATGTAACGGTTCCTCAAATTGGCGCAATGTATAAAGGTGACCGTTCACGTAAAGAAAACTTAGTGAATTATGGTTTCCGTTTACCAAGTGCGCTTGATAACCGCCCTATGAAATTTGAAGAGTGGGAGCGTATTGTTCCGACCACTATATTTGTGAGCGCAACGCCCGCTAAATACGAATTGGAAAAGTCAGAACAAGTGGTTGAGCAAGTTGTTCGTCCAACAGGTTTGATTGATCCAGAAATTGAAGTTCGCCCAGTACTTACACAAGTCGATGATGTACTTTCTGAAATTAATATTCGTAAGAATTTAAATGAACGTGTGTTGGTGACCACTTTAACTAAACGTATGGCGGAAGATTTAACGTCTTACTTGAAAGAATATGGCGTTAAGGTTGCTTATTTGCACTCAGATATCGATACAGTTGAGCGTGTCAAAATTATTCATGAGTTACGTACAGGTGTATTCGACGTTTTAGTCGGTATTAACTTGCTTCGTGAAGGTTTGGATATGCCTGAGGTTTCTTTAGTTGCTATTTTAGATGCAGATAAAGAGGGCTTTTTACGTTCTGAGCGTTCGCTTATTCAGACCATTGGTCGTGCTGCGCGAAATGTGAAAGGTAAGGCAATTTTATATGCAGATAGAATTACTGATTCTATGCAAAAAGCAATTGATGAGACTGAGCGCCGTAGAGCCAAACAAATTGAGTTCAACGAACTACATGGTATTACACCTCGTAGTGCTGTTCGTCAGGTCATCAAAGAAATTGATGCAGGTGAAGTGCTTTCAGATGATCAAATTGATGAGAAGGTATTAGAGCAGGCACAAGCACTGAGTGCCGATGATCGACATATTCTTTCTGATCCTAAATTGTTTAGTAAGCATATTACTAAGCTTGAGAAAGAAATGTTAAAAGCATCTAAAGACTTACAATTTGAGCAAGCGGCACGTATTCGTGATGAAATTGTTCGTTTAAAAGCGCAAATGTTGCAATAAATGGATACATAACACTACATGATTTGTTTAAAAAACAAGCTAGTGTAGATATTTAAGTTATTTTGTATTCACAACTAAAAGTTGAGGGCAACAATGGCATTTCGAAATAATGTTCCGCAAGCCAGTTGGCGCTTGGCAAAAATTGCATTGGGCGGTATTGTTCTGACTGGTTTGGCTGTCGGAACATATGCCTACGCTCAGCAGAAGCCTTTACCAACTGTCGATAAAGTTGAATTAGACCGTTATTTAGGTGTGTGGTATGAAGTCGCGCGTAAACCTGCTTTTTTCCAAAAAAAATGTGCTTACAACGTATCTGCAACTTACACCTTGAATGAAAATGGAAATATCGTTGTAGATAACCGTTGTTATGATAATCGCAAGCAATTACAGCAATCTATTGGTGAGGCTTTCGTAGTCAATCCACCGTATAACACAAAATTAAAAGTGAGTTTTTTACCTGAGGCTGTAAGGTGGATTCCGGTTATTCGTGGGGATTACTGGATTTTAAAATTAGATGAAGACTATCAAACAGTTTTAGTCGGGGAGCCTTCCCGTAAGTATCTTTGGGTATTATCTCGAACGCCACACCCGCATAAAGAAGTGATTGACGAATATCTGAATTATGCAAAAACATTAGGATTTGATATTCGTGATGTTATTCATACTGAGCACAAAGAATAAATAAATTCTGCTTAATAAAAAACCATGTCTTCGCATGGTTTTTTCTTTTGTATAGTGGATAAATCAAGTATTGTATCGCTTTATTTTTATTAAAGTATAAAGAGGTTCGTGATGTTAAAAGGCGTGATTTTCTCTGTCATGGCATCATTAACTTTCGGTGTTCTTTATTTCTATACTCAACTACTTGGTCAACTCGATAGTGAGCAGACGTTTGGGTGGCGTATTATTGCGACTTTGCCATTCTTAACTATATTTATGTGGTGGAGTGGTGACTTAAGCCATATTAAAAATATTTATCATCGTATTTTGGCAAAACCTTCTTTTCTTTTATTACTCATCACAACCTCCGTTTTGACGTCGGTACAGTTATGGCTCTTTTTATGGGGACCAATGCACGGCCGTGGTCTACAAGTGTCTTTAGGATATTTCCTTCTACCGCTTGTTTTAGTGTTAGCTGGCAGTGTCTTATATGGCGAAAAAATATCAAAATTTCAGTGGGTCGCTATTGTTCTGGCCATAGTTGGTGTAGGTCATGAGATTTTTCGTCTAGGAAGCATTGCTTGGGAAACTGCTTTGGTAGCCATTGGTTATTCAGCTTATTTCTTGTTACGTAAGAAAATTAAAACGGATAATTTAGGGGGCTTTTGGTGGGATCTTCTGATTATTATGCCAGTTGCAATCTATCTGACACATACAGGGTTATTGCCATATAGTAAGTTCTTCGATCAGCCGACCCTCGGGTTGGTTATTGCAGGATTAGGTGTGCTTAGTGCTATAGGCTTGGGATGTTATATATTAGCAAGCCGTTATTTGCCTTTAGTTGTGTTTGGTCTGCTTGGATATCTTGAACCAGTGCTACTTGCTTTAGCATCGTTAGTTTTAGGCGAAAGCATTGGTCACGAGGAGTGGTTTACTTACATTCCAATCTGGTGTGCTGTTTTTGTACTTGTTTTAGAAGGTGCATTCCACCTATATCAACAGCAGCAAAAAGCCAAAAATTTGCAGTTAAATATCGAAAAATATCAAAAAAGATTAAAAAATGATGCTCGCGATTAGAGCATCAGAATCTAAAAAGTAAGAAAAAGCAAAAATTTAGCTGCTTTAAACAATAAGATAATAAAAAATAATTATAGGTATTTTATGAATTTATGATGAATTTTAGGAAAATCTAGCCACTAACGTCAGCTTTTGATTCATTCTTGCTAATAATTCCATTACAATTACGGGGTTTTAAAAATCACGCCTAGATATAATTAATTAGAGGACGTATCTGTGAGCAAAGACACTATCATCGCCCTGCACGCTGAACACCAAGGCCGTTGGAAAAACCGTGAAGAAATCGCGGAACGTATGATTGCAGTAATCGGTCAATTATACCGTGAAAAAAATATTGTCGTATCTGTTTACGGTCGCTCTTTAATTAACCGTTCTGTTATTCAAATTTTGAAAACTCACCGTCGTACACGTGTTGTAGATGTTGAGCTTTCTGTTGTAAATACATTCCCAATTTTAGAAGCTTTAGCAAAAGTTGAAAACATTGGTTCTGCAGAAGTTGATATCGGTAAACTTGCAGTTGAATATAAAGAAAAAGGCGGTGATGTTGACGCGTTTGTTGCTCAAGCTGTTGAGTCAATTAAAGGTAGCGCAACTTCTGAACAACCTAAAGACGTAGTTCTTTACGGTTTTGGTCGTATCGGTCGTATCTTAGCTCGTTTAATCATTAGCCAATCAGGTTTAGGTCGTGGTTTAAGCCTTAAAGCGATTGTAGTTCGTAAGTCTTCTGACGGTGACTTGGCAAAACGTGCTTCTTTACTTCGTCGTGACTCAATTCACGGTACTTTCGCTGGTACAATCTCTGTTGATGAAGAAAACGAAGCAATCATTGCGAATGGTAACTTCATTAAAGTGATCTATGCATCTAGCCCAAGCGAAGTAGACTATACACAATATGGTATTGAAAACGCGCTTTTAATCGACAACACTGGTAAATGGCGTGATGCTGAAGGCTTAAGCCAACACTTGAAATGCCCAGGCGTTGCACGTGTTGTATTAACTGCACCAAGTAAAGGCGAAATGAAAAACGTTGTATTTGGTGTAAACAACACTGACATCTTAGATGAAGACAAAATCATCTCTGCTGCAAGCTGTACAACAAATGCAATCACTCCAATTCTTAAAGTATTGGATGACAAATATAAAGTTCTTAACGGTCACGTTGAGACAGTTCACTCATTTACAAATGACCAGAACTTAATCGATAACTACCACAAAGCTGATCGTCGTGGTCGTGCAGCTACATTGAATATGGTTATTACTGAAACTGGTGCTGCTAAAGCTGTTGCTAAAGCATTACCTGCATTAAAAGGTAAGTTAACTGGTAACTCTGTACGTGTTCCTACACCAAACGTATCTCTTGCGATTTTAAACTTAACGCTTGATAAAGAAGTTGATCGTGAAGAAGTGAACGAATACATTCGTCAAATCTCGATTAACTCTAACCTTCAAGGTCAAATCGGTTATACAAACTCTACAGAAGTGGTATCAAGCGACTTTATCGGTTCTCGTACAGCTGGTGTATATGATGCTCAAGCAACGATTACTTCTGGTAACCGCTTAACTGCTTATGTTTGGTACGATAACGAAGTAGGTTATAGCTGCCAAGTATTACGTATCGCTGAACAAATGTGTGGCGTAAGCTATACAAAAATTCCTGCAGAAACTAACGCTTAATTCCATTTAACGTTAGATAAAAGTATGTGACAAAAAGACCCAGTTTAGACTGGGTTTTTTTACAACCGTACAAAATATATGCTGATTATTTTTTAGAAATCAATGAGAATAGGACTTAAGGAACAAAAAGAAATAGTAAAGGGATTGGAATTGCAGCAGTTTAAAAGATTATTAATCGTCTTCTTTTTTATCATCATCGCGAATATATGTGGTGTACTCATCGCCATTTGGGTTTTCAAGCATTTTAATATTTATATTCCGCTGAAAAACCAAGCTGTAGCGATTGATTTACAAGAGCCATTGCAGGTGCAAGTTAAAGTAAAAGATGCTTTAAATGTCGATGTAAAAGGCCGAGTAAATGCGAATATTCCTATTAATGAAAAGTTAACGATTCCTCTCACACAGACGTTAACTCCACGTGTCTATTTCGATAATATGGTGCCAATTAGTACCGTTATCCCAGTTAAAGAAACGTTAAAAGTTGATCAAAGCCTACCAATAGATACAAAAGTTCAAGTCAGAGTATTAGGTAGGGATATTACTTTGCCATTAAAAGGTAATATTCCATTAAAGCTTGATGTACCTATTGATATTCAAGTCCCACTTGATCAAAAAGTTCATTTGAAATTTGATGCTCCAGTTAAAACTGTTTTAAAAGAAGATCTTCATATTCCATTAAATGCTCAGTTAAAAACAAACATTCCAATTCAGGGGAGTTTGAACGTACCTGTAAAAACTGCTTTAAATGCTTCGGTAGATGTGAAGAATACGTTGCCAGTTAGAATTGAGCATGGTGAGTTAAAAATACCTCTATCGAGCATGAGCCTTAATCGAGTTAAAGATGATAATGCTACATCTTTACCTGCTCAGAACCAGAAAAAGTAGGTGGATGGCTTATGTTGGGTTCAATAAAAAGTATGCTCATCAGTTTCTTTCTGATTATGGTACTCACGGCAATTTTATTTTGGCTCTATTTAAACATACAGGCTTCAGTGGTTGTTTCTGCACACGAGTCAGATATTCGATTACCGGAGTCATTAGAAACTAAAATCCATGTTGGTAATAACTTACAGGTACAATCTATAGGTAAACTAGATACATCAATTGATATTGACCGTCAGATTTCGGTGCCATTAAAGGGAAGATATTTGGCTGATTTAGAGTTTGAAGTTGAGACTCCAATTACAGTAAGTGTTGATTATGCGACAACACTGAAAGTCGATCAGGTTATGCCTTTAGAAACAACCACCGATTTAATTTACCAAAATAAACTACTTCCTAGATTTCCATTAAAATTAAATATTCCCATCAATCTTGATATTCCATTTCAGTTAAAACGTAGTTATACCATTCCGGTTAAAATTGCTTTTAATGGTCCGGTTTATTTTGAGTTTGATGAATCGGTAAATTTACCAATTAAGCATCAGTTTAATCCAAGTTTAAAAATTAACGATGCAATGGAAATGGGTAATATCTCAAGCTTTAATGCGATTATGTATAACTCGGTACAGCACACAAAAGCTAATTTAGATATGAAGATGGATTTGCCTTTACGTAATGTTCATCCTTAAGTGATAAACACATAAAGAGAGGCAATGATCTGCTGTAAATTTTTATCAATATCAAAAGAAATAAAATAAGACCTATGAAAGTAGAATTCTCTCGATTTTCTATTCGAGAATTTTATGAAAATATGGCAGAATAGGCGGTTTTAGAGTTTTTAGAGGATTGGCAAATGCGCTTTGTTGATGAAGCAGTCATTACCGTAGAGGCTGGCGACGGTGGCAATGGCGTAGCCAGTTTTCGCCGTGAAAAATTTGTACCATTTGGTGGCCCAGATGGTGGTGATGGCGGACGTGGTGGAAGTATCTATATTCAAGCTGATGATGATACAAGTACGCTAGTCGATTACCGTTACACCCGTAAATTCCGCGCTGAGCGTGGTAAAAACGGTGCAGGTGCTAACTGTACCGGACGCGGTGGTGAAGATGTGGTTTTAAAAGTACCTGTTGGTACAACAATTGTTGATACAGATTCTGGCGATATTATTGGCGACTTGGTTGAAGACGGCCAAAGAATTCTGGTTGCAGGTGGTGGTGAAGGTGGTTTGGGGAATACTCACTTTAAATCATCAACTAACCGTGCTCCGCGTAAATGTACTACGGGTACTAAAGGTGAATTTCGTGAAATTCGTCTTGAGTTGAAAGTATTGGCAGATGTTGGCTTATTAGGTATGCCAAATGCGGGTAAATCTACTTTCATTCGTGCTGTAAGTGCTGCAAAGCCAAAAGTGGCAGACTATCCATTTACAACCATGGTTCCAAACTTGGGTGTTGTAGATGCTGACCGTCATCGTTCATTTGTAATGGCCGATATTCCGGGCCTTATTGAAGGTGCGGCAGAAGGTGCAGGTCTAGGAATTCGCTTCCTTAAACATTTGGCCCGTACTCGTATTCTTTTACACATCATTGATGTACAACCAATTGATGGTTCAGATCCAGCACATAATGCAAAAGCTATTATGAACGAGCTGGCTAAGTTTTCACCTACTTTGGCGAAACTACCGGTTGTTTTGGTGCTGAATAAACTGGATCAAATTGCTGAAGAAAGCCGTGAAGAGTGGTGTCAGCACATTCTAGATGAATTAGAGTGGACTGGTCCTGTCTTTAAGACATCAGGCTTATTAAGCGAAGGAACAAAAGAAGTTGTGTATTACTTGATGGATCAGATTGAACAACAACGTGAACGCGAAGTTGAAGATCCTGAGTACGCAGCAGAAGTAAGAGCTTTCCGTGAACAACTAGAAGTTGAAACACGTGAACAAACCATTGCGGCAAAAGAAGCATATCGTGCGATGCGTCGAGCACAACGTCTCGAAAGTATGATGGGCGATGATGACGATTTTGACGATGATGAAGACGACAATGATGTAGAAAGCATCTACGTTCGTGACTAAAAAACCGAGGAAAACATGATAGAAGTGGTCGATGGGCAACGTAAGCTCAGTGAGTGTAAACGAATCGTTGTTAAAATCGGATCATCTTTACTCACAGCAAATGGGCAGGGGCTAGATCTGGAAGCTATTTCGCATTGGGCGAAACAGATTGCAGATTTACACAATGCTGGACACGAAATTATTTTAGTGTCTTCAGGAGCTGTAGCAGAAGGTATGGTTCGTATGAAGCTTGCGAGTCGACCCACCGATCTACCCAGTTTACAAGCATGTGCCGCAATTGGGCAGATGGGCCTAATTCATACATGGTCTAGCGTGCTTGAAAATCATAGTATTCGAACAGCGCAAGTGTTATTAACACATGACGATTTGGCAGATCGCCGTCGTTATTTGAACTCATGCGATGCGTTGCAGAACTTGATTGACTGGCGTGTTATTCCGGTTATCAATGAAAACGATACAGTCTCTACTGACGAAATCCGTTTTGGTGATAACGACACCTTAGCAGCAATGGTTGCTGGTCAAGTACATGCTGATTTACTGATCATTTTAACAGATCAGCAAGGCATGTTTGACTCAGACCCACGCCATAACCCTGATGCAAAGTTGTTATCAACTGTGCGTGCTATGGACGATGTCTTATTTGAAATGGCTGGTGGTGGCGGACTTCTTGGACGAGGTGGCATGGTCACTAAAGTTCGTGCTGCACGTTTAGCTGCCAAGTCAGGTTGTCCAACACTGATTGCTAGTGGTGAAAGTGACAATGTGTTGTCACGAGTAATGGCTGGTGAAATGTTAGGTACATTATTCACAACAGATAAAGACCGTATGACAGCACATCAACAGTGGCTTGCTGCACATTTACAAACAGCAGGTCGCTTGGTAATTGATGATGGTGCGGTTGACGCGATTAAATCAAAACATCGCAGTTTACTCCCTGTTGGGGTCAAAACTGTTGAAGGACATTTTGATCGTGGTGATGTGGTTGAATGTGTGGATAAACAAGGCAAACGTATTGCGGTTGGACGAGTAAACTTTAGTTCTCGTTCAGCTGAAATTATTAAAGGTCTTTCTTCAGACAAGGTTTACCAAGTACTTGGAGAAGCCCGTTCGCTTGAAATGATCCATCGTGACCATATGGCAATTTATTAAGTTGTGTTCAATTAAAAAGCTCGCTTTATGCGAGCTTTTTTTGTGGTGTTAATGAAGGCAAGATTCGATCTTCACCGACCATAAAAGGGTGGGTAGCAAGGCTTAGCATGTCTAAATCTTCTGAAGTATTCCCATAAGCATAAATTTGATAATAATCCTGCAAAGAATATTGTTCATGTATTCTTAACTTCTTTTGTTCATTACTACAATCTGGAGTTGAATAGTAGCCCGTCATCATGCCATTTTTAATTTGAGTTTCAGTACAAATTAATTCGATATCAAGTAATTTGCAAAGTGGAGCAAGATAGATATCAATTGAAGCCGAAACTAATACTACTTGGTCACCAAGTAACTGATGTTGTTGTAACTGTGCAAAGATTTCAGGTGAAAGTGTTGAGACGAGCTCTTGTGCATATTCTTCACCTAACCTTTGTAGCTCAATTGCCGGGGTATTGCGGAACATGCTTCGGAACAGCTTAGCTCGCATTGCATGGGCGGGATAAAAATTAAGGTAATAGGCTTGAATCCATGGCAGGATTTTCAAGCCTTGCTTAACGATGTGGCGCTTAGATAACGCATAAAAGATGAACCCTGTAAAACTATCTTTACTGCACAAGGTCCCATCAAAATCGAACAGGGCGAGATTTTTTATTGTCTTATTCGTTTCGCTCGTTGCATACATGATTCATATCGTCCGTTTACGCGGGTTGCATACCAGTTAGTATTATAGTCACGACTTAATTTAGGCCCAGAAATTACCACTTGAGGCATCATGGCATAGATCGGTTCTTTGCCAGTTTTCGCCTTATAGAGTTTAGTTAATGCAATATAAGTTGTTGTACTTTCAAATTTTTTCTCTTTTTCCAACTTCAGGTCATCGCGAAGTTGTCTTGGAGTAATTAAAACATTATTTGCAGTAAATAGTTTCATTAACTCTTTTTCTGACTGACTCTGAACTGCGAGTGGATCACCAGATTTATTGTAAAGTAATAAATCACCATCTAAGGTAAGTTTAGTATCAGTAAGGGCATCAAGCATGCTTTGAAAAGCAGCATTACGGCTAGAGTACATTCCTGAGTTATAATCGGCAAAACGGTAAATCGCCTTATCATAGTCTGCTGGATATACCATCAAGCGGTGAATACCATAATATAGACCGCCATATTGCGTATAAAGGTCATTTCTAAGGTCTGCAATATTCATGCTAGAACGCTTATGGGCTTTGGCATAATTAATGTGAACTTGCATTGAACCCAAAGTCGTAATAGGGTTCATTTTCTCGCCAATATCTTGTCCGACCAATTTAGCCGCACCCGTTAAAGCACTGACATGATAATGTTGAGTCATAAAATCAAAAATTTGACGATAAAGTAAGTCGAGATCTTTTTCAGTTTTGACTTTACGCATCTGACTCATGTAGTTGTTATCAGGGGAAGGCTGGGTTTTTAATACTTCCTCGAAGTAGCCTGCGACAGTACCGCCAACTTTCTCACCAAGTTTGTCTTCAAACTTTTCATTTAAACGGGTACTGACTTCATCAACCGCTTTTTTACCAAGACCCGGTACTACTGGATTGGCAACAAAGTTAGATTCCTGATCTACAATCGCAACAATACTGCAGACATTTTGCTTGGTTTTAGGAATTTTTAATTCCTGCATAATATCTTCAATATCTTTGGCCCATGACTCACGATCATGCACGCGCGATGGAATTAACTTTTTAATTTGCTGGCTTTCTAAATCGGGCTCATCATTTTTTGACCACCAGGCTTTATCTCCACAAGCAGCTAAACTCATGCATACGGTGACTACACCGAATGATTTTAATAAAAAACGGGAAGACAGCGGTTTGTTCATGGAGAGGAAAGCACCTGCAAAAAAGATGAGCTGATCAAGCGGATGAAGTATACTATGTTGATCATCAATTGTATGAATATATATGTATATTGGTCCCTATCAACTGTCAAATAATTTAATTGTTGCCCCTATGGCCGGCGTCACAGACCGTCCATTTAGAACACTGTGTAAGTATTTTGGTGCGGGTCATGCGGTGAGCGAAATGATGACTGCTGACAAAACTTTGCGGATGACTAAAAAAAGTCTTTATCGTGCGAATTTTGATGGAGAGCTCGCTCCTATTTCTGCACAAATTGCAGGTTCTGATCCTGAGCAGTTGGCTGAGGCTGCCCGTTATCAAGTGGCAAATGGGGCGCAAATTGTTGACATCAATATGGGATGTCCTGCAAAAAAAGTATGTAATAAATTAGCAGGTTCAGCATTATTACAAGATGAGGACTTGGTTGCCCGAATACTAGATGCTGTTGTTGAAGCAGTTGATGTTCCTGTGACGTTAAAAACCCGTTTGGGATTTTTAAATGGCCAAGAAAATATTTTACGGGTAGCAAAACGTGCTGAAGAGGCTGGGATTGCTGCGTTAGCATTGCATGGCCGTACACGTGAAGACATGTATTTAAATACAGCACGTTATGAATTAATCAAACATGTTAAAGAGTTAATCAATATTCCAGTAATTGCCAATGGTGACATTGATAGTCCTGAGAAAGCAAAATATGTACTGGACTATACCGGCGCTGATGCAATTATGATTGGGCGGGCCGCGCAAGGTCGTCCATGGATTTTCCGTGAAATTGCCCATTATTTAAAAACTGGTGAGCATTTGGCTGCTCCCAATATTGAAGAAGTCAAAGATGTACTTTTAGGACATTTGTCTGAGTTATATCAATTTTATGGTGAATATTCAGGATGCCGTATTGCTCGTAAGCATATTGCTTGGTACACCAAAGGCTTACGTTCAAGTAACGAGTTCCGACAAAATATGTATAAAGTTGAAACCACTGCTGAACAAGCATTAGTGGTCGAGAGTTATTTTAATCAATTACTTGCAGAAGGTAGTTTGATGAGCGATGTTCAGGTTGAACAAGTTAATTTATTAGCTACTCACTAAAATAAAGCAACCAGTACACGGGCTGGTTGCTTAAAATCTTTATCTATTCATTATCTAGCATTTCAACCACGAGTTGATTGACCAGATCAGATGCGCCTAATTCGCGTATTTGTGCAACATTACTTCCTGCCCAAAATGCACCAAAACCATAGTCATGGTGTTTACTTGCAAGAGCATTGAGTTGCTTTGCTAAATCGTAAGCGTATGGATATTCTGGTTGGACAGGTCGAGTAGGTGAATCGATTTTGGTATGCCAATGGTTGAATAAACCGCGAGCGGGGCGCCCAGAAAGACTCGCGCTAATTTGCGTTACAGGTTCAGTAAATAATGCTTTGCGATATTCAGCAGAAGCATTTGAAGTTTGGCATTGGACAAATGCTGTACCTAACTGGACTGCGGTTGCTCCTAAGCCCAGCATATGTTTGGCTTGTAAGCCAGTCATGATGCCACCTGCAGCTACAACAGGAAGCTTGCAATGCTTCACAATCAATTGGACCAAGTCACTGGTTTTAATCGCTGCATCAAAAGTCTGGTTAAAAATTCCTCGATGTCCACCAGCTTCAATACCTTGAGCAACAATAATATCGATACCTGCTGCCTCAATCGTTTGGGCTTCAATCAGATTGGTAGCCGAAACCATAGTCAAAATACCAGCTTCTTTCAAAGCTTCAATTTGATGCGGATGCGGAATACCAAAATGGAAGCTCACCGCTTTAGGTTTAGTTTCTAAAACAACATTTAAAAAGTCATCATTGTCTAAAAAACTTGGATAAATACAGTGCAATTCTTGAGGTGGTTGAACACCAAATTTTTCGAAATGAGGACGTAGATATTCAATCCATTGTTTTGCTTTTTCTAGATTAAGTTCTGTAGATTGATGACAGAAAAAATTAACCTGAAATGAGTTTTCAGTGAGTGCTTGAGTTCTTAAAATTTGTTCACGTGCACTTTGTGGAGTATTTGCTCCCAAGCCTAATGATCCAAGGCCTCCTTGATTTGAAACCTCGGCCGCTAGTTCTGGTGTAGAAACCCCTGCCATGGGAGCCAGAAAAATTGGATGTTTAATTGCAAGTTGTTGTAATAGGCTCATTTTATTCACCTCACTTCTTTCACTTCACCATAACGTGAAAATAGAATGAAGAGCAAATAATATTGGCTATTTAATTTTTAAATATTCTAGAGGACTATTTTAAAAATCTTTTTATAAAGGCGTGACATTAAATAAAGAACCGATCCAGCTTGAAAAAGCCATTGCTAAAATTCCCCATAACGTAATACGTAAACTACCTTTAAGTTTTGATGTACCTGCAAAATAACTAGAAAGTGCACCTAAAATTGCTAATGAAAGAATACCGGTAGCCAAAACTACAGGCATAATCCATTGATTCGGGCTCAGTAATATAGCGAGCATGGGGAAAAAAGCCCCAAAAGAAAATGATGCAGCAGATGATAATGCAGCTTGTATAGGATTGGCTGCCGTATTTTCATGAATACCTATTTCATCACGGGCATGTGCACCCAATGCATCATGAGTGGTTAGCTGCAAAGCAACTTCTTGAGCCAATTCTTTAGACAAGCCTCTAGAAATATAAATTTGAGTTAATTCATCTAATTCTTTTTGCGGGTGCTTCGAGAGTTCTTTTGCTTCAATAGCTAGATCAGCTTTTTCAATATCTTCTTGAGATTTTACGGAAATATATTCTCCGGCAGCCATTGATGTAGCCCCGGAAATTAGTCCAGCAATGCATGTAATTAATAGAGTATGTGAGTTGGCTCCACTTGCTGCCATGCCCATAATTAAGCTAGTGACAGAAATAATTCCATCATTGGCTCCTAATACCGAAGCTCTTAACCAACCTGAACGGTGAATTGCATGATGCTCTGTATGATGTGGAAAAGCCATATGTTTTGCCTTATAAATGTTTTATAGATGCTATGAAATTTTACAATTTATTGATCAAAAAATATGTCATCATTATAGGAAATTTAGGGATACTAAAGAATAGATCAATAATAAGAATGGAGACTAAATTATTTATATTAAACCATCCTTAACCTAACTTAACGATGTAAATCATTATTTTTAATTATGATATTTATTGATTATTCCAAAAATTGCCCCCTAATAACTCTAATTTACTGTAGAGGTGAAAATGAAAAATAGCAAAACAATAAATTCTATAACGCATTCAATATTACTTATGGGAGCAGTGATCTCTTCTTTAACGGTAGTGAGTATGGGCTCTGTTTATGCACAGGACCAAATAGCTTCAGACTATAAACCTGGAAACCTCATTTATGATAAATGGGACAGATTTTATAAAATAGAGCAGTCTCAACCTCAAGAAGCAGAAAAAATATTAGTTGAGCTGAGTAAGTTGACCCCTACAGATATTAAAGTCTGGAAAAGCCTTACTTATTTACAAATTCGGCTCGAAAAAAGAGATGAGGCTTTACAAAGCTTAAGACAAGCAAGAGCTTTAGCTCCTCAAGACGACACTTTAAAATTACAAGAAGCATATTTGCTGAATCAGCAGAAAAAAGATCTTGATGCATTGGTTTTATTTAAAGAATTAACTTCATCTTCAGATCCAGCAATTGCAGCAAAGGCAACTCAAGCGGTTAAAAATTTAAGTGGGGGGGAGGTTAAACCATATTTTGGTGATATTTATTTTGCTCCCTCTTATGAGTCACGTTATGACGATGTTATTTTTCCCTTAAAAGTTCGGTACGGTAAAAACATCGATAACGGACGAGCTCAAGTATATGGCTTTCTTAATTTAAACCGTGATACTAAATCTCAAGGTGGAGTACGACCTGAAATTATTGATGAAAATGCGGTTACTCTTGGGGTAGGTGCAAATTATCAACCATGGACTTCAATTCCTGTTCGAGCTTATGTCGAAGTTGGTGGAAGTTATGACTTGATTGATCGAAATAGAAAAAAATTTCGTGAAAGTGTTGTAGGCGGTGTAACGGGTTATCAGGAATGGTATTCGCAGTCTAAATGTAATCATACACTTTGTTTAGATAATTACTTTACGGATCTCTATGGTAATGTCGCGACTTATTCAAGAGAAGACTATAACGTTATTGGAGATTTACGCTTACGCACAGGTTTAAATTTATATAAAGGAGACGAGGGAACTGTGCAGGCTTATGTGAAATTGCATGGCTTAGCAGACAGTAAAAATGAATATTACAATAATTTATTTGAATATGGCCCAGGGGTTTCATGGCAGCCTTTTAACTATCAACCAATAAAACTACGTGTTGAACGTCTATATGGCAACTATTTTAAAGACGTGCCTGTTAATACAAAAGATCATTACAACAATACCCGAGTAGAACTTGTTTTTTATAAGGATTTCTAATAATGAAAAAAATTTTTATTTCGATTGTTTTTGGTACCCGTCCAGAGCTTATAAAGTTGGCTCCAGTAATTCTATTAGCAAAACAAGACTCACGATTTCAGGTAGAAGTTATTTTCACGGGGCAGCATGATGAATTAGTGCGAGATGCCATAGATTTCTTTGGGGTCGAAATTGACCACCGACTTAAAATTATGAATGCAGGACAAAGCCTAAATCAGCTGTTAATTCATGGTTTGACACAACTTGAACATGTCTACACCGATGGTCAAAAAAGAGATGCGATTGTCATTCAGGGTGATACTACGACTGTGTTAGCTGCTGGGTTAGTCGCATTTTCAATGAAGATACCTGTTGCCCATGTCGAAGCAGGTTTACGTTCTTATGATTTAGATCATCCGTTTCCTGAAGAAGGTAACCGCCAGTTAGTTTCTCGTATTACCAAATGGCATTTTGCCCCTACAGAACAATCAAAGCGTAACTTGTTAAATGAGCAGATTCCACCTTCGTTGATTACAGTGACAGGCAATACTGTAGTTGATGCTGTGTATTTAGGCAGAAAATTAATTGCTGAAAAAACTGGTTTACAAAATCAGCTTGAACCTTACGGAATTGAATTAAAACCCAACGATAAGGTTGTACTTATAACTGCTCACCGCCGTGAGAATTTCGGTGAAGGAATTCAAAATATTTGTAATGCAGTTGAGCATTTAGCTAATCATCATCCTGATTTATATTTTATTTGGCCTGTGCATTTAAACCCAGCTGTACATGATGTAGTACATGATAAGTTTAAAAATCATGCTCAAATTCACTTGGTTAAGCCACTTGATTATCCAAGTTTATTGGCCGTTATAGACCGTTCAAGTTTTATTTTGACGGATTCTGGTGGTTTACAAGAGGAAAGCCCATCATTTAATAAGCCTGTATTAATTTTACGAGATACGACTGAGCGCCCAGAAGTAGTAGAGGTGGGAGCTGGAGTACTAGTTGGTACAAATCAGCAAAAAATTATAGATGAAGCTGAGAAACTTTTAACGGATTCACAGCATTATCAAAAAATGGCAAATGTTGAAAATCCGTTTGGTGATGGGCGTGCTGCTCAGCGAATATTAAATGAAATTGCTAAAACTTATGAATAGAAGTCATTTATTTTGAAATTTCCGATTCGTTTATGGCGGTAGATGTGCCGCCATAAGCGAGACGATACCACAAACCGACGATGTAAACCGACCAACGTCCCATGTAATGTGGACCATCAAAAATATAAATTTTCTTGCCTTCATAAGCTTTAATCTGAGAAATAATTTCCCAAGGGTATGCTGCTCGAAATTGTCCATTTTTCTTGGTTCGAAAGGCTTCTAGCACAATCACCGTTTTATCTTTTCCAAGAGTTTGCTCAAGTTGATCTAAAATACGTCGAGCTTGTTGGGGAGTCCTTACTCCCACACCTACGCCGTCTTGAAAAAAGATACCCGCTTGTTGAGGCAACCAACTTTTAACCCACAAATCATAGTTTTCAGGTTCGCTTTCACCACTGTAAATACTAACCCAGATGGGTGAGGGTAGCTTTTCTAAAACATGACCTAATGTACTGACTCTTAGCCATGTTGGATCGGCTTCTACTGGAAAATAATAACCTTTTAATGGTGCATCTTTTTGTTCTTGAATAATTTGCGCAGATTTTTCTCCTAAAGCAACGACATTTGCACGTGCTTCACGTTCATTATATTCACCTGCTAAGCCTAATATGAGATTTTTAGCCCAAGGTTGTTGTTTAATTTTTTGTATATCAATGGCATTTTCCCATTGAGGAAGATTAGAGTTTTTCCACCAAGATTTAGATTCGACGACTGACCATTGGGGAACAAAAGTGTTCACTCCTAAGTAATGCCAGTTTCCTTTAGGAGGAGTGGTATTATTATCGGGTTGCCAGAAAATACCTTCAATAATTGGAGGTTGTCCATGATTTTTGAACAACCCCGCATACGCCACTACACTACATATAATTAAAATAATAAAAGCAGTTATTTTAATTGGTATCTGTTTTCTCATTATTTCGTCGTAACCAATACCACAAGAAGATCACTATTATCATAATTGCAGAGATAATCACAACTAGTAAAAAGAATGATGATTGCTGAACTAGTGGTGCTTTTTGGTTGCCTACAATTAATTTTTGGAGAACATAAATATTGCCATTTTCAGAAACCAGCATTTTAGTGACATTGTTTGGAATTTTATGTTGTATTTTTCCCCATAAGTGCATAAAGCTGAGCGCACCATTTTCAGAGTCAGTAATCACATCAAAGCGGTTATTGTTATAACTCACAATAAAACCATTTGCTGCTGCTGGTGCATAAATAATGTTTTGATGCATTGATACTTGTTGCTGATAAATCTCTTTATTGACTCTCACATTAACTGCTTGTGGAGCGTTTGGTGAAAACCGTACTAAGTTTAATGGCATAGGTGCTTGTGTAAGCAACATATTTTTAGCAACTTGCCCTAAAATAATAGCCATATTTAGTGCCCCTGATTGGTCATCAATTGCAATCGTTGGCTTAGTTGCTAACGTCATTGAAAGTGCTGCCACACCATTTTTGAGCTTATGTGGAAGTTTTACCGTTGATTTGGCAGTATCAACCCAAAGTGAACCATGAGCATTTGGTAAACACTGTGAGTTGGCAATGACCGAGTTTTCAAGTTTTAAGCTAAAGTTTGTTGTATTTGAAATTTCCTTGGCAAAGATGTTGAACTGTCGGTTCACGGGGTCAGAAGCAAGATCCGCCGTTTTCATACTACCAGCAAGGCCGCCATCCAGCCATGCAGTGATACTCGAGCCTTGTAATAAGCCACTTTGAATACGAAGTGCGATTTGTCCCTGTAAGATATCAGTTGGTTGCCATACTGCTGGAAAATCAAGAAAGAGGTTCTTTTCAGCATGGTTGAGTCTGAAGTCACTAATACCCAAATCTGCAAGCGTATCAATTTTTCTAAATTGCGCCCACGCTGGTGTTGAAATTGTGGTTGGGAAAATAGCACTGCCTGTATCAAGCTGCTGTACATAAGACGGGTTAATTAGTCCATTAATTGCGGCTGTAAGCTCTTGAGGTGTGTGGTAAGTAATTGATAATGTCGGAACACCTTCTGCTGGTTTTGCAATTTGTACTAAAGCACCGCCTTTAAGTGGGCTAGCCGAATGAATTACTTCAATAATAAAGTTTGTTTCAGGATTTAAATTAGTTTGTCCTGAATCGACCCACTCAATTGGTGTTACAGAACTCCACGAACTTACCAAACGAGCTAGCATGGATGCTTCGGTAATTTCCTTACGGTTATATTTTAAAATTCCAACAAATGGGGTAGGACGTCTAGCTTGTGGGTTAAATAGGGCATCTGGTAAATCTTTTAAACGGTATATATTTCGGACAGGGGTAAAGTCGAGTTGGGAATTACTCAAATAAGTTAAATGATCGATATCTTCGGTACAGAAGGTCTCTTTTGTTTGATTTAGAGTTGTCGGTTTAGCATATTGTTGAATAATAAAATCTAAACGGTGAAAACCACTTGGGCTGGCCGGAATATTAAATTTAAATTGGCCATCACCATTTAAGGTCGTGTTATAGATGAGTTTATCGTCATATTTCACCAGTAATGTTGTGTCATTTTCAGTTGAGTAGTCACTAGAAAACTGGACATTTTGCCATTCAGCACCTTTCCCAACATAGAAAAAATGAGGCTCGACAGTATATTTAGTCGAGGTACTAATATCATCCAGTTTCCATGTATATGCATGAGCAGACATGGCGAGTAAAAAACTGGTGCTGGCAAGGAACACTTGAGCTGTTTGGTAAAGATCGAAAGTCTTTTTCATTTATTTTTTCTCCTTGCTACGTTCCGTTTTGTACCATTGAAGGGAGTTGCCCTGTATTTTATTTTTTAGCATGTCAAATGCGGCTTTAAATACAATAAATAAGAAGATTTGTGAGTAACTTACGTAAGATAAAACAGAGTAAAAATAGAGTTCTGGTTTAACTTTTTCTAAAGATAGCGTAAACCACATTTGTGCCACATATAGGCAAAATGAAAGACCCCACAGTAACGTAAATGGTCCCGGAACTGAAATACCTGCGATATCAAGTAAGCCAAGCGTTAAAGTGATATGACTCCAAAACAGAGCTGGTACGAAAAGGATGTAGCACATAATGTTATTCAGAATTTCAATTCCGATGGGAAATGGCGTTCTCAGTGCTACAGGTAAATATTTACGTGTCACATAAAAATTACCTTGAGTCCAGCGTGAGCGCTGTTTAACGAATACGCTTAATGAAGGAGGATCCTGCTGCCAACCAATTGCATAGGGAACCCATTTAATTCGTTTTTGTCCGATAAAAATTCGGAAACTCATTTCTGTATCATCGACTAGCGACTTTTCATCAAAACCACCTAAAGTTTCTAAGGCATCGCGCCAGATAACGTAGTTAGTCCCCATCAATGTTGAGAGTTCAAAACGTTGCCAGCGGCCACCCTGAAAAATCCACTGGAAAAAGATGAATTCAATCGCAATAAAGCGAGTCAAAATACTATCTTGCCAGTTACGGGTTCTTACTTTGCCATTTACAGCGACTAACTTTTTATCTGCCAGTAAAGTTTGTGCGAGTAATCGGACGCAATCAGGTTCAGGAGTACTATCGGCATCGTAAACAACAATTAACTCACCTTTAGCATGAGGAAGGCCATTATTGAGTGTTCTTGATTTACCTTTACCACCCATACCTTTGGGGACATTAACAATCTTTATGCACGGATAAATTTTTGCGAGGTTTTCTGCAATTTCAAGGGTGTTATCCTTGGAGCCGTCATTGATCAGTAAGACTTCATAAGACTCTGCTGGATAATCTTGTTGAGCAATGGCATGCAAAGTGTCCTCAATCACTACGCCTTCATTATAAGCAGGGATTAAAACACTTAAGACTGGCCATCTTTCTGGTATTGGCAGATTTTGTAGTTCCTTTTCAGCCGTTTTGGAATACTTCCACGCTTGATAGCTTAACCATGCCCAAAATGCCTGTGGAATCCAAATACCTAGAAAGCCAAATAAAAACAGAATATCAATTGGAGCCATTTTTACGGACCCTCCTAATAATAGAAGAGATGAGTAGTAATAATAGAATTAATCCCACTACTAAGGAGATCCATGAAATGTAGCTACCAAATGTACCGAGTAGATCTGGATAGGTTGTTGTTAAAATCAGATCAAGAGGGACAACAACTATACTTAAACCAATAAATATATAACCAATTAGATTGGTACTGACATGTTCAGGGGTGCTTACATAATCAATATTATTAAATTTCCACGAAATACCGAGTTGCGGATAGCGAATATTGGAGAGGGGTAAATCGGCAGGAGGATTGATAATAATTTCATAACCTGAAACATGACCGTTAAAACCTTTGGCCGAATAAAATAAATGTTTACCTTGTTTAACCTCTCTTGAGGGTATGGGTAAGTTTGCCGAATTTAACTGGATAATATAACTACCCGCTGGTTGTGAAATTAAATTTTCATCCCACCCTGTATTCACAAATGCAGCCATTGGCCGTAAACCAATAGCTGTTGAAAATGTTGCCTTAGCAGCAAAATATTGAGGCTGTTCAGTTTTAAAAAGTACGATCGGAATAGCGCCTTGGCTTACTGCTTCTTTTAATAAAAAATAGTGGGGGAAACCAAAGACTTCATCTGGCAAGATAATGCCGGGTCGAATTCCATTATGAACAAACTTTTGAAAGCTTTCTGAACTAATCTGATCAATGGTAAAGACTGGCCACCATGTATCTTGATAAGGAAAAAACATGGAAAGATCATTAGAACTTTGTACTTCGGCTTTTGTTTGTTCAGCTTTAATTTCACAATGATAATATTGCCGATAGAACTGCTGTAGAGTAGCGTCTGGATATTGGCTAGAAGCAATCACAATTCCACAAATATTAAGAAGATTAGACATTAGCTCATCTCCTCAGGTGGAATTGGAATAATTTTATATTCCACCTCAAGGCGTAATGTCATAATTTCTCTTAATTTTTTAATAAAATCAGGTTCTTGTTCAGTTTTTTGATGGCGAATGACAATACTGTATATATTTTCCAAGTCATCATCTGCAAACTGGAAAATAATCTCATTAGGTTCATGTTGGCTCAAAATTTTAATCATTTCATTTTGAGTGGTTTTCCAAACATCATCACCGAGCATTTCTTTTATTAAACTACGATTAAGAATCTTGATCGCAAAGACTTCATAGTCTTGTACATTATGGCGATCAAGAAGTTTAAAAAAGCTGCGCTGGAAATATTTTAAAGCACTGATCGGGAAAATATCACGGCGATAATTTCGGTCATAGCTTTGAATATCTCGATATTTTTGAACATTAATTTCAATATTATGGCGTACAGCACTTAAAAAGAGCGGAATAAGAGGAATAATAAAAAGTAAAAGAAGTTGCCGTTCAATGTGCGTTTGAGCCCCTAAGTCGAGTAGAAAATATACGGCAACTCCAATAAACGCGAGTAAACCGACAATTAAAGACAAGCCGACTTCTAAAAAAGCTCCAGAAATTAAAAGAAGAAGAATAAAAATCCAGCTTCCTCTAAAACTCACAGGCAACCACTCATATGCAACCATTCCCATAAATAGGTGAGCTGCGATAATCCATAAGACGAGTGTTCTACCTGGGTTTTTTTGTTGCATGCGGATTATGCTACCTTTTGTAATGTTAATTTTTTTATACTTTTATAATGAAAGGTGTGGATTTGCGAAGTTGTTGTTGTTTATGTCCTTTTTAAGTATCTAATATATTTATTTGTAGTTGAAAGTCCCTTTATAGTCAAATCCTGTTGTTAATTGTTAATCAAAAATAAACAGATAAGACTCAATTCTTATCTAAATACTCTTGAATGTTTCAATTGCTTTAATACGTGATTCTTTTAAGTCTACAATTGGTTTTGGATAATTTAAGCGAAGACTCGTTTTGGTTGAGTAAGGTTCATGAATGGATTTATTGTCCAGATGAGCTAATTCTTTCACCCACTTGCGAATATAGTCTCCATTCGGATCAAATTTTTGTGATTGGCTAACGGGGTTAAAAATCCGAAAATAAGGTACAGCATCGGTTCCAGTTGAGGCACACCATTGCCATCCACCATTGTTCGCCGCTAAGTCCCCATCAATTAAATGATGCATAAACCATTGCTCACCAATGCGCCAATCAATCAGTAAGTTTTTGCATAAAAACATGGCGGTAATCATTCGTACTCGGTTATGCATCCAGCCTGTCTCTAAAAGTTGACGCATGCCGGCATCAACGATAGGGATACCCGTTTGGCCAGTTTGCCATGCTGTTAGGTGTTCTGGGTTATGATTCCATTGAATTTTTTGAGTATCTTTTTTAAATGGGATGTGTTTAGACACATACGGAAAATCAAATAAAATATGCTGATAGAACTCTCGCCAAAGAAGTTCATCCAACCATGTTTGTTGGCCTTCATCGACTAAGTGAAAGTTGCCGTGTTGAGCACGAAAGAGCGCTTGTAGACACTGTCGAATAGATAAAATGCCAATATTTAAATAAGGCGAAAGTTTGCTTGTACCTTCTACGTGAGGAAAATCTCGCTCGACTTTATAGTGAGACACCGAGTCTTTAATAAATTCATCTAACTGTTCTAATGCATATGATTCGCCAACAGGCCATAAATCATGCTGTTCTTTAGAAATAGATGAACAAAATAGTTCTTCAATTTCAGCTAAGTCTGCATTTTCCACATTTAAGAAATCAGTTGGAACTTTAGTTTGTTTATTGGGTAAAGGGTAGCATTGAGGTAAACCACTGGTATCTAGTTTTGCATAACATGCTTTTTTGAATGCACTAAACACTTGATACGGTTGTTCTGATTTGTTGCGAATTGAACGCAGAGGAAAAATCGTGCGGTCATGAAATAAAAAAAGTTCTTTACTGCCTTTATTTAAAGAGTCTTGTACTGTTTTATCTCTTTTTAATTCATTTACACCCATTTCAATATTTGCATAAACATTTTCAATATTATATTTCTGGCTGAAATCAGGAATAAACTTGGTGATATCTTTCCAATTGGGAATGACTTGGATAACAAGTGGAATATGAAGTGATGCTAATTCTTTTTGAAGCTCTTTGAGTTGTCGTAAATAAAAATTAATTTTTATTGGAGCATCGTCGTGTTGTTTCCATTGCTCTGGCGATAAGATGACTAATCCAATTGAAGGTCCTTGCTGGCAGGCATGCCATAAAGCTGCATGATCGCGTACTCGTAAATCTTGTCGAAACCAAATCAACTGATAAGTATTTGACATGCATCGTCCAATAATAAATTAACTCTCTGAATATTATATAAAATAAAGGCATAAAAAAAGCAAAGCCGAAGCTTTGCTTTTTATCATCTTGTGAAAGATGAATTAGTGGTGGTGACCACCTGCACCGTGTACGTGACCGTGATCTAATTCTTCTTGAGAAGCTTCACGGATCTCTACGATTTCAACTTCAAAAGTTAAATCTTGACCAGCAAGTGGGAAGTTAGCATCAACTACAACGTTGTCGCCTTCAACCGCTTTAACAGTAACGATTTGAACGCCGTCATCTGTTTGAGCTTGGAATTGCATACCAGGTTGAATGTTATCAACACCTTGGAACATTTGAGCTGGAACTTCTTGTACTAGGTCTGGGTTGTATTCGCCATAACCTTCAGCAGCTGGTACATTTACAGTGAATTTATCACCAACAGTCTTACCAGTTAATGCATTTTCTAAACCTGGAATGATATTGCCTGCGCCATGCAAATAGGCAAGTGGTTCACCTTGAGATTGATCAAGTGTTTCACCCTCAGCGTTTGTTAATTTATAGTGGAATGAAACCACGTGGTTATTTGCAATTGCAGTCATGTTTTTGATCCATTCAATCAATTAAAGCGTACATCATAAAGTGAAAAATAAATTTTGTAGACTACAAAATCTCAATCTTTAACACTTTTTCTAATGCGTTTTTGTCTATATAGGGATGAACTTAAAAAATTCAACTCAATACAGCTTAATTTTTGGACGTACTCGTCTTGTAAGTAAATCTTTCACTGTGAGTAGTCCAGCTTGAGTGTATCCATGAATTGTTGCTTGATGTAAACGGTATAAAGATACATACATCGTTTTAGCAATATATCCTTGTACACTAACATCCCCAAGCAATTCTCCAACGGCTTTATTACGACTTAAAGACACAAGTGAACCTTTGTCATTAAAAGTGAACATCGGCTGTGAACGGCCATTAAGTCTGGCAGCCATCGCATCAACTAAAAAGCTTGCTTGTTGGCTAGCAACTTGAGCACGTGGTCCAAGAGGAGGGTTTCGTGCATCAAGCTGGCAATGTGCACAGTCACCGAAAGCAAATACATTTGGGTCAGAATAAGTTTGCAGGGTTGCATAGACCATTAAACGGTTAATGTTGTCACGTTCGAAATCGGTAAAACTTTCAAGAACTTTGGGGGCTTTTACCCCAGCTGCCCATACCGTAATATCACTTTTGAGCTGATTACCGTTATTGAAATAGATGCAATGCTTATCAACTTTTTCAACACGGTGTTGAGTTAAAATTTCGATACCCATTTTTTGGAGCTGTTTTGCACTATGCTCAGCCGTTTTTTCATTTAGTGCAGGAAGAATTCGTTCTGATGCTTCAATCAGTGTAATTTTGACTTGTTTAGGATGGATTTTTTTCAAACCATAGCGATAAAAGTTTTTGGTTGTTTCAATAAGTTCAGCTGCAAGTTCGACACCAGTTGCACCCGCGCCAATGATTCCAATATTTAAGGTACGTTGATCTGGTTGATTTTGCGCTTCAATGTACAAATGCAAAAGGTCTTGTTGGAAAATATCAGCTTGTTTTCGACTATCGAGAAAATGACAGTTTTCACGTACCCCCGGTGTATTAAAGTCGTTTGATACAGAACCAAGCGCCAAAATAAGCGTGTCATAACTCAGTTGTTGAACATGATTGTTTTGTTCTTTAGACACTTGAGGGGGCACTAAATCTATTATTTTTTTCTCTTTATCAATTGCAACAAGCGTTCCTAATACAAATTCGTAATGATGTTTCTCTGCATGGGCAAAATAATTGGTTTGTTCTTCGTGAGGATTTAAAGAACCTGCAGCAATTTCATGAAGTAGCGGCTTCCAGATATGAGTCAAATTTTGGTCGACTAATGTAATTTTAGCTTTACCGCTTTTCCCAAAAGTTTCACCGAGTTGTGTGGCAAGTTCTAAACCACCCGCACCACCACCGACAATAACAATATGATGTAAACTTTGGGCCATTTTTATCACCTAATTATTTTTCTATAAAAAAAGATGGCTAAATTATGCCATCTTTTATTTATAAAATTTATTGTGCCTCTGTGCACAATTTGATGTTTTTAGTGCGAATCTACAGGGTAGAGTTTTGCTGCACTATGGTTACTCGATGAAAAAATAGAGAAAAGATTAGAGAACCACATCATGATTCTTTGGAAAATGTTCGCTTCTTCAATATGCACATCATTTTCAATTTGTAGGCTGCGAATCAATTGATTATTTTGATAAATTGAAACAGTTGCCAAATTCATCGCTTTCATTAACGGTGCAGTTAACTTTTGTTCATTTAACTCAATGTTTACACGTGTTTGAGTGGTTTCAAGTGGAGCAATAGTTTTAGGCTGCTTGTTACTATCAAGAACTTGAATACGCTGCGTAGCATAATCAAACGTATTTAAATCGATTGCAGCTGGCTCAGCATATAAAGAAGTCGTAACAATGGTCGGCTGCTTAGTTTCTACTTTAAACATTTTTAAAGTTGATTTAATCACAGGTAGCTCAGCAATTAGTTTTTGCTCTGGAATAACCACTTCATCACGTGTATACGCATAAGCAAGATTCATTAACTTATCGGCAATTTCAGCGCGTTTCACGGCACTTGGTGTACCTAAAACAATAACCAGTAAACGTCTTTGCGGTAAGTTTGGTGAAAATGAAGGACGCGAAGCTGTGAGAGCCAAGTTATAACCCGCTGCTTTGGTATAGCCAGTTTTTAAACCATCTACAGATGGATCATATTTCAAAGCAAGGTTGGTCGCATGGTGAAAACGTTGATTGTAGCTAAAGCTTGGCATTTTTGAATAACGTAAATATTCAGGTGTTTGGTGAATCACTGCCTGACTTAATAAGCTCAAATCATGAGCTGTAGTGTAATGGTCTGGCATTGTAATCCCGGCAGGGTTACTAAAATGCGTGTCTTTCATACCTAATGCTTGAGCTTCTTGATTCATACGTTGTACGAAATGAGGCACATCACCAGAAATTTTTTCTGCCAAAGTCACAGCTGCATCATTTGCTGACATCACAATTAAACCAGCCAAAAGCTGATCAACTGAAATTTGTTCACCCGCTTTGAGGTACATTTGTGATTCGTCCCACTGAACCACACCTACGACAGGGGTTGCAGTAATGACTTGATCTAGCTTTAATTTTCCAGCCTTAATCTCTTTTAATGCAATGTAGGCAACCATCATTTTGGTTAGGGATGCTGGTGCACGTTGTACATGACTATTATGCTCAGCAATGATTTGTCCAGATTGAGTGTCTACAATTGTCCATGCAGCGGCTTCAACACTTTCAGGAGCAATATTAAGTAGAGCAGCATTGGTAAGAGTAGTACAGAAAATACTAAACAGCGTAAAAAGAGATAGGAAGAATTTCACTAGGTGACCTTGACGTTTACTGGCAAATACGGAACACAGATGCCCAGCATGCTATGCCTTTTTTTTGTAGAAGGCTAGTCTGAATTGTTGCCAAAAAATACATCTACGCAAGTCGATACAAAAAAGTGATAATCTAAGGTGAAACCGTTCTTATTTTAAATTGAAGAATTTATGTTGCATTATCAAATAGAGTTCGATGATTACAAACAGCACCTTGTTCACGTAACAATTCGTTTTTTAGCGAATCCAAATCAGGAACTATGGTTACCAACGTGGATTCCAGGCAGTTATTTAATTCGTGAGTTTTCTAAGCATATTGAAGCTGTAAAAGCTTACGATGAAGCTGGACGCATGCTCAATATTAAAAAAACTGAAAAAAATCGCTGGCGTTTATTTAACACCGACCATGAGTTAATTACTGTTGAATACGATGTCTATGCATACGATTTATCAGTACGTGGTGCTTATGTAGATCAAACACGTCTATATATTAACCCAGCCTGTGTATGCTTAGGTTTAGATGGACAAGAGCAATCTGCTTGTGAATTAGAAATCTTTTTGCCTGATGAATTAAAACACTTTCAATTAGCAACTGGCTTAGCTTCAAAAAGCTTAGTTAAGGGACGTTTTACCTTAAAAGCTGATCATTATGATCAACTGATTGATAGTCCATTTGAACTGGCTGATCAAACACGTTTTAGTTTCGAAGCGCACGGAATTGCACATGAATTTGCAATTTCAGGACAGCACAGTACCAATGTGGACCGTTTAAAAGCGGACATTGAAAAAATCTGTGCAGCTGAAATTGAAATGTTTGGTTCAGCGCCATTTAAAAACTATACCTTTATGACGATGGCAACAGGGAATAGTTATGGTGGCTTAGAGCATTGCAACAGCACAAGTTTGATTACACCACGTGATGATTTACCAAAATCGAATGAACCAACTGAACCTTCGAAAGACTATCAACGTTTCTTAGGTTTGTGTAGCCACGAGTATTTTCATTCTTGGTTGGTGAAGTTTATCCGCCCAGAAAATTTTGCAAACTATAATCTTCATAAAGAAGGCTATACCTCGCTACTGTGGATTTTTGAAGGTTTCACTTCATATTATGATGACCTCATTTTATTACGTAGTGGTGTGATCTCTCAAAAGTCTTATCTAGATTTGTTGAAGTCACAGCTTGATCGTTATTTACAAAATCCGGGTCGCTTTGTTCAAACAGTAGCTGAATCAAGTTTTGATGCATGGATTAAGTTTTATCGTCCAGATGAAAACACGAATAATGCGGGCACCAGCTATTACAACAAAGGCGCATTAGTTGCCCTATGTTTAGATTTAGGCTTGCGTTTACGTGGTTCTAGTCTTGATGCCTTAATGCGTCGTTTGTATGAAAACACCCAAAACGGTATTCAGGTTAATGAACGTACTGTTTTTGATTTGTGTGAAGAGTTAACAGGTGATAGTTGGGTTGAGCAAATCAATCATTTGATTAACACGACTGAAGAGTTACCGCTAGATCAGTTATTCCCTGAGTTTGGTTTAAGTTATACGTTTAAAAATGATAAGACATTGGCTTATGGTTTAAAGCTGACTGATAAACCTGAAGGTGTGTTAGTACAAAATGCTCACCGTGAGGGAGCTGGTGCAAAAGCTGGTATTTCTGCCAATGATGTCATTATTGCAATTGATGGATTAAAAGCGACCACAAAACTTATTGAGAAATATGCTAAACAAAAGGGTAGTTACCAAGTTTTGGCTTTCCGCCGTGATGAGTTATTGTCGTTTGAAGTGACAGGCGACAACATCAACTTAACTGAAGTTGAACTTATTATTGAAGATCAAAGTAAAGCTGATAAATGGTTAAAAGCCTAAATAACAGTGAATTAATTTATAAAAAACCGATGTTTCGTACATCGGTTTTTTACTTTTTAGTAGATTTTGAAAATTGAAATAGGTGTTATCTTTGAGTTTATTTTGAATGAAAAGTATAATATTTGTCAGAACTCTGAAAGATATCTCATGTAATTTAACAATGTCCTATACCTAAAAAGTTGGTAAACGTACATGTATTACCATAAGTTAGGTATAAGATTATTATCAATAGATTTAAATTATGTATTATTTCGCTGCGAAATGTCGTTATCACTGGATATTTCGTTGACTGAAAGCCAATGAGAGCCGATACTCTCAGGGTTTTATTTAAGCATATCGGTTCGTAGGCACTGGGCCAAAAGCTCGGTCCTCAAAACTCAATTCAACGGAAGGGGCTATATATGGCTGGTGAAAAGTCAACTATCATTTACACACTGACTGACGAGGCGCCATTATTGGCGACTTATTCGCTACTGCCGATCATTGAGACCTTTACTAAGCCAGCAGGTATCGAGATTGTTAAAAGTGACATCTCTGTAGCTGCACGTGTGCTCGCAGAATTCGCTGACTACCTAAGTGAAGAGCAAAAGGTATCCGACAACCTTGCTGAGCTAGGTCGTCTTACACAAGATCCAGATACTAACATTATCAAACTCCCAAATATTAGTGCCTCTGTTGCGCAATTGACAGCATGTATTAAAGAACTTCAATCTAAAGGTTTTGCAATTCCTGACTATCCGGAAAACCCAGCGACTGAAGAAGAAAAAACTATTAAAGCTCGTTATGGCAAATGCCTAGGTTCAGCAGTAAACCCAGTTCTTCGTGAGGGTAACTCTGACCGTCGTGCTCCTGCTGCCGTTAAAAATTACGCTAAGAAACACCCTCACTCAATGAGCGAGTGGAAACAGTGGTCACAAACTCACGTTTCACACATGGAAGAAGGCGACTTCTACCACGGTGAAAAGTCAATGACACTTGACCGTGCACGCAATGTAAAAATGGAACTTATCACAAACAGTGGTAAGAGCATTGTTCTTAAGCCAAAGGTTGCGCTTCAAGAAGGCGAAATCATCGACTCAATGTTCATGAGCAAGAAAGCACTTTGTGACTTCTACGAAAAAGAACTTGATGATTGTAAAGAAGCTGGAATTTTATTCTCTTTACACGTAAAAGCGACAATGATGAAAGTTTCACACCCGATCGTTTTCGGTCACTGTGTGAAAATCTACTACAAAGAAGCTTTCGAAAAACACGGTAAGTTATTTGACGAATTAGGTATTAACGTTAATAACGGTATGGCTGGGTTATACGAGAAAATCGAAACTCTTCCTACTTCATTACGTGAAGAAATCATTGAAGACTTACATGCTTGCCAAGAACACCGTCCTGCTCTTGCAATGGTTGACTCGGCAAAAGGCATCACTAACTTCCATTCACCTAACGACATCATCGTAGATGCTTCTATGCCTGCAATGATCCGTGCTGGTGGTAAAATGTGGGGTGCTGATGGTAAGCAATACGATGCTAAAGCAGTAATGCCAGAATCAACATTTGCCCGTATTTACCAAGAAATGATCAATTTCTGTAAATGGCATGGTAACTTCGATCCGAAGACTATGGGTACAGTACCAAACGTTGGTTTGATGGCTCAAAAAGCTGAAGAATACGGTTCTCACGACAAGACTTTTGAGATTTCAGAAGCTGGTATTGCAAACATTACCGATCTTGACACTGGTGAAGTGTTATTGACTCAAAATGTAGAAGAAGGCGATATCTGGCGTATGTGTCAGGTGAAAGATGCTCCGATTCGTGACTGGGTAAAACTTGCAGTAACTCGTGCACGTAACTCAGGCATGCCTGCGATCTTCTGGCTTGACCCATACCGTCCACACGAAAACGAATTGATCAAGAAAGTACAGAAGTACTTGAAAGATCACGACACGACTGGTCTTGACATCCAAATCATGTCTCAAGTACGTGCAATGCGTTACACACTTGAGCGCGTAGTTCGTGGCCTAGACACGATTTCTGTGACTGGTAATATTTTACGTGACTACTTAACAGACTTGTTCCCAATTATGGAACTTGGTACTTCTGCGAAGATGTTGTCTATCGTTCCGCTTATGGCGGGTGGTGGCATGTACGAAACTGGTGCGGGCGGTTCAGCACCTAAACACGTACAACAACTTGTTGAAGAAAACCACTTACGTTGGGATTCGCTTGGTGAGTTCCTTGCACTTGCAGTTTCTCTAGAAGAAATGGGCATTAAAGAAAACAATGCTCGTGCGAAGTTACTTGCGAAGACACTTGACGAAGCGACTGGTAAATTGCTTGACAATGACAAGTCTCCATCACGTCGTACAGGCGAGCTTGATAACCGTGGTAGCCATTTCTACTTGTCACTTTACTGGGCTGAAGCACTTGCTGCTCAAGACGAAGATGCTGAGTTGAAAGCGAAGTTTGCTCCACTTGCGAAAGCTTTAGCTGAAAACGAAGAGAAGATTGTTGCTGAACTTGCTCAAGTACAAGGTAAAGCTGCTGACATCGGTGGTTACTATGCAGTTGACCCTGCAAAAGTAAACGCTGTAATGCGTCCAAGTGCTACATTTAATGCAGCACTTTCAAGTGTTCAAGCTTAATTACTGATTCGTTAGTAAATAGCTTAAAACCGGTGCGTATGCACCGGTTTTTTTATTTTCTAAAAAATAAAAGTCATTAAAAAAGCCCACTGACGTGAGCTTTAAAACTTAAATGTTTTTATCGACCATTGCGGCCACGACCACGTGGTGCCTTGGTATTTGGACGAGTTGTACCATTGGTCTTACGACGTGGTTTTTCACTTTCATCCATTTGCCAAATACGTTTTGTACCAGACTTTTTAACAGAACCATCTTTATTCTTACGAACCATTGGTTTGCCACCTGTACCACCCGGTTTTTTTACATAAGAACGTGAACGATAAGGTTGCTCGGCTGGAACATCTTTAAAGTCTGGGTAGAGTAGAGGTTCGATTTCTTTGGTGTCGCCCGGCTGTAATCCTAATTGAACTAAATCAATTGAACCAATTTTAGTACGAATGAGACGTAAAGTCGGGAAACCTACCGCAGAGGTCATGCGACGAACTTGACGGTTACGACCTTCACAAATAGAGATTTCAATCCAAGACGTTGGAATGTTGGCACGGTAACGTACAGGAGGGTCACGGTCCCATAACCATGCAGGTTCACTTACCTTAATCGCTTTAGCTGGTAAAGTCATACCATCATTAAGCTCTACACCTTTACGAAGTTGCTCAAGCGCTTCTTCGGTTACATCGCCATCAACTTGAACTAAATACGTTTTGTATTTTTTATTCGCAGGGTTGGTAATGAACTGATTCAAACCACCATGATCAGTTAAGAAAACTAAACCCTCAGAGTCCATATCAAGACGGCCTGCTATGCGTAAAGTCGGGTCATCTACAAAGTCAGAGACCGTCATGTGTGCTTCGTCTTTACGAAACTGGGAGAGGACGTCATATGGTTTGTTGAGAATGACAATTTTCATAAAAAATGGCTTCTTCTTTCAAATAAGCGGTAAAAACATTGAGCTATATTTAAGTGTGAAATTTGCTTATTTCCCACATAAATCTCAAAAAGGATTAAATTCGATTAAGCTATTATGCGTTAATAAAAGTTGAAAGTATTGTTTATCGATAATTATTTTTGTTTGGTTAGTTAAATATTATAAAAGGGAGAATCTACACAATGGGTTATCAGAAGATCGTGGTTCCTGCCGACGGTGATAAAATTAAAGTTAAAGCAGACCTGTCGCTGAATGTACCAAATCATCCAATTATTCCTTTTATTGAGGGTGATGGTATTGGTGTAGATATTACACCAACAATGAAAACAGTCGTCGATGCAGCTATTTTAAAAGCTTATGGCGGCAAACGTTCCATTGAATGGATGGAAGTCTATTGCGGTGAAAAAGCCAATAAAATTTATGGCACCTATATGCCAGAAGAAACTTTTGAAGCCCTGCGTGAGTTTGTTGTTTCAATTAAAGGCCCTTTAACCACTCCAGTCGGTGGTGGTATTCGCTCACTTAATGTGGCATTACGTCAAGAATTAGATTTGTATGTATGCGTGCGTCCAGTACGTTGGTTTAAAGGCGTTCCATCACCTGTTCAGCATCCTGAACTAACCGACATGGTGATTTTCCGTGAAAACTCGGAAGATATTTATGCAGGTATTGAATGGAAAGCAGACTCTGAAGAAGCGAAGAAGGTAATTAAATTCCTTCAAGAAGAAATGGGCGTTACAAAAATTCGCTTTCCAGAAGGATGTGGTATTGGAATCAAACCTGTATCTAAAGAAGGATCGCAACGTTTAGTTCGTAAAGCCATTCAATTTGCGATAGATAATGACAAACCATCGGTAACCCTCGTTCATAAGGGAAATATTATGAAATATACCGAAGGTGCATTTAAAGAATGGGGATATGAGTTAGCGCTAGATCGTTTTGGTGGTGAACTCATAGATGGTGGCCCTTGGGTTAAAATTAAGAACCCTAAAAATGGTAAAGACATCATTATTAAAGATGTGATTGCAGATGCTTTCTTACAGCAAATTTTAATGCGTCCTGCCGATTATTCAGTGATTGCAACCCTTAATTTAAATGGTGATTATATTTCTGATGCATTAGCAGCAGAAGTAGGGGGCATTGGTATTGCGCCTGGTGCAAATATTGGTGGTGCAATCGCAGTTTATGAAGCAACGCATGGTACGGCACCTAAATATGCCGGACAAGATAAAGTAAACCCCGGATCAATTATTCTATCTGCTGAAATGATGCTTCGAGACATGGGATGGACTGAAGCGGCTGACCTGATCATTAAAGGAATTTCAGGAGCGATTGCAGCTAAAACGGTAACTTACGATTTTGAGCGTTTAATGCCGGGCGCAACCTTATTGCGTTGCTCTGAATTTGGTGATGCCATTATTAAACATATGGAAGATTAATGTTTCATAGAAAAGCCCTCAATTGAGGGCTTTTTAATTACTTTAAAGAATTATTATTTATAGATTTTTTATAGTATAGAAATGAATAAAAATAAGTTTATGGAATATTGGAATTTAAGCTAAGAGTGGGCGGTAAATGCCCATAGCATACAAGCCAATATTGTTAAACTTAATAAGATTCCTCCCTGACCATGCTGAGTTGCATACAGTGGAATATTGCCCATGGTATGCGTCATTTTGTAGTTCAGAATGGGTCTGATACAAAAGAAAAAAAGAGGTAATGATAAGATCACCGTATTACTAATTTTAATGGTATAGCGAAAATAGTAACTGAATAGACCTATTGTGGCTGCATATAGCAACGTTTTGAAAAGCACTTCTCCACTGGTATATATATCTATGCCAAGATAAAAATTAAACTTCCATATAAGAAGGCTAACTGTAGCAATTATTGTGATAATACCTACAACAACGGCATTTGCTGGGTTTGATATATTCAACATTTTTAAAAGTTTTTAATTGGTATAAAGTAATTTGTTTAAAATATATATTATAAAAACATAGAGTACAGTGACTATTTTTAACTTTATAAAACTCCCAAAAAAAACCTATTTAGACATTTTGAGACTCAGGCGAATTTGAGCTTGTTTCTTTAAATACCCATAGGGCAAAACAGAATATAATGACAATCAATAGCCCTAAACTTTGACCATGACCTGACAGATAAAACGGAACATCTGGTATAGTTTGAATGGCCTTGTAGTCAAGAACTGGCTCTAGCCAAAAGTATGCGAATGGAACAGCAATTAAAAATTGTGTTGTAAACTCAATATGATCGCGTGTTAAAAAACCAAGAATAGCCGCCGTGCCAATATAAATAACAATCTTTACAGAGACCTCATATGATGTAGTCATATCAAGTGCGAACACAGTCCGACATTTAAATGCCAATAATGAAACACAGATAAAAGCGAACATCGCCAAGAGCTTTAAAAGCTCATCAATATAATTGTTATTGCTCATGTCTTACTCTATTTTAAGTATTAAAAATTATAAATTTTTATTGAATATAGATCAGAAAATTACACTCTACATTGACATAATGTGACATTTTTTGTCAGCTAGGCATTCTTGATAAGACTTAAAATTATAGTTGCTATATGATTTTGACTGTTGATGTATTCATCAATTTCTATTTCGGAAATATTTGAGTGCTCATCGAAAAAGCCCCTGATATATCGGGGCATTTTTTATTGCATAAATTCAGGATGTTTAGCAGTTTTTGATAGCCCGATTTTCTTTTGATAGCTTTGATCTAAGGTTTGAATAACAAGTACGAAAGCAACTAAAAATAGAGCAAAGAACAACGGTTTCACGGTTCGGTTTCTCCGAGAGTGGTAGATATAGAAGAACGGGTGCGAACTAAAAGGATTAAAGCGAATAGCAAAACAATGCCACCCATTAAGAACAGGTGTGCATAAGACCAATGCAAGTGATGCAAGGTACTAATTACCACGCCACCTAGCAGTTGGGTACTGGCAAAGCCAATGGTGGCAAGGCTCCAGATTTTTTGATAACGCTGCTCATAAATGTGTAGCAGGCTATAAGAACTAATGAATACTGTGGCCGGTGTGAGTAGACCTGTAAGAAATGAAGATAAAGCGAGCAAAGCAGTAGCATGGGAAAAGAACGGTAGGGCAACTGCCAAGCAGTAGAACCCATATAGCCATTTAATGGCTTGTAAGTATCCAGTAAGGCGGCTTAAACAATACGCCACAAAAGCCCCTATACAGCTTCCGACTCCGTAAAGTACCCAAAATAAATTTCGTTGCTCTAATGGAAAATGTAAGGTTCCCGATAAGTAGTCCATCCAAAACAAAGAGTGTGGAATATATGCAAAAGCACTGCACATATAGGCAATAATAATGACCAGCCCCAAGCGTGAATGTTTGCTATTTTGAGGTGCTTGATTGGCCGTTTGAACGGACTCGCTAGGTTGGTGCCTTAATAACTGAAAAAGTACCAAACTGCCCACAATAGACAGTGCTGCAAAAATGCCCCAGACATATTGGACGGGCATGTTTTTGAGTGCAGGAATAATAATAGTGGCAGACAGCACCCCCACACCAATACCGCTAAACCCTAAAAAGTTGACTTTAAGCCTTTGGGTTATTGCAATTCTTTTCATAGCAAAGCTGGGTGCCAAAATCATGAGTAGACCACCTGCAATACCAGAGATGGTCCGCCAAAACACAAACCAAGCCAAAGGCATGTGTAGAAAGGCGCAGCAGAGTAGGCTTAAGCTGCCTGCAAGTGCAGAACTTATAATAAGAGTTGGAATAGATTTTTCTTTAATACTAAACAGTGCCAATAGAGCGCCAAGCAAGTAGCCCAATAAATTTGCACTGCCTAAGAAACTTGCAAAGTCGTGAGTCCATCCATATTGCACAATCATGATGGGCATAAGCGCAGTGTAAGAAAATCTAAAAATACCAATTCCTAAGCAAGTTGCTAAAAAGACAAGCAGGCTCATTCGATAAAGCTTAGTCATGAGGAGTGTCTCAATTTTTTTATTATTAAAAGCGAGTTTTATAATCTTTAAAAATGATTTAATATGATATCAATTATCTTGTTTTGAGATAGTGGTATGTTGCTTAAGTCTCTAGAGTTTTTTTTAGCGGTTGCAGAGAGTGGAAGTTTTTCATTGGCTGCACAAAAAATGTATACGGTTCAATCGAATATCACCAGCCATGTGAAAAAGCTTGAAGAAGAGTTAGGTGTGATTTTATTAAATCGCCATAACCCCGTGACATTAACCAATGCCGGGCAACAGCTACATAGCTATGCTGTTCAAATGATTGCACTGCACAATAAAGCTAAAAAGATCTTTCAAGAAGGTGATATTGATCCGAATGAAACTATTCGTTTGGGCAGTATGGAAACGACTGCAGCGATAAGACTGCCTCAATTGCTTAATGAATGTATGCAGCAATATCCGAATTTGCCGCTTGAACTTCAAACTCACCCGACAGGATATTTGTTAAATGCTGTGCAACAAGGCGAGGTCGATTGTGCTTTTGTTGCTTCTAAATATGTGATTCCAGAGCTATATAGCTTGCCCGTGTGGCAAGAACAATTGGTTTTGGTTTGCCCAAAACAACAAATTGAATTCCCCGACATTGCTACGCTTGCAAAGACCCGATTTATTGCGTTCCGACAAGGGTGTTCATATCGCCATGCAATTGAGCTGTTTTTAAATGATAACAGTGTGCCGCCTTCGCAAATTATGGAAATGGGCAGCCTAGATGGGATTGTAAGCTGTGTGGAATTAGGTGTTGGTTTTGCTTTATTGCCAAAGTCATATTTGACTAAAGTGGCCGATAAAGTGGCGTTAAGTTGTTTTGAAATTAACACTGAATCTGCACATTTCACCACCTATTTAGTTGCCCAGCCTGCTGACACATGGGGTAGTAATTTAAAGCAATTTATTTGTTTTATTGAGCAACAATTTATACAGAAATGCGCTTAATTTTTATACATAAATATCCTACTTAACTTATGTTTTAAAAGTGATATATATGTATTTAAAAGTCATTTTATATTCTCATTCAGATCGGTAATGATCTGCATGCTAGAAAATTGTTGAAAAGGGTAGTTTATATAGACCGGCTATGGTCAAATATGCCCCCTTAAAAGATGACACAAGCAATAATTTGGAGTTTGGGAATGAATATACCCTTAATCATCAATATTGTGGTTTTTGTCGGGTTAATATTTTTACTCGCCCAAACACGTAAAACAGATTGGAGCTTATCTAAAAAAGTTCTAGCTGGCTTAATTTTAGGTGTAGTGTTTGGTTTAGGACTACATTTGATTTATGGCGGTGGCCATCCGATTCTTGCTGAATCTATTAGCTGGTTTAATATTGTTGGTAACGGCTACGTAAAACTTTTACAAATGGTCGTGATGCCTTTGGTCTTTGTTTCGATTTTAGGTGCGGTAGCAAAGTTACACCAAGCTTCCTCTTTAGGAAAAATCAGCGTCTACACTATTGGAACTTTGTTATTTACAACACTTATCGCTGCGTTAGTTGGGGTATTTGTGACGAACCTATTTGGCCTAACTGCCAAAGGTCTAGTACAAGGCGCCGCTGAAACAGCACGTCTGACTGCAATTCAGACTGACTATGTGGGTAAAGTAACAGACTTAAGCGTACCGCAATTTATTCTTTCCTTTATTCCAAGTAACCCTTTTGCTGAGTTAACGGGTGCAAATCCGACTTCAATTATTAGCGTGGTTATCTTTGCTATCTTTTTAGGGATCGCAGCACTCAACCTAATGAAAGATGACGTAGAGAAAGGTCAGCGTATTTTGACTGCTATTCAGACGTTACAGTCTTGGGTAATGAAGCTGGTTCGCTTAGTCATGACGCTTACGCCGTATGGTGTTTTTGCCCTCATGACTAAGGTTGTGGCAAGTTCAAATGTTGCAGATATCTTAAACTTAGGCGGTTTCTTGGTTGCGTCGTACTTAGGTTTGGCAATTATGTTTGCCGTACATGCCATTATTTTGACCCTGACCGGTGTGTCTCCGCTTAAATTCTTTAAGAAAGTTGCGCCAGTTTTAACCTTTGCATTTACAAGTCGTTCAAGTGCAGCAAGTATTCCACTGAATATTGAGGCACAAACTCGTCGTTTAGGTGTACCTGAGTCTATTGCAAGCTTCTCTGCTTCTTTTGGTGCGACCATTGGTCAAAATGGTTGTGCGGGTTTATATCCTGCCATGTTAGCCGTGATGGTTGCTCCAACGATGGGTATTAACACACTAGACCCAATGTGGATTGCTTCTTTAGTGGGTATTGTGACTTTAAGCTCAATTGGCGTAGCAGGAGTAGGTGGTGGTGCAACTTTCGCAGCACTCATCGTGCTTCCTGCCATGGGTTTACCTGTAACGTTGGTTGCACTTCTTATTTCAATTGAACCGTTAATTGATATGGGACGTACAGCATTGAACGTAAATGGTTCAATGACCGCGGGTGTAGTGACGAGCCAATTTATGGGGCAGACCGACAAAGCTATAATGAATAGCGAAGATGAAATTGAATTAACTCAACATCATTAAGAGTTAATATTAAACGGCTCTCCACTCTGGATGAGCCGTTTTTTTATATGCTTAAATTGCCGCTGTGATGTTAATTTTTAAAAAACTGTATCTGTTTTTCTTTTAAATAATTTTCGAAAATGAACCTATTACAAAAGAGAGCACTATCATGAAAATGTATCAAGTCGATGCTTTTACCAAAGAGTTATTTCGTGGCAATCCAGCTGCCGTGATTGTTGAAAAAGAATGGCTAGATGCAGATTTAATGCAAAAGATAGCACTTGAAAATAATTTGTCTGAAACTGCTTTTGTAAAAATCATAGACGCTGAAAACTATGAAATTCGTTGGTTTACGCCAACAGTTGAAGCTGATTTTTGTGGGCATGCGACTCTTGCCAGTGCTTTTGTATTATTTAAAGATTTTACTGACAAGAAGACCATTAATTTTCATGTCCGAAATTTAGGGCTTTTTATCGTTCATCAAGATGATGATGGCAAAATCAGAATGAATTTTCCAATTCGTAAGGCTCATCAAGTTGAAGATTATCCGGCTGTTTTACGTCAAGCATTAACGAAACCTTTTAAAGCGGTTTATCAAAATGTTCAAGCTTATATTGTTGAATATGAGTCAGTTCAAGATGTATTAGATGAGCAGCCTGACATGAACCTCCTCAAGACTTTAGGTAAACGGGCTGCTATTACAACTACAGGCATGGAGGTTGCAATTACCTCAAAAGCCGATCAGCAATATGACTGTGTATCTCGTTATTTTGCGCCTATTGCGGGTATTGACGAAGACCCCGTTACGGGTTCAATTCATACTGCAATAGCACCGCTATGGGCAGAGAAACTCGCTAAAAATAATATTGTGGCGTATCAGGCTTCTAGCCGTGGAGGCGTCTTATATTGCAATATCTTGAATCAGGAACGTATTGAAATTTCAGGTTATGGCAAACTTTATATGCAAGCAGAAATTTTTCTTTAAAATATAAGGCCGTTTAAATAAACGGCTTTTTTTTCAAATCTTTACTATTAATGTCAGCTTAAATTTCCTACTATAGTCCCACAACTATTGATTTTTTATTATTCAAATTAATTGGTATTTATATGTTTATGCAGTTTAAACAACTGACTCTCTCCCTATGTATTCTTGGTTTAAGTGCTGCCTCATTTGCACAAACGACATTAGTAAAAAGTAAGCAAAATATTGAGGAATATAAATTAGATAATGGTTTTCGGGTAGTGCTTGCGCCGAATGACAAAGAAAATAAAATCTTTATTAATACCATCTATTTGACAGGTTCTTTAAACGACCCGCAAGGTAAAGGTGGCTTAGCGCATTTACTTGAACATTTGGCGTTTAAAGGCACGCAAAATGTGAAGGGTGAAGAGTTCCAGCGCCGTTTAGACCAATATACATTAATGACTAACGCGAGCACGGACTACTATTCAACCAAATACACCAATATCGTCCGCCCAGAAAAAACTGCGTTAGATCAAGTGTTGTACCTTGAATCTGAACGTATGGATAAATTGGTACTCCAAGAAAAATTTGTTCCCTCTGAAATTGAAATCGTAAAGCGTGAACGTGAAGTCCGTATGGATCAGCCTTTTGCAGTCTTAATGGATCAAATGTGGAAATCGGCTTATGGAAACAAGTATTTAGGGCGACTACCAATTGGTGATTTACCTGAGCTTAAGTCTATTAAAATGCCTGAGTTAAACCAGTTCTACCGCAGTTGGTATGCACCGAACAATGCGGTCATGGTGATTTCAGGTAAGTTTGATAAAACAGATGTTTTAAAGACAATTGACCAATATTTTAGCCCAATTCCTGCGCGAGCTGTACCGAAGCCTGTTCAGGTGCCAGTGTTAGATTCCACAAAAATGAAAGATCGTGAATTTGTGGTGAAAAAGGGCAGCGATTTAGCCAAATTCCATATTTATATGAATGGAAAAAACATCAAAATTCAACCGACACTGGCTTTAGCACCAATGTTATATACCATGCAGCCAAGTGGTCATTTGTACCAGAACATGGTTGAAACAGGTATTAGTACAGACGTTCAGGCATCAACATGGTTAGACCAAGATTTTAACGTCGTATTTTTAGGTGCTGTTTACTCACCAAAAAATGACCCTAATAAAGTTGAAAGCGCTTTGCTCTCTGGAATTGAAAAGGGTAAACCTTTTACAGAGATGGAGCTAAATCGTGTAAAAAGCTTAATGAAAACGCAAGGTGAGTTAGTCAATAAAGACGCTGTTGCTTTGGGTTCTCGTTTAAGTGATTACACTGTAGCTGGTGGGCAGTGGGATCAATATTTTAAAGATTTAGATGCAGTTGAGAAAGTGAAACTCAATGAAGTCAATCAAACCTTAAAACAGTTCCTTGTTGCTGGGCATCGTATTGATGGCGATATTTTGCCAACACCTGAAGATCAAAAGAAAGCATTGCAACTCGATCCAAAAGATAAGCCTAAAACTTTAGATCAAAGCGATGTTAAGCCAGAGCCTTTAAAAGACCCGAAAGTTTATCAACAAGAAGTTAACGAGTTTTTAAAAACCTCTAAGCAATATGCCGAAAGTAATGAGAAAAAGATTATTCGCGGGAAACTTAAAAATGGAATGAAGTATGCTTTATTCCCTGTAGAAACTCGTGATGACCGTACCTATGCCACTATTACTATGGATTTTGGTACAGAAAAATCTTTATTTGATAAAGGTACGGTTGTTGATTTAACTTCATATTTATTACTTCGTGGTTCTGATAAATATAGTTTGCAAGACATTGCAGATAAATCGATTGATGCAGGCGGAGCAGCTTATGCGAGTGCCGACGGTAATGGCATGACTATTAATATTCAGTCTAAAACTGAAAAATTTGATGAGTTCTTCAAGTTTGTTTTAGAGGTCATGAAAAATCCTAAATTTGAACAATCTCAATTCGATCTAATTAAGTCGCAAAGCTTATCTAGCCTTGATCGCCCATATACTGAACCGGATGTCGTGGCAGGTTTAACATTGTCGCGTTTAATTGAAGAGTACCAACCAGGTGATTTGCGTTATCACTTTGAACCTGAGCTGGCTAAAAAACAATTAAAGAATGTGACTCAAGAACAAGTGAAAGAGCTATATCAGCATTTCTTTGCAATGAATCATGCGCAAATTGCGATTACGGGTGCATTTGATGCCAAGAAAATGAAAAAGTTATTAAATCAAGAATTCGGCAGTTGGAACAGTAAGCAGCCGTATGAAAAAATCTTGATTCAACATGTCGATTTTCCTGCTCAACAAGTACATGCTTTATCTGAACAACGTGAGTTTGGTAGTTATCAAAGCGTACTCGCATTACCTGTTGGGAAAAACCACCCCGATGCATCTGCCTTAATTTTAATGAATTACATTTTGGGTGATTCTCAAATTTCATCACGTTTGGCTCAAGAGCTTCGTGAGAAAAATGCATTGGTATATGGTTTTGGAACAGGGCTGCAACTCGATCAGAATACTAATGTTGGTGCATTAAGCATTAGTGCAAACTATACGGCTGGACGTTCAGCGCAAGTTACTGCCTCTGTTCATAAGGTACTCAATGACTTATTAACCAATGGTATTACCGAGCAAGAGCTTGCAGCAGCGAAAGCAGATCTCATGAAAAAACGTGTTACTGCTTTAGAAGACGAACGCAATATTCATGGTATGTTAAACCTTGAGCTTGAGTCAGGTAAAACCTTACTTGACCGTGTTAAGCATGATCAAGATTTAACAAAGCTGACCGTTGCTGATGTGAATGCCGTCATTAAAAAATATATTAAACTTTCAAACCTTGTGGAAGTTATGGCTGACCAATATGGTCAACCGCAAAAGCAATAAATGACTTAGCAAATAAAAAAGCCACTTGAAGTGGCTTTTTTATTTGGATATTTAAAATTTATTAATGATCATGATCATGTTTGTGAGTATGAAAATCTTCATTCTTACGGAAACGTAAGTAGTTATCGAACTGTTCACAGTACTCATCAAAGTTATCTTCAAGCATCATTTGAAATTGCTGAAGCAGATAAGACATCACTTGCTCTTTTGCATCACGCATTTCGTTGCCATCTTTAAAATTATTGGCAGCAACCCATGTATTAAAACGGGCAGTTGCAAATAACATGGCTGCACTTACTTGACCGCGAAGCTCGGCAGGGTCAGGTTTTTGGCCTTTAGGCGGGCGACAAAAATCATTCGCTTGTTTAATGAATTCATCCGCACGCTCAAAGAAAACAGCATTTAACGCTTCTTCTTCAGTAATATCTGTTGCATTAATCTTTTGAGACATGACATATTCCCGCAAAAATAGAGCTGCTTATTATAGGCAAAGCCTTGCGGAAACAAAACCTTTGCCTTAGTCTGTAAATAGCCTAAGTATTGGGAGTTTTAATATGCAAGATGCAATTGCCGTTCAAAGTTTAAAAACAGATATTGCTTTATTACGTCAGCATATTTTTCCGCCCCAATATTTAGAGCATGTCGAAAGCCTGCCAATTTATTATGGTTTGCAAGAAGAAGTTTTAGCCTATTACCAGCAATGGAAAGACTTAATTGAAAGGGCACAAGAGCTTTTCCAGCCTTTTATGGAAGATGAATTACCAGATGCGATTCATTTACCGAGTCATTTGAACTTACCTTTATTCTTTTTCCATGTAGACCGAATTCGGATTAATAAAACACGCGCAAAAGAATCGAAAACTTTCCGTGGTGTGGCCAGTCTTATTGAAAAATGTGGGCAGTTTGACACAGACCAGATTTTTACCATGCAAGAATGGTTGCAGAGTGATGACACCGCAGCATTAGTTGCACACCGTGAGTTTATCGATTTAAGAACTTATGTGTTTCAACATGGTCAAAGTGAATATACGCGTTCACGGTTTTATACCAATGGTATTGTGTTGGGGGTAGAGCCACACTTTAAACTTGTCGATGCCCGCGATAAGCCAAGAAAACAGCGTAGTGATAGTTATAGCGATCCGTTAGCAGATAACGGTGTATGGAAAGTATTTGGTAAGTACCGATAAAAAGTCGCGACATATGTGTCGCGACTTTAAGATGCTTACCAAAAAGTTTTTACTTGTTTAAATTTTTGCAAAGCTTCGGCAGACTGATTTTGTAAATAAGGTTGTTTGGCCTTAATCCATCCTAATGCAAACCAAAAGTGCGGGTCGTGTTCAATTGCTTTATTAAATAGATCTTCGGCAATAAACAAGTCGTTATAAAGCCCTAAGGTATTTTGCACAGGTTGTAATTGTTTTGAAAACTGCTGAACATTTTTGCGAGGGTATAAGCTCGATATAAATTCGATGCAGTAACGTAATTGCTTCGCTTTTTTGCGTATTTTGTGTTGCTCAGTGACTTCAAGTTCGGTGAAATGCTCGGCATGACTCACGACTTGATGATGTAACTTGTCTAAGCTTTTTTTTATCTGTTTTTTTAATTTTCCTTTGGTGTTTTGATCATCTTCTTCAGAATAAGCAAATGCTAGCAAGGCAAGTATAAGCTTAATGGTATCTGCTGATTTAAACAGCGTGGCAAGGTCTTTTAATGGCTGTTCAGAGATTGGAAGCAAAAGCTCAGGTGAACCATGCTGCACAATCATCGGTAAAATTTCAGTACGAATAGCATCTTCATCACGTGTGTCTCCAAGCTTGCGGAAAAGCTCGGCAATTTGTTCTTCCCAAGCAGGATTTAACTCGTCCGACCATGCTGAAAAGTGATGAAATGCACTGCGTAAACGACGTAAGCTCACACGTGCCTGATGAATATGCTCAGCTTCGGCAACGCCATCGGCAATTGCAGCCATATTCGGTAAGAATTGTCCTAAACAGTTTTCTACAATCTTTTTGAGCGCTTGTTCTGCTGAAATGTCTTTGTCTAAATTCAGGCTTTTTGCGTGAACAGCAGGCGAAGCAGCTTGTCCTAAGGCTAATAAATTACCGCGCTCGGCTTTACTTCTAACATCGAGCCATAACTCATAACGATTAATCCATTGCTGTGCAAATTGAATTAGTGTTTTAACAGCACCTTGTTTAAGTTCAAACTCAACTTCACAAATTTTACTTTGGGTGGTTGCCGTTTTTACTACACCGTCATCAAGACAGACTTCTATAGCAGTGTCATCGGCTTCAAACACATGATAAGTACGATGTACATCGGTCTCAAACTGCAAGCTTAACTTTTCAACTTCAGTACCTAAAGCTTGAGTAAGTAAATCAGTAACTGCTTTATTATCTTTGTATAGCTCAAGGTTTAACTCGGGTTCTTGTTCGCATTTCCCTAAAAAAACTTCTTCTTCGACACGGTGTAAATGGCTTTGACCCGCAGCTTTAAAGGTTTGTACCCACAAATCATTTTCTTTACGTAAACGTAGGGCCATACCATTTTTCGCGAGTAGGCGATTTGGTGTATCGTAATATTTAGCCTGCAAATGAATATTCTGTGCTTTATGCTTTTTTAAATACTGCTGAACAGTTTTTTTCTTCGATTCAGGTAACTGAAACTTAAGCTCAACTTCAACCATAATGGATCTCCCTGAATCAGGTATTTAAACTATCTTGAATAAGTATAATAGCTTAGCGCTAAAAGTAGTGCTTTTGATAGAGAAAGTTACAATCAAACATATGACTTTAGGCTTTCTTTTAGGTGTACAATCAGCTCATGTTTTGATCAAATAAAAATCAGGAAGATGATCGTGAATGCACCAGTAAACTTCAACCATGAAGCTCAGCCAGAGTTTGAATTACCGATTAAAAACTATCAGGAATTTTATCGTTTTTATTTAACCGAACACCGTAACATTATGAGCAGACGCTTACATGTGGTGGGTAGCAGCATTGGCATATACTTTTTTTCAAAAGCCATTCGTAAAAAACAGGCCAAATACGCACTTTATGGTTTAGTTTCTGGCTATGCATGTGCATGGGTTGGACATTTCGTATTTGAGAAAAATAAACCTGCGAGTTTTAAACAGCCTCTTTATAGCTTTATTTCTGATTGGCGAATGCTCTCTGATGTTGCGACTGGTCGATTAAGTTTAATTGATCGCAAGCACGATAAAATTCCAAGTTAATTTTTATTTCTATTTTTAATATACCGATTGGTACTGGTAAGCCTATATCAATCGGTACTTATGATGACTTATAAATCCGTTATACTAGCGAAGTTTTTAAAAAGCGAGAGTAGAGTATGCGCGGTTTATACCTCATTACCAATGATGACCCAATCCAATTATTATTAGAAAAATTAGACGCCGCACTCGCAACCCGTCAAATCGCAATTTTACAGTACCGTCGTAAAAAAGTAGACAAAGCCGACCAATCTGCTGAAGTTGAACAGATCAAACAGTTATGTGAAAAATATCAGGTTTCTTTTGTCATTAATGATGACCTAAAACTGGCTGCTCAGTTTGGTTTAGGTGTGCATTTAGGCCAAAGTGATGGTGAAATCACAGATGCAAAATCGCAGTTACCAGAAGGTGTCGTTATTGGCCGTACTTGCCTAAACTCATTAGAACTTGCCAAAAAAGCAATTGCCGATGGCGCAACTTATGTTGCCTTTGGTGCTGTGTATGCAACTGCCACAAAACCAGAAGCAGGCAATGTTGGCATTGAAGTCATTAAGCAAGCAGCGGCTCAATATGATTTACCTATTTGTGCAATTGGTGGTTTAACTGTTGAAAACTCAAAACCCGTGATTGAGGCCGGAGCTGACCTCTGCGCAGTCATTAGTGATATATTAGGCCGATCAACTGCTGAAATTCCTGCCCGTGTACAGGCGTGGGCACAATTATTTTCTTAAGCTTTCAAAATTATTTTTTAGATATTTAAGACGAGCATTTCCATGAGTTTATCTCCAAAGCAAGAACAGTTATTTAAACAAGCCAGCAAACACATTCCAGGTGGTGTGAACTCTCCAGTACGTGCCTTTAATGGCGTTGGAGGCACACCAGTTTTCATCGAGAAAGCCAAAGGTGCGTATTTGTGGGATGTCGATGGCAAGCGCTATGTAGATTATGTTGGCTCTTGGGGACCAATGATTTTGGGCCATGCTCATCCAGATATTATTAAAGCTGTACAAACAGCAGCAGAAGATGGTTTAAGTTTTGGTGCACCAACCGTACACGAAACAACGTTGGCAGATATCATTTGTGAAATCATGCCATCAATTGAATTGGTACGTATGACTAACTCTGGTACAGAAGCGACCATGACGGCTATTCGTTTAGCGCGTGGTTATACTGGCCGTGACAAAATCGTAAAGTTTGAAGGTTGTTACCACGGGCACTCTGACTCTTTATTGGTAAAAGCAGGTTCTGGTTTATTAACTAAAGGTGAGGGTGAACCAACATCGAAAGGTGTACCAGCTGATTTCGCTAAACACACTTTAACGCTGCCATATAACGATATTCCAGCATTAAAAGAATGCTTTGCTAAATTTGGTCATGAAATTGCGGGCGTCATTATTGAACCGGTCGCAGGTAACATGAATATGGTGAAACCAATTGACGGTTTCTTACAAGCCATTCGTGATATTTGTGATGAATATAAATCTGTATTTATTATTGATGAAGTGATGACAGGCTTCCGTGTTGCTTTAGGTGGTGCGCAATCGGTTTATAACGTTAAACCTGATTTAACGACTTTAGGTAAAATTATTGGTGCTGGCTTACCTGTAGGTGCATTTGGCGGTAAGCGTGAAATCATGGAATGCATCGCACCTTTAGGTGGTGTATACCAAGCGGGAACTTTATCTGGTAACCCACTTGCGATGCGTGCTGGTATCGAAATGTTTAAACATTTACGTCAACCTGACTTTTATAGCAAGTTATCTGCTCAACTTGAAAAGTTACTTGCAGGTTTACAAGCAGCAGCAGATGAAGCGGGTATTCCATTTAAAACTCAGCAAGCTGGTGCAATGTTTGGTCTTTACTTTACCGACCAAGAAGACATTACAAGCTTTGACTCTATGTTGGCATGTGATATTGAAGCTTTCAAAAAGTTCTTCCATGGCATGTTAAAGCGTGGTGTAAACTTAGCGCCATCTGCATTTGAAGCTGGCTTTATTTCATCTGCTCATTCAGATGAAGATATCGAATATACGATTCAGGCTGCAAAAGAAACATTCGCCGAAATGAAGTAAGCAAAAAGGCCCGTTTTAAACGGGCTTTTTAATTTGAGCTATTTTTATATTTGTAGAGAACAATGTTTTATCCTTTACCTCGAAAAATCCAGTTAGCCGCAAGTACTTCAAATTGGCCTATTGAATCTACGCATAGCATCTTGCTCATGGTTGGGTTAAATGAACTTGAAAATGCCCCTGACTGGATGAACCAGCCATTAGTCGATCATTTAGAATTACTAAGCAAAAGAGCAAAGGCACTTGAGATTCCAGTCATGATGATTCAGACATCTCAACTTCAACAGGTCATGTTACAGCTTGGGCAACAGCTGTCATCAAACACTCAGGCACAGGTGATTATGGCGGGGAATTTATCACCGCTATTTAAGCAAGTTATGCAGCTTGTTTTATCCATTACCGATTATGTAGCTGTTGTAAATGATGCGATTTTGGCGAGTAGTTTAGAGCAGCATATACAATGGATTGAAAAAATCAGTTTTGACTCCATTCAACATGTGAACACACAGAGTTTAATGCGGTTATGGTCTTTAAGTGCACCGTCGTCACAGGTGCTATCCGAGAAAGGAATTTTATTGGCAGTTGCTGAACAGGTGGGTCGGCATCCAATGGAAATTCATCCAGAAATAGATTTAAGAAACTATGGTCTAGACGCTTCGGGAGTCAATTATTTGGTGGAATTATGGCGTGCTAATGGTGCGAGCCTAACTGTTGATGAGTTGATGCAAACTCCTACATTGCAACATATTATGCAGTTATTGAAGCGCTAATCGGCTTTAGCCGTAATGTGATTCATAATATTTGCAAATTCTGTCGTTAATTTACCCGAACGGCATTGTAATTCGGACGTAAGCTTTTTATTATTGCCCGCTTGTTTTTCATCTTGCCTTGGGAATACAACTTTGAGTGATTTTCTAAGTGAACATCTGATCTATCGTGATGATGATTTTATGGTGATTCATAAACCTTCGGACATTTTGAGTGTGCCAGGGAAAGGTGATTTACATGACAGCGTTTTGACAAGACTGGTGGCAATTGAACCACGAACTTTGCTCATTCACCGCCTTGACCGTGATACTTCGGGTATTTTGGTTTTTGGGTTATCTAAGCGTGGACAAAGTGCGATTGCGCGCCAATTTCAAGACCGTCAAACTTCGAAAATATATGAAGCGTTAGTCGCAGGCCATCTAGACGGCGAAGGGACAGTTGATATTCCTGTAGTCTATGACCCGAGTCGACCACCTTTACATATTGTCGATGCTTCTCATAACAAACCTGCTTTAACACATTGGCAGGCGATTGAACATTTCCAGATTCAGGGACAACCGGTTACGCGTGTCAAATTAACACCGATTACTGGACGTTCTCATCAACTCCGTGTACACATGCAATATCTGGGACATCCGATTGTAGGTGATACATTGTATGCAACACCGGAACAATTACTTGTTCCTCGTCTGTGCTTGCATGCTAAACAGTTAAGCTTTAATCATCCTGTTACAGGGGAATCATTAACTTTTAACTGTCCTGTACCGTTTTAATGTAAAAACTTTCAATGAGTAATTTTTGTAGCGAAACAATTTAATTGGTTTCTGCTGCAAAATTTTGCTTTAAAGACTACATAAAAAGATGCAAAAATAAGCTAATTTGCATCGTACAATATGTAGTGCGAACTTGAGAAAAAGGTGGAAAAATTGCAGCAGTATGCTATTGGTCAACGTTGGCTATCAGATACAGAGACTGAGCTCGGTTTAGGCGTTCTTATTGATGTAGATGAAAGATCTGTCAGCATTTTATTCCCCAAAAGTGATGAAACGCGTGTCTATGCACGTAATAACGCACCGCTATCTCGCATCATCTTTAACACAAACGATGAAGTTCAAGATCAAGAAGGCCAGAAGTGGATTGTTGAGTCGGTTGAAGACCGCCATGGGGTTTTGCGTTATAACGTCGTTCGTACTTTAGAAAATGGCGAACAAGAACGTAAAGCGCTCAATGAAACTCGTATTGGTGCACAAATTCAGTTGTCAAAACCTTTAGATCGTTTGCTGGCAAGCCAGATCGATTATAAAGAGTGGTATGACTTACGCATTGAAGCAATGCTGATGCAATCGCAAATGCAAACCAGTCCTTTACGCGGCTTGGTCGGTGCACGTGTAGGTTTAATCCCGCATCAACTTTATATTGCGCATGAAGTCGGTAAACGTTTTGCACCACGTGTTTTACTTGCCGATGAAGTAGGTTTAGGTAAAACAATTGAAGCTGGTTTAATTATCCACCAACAGCTTAAAACTGGCCGCTCTGAACGTATCCTCATTTTAGTCCCTGATTCACTACAATATCAGTGGATGATTGAAATGCGTCGTCGTTTCAACTTGCAATTTTCTCTGTTCGACTTAACCCGTACTGCATCTATTAAAGAACATGATCCGGAGCTTAATCCGTTCTTAACTGAGCAATGCATTATTGCCAGCGTGGATTTGATGGTGGATCATGACGATTTACGTGAGCAAGCGCTAGAAGCTGGTTTCGATTTGCTCGTAGTCGATGAAGCGCATCACTTAATGTGGAGCGAAGAAGAAGGCGGTAATGATCGTTACGATTTAGTTGAAGAACTTGCTGAAAATACAGCGGGTGTATTACTTCTTACAGCAACACCTGAACAGCTTGGTGTAGAAAGCCACTTTGCACGTTTACGCTTGTTAGATCCGCAGCGTTTTAGCAGTTTAGAACGTTTCTTAGATGAAGAAGCGCAATATCAGCAAACTGCTCAAGTTGCAGAAGTGCTCATGTCGGATGAACCTTTAACTCAAGAGCATTTAACTGCTTTAGAAGGTTTATTGGGTCATTCAATTGAAGATCAGCCTGAGCAACGTTTCAGAGCGATTCATGAGTTGTTAGACCGTCACGGTACGGGGCGTATTTTATTCCGTAATACGCGTGAGGCGATTCAAGGCTTCCCAGGCCGTGATTGCCAACCGGCACCTTTACCAGCGCCAGAAGATTGGTCAAAAGACGGTAAATTACGTGAGCAAATGTGGCCAGAAGAAGCACAACTTGATGGTTCATGGATGCAAAATGACCCACGTGTGCCATGGTTAATGGAAATTCTACGTAAAGAACTTAAGCATAAAAAAGTTCTTTTAATTGCACGTAGTGGCCCTGTTGTTGAATCTTTAGAAAGTGTACTTCGTTTGCATGCTGGTATTCGTACTGCAATGTTCCATGAAGGCATGAGTTTACTTGAGCGTGACCAAGCGGCTGCTTACTTTGCAGAAGAAAGCTATGGTGCTCAAATTTTACTGTGTTCTGAAATTGGTTCAGAAGGCCGTAACTTCCAGTTTGCAAGTGATCTGATTTTATTTGATTTGCCTGCAAACCCAGATGTCTTAGAGCAACGTATTGGTCGTTTAGACCGTATTGGTCAAGAAAACCGTATTCAAATTCATGTACCTTACTTAATGGGCACCGCGCAAGAGCGTATGTTCCGTTGGTACAATGAAGCGTTGAATATTTTCAGCAATATTTCTCCGACAGCTCAAACGCTGCAAGAAAACTTTATTGTTGAATTAAAAGACTGTTTACTTGCAGACCAAGGTCAAACATTTGAAGATTTACTCGAAGAAGTAAATGTTCAACGTCAAGCTTTGGAAACCGAGTTACAAGCTGGTCGAGATCGCTTGCTTGAATACAACTCATGTCGTCCTATCGTTGCACAAGAAATTGTTCAAGCTTTAGAAGACTACGATGACAACACAACATTACCTATGTTTGTGAAGCGTTTTATGTCTTCAACCAATATTGATTTTGATGAGCAAAGTAACGGTACTGTGATTATTCGTCCGACAGACCAGATGCAAGTACAAGGTTTGGCATTAGACGAAGAAGGCATGACTGCGACGTTCTATCGTGATCAGGCGCAAATGCGTGAAGATGCTCAATATCTAACTTTAGAACATCCGTTCATTGAAAGTGTCATGGAAATGATCCGTACACAAGCGTTCGGTAGTACCAATGTTGCTGTTCTTAAGTCAAATGCATTAAAGCAAGGTTCTGTATTACTTGAAGTTTGGTTTAAAGTTGATGTAGTTGCACCAAAAGCTTTGAACTTGCCATCAAGCTTGCCGAAACAGCTTATTCGCGTGTTGTTAAGTGAAAATGGTCAGGACTTATCTGAAAAGATTGATCCAACCATTTTAAAACCATATTTGCATCATTTAGATGGCAATAGCTGTCGCCAAGTGGTTAAAGCTCGCCGTGAAGTAATTGAAGAGCGTTATAGACAAGCGCTTGATATTGCTAAAGTCGGCTTGCCTCAGCTTCAACAGCAGGCAAAAGAGCATTATGGTAGTAAATGGCAATACGAGATTGACCGTTTAACGTATTTGAAACAGTTCAACCCAAGTATTCGTCAAGACGAAATTGAGCGCTTACAGAAGTTGCAAAAAGAAGGTTTGAGTTTACTTGATGGCTTAACGGTAACTCCAGAAGCAATTCAAGTGCTTGTGGTGGTTAAACCATAAGTGATGAACTATAAAAAAGCGCCGTTACGGCGCTTTTTTATTGAGCAAATTTTAATTAAATCATTCTGGCATCTTTTAGTTCTAGTTTTAAATAGGCATAAAAGATTGGCGCTGCAATAAGGCCGCCTAAACCGAAAATTGACTCAAAAATTAACATGGCTAATAAAATTTCCCATGCGTTGGCATTAATTTTATGTCCAATAATTTTCGCATTAATAAAATATTCTAACTTATGTACTAATACGAGGTAGAGCAGAGCAACACCTGCTAGACCGAGTGAAACCGTAAGTGCAGCAATAAAAGTAAGCGTATTTGAAATTAAGTTGCCTAAAATTGGAATGAGACCAAACAAAAAAGTAAGAATCGTTAAGGTCTTGGCAAAAGGTAGGTGAACACCCCAAATCGGCAATAGTACAAACGCAAATAAGATAAAGAGCAGCGTATTAATTGCCGAAATTTTAATTTGGGCAAAAACTACATTCCTAAAAGAAATTGATAATTTTTGAATACGTTGTATGAGTAAAGACTTAAAAATAGGCTGTGGTGTACGACGGTGAAAGCCATGAATAGCCACCAAAATACCAATAATAAGGCCCATAATCATGGTTACAAAGTTATGTAAGATATCGGAACTGGCATTTTTTAATGTCGTCACGTTATCTTTCATAAACGCGAAAATTTCATCTTTTAGTTCTGTAACACTATCTGGAATATAACCTGGAAGATATTTGCCAATTTCGCTTTGTAAGTGTAATAGCGTTTGATCGACTTTATTGTTGATATTATGGATACCTACACCTTTTAAGTCATAAACGACAAAGCTAATTAAACTTGTAATGAAAAAGGCAATAAGTGAAACCGTGATAATACTTAATAAAATACTAATAAAAATGCGGGCTCTTTGACCATCAATATAACGTTCAACAATAGAGCTTAAACTAATAATAATTTCATAAATGAGAAAGCCAGCAAAAAAACTTGCTAAGAGATGCAAGGGGATAACCGAAAGCAAAAAAATGCCCATCAGAATATAGCTTGCAATCAGGCTTTGACGATTACTCAAACTTTGCATGTGAATCCCTAAATATCGTGGGGAAATATGGGTATGTATTGCTAGAATAATAATTACTTATACTCTTGCATGTTGGTTGCTTCAATCTGTGAATTATATTTTTATCAAGAAATAGGTATGTCTGTATAAAAAATGGCTTGTACAATGACAAACCATTTTATGTTGAATTTATCGTATTTTTGCTTCGTCTAGATGACGGGCACCTTCTAAAATCATTCTGATCATGATCATGGTTTGTTCGGCGACTTCCGCACGTTGATGAACTGGAAGATCAATCACTTTAGCACCCATGTGAAATACCAGTTGCGTAATTGCTTTTGCAACGAGTTCCGGATGGTATAGATGGTTGTTATTTAAGCGCTCTAGGCGGATTAAATCTTCTTGTAGCTCTTGCTGGAAAAAGTTGAGCTGACGGTCTACCGCAGCTTTATAAGAAGCTGAACCTGTAAAGCCCTCGCGTAACAATAGACTTAAATTACCTTCGTCTGCATCAAGCTGCTGAAGAAAAATTTCTACAGAACTGCGAATAATGCTGTCTTGAAAAGATGCACGCAAACGGGCTTGACGAATAATCTTACGTAAAACGATACCAGCGCGGTCAATGAGTGAAATAGCTAATTCATCAATATCTTTAAAGTGGCGATAAAAGCTATTTGGTGCAATACCCGCTTCTCTCGCAACTTCACGTAAGCTTAATGAGGCGATACTTTTTTGTGGACCAATCAGGTTAAGTGCAGCCTGAAAAAGTTCGTCTTTCGTAATCGTCGCTTTTCTTCCAACAGAACGCGTTGCTGTTTTTATTTCAATGACATCTTGTGAAGAGGCTGTGTCATTTGGGCTCTGAGAAAGTGAGGTTTGGGTCATGCTTTTCAATATATTCTTAAACTGTCTGGATTATAGCGTTAGACAGGGAACTTGTGAAATTGTAATTAAAAGTACAGGTGTATATACAAATATATATACATGTGTATAATAATTAAAAAAGAGCGACAGAGCCCTCAGTTATGCAAGCAATCGAAAAGAGAAATTCTCTATTCAATTCATTAACACAAGCTGTATTTGATAAAGATATAGCGAGTTTCTGGCTACAAAAAATAAATCCTTTATGGTCTGTAAAGCACGGACTAGTTCAAATTGTAAAAAAAGAATTCGTAGCTCATGACACTGTGAGCCTTACTTTAAAATGCAACCGTTTGGTTAAAATGGGAGCAGCAGGTCAGCATCATCCAGTGATTGTTGAAATTGCAGGCCGCCGTTATGAACGTACTTATAGCTTGACGCAAGTAGACGCAGAGCACTTACGTTTAACCGTTAAAAAAGTTGCTGATGGTATTGTCAGTAACTGGTTCATTGCCGAAAGTAAAATTGGTGATATTTTTGAGCTTGGTCAGCCTTATGGTGATATGCAACAAAATATCCAGACACCGAAATTAATTATGTTGGCTGCGGGTAGTGGTATTACACCAATGTTGAGCTTAATTACAGCAATTAAGCAAAGCCAGCAGTTAGAAAAAGTACAGGTTCAGCTTTTATATTGGGTAAAACAGCGTTCTGATGCTGCTTTTACAGAGTATTTTGAACAAGTAGCAGAGCAAAATCCAAACTTCAGCTATCAAGTGTTTTACACACAAGAAACACCAAATGATGAGCGCTTAAATGTTGAACATCTTGCATTGGTTGATGATGTTGAAAACAGCACGGTCTACGCATGTGGTCCATCTGGTTTTGTTTCAACTGTCGAAGAGCTTTTTGAAAAGGCACCAGCCGTGCTTACTGAAGCATTTAGTTTAACCAATGAAAGCTCTGCAGATGATGTCGGTTATGTGAATGTCACATTAACACAGTCTAATAAAGTGATAGCAATTCCTAAGGGGCAATCGATTTTGGTGAGCCTAGAGCATGAAGGTGTTAAGCCAACACACGGTTGCCGTATGGGAATTTGTAATAAATGTGTTTGTAGTAAAACGCAAGGTTCTACACGTAACTTACTAAATGGTAGTCAAAATACAGAACCAAGCCAGTTACTTAAGATTTGTGTGAACTCAGCACAATCCGATCTAGTTATTGATCTTTAAGAGAGACCTCTTATGAATATGCCAGTGAAAGTCGAATATTTTAAAAATCCTAAAAATCGCGATTTGACTCCAGCGGAACTTGAAGCATTTGCAAAAGAGCTTGATCAGATCAAACAAGAAGTATTGGATGATTTGGGTGAAAAAGACGCAAAATACATCCGCCGTGTTTATGCAGCAGTTCGCTATAGCGGTCTTTTAGGCCGTGCATGTCTATTTGCAGGTTGGTTCCCGCCAGCATGGATTTTAGGTACAGGCCTATTAGGCTTCTCTAAAATTATGGAGAACATGGAGCTCGGTCATAACGTGATGCACGGTCAGTATGACTGGATGAATGATCCTAAGTTTAATGGTCAAACTTATGAGTGGGATACAGTAGGTACATCGGATAACTGGCGTCAAACGCATAACTATAAGCATCATACTTATACCAATATTAAAGGTATTGATGATGATATTGGTTATGGCTTACTTCGCTTATTCCCAGAGCAACGTTGGAAACCAGGTTTCTTGCTTCAACCTGTTTATAGTATTCCGTTTTGCTTATTGTTCCAGTGGGGCGTAGCAATCCAGAATCTTGAAATTGGTCGTGTTCTTTATAAACGTAAGACTAAAGCAAAATTTTTGGAAGAGTTAAAACCAGTGAATAAAAAGATTGGTAAACAACTTTTTAAAGACTATGTTTTCTTCCCATTAATTGCAGGTCCTGCAGCATTACCTGTATTTACAGGAAACTTGGTTGCAAATGGTCTTCGTAATATTTGGACATTCAGTATTATTTTCTGTGGTCACTTCACAAAAGATGCAGAAGTGTTTCCAAAAACAGTTTTACAAGACGAAAGCCGTGGTCACTGGTATATGCGCCAAATTCGTGGTTCTTCTAACTTAACTGGTTCGGAAGCATTCCACATTTTATCTGGTCACTTAAGCCACCAAATTGAACACCACTTATTCCCAGATATTCCTGCTCGTCGTTATCGTCAAATGGCTCCAAAAGTTGAAGCAGTTTGTAAAAAATATGGTTTGAACTATAACAATGCTAGCTTTGTTAAACAGTTCGGCCAAGTGGTTGGGCGTATTGCAAAATATGCTTTCCCATTTAAAAAATAAGATAAAAAAGCCCTGAAGTTTCAGGGCTTTTTTTATTTCTTTTTAGAAATCCACATTGTAATGATCGCATGAAACACTTTGTCTTTATGAGTGTCGTAAACATCTACACTTACTAAATATTCTCCTGCTTTTTCCCAGTCATAATCAGTTTGTACAGGCGTTGCAATAGCGATGAGGTCTGTTTCTGCCTTTTTTAAATATTCAACTGTCATACCTTTAGGAATCCAGCGGTGTGTAGAAGGGACGGTCACTTCTGTCATAGTACCACCTGCGAGTTCTGCCATATTGCACATGGCAATTGCATGGATCGTCCCAATATGGTTAAGCACAGAGCGCTTCTTCTTAATAGAAATTTCGCAATAGTTCGGTTTTAACTCAATAAAAAGAGGGGAAATGCTACCGAAATAGGGCGCTTTTAGACACAGCATACGAGAGAATGTCCACTTTCCTTTAGGAAAAGCAGTCACTTTTTTCCAAAGTTCTAAGGTAGTTGGCATAATTTTACTTCCTATAATTTTAAATACAGAATATTATTCTGTTAAGGAATATAGTTCTGTTTACAAATAGGCGTCAAGTCATTCAAAATATCTCCGATGACTGGTCAGAGAATACAAAATGGTATCTGCTCAAAACTTATTAGAACGTTTGTATCCCGGAAGAAGGGCTGTTTTAAAACGACAAATATTGTTAGATGCTTTAGTCTGCTTTTTAGAGCATGGTATTGAAACGACCAGTATAGAAATGATTCGAGCCAAATCAGAAACGAGTGTTGGAGCGATTTATCATCATTTTAAAAATAAAGAGGGTATCGTCGCGGCATTATTTTTTTCAGCTTTAGATGACCAAACAGCTCTAAGAGATGAATACTTAAAACAGGCCAAAACGCTACAAGATGTGGTATTTGCTTTAATTCATAGTTATGTGGACTGGGTAAGTGAGCAGCCCGAATTTGCAAAATTTTTAAATTCAGCACGTTTTAACATGATGAAAGGTGAAGAACACCAGCAGCTCGTCCAAAGAAATAAGAACAGAAACCAAAATATATTTAGTCTGATTGCAAATTTTGAAGAATTTAAAGCTTTAAGTTTAATTCCAAATGAGCTTTTGCTTTCATTAGTGATTGGTTCTACAGAGAGTTATTGTCGTGCGTGGTTATCACAGCGTGTAAAGTCCGACCCAAAAGTCTATAAAGATGTGTTAGCCAAAGCAGCGTGGAGTTCATTGCAGGATTTACGTTTAGAACCTTAATATCGAACAATAAAAAAACCGCATTCTTTATGCGGTTTTTTTAGTTTGAAAGATAAATTATTTAAACTGGATTGAGCCGTTTGCATTTACGGTAATTTTAGACTCACCAGCAGCCATGTCTTGAGCTGGTGCCGCTTCAGCAGCAGCGAACTTAGCTAGGCTGGCACGCATAACAGGTTGAGGGAAGTAGTTGTTGGTATTCAAGTTCAGATTCACCAATGTGTATTGGCTTTTATTCCAAGCTTGAGTCAGCATTTGAGCACGTTGCTGGAAGCTTTTAGATGCCTCAACCATTAACTCATTTTCAACTTTTTTACGTTGCTCATCTGAAACGCTAAAGTTAATCGACTGAGTTTGGAAGTTTTGCTGTAACTCATTAATCAATTGGCTTGCTGCTTTAAAATCTTTACTTTCTAAACGGATTTCTGCACGGCCACGCCATTCTTTTAATTTGTTACTGTCATTGTCATAAATTGGATAAGTGCTTTGAGCACCAGTTTCCACTTTTACTTGCGGGTATTTACGTGAAGTCGCAAGTGCTTGATTCATTAACTGGTTAATTTGATTTGAAAGTTCAGCAGGTTGTTTGTTACTTTTTTCAATATATAAAGTTGCATGCATTTCATCGTTAGATACCTGACGAGAAGCTTCAGCTTGTACATTTACGATATTGTAGTGAAGTGCATTATCATCTTGGGCAAAAACCATAGGGCTGAGTACCGTACCAAGTAGAAGAGTAGATATTGCTAAAGTACGCATAAATTTATCCTTTAAAAATTAATATAAATTTAATTTTTTTCATTAAGAAATGTTAAACATAAGTTATGCATAACTTTTGCAGATTTTGTGGGGTATTTGTAATATTTAAATCAATTTTTTTAATTTTTGGTGCAAATAAAACCTTTAAAAAATAAAAACTTAAAATTAAAGTATTTCAATGTAACTTAAAAAATCAAACTAATATAAAAAAAGAATATTTTCTTTAGGTTGTCACATAGTATGATGATAATTCATCATAACTATTGGGATAATACATTTTTTCAATAAGATTAGATGAGTAAAGTACACAAAAGACGTTTTTTTTCTTGCAAAATTAGGTATCATCGCGCTCCTAGTTACAAGATATAAAATATGTGTCTTCGCTAGTTCTATAAAGCACCGAGTCAAAGGACCAAAAGTCACCAGACTTATTTCTTTCTACCCTTATCAGAGATGGTAATCCGATATGAGCGTTACTTCTGTCAACCCTGCCACTAATGCTACCAACGAATATTATTTGACTCGCCAAAGTCAGATGGAATCGAATGTTCGTAGCTATCCACGTAAATTACCGTTAGCGATAGCGAAAGCACAAGGTTGCTGGGTTACTGATGTTGAAGGTACACAGTACCTTGATTGTTTAGCTGGGGCAGGTACATTGGCTTTAGGTCATAATCATCCTGCGGTGATTCAAAGTATTCAAGACACATTGGCAAGTGGTTTGCCATTGCATACTTTAGACTTAACCACACCTTTAAAAGATGCGTTTACTGAAGCGTTGTTAGCATATTTACCAGGCGGTAAAGAAGAGTACTGCTTACAGTTCTGTGGTCCTGCTGGTGCAGACGCGACTGAAGCAGCGGTTAAACTTGCTAAGACTTACACTGGTCGTAGTTCAGTAATCAGTTTCTCTGGTGGTTATCATGGGATGACTCATGGTTCACTTGCAATGACTGGTAACTTAAGTGCGAAAAACTCGGTTAATGGTTTAATGCCAGGCGTACAATTCATGCCATATCCGCATGAATATCGCTGCCCACTTGGTTTAGGTGGTGAAGCTGGTGTTGATGCTTTAACTTACTATTTTGAAAACTTTATTGAAGATGTTGAAAGCGGTGTAACTAAGCCAGCAGCTGTCATTCTTGAAGCAATTCAAGGTGAAGGCGGTGTTGTTACAGCTCCAGTAAAATGGTTGCAAAAAATCCGTGAAGTGACTGAAAAGCACAACATCGTTTTAATTTTAGACGAAGTTCAAGCTGGCTTTGCACGTTCAGGCAAAATGTTTGCATTCGAACATGCAGGTATTGAACCTGATGTTGTTGTAATGTCTAAAGCAGTAGGTGGTGGTTTACCACTTGCAGTATTAGGTATTAAACGTAAATTTGATGCTTGGCAGCCTGCTGGTCACACGGGTACTTTCCGTGGTAACCAACTTGCTATGGGTACTGGTCTTGTTGTATTAGAAACGATCAAGGAACAAAACCTTGCTCAAAATGCACAAGAACGTGGTGATTTCTTACAAGCTGAATTGAAAAAATTAGCTACTGAATTCCCATGTATTGGTAACGTACGTGGCCGCGGTTTAATGATCGGCGTTGAAATCGTTGACGAGCGTAAACCTGCTGACCGTATCGGTTCTCATCCTGCTGACTCTCAGTTAGCAGCTGCGATCCAGACTGCTTGCTTTAACAACAAGTTATTGCTTGAAAAAGGCGGTCGTAACGGTACAGTAATTCGTTTACTTTGTCCACTTATCATTACTCAAGAAGAGTGTGTTGAAGTAATTGCCCGCTTCAAGAAAGCGATTGCAGAAGCATTGGTTGCAGTACGAGGCGCGTAAGAATGGTGGATTTTGCAGAACATCGTAAAGCGTTACTCTGCAATGATGCACAATCCATTGCTGACTATGAGTCAGCAATGGGCGAAGCGGTAAAAGCCGTTTCAGCATGGTTGCAAAATGAAAAAATGTACACAGGCGGTAGCATTAAAGAATTGCGTTCAGCAATTTCTTTCCAACCTTCAAAAGAGGGTATGGGTGTACAAGAATCACTTCAACGTATGATTGAGCTTTTCTTAAATAAAAGCTTGAAAGTACACCATCCTCATTCATTAGCGCATTTACACTGCCCAACTATGGTGATGAGCCAGATTGCGGAAGTGTTAATCAATGCAACTAACCAGTCTATGGACTCATGGGATCAAAGCCCGGCAGGTTCATTAATGGAAGTTCAGTTGATTGATTGGTTGCGTCAAAAAGTAGGTTATGGTTCTGGTCAGGCTGGTGTTTTCACTTCTGGCGGTACTCAATCTAACTTGATGGGTGTATTGCTTGCTCGTGACTGGTGCATCTCGAAAAACTGGAAAGACGAAAATGGTAATCCATGGTCTGTACAGCGTGATGGTATTCCAGCTGAGGCAATGAAAAACGTCAAAGTTATTTGTTCTGAAAATGCGCATTTCTCTGTGCAAAAGAACATGGCAATGATGGGCATGGGCTTCCAGTCAGTTGTGACTGTTCCTGTGAATGAAAATGCACAGATGGATGTTGATGCTCTCGAAAAAACGATGGCACATCTTCAAGCTGAAGGTAAAGTTGTTGCTTGTGTTGTTGCAACAGCAGGTACAACCGATGCTGGTGCAATTGATCCATTGAAAAAAATTCGTGAAATCACAACGAAATATGGTTCATGGATGCACATCGATGCTGCATGGGGCGGTGCACTGATCTTGTCAAATGACTATCGTGCAATGCTTGATGGTATTGAGTTGTCTGACTCGATCACTCTCGATTTCCATAAGCATTATTTCCAAAGCATTAGCTGTGGCGCGTTCTTGTTGAAAGATGAAGCGAACTATCGTTTCATGCACTACGAAGCTGAATACTTGAACTCTGCTTATGACGAAGAACATGGTGTACCAAACCTTGTATCTAAGTCATTACAAACGACTCGTCGTTTTGATGCATTGAAATTGTGGATGACCATTGAATCACTAGGTGAAGACTTATATGGTTCAATGATTGACCATGGTGTAAAACTGACTCGTGAAGTTGCAGATTACATCAAGGCAACTGAAGGTTTAGAGCTTTTAGTTGAACCACAATTTGCTTCGGTATTGTTCCGCGTTGTGCCAGAAGGCTACCCAGTTGAGTTTATCGATAGCTTGAACCAAAACGTAGCAGACGAATTGTTTGCACGTGGTGAAGCAAATATCGGTGTAACAAAAGTGGGTAATGTACAGTCATTGAAGATGACAACATTAAGCCCTGTTGTAACATTCGAAAATGTTAAAAACCTTTTAGGTCAAGTATTGGCTGAAGCTGACCGCATTAAAGATGCAATTGCTTCTGGTAACTATGTACCACCAATCGACTAATTAAGTTGATAACAAAAAAAAGCTCGGTTTATTGCCGGGCTTTTTTATTACATATTATTTTTATTAAAAGTGTGCATCACAACAGAAGGAAATGCACAAAACATGCATATTTTCAAAAAACATAAATAATTATGCATGATTTATGGGGAGCAAATTTCTTATTGTATTGGTATGTTCCCGATATTTTGGGTCGCATTGATATATCAATATCGTACTCACTTTAAATAATCCCGCTTTAACTGAAAAAAGTAAGTGGCTGTAATTACAATTAAGACAAGGAAGAAGAAATGCAACAAGCGAATATGCTCAATGAATTTAAACTCATTATTGGCGGTCAACTTTGTTCAGGTGAACAAGGTGAACTAGAAATTCTTAACCCCACTACTGGCCTAACTGCTGCACGTTGTGCAAAAGCATCGGTTGCACAGGTAAATCAGGCAGTGAGTGCAGCTAAACAGGCATCTAAAGCTTGGCAACAAGTTTCACACGAAGAGCGTAAATCAATCTTAAACAAGATTGCAGATGGCATTGAAAAGCACGCTGAAATGCTTGCAGAGTTGGTTGTGCTTGAACAAGGTAAACCACTCGCACTGGCGCAAATGGAAGTGCAGGGTGCAATTGGTTGGACGCGTTATGCGGCTGCTATGGATTTACCTGTAGAAGTCATTGAAGACAGTGAAACTAAGCGTATTGAGCGCCATCGCCAACCATTAGGTGTAGTGGCTTCAATTACGCCATGGAACTGGCCACTCATGATTGCGGTTTGGCATATCATGCCTGCTTTACGTGCAGGTAACGTTGTCATTAGTAAACCTTCTGAATACACACCATTATCGACTTTACGTTTATGTGAAATCATTCAGCAAGAAGTTCCTGCTGGTGTAATTTCGATTGTGGTTGGTGCTGGTGAGATTGGTGAAGCATTATCTTCTCATCCAGATGTACAAAAAGTTGTGTTTACGGGATCAACTCGAACAGGTCAGCACATTATGGCTGGCGCAGCTCAGCAGCTAAAACACTTAACTTTAGAGTTGGGTGGTAATGATGCTGGTATTGTATTGCCAGATGCAAATATCGATGAAATTGCAGCCAAGATTTTTAATATGGCGTTCTTAAACGCTGGTCAAACATGTGCAGCTTTAAAGCGTCTATACGTGCATGAAAGCCAATATGAGGCTTTATCTCAAAAGTTAGCTGATATTGCCAACGCTCAAGTGGTAGGGGATGGTATGGCGTCTTCTACAACATTTGGTCCAGTACAAAACCAAATGCAATATAACAAGGTAAAAGCTCTGATTACTGAAGCGATTGGACAAGGTGCAAAAGCACTGTCTGGACAACAACAAGTTCCAGAGCAGGGTTACTTTATTGCGCCAACAATTCTGACTGAAGTGTCTGACTCTTGCCGCGTGGTACAAGAAGAGCAATTTGGTCCAGTGTTGCCTGTTTTAAAGTATACCGATATCAACGATGCAATTGCCCGTGCCAATGACAGCGAGTTTGGTTTAGGTGGATCAATCTGGTCTTCTGATATTAAAGCTGCTCAAACTTATGCTACACAGCTTCAATGCGGCACTGTTTGGATTAATACACATGCAGAAGTGCTGCCTCATGCACCTTTTGGTGGCTGGAAAATGTCTGGTTTAGGTGCTGAATTTGGCTTGGAAGGTTTGCTTGAAAATACAATTGGGCAAACAGTTCATATTAGTAAAGTCTAAATATTAACTTTAAGGCGGATCTAGTATCCGCCTTTTTATTTTCACCTTTATGAGTGAAAAGCTGAGCTGTTTATTGGGAGTGATGATAGCTCATGCTTTTAGGTTTGATTAAAAAGTGATTCTGTTCTTTAATTTTTTTAAGAACAATGTAAGACTTTATGTGCCCTATAAAATTATAAGAAAGCAATCTTTCAGTCACAAATTGAGAAAGCTGTTCTAAATTTTCAGCAACGACTTTTAAAATAAAATCCGCATCGCCACTAATTGAAAACGCATCTTGAATGTTGTCTTCAGCTTCAATGAGTTCTTGAAAAGCCTGTTGTGATTTTGCCTCATGTGTCCTTAAATTAATGTGAATCATTGCTGTAACTTCTAGCCCTAGCGCCTGTTGTTGAATGCGCGCCGTGTAACCGAGAATCACACCTTTTTGCTCGAGCAATTGACGTCGTCTTGAACATTGCGAAGCAGATAAACCGATTAAATCTCCAATTTCCTGATTGGTGAGTCGTCCATTCTTTTGTAGTGCCTGAATGATTTGCCAGTCGAACTTATCCATTGCATAAAATCCTTTTATGATACACAAATCATGTATTTTTATTAAAATGCGTTTTCATTATGCACGAAATCTAAAAGATAGATGAAATATTATTTTTCTATGGAATAAAAATTGGTCTCAAAGGATATAGAGCAATGTTCATAGAAATTGGTGAATTTTTAAATCTTCGTCTAAAACAAATGGGTATCCAACATCTTTTTGGTGTACCTGGTGATTTTAACCTCTCATATCTAGAACAAGTTGAAGCAGACCCACAACTCGAATTTATTGGAAATTGTAATGAATTAAATGCTGCCTATGCAGCAGATGGTTATGCACGAATTAACGGTTTTTCTGCCTTGGCAACCACTTATGGTGTAGGTGACTTAAGTGCGATTAATGGTATTGCAGGTGCCTATGCAGAAAATGTGCCTCTTATTCATATCTCAGGTATTCCACCTTTACATGCAGTTCAAAAGGGCACTCTCATACACCATACGTTAGTTGATGGTAACTACGACAACATTATGAACTGTATGAAAGAGTTCACTGTTGCCCAAACTCGTTTAACTCCAGCAAATGCAGCCTTTGAAATTGACCGTGTGTTACGTCAGTGTTTCCTTGAGCGTCGTCCTGTACACATTCAACTACCAGGCGATATTACTCACGTTAAAATTGAAGTATCTGAGCGTCCGCTCGACCTAAGTTATCCAGCTGTTGAACCTGAATTATTACAAAGTGTGGTAAGCAAACTTTGTGACATTATTGAGAATGCTCAAAGCCCAGCACTTCTTATTGATAATGAAGCTTCGGTTTTTGGTGTAACGTCGCTTTTAAATGATCTATCTCAAAAATGCTCAATCCCATTTGCAGGTATGAATACTGCAAAAAATATTATGGATGAAGGCTCGCCTCGTTATATCGGGACTTATGTAGGTGGGGCAAGCCAACCGCATGTAAAAAATATCATTGAGCAATCTGACTGTCTAATTGGTATTGGTGCACGCTTTACCGATGTTGGCTCAGCTGTATTTACTCATCAAATTGAGACCAAGAATTACATCGAAATTAAATCTTATGGTCTGAACATTTTCGGGCAAGATTTTCCGGGTATTGAAATTGGCCAGTTACTTGTTGAGCTAAATAAAAAAGTTGCACCACGTAAATCGTCAACCCCTCTTCTTGAAAAACAACCTCAGAAAGTAGTTGAAGCACCAGCTCAACAAAAGCTAAGCCAAGATGTGCTTTGGAATTATATTTCAGGGTTCTTAAAAGAAGATGATGTGATTATTGGTGAAGTAGGAACATCAAACTCTGCTTTGTCAGGTATAAAGCTTCCAGCGACAGCTAAATATATTGCTCAGCCGCTTTGGGGCTCTATTGGTTATACCTTGCCGGCTTTGCTTGGTAGTTTGTTAGCTGCTCCTGAACGCCGCCAAATTTTGTTTATTGGTGATGGTTCTTTCCAGCTTACGGTACAAGAGCTTTCTACAATTATCCGTCATGGTTTAAAACCAATTATTTTCTTGCTGAACAATGGCGGTTACACCATTGAGCGCCTAATTATGGGTGAAACTGCTGCCTATAACGATGTACAAAACTGGAAATACACTGAAATTCCAGCGGTATTTAACGGTAAGAAAGGCCATACAACTTATGTAGTTGAAACCGCAGGGCAGCTAAAGAGCGTTTTAGACAACGTTCAGCAAAATGACCAGTTAACTTTTATTGAATTAAAACTACCGGCAATGGATGCGCCAGTAAGTTTGAAAAAATTTGCTTCCGTGATTGCACGTTTTGACTACGGCGATCGTGGCTACGAAATTTTAAAGGAGCGTTCCCAACCGATTAAATGTAAGGATGCAAGCTCGTTTTAAATAGAAGACAGGACAAGTCTTCTCAAAATTAAATGGACTCATATTAAAGCAACTTATGTCCGAAGGTCGGTTTCTGATCTTCGGATGTAGTGCTGAATAAAGGTGTACAGGAAGTGACACCAACATTGGAGATAATGTTATGGATGCAAACAATAAGCACGAGTTAAAACAAGGCTTATCCAACCGGCATATTCAACTCATCGCACTCGGAGGGGCGATCGGAACAGGGTTATTCTTAGGTCTTTCTCAAACAATTAAATTGGCTGGTCCTTCAATTTTATTAGGATATGCAATTGCAGGGGTGATTGCCTTTTTAATTATGCGTCATTTGGGCGAAATGGTTGTTGAAGAACCGGTAAGTGGTTCTTTTAGTTATTTTGCGAACAAGTATTGGGGCAAAATGGCTGGTTTTATGTCTGGCTGGAACTATTGGGTGTTGTATGTGCTGGTGAGCATGGCCGAACTGAGTGCAATTGGTACTTTTATTCAGTTTTGGTGGCCTGAAATTCCGACATGGATGACTGCATTATTTTTCTTTATTTTAATTAACGGCATTAACTTGGTAAATGTCCGCTTTTTTGGGGAATCCGAGTTCTTATTTTCCTGCATTAAAATTGTTGCGATTTTAAGTATGATTGGCTTCGGTGCTTATCTTTTACTTTCAGGCTCAGCAGGTCCGCAAGCGGGTGTTGCAAATTTATGGCAACACGGTGGTTTCTTTCCGCATGGTATTCATGGCTTTATTATGGCCTTGGCTGTCATTATGTTCGCATTTGGTGGCTTAGAGCTTATTGGTATTGCTGCGGCAGAAACCAAGAAACCAGAAACAACAATTCCAAAAGCAGTGAACCAGATTGTGTACCGCATCCTGATTTTTTATATCGGTGCAATCGGTATTCTTTTATGCCTTTACCCTTGGAATATGGTGGCAGAAGGTGGTAGCCCATTTGTCATGATTTTCCAGTCACTCAATAGTAATGGCGTAGCAAACGTTCTGAACTTTGTGGTCCTAATTGCTGCTATTTCGGTTTATAACAGTTGTATTTATTGTAATAGCCGTATGTTACATGGTTTGGCAGAGCAGGGTAATGCTCCGGCAATTTTGAAAAAAGTAAACAGCCGTGGTATTCCAGTTCCAGCAGCAGTTGTTTCTGCCTCAATCACAGCAGTATGTGTGGTGGTGAACTATTTAATCCCTGGTCAAGCTTTTCAGCTCTTTATGATGTTGGTTGTGGCTGCACTTGTTATTAACTGGCTTATGATTTCAGTCACGCATTTGAAATTTACCAAAGCAATGAAATTACAACGTCGCCAAACTAAGTTCCAAAGCATTATGAGTCCATGGAGTAATTATTTAACGATTAGCTTTGTATGTTTCATTCTCATTATTATGGCAATGACGCCAGATATGAGGCTGGCTGTAATTTTAGGCCCAATCTGGCTTGCTGTGTTAGCCATCATGTATTTCTTCAAGTATCGTAAAAAAATGGTCCCAATGCCAGAAGTACAATCAAACTAATACGCTAAATTGACAGTGATATTGCGGTTATCTGACAAAGAGCAGGTAACCGTTTATCTTTTTGTCATAATATTTTCATGTTAGAACGAAATAATTTTTTAAAAATAAATATGACATGTAAAAATTTGAGAAATATGTCAATAAATTAACTTTGTAATATCAATTTATTAAATTCTTTAAGCTTTTATAATTTAAGAATAATTGTAATTTTATCAATTTGGGTGATTGTCATATTTAATATAAAATTGAGGTAACACAACCCTTATAAAATAAGATTAAATGATTGATATAAAATAGATTTAGAAATGTGACAATGAACATTATAAAAATCATGAAAGCGTCATAATACTGTAACTTATTTGTCATATTTTCTATTCACAATGCAGCTATCGAAGAGCGTACAAGCACTCAACAAAAAGTGACGTACAACCTATTGCATTAATGAGAGAGAACAGAATGCGCTTAAATCCACGTCAAATCGCAATTGCGTTAGCAGTAACTGGGGCCGCTGTAACAACGACTGCAAATGCAGCTCGTGATACGATTCAAATTGCTGGTTCTTCAACTGTATTACCGTTTGCCAGTGTTGTAGCTGAAGAGTTTGGTAATACATTCCCTCAATTTAAAACTCCTGTTGTAGGTTCTGGTGGTTCTTCTGCTGGTTTAAAACAATTTTGTCAAGGCGTTGGTGACAACACGATCGACGTTGCAAACGCTTCTCGTAAAATTAAAACTACAGAAATTGAAGCTTGTAACAAAGCTGGCGTAAAACAAATTCAAGAAATCAAAATCGGTTATGACGGTATCGTATTTGCGTCTAGCTCACACAAAGCAGCTTATAAATTAAAACCTTACCATGTGTTTGCTGCTTTAGCTGCACAGTTACCTTCAAAAGGTAAATTGGTTCCAAACCCTTATACAAACTGGAACCAAATTGACAAATCACTTCCTAACGAACCTATTACGCTTGTAATTCCTGCGTCTAACCACGGTACGCGTGAAGTTTTCCAAGAAAAAATGGTTGATGCTGGTTGTGAATCATACGAATACTTCAAAAACCTAGATAAAGATGCTCAGAAGAAAGCTTGTTCGACTTTCCGTAAAGACGGCCGTGTAATTGAAATTGCTGGCGACTATACAGAAACTCTAGCTCGCTTAAAAACTTCTCCAAGTGCAGTCGGTGTATTTGGTTTAAGTTTCTATGACATGAACCGTGACAAGTTACGTGTAGCATCAGTAAACAACATTCTTCCTTCTGAGAAAACTGTGTTAAATGGTACATACCCTGTATCTCGCCCATTATTCTTCTATGTGAAAGGCGAACACTTAAAATCAGTTAAAGGTTTACCACAGTATGTAGAATACTTCCTAAGCAAAAAAGCGACTGGTAAAGGTTCTAAAGCTGAGCGTGACGGTTTAATCGCGATGTCTGACGCAGAGCGCGCTAAAGTCTTGGCTGACTTTAAAGCAGGTAAAACTGTTAAATAAATTGTTTTGAATAGGGGCTGGTGATCCCAAGTGATCATCAGCCTTTTTGTCTAACACGTTTTTCCCAAATTATGACAATTGAGAAAACAGTGGAGAATACATGAATCTGCTACTTATCGGTGTGTTGTTAGCCCTTGTGGCAATTGCATATCAACTTGGGCTGAGAAAAAGCCGTAACCTAGCAGGTAAGGGAAGCAACTCGGCGACATTACATTCTCGTCCTGGTTATTATGGCGCACTGGTTGGACTTTGGTGCGGTATCCCTGCTTTTTTAATTTTGATGATTTGGAACTTAGTTGAACCAAATATTTTAAATCATATTATCTTTAATAATGTTCCAGCTTCTGTGTCAGCTTCTCTTGATGAAGCAGCAAGAAGTGTACTTGTTGATCGAGTTCAAGCGATTGCTTCTGGTTTTGGGGTAAGTGATCATCCGGCAGCTTATGAGTTAGCTGCTGCTCAGCAATATGCAAAATTTCAAACGATTGGCTCTTTTGCCAAATTTGCCGTTGTTGTATGTGCTGCATTATTAGGTTTAGTCTGGGCAAAGAAAAAAATCAGCCAAGAATATCGTGCACGTAACCAAGTTGAACGTGCCATTAATGTTGGTTTGATCTTGTGTTCTGGTGTAGCAATTTTGACCACAATCGGCATCGTAATGTCGATGTTTGGTGAAGCAATGCGCTTCTTCCATTTTGTAAGTCCAATTGACTTTTTCTTTGGTACAGAATGGAACCCTGGCTTTAGTACTTCAGGTAATGCTGAAGGTAGTTATGGGTTATTACCATTGCTATGGGGCACGCTCATGGTCAGTGGTATTGCTTTATTGGTTGCTGTACCTGTTGGCTTAATGATTGCCATTTATTTAGCTGAATATGCTTCACCATGGTTACGTTCATGGGCAAAACCAACGATTGAAGTTTTAGCGGGTATTCCAACAATTGTTTATGGTGTTTTTGCCATGATGATTATTGGTCCATTCTTTAAAGCTGTAGGTGCCCATATTGGTATTGAAATTAACGCAACCAGTGCACTTACTGCCGGTTTCGTAATGGGAATTATGATTATCCCATTCGTTTCATCTTTATCTGATGACATTATTACTCAAGTTCCTCGTGCACTTCGTGATGGGTCACTCGGACTTGGCGCAACCAAATCAGAAACAATTCGCCAAGTGGTTTTACCAGCCGCTTTACCGGGTATTACGGGGGCATTTTTATTGGCTGTATCGCGTGCCGTGGGGGAAACCATGATTGTGGTTTTGGCAGCGGGGAACAGCCCACTTCTACATGCAAATCCGTTTGAAGCTGTTTCGACAGTGACCGTAACCATCGTAAAACAGTTAACTGGCGATACCGATTTTGCAAGCCCACAGGCCTTGGTGGCATTTGCATTGGGTTTAACACTCTTTGTAATCACCTTGGGACTAAACATTGTTGCACTGTACATTGTGCGTAAATACCGTGAGCAATACGAATGAGTACATCAAATACATCGTCTCCTATGGATCAGAACGTATTTGATCCACAAGCTGCTGCTCAAGCACGTGATCGCCGTAAAAAGGTGATTGAAAAGTCATTGGCTAAACGTCACCGCAAAGAAAAAGCTTTCCGTTTTGCTGGTTTATCGGCAGTGGTTATTGGTCTTGCATTCGTAGCGCTATTGTTTGGTAGTATTTTGGCAAAAGGTTTACCTGCTTTTTGGCAAACCAGTATGAATGTACCAGTTTACTTCGATCCTAAAGTGATTGATGCCGGTCCATTGCCAGCACGTACTCAAGGTGAAACACCTGCGCATTACCAAGAACGTTATGTAGCTTGGCAAACAAAAATGGGTATGGTGGATTGGGATAGCCTGATCGTAAATGGTATGGTCGCTAAAGATCCTTCACTTGAGTCACAACGTGATTCTTTACGTAGCCTTTACGCAAGCTCTGAAGCTTATCGTTTGCGTGACATGGTATTTGCTGACCCATCGCTGATTGGTAAAAAAGAGAACCTTACTTTCTTGGGTGATGCTAACGTAGATGTATGGTTAAAAGGCAACATTGACCGCTCATTACCAGATGACCAGCAACAGCTTGATCCGGAAATCCGTAAGCTTGCAGATGATTTGAAAGCAAAAGGTATTCTCGAAAATACGTTTAATACCAACTTATTTAAAAATCCGGACTCTCGTAGTTCACCAGCAATTAGTGGTCTTGCAGGTGCATTCATGGGCTCGTTATTTATGATGCTGATTGTGATCATTATTTCGATTCCAATTGGTGTGGCGAGTGCTATTTATCTGGAAGAGTTTGCTCCAAAGAATGTCCTGACAGACATTATTGAAGTCAACATTAATAACCTTGCAGCTGTTCCTTCAATTGTGTTCGGTTTACTTGGTGCAGCCATTTTTATTGGTTGGATGCATTTACCATTATCGGCTCCATTTGTCGGTGGTTTGGTATTAAGTTTAATGACATTACCAACAGTCATTATTACAACCCGTGCGTCTTTAAAAGCTGTTCCACCATCAATTCGACAAGCTGCACTTGGTTTAGGTGCTTCTAAAGTACAAACCGTTTTCCATCATGTTTTACCTTTGGCGATGCCGGGCATCATGACAGGTTCAATTATTGGTGTGGCACATGCGCTTGGTGAAACTGCACCGTTACTTTTAATCGGAATGAGTGCATTCGTTGCAAGTATTCCAACCACTCCATTTGATCAAGCAACTGCTTTACCTGTTCAAGTTTACTTATGGCAGGGTAATGAGTTGCGTAACTTCTTCGAAGGCCGTACTGCTGCTGCGATTATCGTACTTCTTGCATTAATGATTGGTTTAAACAGCCTTGCAATTTGGTTACGTAAAAAGTTCGAAGTGCGTTGGTAATAGAGGATAAATAATGAATACTATTGATATTACGAATTCCTTAGAAAAGGATAAGTTAGTGAATACTGAACAATCTCAATTTACAGATAAGCCGCTGAATCATGGCACTTCATATGTTTCGCATTTTGAACCACAAACTTCAAAAAAGCAGAACTCAACAGAAATCAAAATTAGTGCACAAGATGCCCATGTTTACTATGGTGACTTTGAAGCGATTAAAGGCATTGATTTAGATATCTATCAAAATGAAGTGATTGCATTCATTGGACCATCAGGTTGTGGTAAATCAACTTTTCTACGTACTCTAAACCGTATGAATGACACGATTGATGGCTGTCGTGTAACAGGTAAGATCACTTTAGATAATAAAAATATCTATGATCCAAATCTGGATGTTGTATTGCTACGTGCTCAGGTGGGTATGGTATTCCAAAAGCCAAACCCGTTTCCTAAGTCTATTTTTGATAACGTTGCATATGGACCAAAGCTACATGGTTTAGCACGTGACAAATATGACCTAGAAGAAATTGTTGAAAATAGCTTGCGTAAAGCGGGCTTATGGGAAGAAGTGAAAGACCGTTTGAATCAGCCGGGTACTGGTTTATCTGGTGGTCAGCAACAACGTTTATGTATTGCACGTACGATTGCGGTAAGTCCTGAAGTCATTCTGATGGATGAACCATGTTCTGCACTTGACCCGATTGCAACAGCAAAAGTGGAAGAGCTTATTTCAGAACTTTCTGATCAATATACGATTGTGATTGTAACGCACTCAATGCAACAAGCAGCACGTGTTTCAGACCGTACAGCTTACTTCCATTTAGGTGATCTAATTGAAGTAAACTCTACAGAAAAAGTATTCACGCAACCTGACCATCAATTGACAGAAGCGTACATTACTGGCCGTTTCGGTTAATTTCTAGCTGTAAAAGAAAAAGAGCCTTGTGCTCTTTTTTTTATTTAATAAATGAAAATGAATCTATTTTGCAAAATCGCTATTGAATTTTAATTAAAAGAACCACATCTTAAGGCTATAAAGACAAACTTATGAGCATAGAATTTTATGTTATTCCATTTGCCTAAACTCCCTGCGGAAATACGTGTTAGTCATTTAAATGCACGTGTAAATGAACAGAGAAAAAAAATTGCACAAACCACAGCAAGCCGTTTAGAGCTTTTACAATTGGCTCAACAACTTGCGAAAGAAGCTAAAATCCGCCGTAAGAACAATCAGAAAATTTTTGTTTTAGATTTTAAAGGTGACATTCAAGCATCTGCGGTTGAAAACCTTCGTGAAGAAATCACTCTTATTTTAGCTACAGCTAAAGCTGGACGTGACCGCGTAGTGGTACGTCTTGAAAGTCCGGGTGGTATGGTTCATGGTTATGGACTAGCAGCAGCTCAATTAGTTCGTTTGCGTGATGCAGGTTTTCATTTAACGATTTGTGTCGACAAAGTCGCTGCAAGTGGTGGCTATATGATGGCTTGTATTGCAAATGAAATTATTTCTGCACCATTTGCTGTTGTTGGTTCGATTGGTGTCGTTGCTCAGGTTCCAAATTTCAATCGTCTTTTAAAAGAGCATAACGTTGACTTCGAACTTTATACAGCTGGGCAATATAAGCGTACTGTGACTATGTTCGGTGAAAATACGCCTGAAGGTAAAGCGAAGTTTGAAGAAGAGCTACAACAAACACATATCTTGTTTAAGCACTTTGTAGAGAAGTACCGTCCACAGCTTAATGTAGACAAGGTTGCTACAGGTGAGCATTGGTATGGACAAGATGCGCTTGATTTAAACCTTGTAGATAAACTAGAAACTTCTGATGAGTATCTATTAGCGTTGTTACCTCAGCATGATGTCTATGTGATTAACACACGTAAAAAGGCAACTTTGGGTGAAAAGTTAGGTCTACAAGCGGCCCAAATGGCAGATAGTTTGATTCCGGCGGTAATGAATAAAGTTGTAGATACATTGGCAAAAGCGAATTCAACTTTAGTGCAAATGCGCGATACGAAGTTTTAATTAAGATATATTTTTAACGAAAGAGTACCTTTATAGGTGCTCTTTTTTTATGTGAGTGATTAAATCTATTTGATTAATATTTGTTTAAGTTTCAATTGCCAAAGTTGTGGTTATTTTTAAATTTTTGAGTTTTGTAATGTCAAAGACATGGACGCATATTGATATTCTTATAAGAGTCTTGCACATCATTATTATGGTTGCGTTTGTTGGAGCTTATTTTACAGGGGACAATGAGGACTTACATCAGGTGCATATGATGTTTGGTTATATCCTCCTGATAAGCATTACCACACGAGTTATCTGGCATTTTTTAAGTCCACGTATTTCAAATACTGCGCCATTTGGCATAAAGAAGCGGAGCAGTATGGCATTCAACGCAATTAAAAAGCCGTTTAGTCATGCAAATTCAGTAAGTATTTTTTCGAAAAATTCAATTCAATTGATCAGTATTGGGTTATTTCAAGCTTCGATTGTATTTATTTTCATACTCATTCCTGTTGTTGTAGCACTTGGATATGGAACAGAGCACTTTACTTATTCTTTGAGAGACTTACATTCATTTTTCGCAAACTTATTTTTAGCTTTGGTTATATTGCATCTTTCAACGCTTATTTTAAATAGCATTCTTGCTAAACGCTTTCAGGGCTGGACTATGTTTAAAATGACATTAGCAGATAAAAAAATAACTAAATTTATGACATTATTGGTGTTAGTTCTTGTCGGAGCTTTTAGCTTTGTTTATTTAAGAATGTAATATATAAGGTGCATATAAATCCTGTTTGAAGTTATATTTTTTAATGAGAATTCAAAAAATATTGTTGATAAATATACTTATTGAATTGTGATAGATAAGTGATTTTGATATTTTAGGCAACAATAAAATAGCTTTTAGATGTTTCATTTAAAAAGTTACACATTTAAAAATATAACTGAAATTCAGGATAGGAAATAATGACAAGAATAATTGTGGCATCCAAAGAGGGTTTGGACGTTCTGCAAGATGGTCAGCTCAATAAAGTAATTTTAAACCAGCCTACTATTATTCAAATTGGTGTAAGTCAAAAAGATATTGCATCGATGGAAAAACAGGGTGGACGCCTAGTCCTCCATTTAAAAAATGGAGAGACCATTGTCTTAGAAAATTTCTTTAATGAAGCAACGAATACAATAGAGCATTCACTTGTTTTTCCAACAGAACAAGGGAAGTTTGTTGAAGCACAATTCGATGCCCAAGGCAAAGTGATCGATTATAAAGGCTTAAATCACGTTACAGATTTGGGCTATGCCAGTACGAGTTCAACAGCTGCAACTATGGCAGTTGATGGTGATCCAAGTTTTTCGATGGGTAATGTACTCAAAGCAGGTCTAGCAGTTCTAGCTGTGGAAGGATTATATCTTTGGGCTTTTAAGAAAGATGATAAGGATGACTCAGCAAGTGCACCTGATTTAATCGCACCTGCTGCTCCTACCGCTACGCTTACTGATGATACCGTGACAGTGACTGGTAAAACTGAAGCAAATGCAAAAATCTACCTTAAAGATGCTGCAGGCAATACAGTCGCATCGGGTGTTGCAGATGCAAGTGGTAACTACACGATTAAATTAGATAAGCCTCTAGTGAATGGGGACAAATTAAATGTTATTGCCCAAGATGCGGCTGGAAATAGCTCTAAAGCTACGGTTGTAACAGGTACAAAAGATACAATACCTCCAGATACTCCACAGGCTCAATTGAGCGATGATGGTTCATTATTGACTGGTAAAGCAGAGGCAAATGCAAAAATTACAGTTTATGATGCCACTGGCAAAGTACTAGGTTCTGTTTTTGCAAATAAAGATGGTATTTATTCTTTAAAACTTACTCCGCCATTAACTAGTGAGGCGGGCGGTAAAGTTGTTGCCGAAGATGCTGCAGGTAATAAATCTGAAGAAGTTAAGATTATTGCGGGTAAAGACACCGTGCCACCAGCTTCTCCTTTTGTTGAAGTCAACAAAGAAGGGGCGGTAATTCATGGTAAAACTGAAGCCAATGCAAAAGTTCAAATCAAAGATGCCGATGGCAATGTCATTGGATCTGGCATGGCGGATGCCCAAGGTGACTTTCAAATTACGCTTTCACCTGCTTTAAAAGAGTCTCAAAAAGGCACCGTAGTTGTTGAAGATGCAGCTGGTAATACGTCTAAGCCTGTCGAAATTAAGCCAGGTTTTGACTCGATTGCACCGGATAAACCAACGGCTCAAATTAATGCAGATGGTACTTCAGTAACTGGTACAGCGGAAGCCAATGCCAAAATTGAAATTAAAGATGCAACTGGTAAAGTAATTGGTACTGGAACAGCAGATGCAAATGGAAAATTTACCATTACTATTTCGCCAGCATTGACTGACAATAACCACGGTGCTGTTTCAGCGATTGATAGTGCAGGAAATAGATCTGAAAGTCTGGATATTGTGGGTACAAAAGATACTATACCTCCGACCAAACCTATCTTAAACAGTGTAGAAGATGATGTAGGTGACATCAAAGGCGCTATTGCGGCAGGTTCGGAAACTGATGATGCTAGGCCAAAACTTACGGGTTCAGGTGAAGCAAATGCGACACTTACGATTTATGATAATGGTGTTGCAATTGGGGTGGTGACTGTAACGGCTGGTAGATCTTGGTCATTTACTTTTGATAAAGACTTAACTCTTGGTAAGCACAGCATTACTTTAACTCAAACCGATGCAGCAGGGCTGACCAGTGAAGCAAGCTCTCCATTTACCTTTTATGTGGTTGCACCGAAGGTCGCGAGTCTGGCCGATGCTTCAGTCAATACTTTAAGTACAGAAGCACCATCTTTGGCAGATAGTGTTGGGTTACATACTTTAAAGGTTGCACAAAATACGACAACTGAGTCTGCTAGTCAGCAGAAAACTGTTCCTGTAGATGATTTGCTAAAAAGCTCTTCTTTAAACGAATCAGATCCTGTCTCAAAACTTCTATCATCGACAGCATTAAAAACGGCTCAGACTCCTGAGCAAAATGATGTAAATACTTCAATTGATCAGACAACAAATCTTGATCATCTTTTGCCAAATACGACTTCTTCACCGTTGCAAAATATTTTAGAGCAAACCTATCCGGTTGTTTAACAGGCCATTTGATAAAAAATAAAAAGCGCTCAATGAGCGCTTTTTATTTACGGTTTATTGTCTAATTTGGGGGCTGTTACCAAGGCGAAAAGCCCATAGAGGATTGCGCCAATTGTGGCGAGTAACATGTCTTTATGTGCATCCCACATATCACCTTGTTGCCCATTATAGTTTTCTGCTTGTTCAGGTGATAACCCAACTGCGATTGCCCATTCAATGAGTTCATAAAAGACACTTGATGCCATCACGAATTGGACTACAAGTAAGAATAAAGAAAAAGGACGTGCAGTGGGTAACCATACTTGGAATACACGATAAATAAGAGGGTAGAGCAAAACACCATAGGCAAGATGAACTAAACGATCATACATATTACGAGACCAGCCCATATATTGATCTAGGTTGAAATGAAAGATGTGTTGAATCCAGTCATTGTATGGAACGTATGAGTAGAGATAGTGAGCACCAATAATATGGATTAATAAAAACAGTAGATAAAAAGTAAAACTTAAGAAATCGAGCCCAATTTTTTTGAAAATAATAAAAAGCAGAATCACCATAAAAACAGTGCCAGCTTGATGAAGTAAATAAGCCTCAAACTCAAGTGGTTGAATACCTGAAATGATAATGGCAATAAAAAGCAGGCCAAGCGCAATATAGTGTTTAACTTTAAATTCTTTTTCGATCATTTTATAAATAAGTCTTTGTTCTGATTTATATGAGTGTAATAAAAAAGCGAAGCCTAAGCTTCGCTTTTTATAACTTTTTTAATTAGATTTTGCTAATTAAATCGTTAATTTGTTTTGCTTGTTCAGCTGCATTACCGGTGTAGGTTGCAGGTGTAAGCTCAGCTAAACGAGCACGCTCTTCGCTTGGTACTTGAGCAAGTTCATTACCATTTACGAAGTCAACCATCATGTCACGAGTCATTGCTTGACCACGAGTTAAAGCTTTTAACTTCTCGTATGGTTTTTCAACGTTATAACGACGCATAACTGTTTGAATTGGTTCTGCAAGAACTTCTTGAGCTTGGTCAAGGTCTTCATTTAAGCGGTTTGCATTGAGTTCAAGTTTACCAATACCTTTTAAGCACGCATCAAAAGCAATTAAGCTTTGAGCAAAACCAACACCCATGTTACGAAGTACAGTTGAGTCAGTTAAGTCACGCTGCCAGCGAGAAATTGGTAATTTTTCGCCTAAGTGAGCCAACACTGCATTTGCAATGCCTAAGTTACCTTCAGAGTTTTCAAAGTCAATTGGGTTTACTTTGTGTGGCATAGTTGAAGAACCAACTTCACCTTCTTTAAGTTTTTGTTTGAAGTAACCTAAAGAGATATAACCCCATACGTCACGGTTAAAGTCGATCAAAATTGTATTGTAACGACGTAACGCATCAAACAACTCAGCCATGTAGTCATGTGGCTCAATTTGAGTTGTGTATGGGTTAAATGTTAAACCTAAAGACTCAACAAAAGCTTGTGAGTGCGCTGGCCAATCAACATCTGGGTAAGCAGAAAGGTGAGCATTGTAGTTACCTACTGCACCATTGATTTTACCGAGTAACTCAACATTTTCAAATTGCTTGATTTGGCGAGCTAAACGATATGCAACGTTCGCCATTTCTTTACCCAAAGTTGTTGGGCTAGCAGTTTGACCATGTGTACGAGACAACATCGGTTGTTCAGCATGAGTCGTTGCTAAAGCAGAAATTGCATTTAAAATTTGCTTCATGCTTGATACTAAAACTTCACGACCGTTTTTAAGCATAAGCGCATGAGACAAGTTGTTGATGTCTTCTGATGTACAAGCGAAGTGAATGAACTCACCCGCATTTTGTAATTCAGCAATACCAGCAATTTTCTCTTTCAAGAAATATTCAACTGCTTTTACGTCATGGTTAGTTGTACGTTCAATTTCTTTAATGCGATTCGCATCTTCTTCAGAGAAGTTGCTTACGATTGCATCTAGAGCTGCATTTGTTTCAGCTGAGAAAGGAGCAACTTCAATAATTTCTGGACGATTAGAAAGCGCTTGTAACCAACGCACTTCTACAGTGACACGAGCATGAATTAAACCAAACTCAGAAAGAAAAGGGCGTAGCGCATCACATTTGCTGGCATAACGTCCATCTAATGGTGATAGTGCGGTTAAAGCGTTCATAACGATTCCTTAATGCTGGAATAAACATAAAACAAAAATAATCTCGTTACAGACTTAGATAACTTGGTACTGTAAGCGAGCAAGTGCTTGAATATCCTGTAGCAATTTACGTTTGCTAAAAATCATGTTCCATGAACTACCGCCGAGTTGTCGCCATAAATGAGCCATTTGTAGCCCTGTAAACAGACAAGCACGAATACGGTTGGTATGGTTGGTATCTTTAAATGCCTCAGCATTACCACGAACTAAAATGCGTGGATTAATTTGCCCGGCAGTATCAACATAGGTTTGCGCCAAATTGGCTAAAATACTTGGGTGTAAATAGTTATTATCAAAAAAAGAAAGCTGTTTTAAAATTTTCTGCTGCGCTTTTTCAATAATCGCCACATATTCAGGATTGCTATAGACTTTCTTTTCTAGCTGCAAAAGTGACATTGCGTAAGACATAGGAAGCTTTGCACTACGCATTTTAGGTAAACGAGACTTAGGCGCATTGGTAAAAGGCTGGGTAATACAATTTTCGAGTGTTTTAAGACCTAACGAAATATCAGCCAGTTGATTAAAAAAATCTAAAGTCTGGACGGTATTATTATTTGTTGTCGGGCGAATATTTAAACTCGCCTTTATTAATAACTCAAAATAGAAGTTACCACTTTCACCAATACTTTGCTGACCTGTCATAGCAGTCATATGTGTAAGCTGGGTCGCTTGGAATACCCCAGCCAAAGCAAGGGCACGGTTTTGGCGAACATTCAAAGCTTGTGATTGTTGAAAGGGTAACTCCACCATGCCACTCATTCCCTTAAATAAAATTTGGTGTAGGGGCATTTGTATGGTGAATCACACCCCCGCCTAGGCAAACTTCATCTGAATAAAATACAACACTTTGACCCGGTGTAACTGCGCGTTGAGGTTCATCAAACTCAACACGAATACCGTGTTCACTATTTTCATCAATAAACACTGTGCAAGCCTGATCAGGCTGGCGGTAGCGTGTTTTAGCGGTACAACGTAATCCTTCAGCCGGAATATGTTGTTCACCTGCTACCCAGTCAATGGACTCACTCCAAAGCTGTGTACTTTGCATCAGTGGGTGTTCATGTCCTTGGCCTACAACTAAACGGTTATTGGCAACGTCTTTATGAAGTACAAACCATGCACCTTCTGCTGCACCTTTCATACCGCCTAGACCAATACCACCACGCTGACCGAGCGTATAGTACATCAGACCGTGATGTTCACCAACTTCTTTACCGTTATCCAATACAATTTTACCTGGTTGAGCGGGTAAATATTGTTTAAGGAAGTCATTAAAACGGCGTTCACCGATAAAACATATACCAGTTGAATCTTTTTTCTTCGCAGTTGCTAAGTCCAGTTCTTCAGCAATTCTACGAACTTCCGGTTTTTCAATTTCGCCTACAGGGAACAGGGTTTTATTAATTTCACGCCCATGCACTGCATGTAAAAAATAGGTTTGGTCTTTGTTGTTATCTAAACCACGTAATAAAGGTGCATATGCTTCACCTTTAGAGTTGTAAGCAGTTTCAGCACGACGAGCATAGTGACCTGTTGCAATGAAATCTGCACCTAAAGTCATGGCATGGTCTAAAAATGCACGAAACTTAATTTCTTTATTACACAAGATATCTGGGTTTGGGGTGCGACCCGCTGCATATTCAGCCAAGAAGTGTTCGAATACACGATCCCAATATTCCATAGCAAAGTTTGCAGTATGGAGTTTAATACCGATTTTATCAGCTACTGCTTGAGCATCGGCTAAATCTTCCATTGCTGTACAGTATTCCGTGCCGTCATCTTCCTCCCAGTTTTTCATGAAAAGACCTTCAACTTGATAACCCTGTTGAAGTAAGAGTGCCGCAGAAACAGATGAATCTACGCCACCAGACATACCGACGATGACACGTTGTTGCATAGGACTAGGCATCCAAATGAGAAGTTAATGAGGGAGAGAAAGGGTGCTCATAAATAAGAGCTAAAGGATAATGGTGGCCTTTTATAGCATCTTCAATGGCTTTAATGACTAAAGGACTACGAGCACGGGCAGATTCTTGAAGCTCATCTAGAGTCATCCAGACAGCAGAAACAATACCTGTATCAAGTTTAGGGTCGCTTTCGACTTGAGTGACATGTGCTAAAAAGCAGAAGCGATAGTAAGTACGGTCCGGAAACATGGGTGGGGTATATGTATAAATACCAAGTAAGGCATCTATCTCAACATGATGACCCGTTTCTTCAAGTGTTTCACGAATAGCAGCTTCTGTTAGCGTTTCACCACATTCCACATGACCAGCAGGTTGATTAAACACAGTGTGTACAAAACCTTCGCTATGTTCTTCGACAAAAAGATAGCGTCCATCTTTTTCTACGACTGTAGCGACAGTGACATGAGGAGTCCATGCGGCCATAAAAAAGCACCATGAATTTAAAAGTCGTATGATACGAAATTTAGGGGTTTTTGGCTACGGTGATCTTACAAACGATAGAGCACTCTAAAAACTCTATCGTTTGAAAAACTAACTACGTTTTTAATTTGTTTGGTTATCTTTATGGTTATTTTGCACTTTTACATAATGTCTTGCTGAATAAGGTAAAAATGCCAATTCTTTTTCAGTTAGAGGACGTACTTGCTGTACAGGGCTTCCAACATATAGATAACCACTTTTTAAGACTTTACGAGGTGGAACTAAACTGCCCGCACCAATCATTACATCATCTTCAATAACGACATCATCTAAAATGACGGTATTAATTCCGACTAGTACGCGGTTGCCAATCGTACAGCCATGTAAAGTAACATGATGACCTACTGTCACATCTTCACCAATAATAAGAGGTGAACCATTGGGTTTCGCATCATTTTTATGGCTGACATGTAACATACAATGGTCTTGTACATTACTGTTTTTACCAATTTGAATGCTATTTACATCTCCGCGAATGACTGCAAAAGGCCAAACCGAAACATTTTCGGCCAATTTAACATCACCAACAACCACTGACATTTCATCAATGTAACAGCTTGGATCAATTTGTGGATGATGATCTAAATAAGGACGGATGTTTTTTGTCATGAGAAGCATCAAAATAAAATTTAATCGAATTATAAAATAAAAAAGCACTCAAGCTAATAGCATGAGTGCTTAATCCAACTACTCTAAACTTAGAATAAGTTGCTGAAGAATTGTTTGATATGGTCAATCATACGTGCGAAGAAACTTGCTTCTTCAACTGGTTTTAATGCAACAAGAGGTTTTTCAGCAATGACTTTGCCATCTAAACTTGCAACAAGTTTACCCACCACTTGGCCTTTTTGTAGAGGAGCATTAAGGTTTGGTTGTACAACTAATTGAGTCTTAATGCCACCAGCTTTGCCTTTAGGCATAGTAACGTTAAAGTTCTCTGCTAAACCAATTTGAACTTCATTTTCTTTACCGAACCATACTTTCGCTTTTGCAAGAACTTGGTTTGCAGGTTGAACATTTGCAGTTTCAAAGTTCGCAAAGCCCCAAGACAACAATGAACGAGTTTGATTAGCACGTTCATTAACGCTGTCGGTACCGAAAATAACTGAGATTAAACGCATTGGACCACGTTTACTCGAAGTTGTTAAGCAGTAACCAGCTTCATCTGTATGACCTGTTTTTAAACCATCAACGCTTGGGTCAGTGTAAAGTAAAGCATTACGGTTACCTTGCTTGATACCGTTAAATGTAAATTCTTTTTCAGAGTAAATTGGATAGTATCTTGAGCTATCTTTAATAATATGCTGAGCTAAAACTGCCATATCTTTTGCAGTTGAATAATGACCTTCAGCAGGTAAGCCTGTAGAGTTCATAAATTGGGTATTCGTCATACCAATACGTTTTGCTTCCTGATTCATCAGGTGAGCAAAAGTACCTTCATTTCCGGCAATGTGTTCAGCCATTGCTTTTGATGCATCATTACCAGACTGAATGATAATACCTCGAAGCATTTCTAAAACAGTTGCTGTGCCATTTAATGGTACATACATACATGATTCAGCGCTGCTTCCTTTACACCAAGCTGATTCGTTCATACGAACCTTTTCGTTCTCGGTAAGTTCACCTTTTAATAATTTTTGTTCAATGATGTAGCTTGTCATCATTTTAGTCATAGAAGCAGGAGCAAGCTTTTCATTTTCATTTTTAGAAGCGAGAATTTGTCCTGTCTCGTAATCCATTAATACATAAGACTTATTATTTAATTCTGGCGGAGCTGATAAGACAGTTGCTGCATAAGAAAAACTTGGTAAGAGGAGGAGTGCAGCAATAGCGCTTTTTCGAGTCATTCTAGGTAATTCCAATATCTTGTGTGAAGCAGAAGAGCCTAGCATTTTAGGACAAAGCAAAGCCGACTTCTATGGGGGAAGTCGGCTTTTTCAAACAGTATTGTAACTAGAGAGTTTTTAACTAATTTAGTTTTGCGATTGATAAGCTTTTACGTCTTGACAAACTAACGTGTTTTGCTCGTTACCAGCAGCTTTTGCATCATTACGTGCTTCTTTTAAGACTTTCTTGAAACTTTTGTCTTTAGTACGTTTTTCTAAAGCGGCAACTGGATCTGCTTCATTTGGTAAATAATCTTTTACAAGACGCTCATAACCTTGAGCAAATTCTGCATCTTTTTTACCAATCAAACTTGGGCAAATTTCAGAAAGTACTTGAATTGCTGCTAATTCTTCCGGCGTAGTACCTTTGGTCGGTGTAACTTCAACAACATTTTCATTTTCAGTTTTCTTTTCAGCTGTTTTTTTCTTGTCAGCAGCATAACCCACTGTTGCCATTGTCATGAGTAAAACAACAGAAAGTGATTGAACTAAGCTTTTTTTCATAAACATGGATAACCTGAAACAAAAATTTGAAATATGCCGATAGCTTAAACAATTTAAACGCTAAAAAAATGGAAAAAATGTATTGTTATGTAGGTTTTCTGCTTTACATAAACAGAAAACCCTCCAAAGAAAAGCGAATTAAGCTTAGTCTTTGTAATTTACAACTTCTTCACAAAGTTCATGTTGCTCATGATGATCCATTTCTTTTGCAGCTTGGCGAGCTTCATTTAATAAAGTTTTATACTCTGCATCATTTTGCAGTGCAGAGAAGGTAATTGCTTTATTGGAATAACCGCCGAGGTACATCGCAATAATCTTTTTAGTATTGGTTTCAAGATTTTTATTTGCGCCAACAAAAGTAGGGCAAATTTCTTGTAAAACTTGAGTAGATGCAATGTCATCTTTAATTAAGCTGTCAGCTTCTTGTGTCGAGATACCCTCATCAGCAAAAACCGTTTGCGTACACAATGTGATACTGATCCCCAATACTTGAAAAAAAGGAGCGAAAGTTTTCATTTTTTCACAATTTTATAATGCTATGGAGGCATAAATATATATAATTCAACAAATAATTCAATTGAGAAAACCTTTGGGTTTATTTGTCGAGAAAGATTTTTTGTGAATATTCTAATTGCGAATGATGACGGTGTATTTGCACCAGGTATACAAGCTTTAGCTGAAGCGTTAAAACCACTAGGCCGTGTTGTCGTGGTTGCTCCGGAAAGTGAAAGAAGTGGATTTTCGAGTGCGTTAACACTTGATCGCCCTTTACGTCCTATTCAAATTGCTGAAGATGTATGGGCAGTCAATGGAACACCAGCTGATTGCGTTTATTTATCCATGAATGGATTATTCGATTTCGAATTTGACTTGGTGGTGAGTGGAATCAACAGTGGCGCAAACTTAGGTGATGACGTTCTGTACTCAGGAACAGTCGGCGCTGCCTTTGAAGGGCGCTTAATGAAACAGCCTGCAATTGCGGTTTCTTTGGCTGGGTCGGATGTACGCTCATACAACCATAAAGATGATTATGCTCAAGCAGCCAAGTGGGTGCATGACTTTATTGCCAAAGGTTTACCTGCGCTACCGCCGCGACATATTTTTAATATTAATATTCCGGATGTGCCACAGCTTAAAGGGACTCAAATTACTTACCAAGGCCGTCGTGCTCAGTCTAAACCAATCACAAGTCATGTCGACCCAAGAGGAAGACAGGTTTACTGGATTGGTCTAGCAGGTGAAGCGGTTACGGACCCACAGCGTATTGCCAGCCAAGTTCAGTCTGACTTTTTTGCGGTTGCAAACGGTTTTGTAAGCGTAACCCCAATTCAGATGGATGCAACAAACTATGCGGTTTTAGAAGATTTGCAGGCAAGTCTGGGCTAATAATCTGGGCCAAATGTTATAACTTTGTGAATAAAGAAAAAGAGGAACATGTTTCCTCTTACTTTTTTGGTACTCTTAGCCGAAATGATTTGTAGCATTTAGTGAGGGAGATCGATGCATTTAACTGGGCAACAAAGCAGATCGCATATTCAAAGAGACAATATAATGAAAATTATGATGTTGTCTGTAGCTGTAGGTTTTACTGTTGCAATGGCAGGGTGTGCTTCTAAACCACAAATTAATAATAGTTCTCGCTATTCAATGGCTCCTAACTATTACACCGTCCGTTCAGGTGATACTTTAAGTGGTATTGCAATGCGTTATGGTTTGGACTACCTCAGTGTTGCAGAGATGAATGATATTGCTCCGCCATATCGCATTTATGTCAATCAATCACTACGATTGAAGAAATCTTCTTCACCAAAAACCGTGTCGACACAAGTCATGGCGCAACAAGAACCAATTAAGCGTCAAACCATTGCATTACCGACAACCACAACAACTCCACCAAAAACAACGGTTACTACACCGCCGCCAAGAACGGTTGCATCAACCACCAATACTACAGTGGGTGTCTCTGTTCCAAGTTCAAGCTTGCGTTGGGTGAAACCAAATAGTGGTCCAGTGATCCAAGGATTCAATTTGGCGAATAATGTCAAAGGAATTCGTTACGGTGGTAACCAAGGTGACCCGATTTATGCTGCGGCTGATGGTCAAGTTGTATACGCAGCCGATGGTTTAAAAGAATATGGTAATCTCGTTTTGATTAAACATATTGATGGTTATATCAGTGCGTATGCCCACAATAGCAAGATGATGGTGAAGAGTGGAGATAATGTAACCGCGGGCCAAAAGATTGCTGAGATGGGGTCTTCAGGGGCTTCTCGTGTCATGCTTGAGTTCCAAATTCGCCTTGACGGTAAACCAATCAATCCAGCAAATCTTTTACCAAATTAGCTAATGCAATAAATATAGGTTTCCTCGTATAATGCAATTGGTTGCTTTCATTACAACAATAAGCATTTTTTATAAATTTAGAATTAGATTTGAGGAAACCTATGTTAGATCAGCTTCGTGCGATGGGTGTTTTTGCTTGTGTGGTTGAAAAAAGTTCATTTAGTGGTGCGGCACGTGAATTAGGCATTACAACAAGTGCTGTAAGTCAGCAAATACGTTCTCTTGAAAATGAAATGGATGTAATTTTATTACACCGTTCTACTCGAAAACTTAGTTTGACAGAGGCTGGACAGGCTTTTTTCTCAAGTTGCCAAGAAATGTTGGCGGCAGCAGAAAGAGGCAAAATCAGAATCAATGAATTGCGAGATGATTTGATTGGTGATTTGCGTATAGCAACTACACCAGATTTAGCAGTTCAGCACATTATTCCTGCGTTATCTCACTGGATGTCTGCCCATCGTGGTTTATCTGTTCATTTTGAAGTGGGGCATCGTTATATCGACCTAATTGAAGAGCGAATTGATATTGCAGTGCGTATGAGTTCTACACCAGTAGAAGAGAGTAGTACTGTAGTTCCTATGGCTTTTGTTGATCAGATTTTGGTAGCCTCTCCCAGCTATCTCAATCAATCAAGCCCGATTTTGCATCCGAATGATTTAAACAACCATGAGTTGCTTTCTATCAATGCAATGAACGAATCACGCAGTTTTAGTTTCCAACATGCTAAAACCGGTGAAAAATTACATATAGAGATGGTAAGCCGTTTGCAAAGTAATAATTTGCAAGTTGCTAAAGCCTTATGTCAGCAGGGACATGGCATTGCCAGAATCTTATATTTAGATGCTCAAAAAGAACTTAAGGCTGGTTCTTTAATTGAAATCCTTCCAGATTGGAAACTCCCAGCTTTCACCTTATATGCAGAGATCGCAAAACACGATCAACAGCCAATGAAGATTCAGCGTTGTGTAGAAGCGCTTAAACAGTACTTTAGCCAATTGGCAGGCGGAAGAGCCATGCAAATTGTTCGCTAATTTTATCTTATTCGTAAAAAGGGCTTGTGATTACAAGCCCTTTTTTATTGGTGTTATTTCTGCTTCAGAGTCGCAACTTCTTCTTGAGTCTCTTGTGGAAGATCATCAGCTGTGAGCTCTTCATGCTTTTTGATTTTTTTCTTATTTTTCTTTTTCTTCTTTGGCTCCTCTTCAATTTCTGCACCATCTTCAATGGCTTGCCAATATTCGAGTTGTTCCATTACAGCAGCATAAATAGAGTGTTTACTGTACTTACCTTTTTTGTCGAGTGTACCGACAGGGCGGGCCATTAAAATCTCAAGCGCTTGATCGATGGTATCAATCGCATGGATATGGAATTGGCCACTTTGCACCGCATCAATCACGTCTTGACGTAACATCAAATGCTGCATGTTTTGACGTGGAATAATGACACCTTGTTTGCCAGTTAAACCTTGTAATTTACAAGCATCATAGAAGCCTTCAATTTTGGCATTTACACCACCAATTGGTTGAACTTGGCCTAACTGGTTCATAGAGCCAGTAATTGCCCATGACTGATCAATTGGTATTTGGCTAATTGCTGAAATTAATGCAGAAAGCTCGGCAACTGTTGCACTGTCGCCGTCCACTTGCCCATAGCTTTGTTCAAATGCAAGCGCAGCAGAGAAATGCAAAATCTGTTCACGACCAAAGTGAGCTTTCAAGAAGCTAGACATGAGCAACACGCCTTTGGCATGTAGTGAACCACCAAGTTCTACACTACGCTCAATATCAAGAATATCGCCGCCACCTTGATAAACTGATGCAGTCAAACGTGAAGGTAAACCAAACTCAACATCTGCATAGTGAATGACGGAGAGGGCATTGATTTGACCTAAACGATGACCAGAAGTTTCGATTAATTGAGTTCCACGCGACAGATCTTGCCAGTAAAGCTCTCTTAAATAGCCTAAGCGATATTGTCTATGTTGTAGTGCAAGGTTAATGTGCTGGTCGGTTACAATCTTTTCATTGGCTTTAAATGCATGATGATGCGCTTCGCGAATGAGGTCACCCAAAGTTGAAGCATGTAACGACAGTGAGCTTTGGTCTTCTGCCTGACGGCTTGAGTCGGTAAGTAAAGCTGCTAAAGCACTGCGGTCAAACGGAAGCAATTTATCTGCTTGTACATAGTCAGCAATTAGCTGCATGTAAGCTTGTTCATTTTCGTCATTACGTTGTAATGTATCGGTAAAATCTGCACGAATTTTAAATACACTACCAAGCTCTGGTTCTACTTCTAAAATTTCATAATAAATTTCAGGTTCCGCCATAAGAACCACTTTAATATCAAGTGGAACTGCAGCAGGTTCTATCGAGATAGAACCTGTTAACGTCAACATATGTTCAAGAGAAGAGAGCTTGAGCTGGCCTGATTTTAAGGCACGCTTTAAACCTTGCCATGCATAAGGCTGTTCGAGCAATTGCTCGGCCTCAAGCATTAAAAAACCACCATTCGCTTGATGTAGAGCACCTGGGCGAATGAGAGTGAAATCTGTGGTAATTGTACCGTTGTGAGTAAGTTGTTCTACATGACCAAGCAAGTTGTAGTGCGTTGGGAAATCTTCAAAAATAACCGGCGCACCGCTGTTTGGTTTATTTGAGACAATCACATTGGCTTGATAGCGTGCTGGCACACGATTGAACATAGCAGGAGCAAAGTCATCTTCTTCTTGTTCTAAAATGAGCTCAACATTGTCAATTACGTCTTGCGCATACTGTTTTAAATAATCTTCAAGGCCTTTGACTTGACCATATTTATTTAAAATCAAATCCATGCGTGGCATAACTACTTGAGTCGCGATGTCTCGATTTAAGACAGACACTTTGTCACGTGCGTCATCTTCTAAATCGCCTAAATGCAAACCAAGACGCTCGAGCTTTTTATCCATGTAGCGAACATTAGCTGCGATCTCAGCACGCTGCTTCGTATTTAAAGCATCAATTTCTGTTTGAGTTAGTTCTTGCACCTGATCATCTTTTACTTGTACAGGTACAAAACCATGTTTCTCATTTCGAGAAATCAATTTTAAATCGAGCTCTTCGCCTTCTTTGGTTAATTCAACCAGCGCTTGTTGTTGTTCATCTCCGGTTTCCTCACGGATACGCTCAATACGGTTATGGTAAGTCTCGGCACTAAAACGGCGTTCAAGCTGTTTTAAAATAATTTGCCAAGTTTGGTGAAGGGTATGCTGAAACTTGGTTCCTTGCCCAGCAGGGAAGCGTAGAGCAAGTGGTTGGCGTGCTTGCTTAAAATTATAGACATATACCCAATCATCTGGAGTAGGCATTGTTTTCGCATGTTGTTGGAGTAAACGCTTAATCATGGTGCGTTTACCCAAGCCTGCCGTTCCTACTGCAAAAATGTTATAACCAGAGTAGGGTAAAGAAATGCCTGCTTCTACCGAAGCTTTGGCACGATCTTGCCCTAAAAAGTTATTAAGCGGTTTTATACGTTTTGTAGAAGCTGGGATATTTTCGAAATTTGGAATATGCGTAAGTTGTTCGGGTTTTAAGGCTGTTTTATCCAAAGTCATTTTTATATCAGGTTGCTCAAAAGCTGAAGGAAATGCATTTATTGTGACGTTTGTGGTGTTTGTTTTAGCGAGTGATAAAGTTGAAGTTGTCACTTGATCAAGTTTTTGTGTCACTGTTGATATCCAGCAAAAGAAAACGAAGGTTGAAGATTAAAGGTATACAGGTTTAGCATAAAATATCAAGCAAACTTGCTGCTTTTATCACCAAAACAAAACTTGATTGCAGAAAGAATCTTGAAAGCAATTGTAAGAAGCGATTGAATAGGCGCATTTATAATTTATGGAAAATAAAAAACGAATGACCACACAAACCTCTGGTTGGGTCTCGGCGTTTAAAGCATTTTTAGACCGTCGTGCATTAATTATGCTATTTCTGGGTTTTTCTGCCGGAATACCTATTTTATTGATTTTCTCTAGCCTCTCTTTATGGCTAGGTGAGGCGGGTATCGATAAAAGTGCAGTCACTTTTTTCAGTTGGGCAGCTTTGGGATATTCCTTTAAGTTTGTTTGGGCACCCTTAATTGATGAGTTGCCAGTACCGGTCTTGACCAAGGCCTTAGGCCGAAGACGTGCTTGGTTGCTAATTGCACAGTGTTTAATTGTGCTTGCGATTTGTACCATGGCTTTTGCCGACCCGGCTTTAGGTCATAGCTACCTTGTTCAAATGGCGGCAGGTGCCGTGTTGCTTGGGTTCTCGGCGGCAACGCAAGATATCGTGATTGATGCTTATCGTATTGAGTTAGCTGAAACTGAAATGCAGACGGTGTTAGCATCTACTTATAATGCGGGTTACCGTATCGGTATGATTGTAGCGGGTGCTGGTGCATTATTCTTAGCAGCACATTTAGGAACAGCGAAAGGCAACTATATTTACGAGGCGTGGAAAACAACTTACTTAACAATGGCAGCCGTCATGTCGGTAGGTATTATTACAACCTTGCTTGTCCGTGAACCTAAGGTTAATCGCGTATATAAAAACTATAAAACTACTGATTATTACCGTCTGGTTTTAGTCTTCTTTGTAGCGGTCATTTCGTTTGTCATAACTTATATTTACTCAGGTCAAATTACTGAGGCAATTTCTAAAGCTGGCAATATTCAAGACAGCGCAGCTTTATTTGGCTTAGAAGCTTTAAGATTTTTAACAGCAACAGGCACTGCCATTTTAGTCGGTTATATACTGGTGAAAATAGGCGTGGTCAACCAGCAAATGGCAAAAGAAACTTGGATTGCACCAATTCTTGATTTCTTTAAACGTTATGGTGTCAAACTTGCGTTAGTGCTTTTATTCTTGATTGGTTTCTTCCGTATTTCAGACATTATTGCTGGTGTGATCTCAAATGTCTTTTATCAAGATTTGAACTTTAGCAAAGAGCAAATTGCCGAAGCTGTAAAAGTTTATGGTGTTATCTTTAGCTTGGTTGGTGGCTTCTTAGGTGGTCTATTAGCGCAGCGTATGAATATCATGAAACTGATGTTTGTTGGTGCTGTATTAGCAAGCTCTACTAACCTCATTTTCATTGGTTTAGTAAAATCTGGCAAACCGCTTGATATGGTTGATGTTCAAGTGGGTGATAAACATTATAAAGCTCAGCCAGATGAAGTAGGTTATTGGAAGATTAAAGTCCCGAGTTCCACTTTTGATGGGGCAAAACAAGTTGATGTAAAAGCTGGCTATGCTTTGCAAGGTCAACAAGCAGAGACCATAGTCCGAGTTCAACCATTAGTAACAACTCATGCTGAACATGTTCCTCTACAGATTTTACCTTTAATGGGCAGTGACCAAATCACTGCTAAATCTTCTGAAGGCAGTGTGGTTGTTCGCGGTCAGTACTTTGGCAAAGCTTTATCACCTAACCAAAAGATTGTGGTGAATCTTGATGGACAGAATTTTGATGCAAAAATGACAGATCAAAAAGGCGTGTTTAACGCTGCAATTGATATGCAAAAATTACTGTCATCACCAAGTAAACAACTGACTGCTTCGGTGGTTGAAGGAAACCAAAAAGTATTATCAGTTTCCCATCAATATGAAGTCGCTTCAAATTCTGAACCAAAAGCTGAATTAGATGTGAACATTGAACCTCTACCATACATTGACACCAAGTCAGGTAAAGAAGTTGAGATTAGCGGTAAAGTCATTAAGCCTTATAGTTCACTGTGGCTCTACTTCGCAATTGTTGTAGATAATATGGCTTCGGGTCTTGCTGGTGCAGCATTTATTGCATTCCTTTCGAGTCTAACCAGTGTGTCTTTTACTGCTGTTCAATATGCGATCTTTAGTTCACTGATGACCCTTACACCAAAACTTTTAGGTGGATATTCAGGTACCATAGTGAGTAATATTGGGTACCCAAACTTCTTTTTGATGACCACATTGATCGGGATTCCAATCTTAATTTTAGTGGTTTGGGTTGGAAAACTACTCAAAGATCATCAAACACATGAAACAGAAAAGGCAGGTGAATAAACATGCGAATGCTTCATACAATGTTGCGAGTAGGCAATTTAGAACAATCTTTAAAGTTCTATACCGAAGTATTAGGAATGAAGTTACTTCGTAAGCGTGATTATGAAGAAGGTCGTTTTACACTGGCATTTGTTGGTTATGGCGATGAAGAAAATAATACCGTGCTTGAACTTACACATAACTGGGATACATCAAGTTATGATTTAGGTAATGCTTATGGTCACATCGCAATTGGTGTCGAAGACGCTTACAAAGCATGTGAAGAAATTAAAGCACGTGGCGGTAAAGTTGTGCGTGAAGCTGGCCCAATGAAGGGTGGTGTTACGGTGATTGCCTTTGTTGAAGATCCAGATGGCTACAAAATCGAGCTCATTCAGCAAGATGCAAACGCTAGAAATAATTAAATAATTGACTTTGGCGCTTTAAGATTTAGGTCTTAAAAGCCTAGCTTTATTTTTATAGCCCAGTATGATGAAGGCTTGACCAAATGGTCAATTTATCAACTGGGTTTTTATTTGTCTAAAATAATCATAGGATGTGAACATGCTGAAGTTCTTGGCACTTGATCGATTTACAATTTTGTTGGTTGGTATGGTGCTACTAGCAACATTTTTTCCAGTCAGTGGTCAAGCTGCGCAGTATTTCAATACATTAACTACAGTCGCGATTGCAATTTTATTTTTTCTGCATGGGGCTAAGTTGTCTCGTGAGGCTGTAATTGAAGGTATTTTGCATTGGAAAATGCATTTACTGGTATTTGCAATTACGTTCTTTATTTTTCCTGCACTTGGTTTATTGGCTAAACCTATTCTTTTACCCTTATTAGGACAGCAGCTCTATTGGGGCTTTCTGTTTATGTGCTTCTTGCCATCTACTGTTCAGTCTTCTATTGCTTTTACTTCAGTGGCAAAAGGGAATGTGGCCGGGGCGGTATGTAGCGCATCTTTCTCAAACTTGGTGGGTATGTTCATCACGCCAGTTTTAGTGAGTTTCTTTATTTTAGGGCAAAGTCAGCACGGGTTTGATCCTACATCGTCTATTATAGAAATTACGCTATTGTTATTAGTGCCATTTGTTTTAGGGCAATTGTTTCGTCCTTATATTTTTCCATATATGGCAAAAGTACCAAGCATTGTAAAAGCATTCGATCAAGGCTCAATTTTGATGGTGGTTTATGGTGCATTTAGTGGGGCAGTAGTTGCCGGACTTTGGCATCAAGTGAACTGGAAAACCTTACTTCTTTTAGCACTCGCTTGCTCGGTATTACTGACTATTATTATGTTGCTTGCACTGTATTTGCCACGTGCTTTTGGTTTTAGCCGTGCCGATCAGATTACCGTGTTCTTTTGTGGCTCAAAAAAGACCTTGGCGAGTGGGGTTCCAATGGCACAAATCTTATTTATTGGTCAGCCTTTGGGAATGATTGTATTGCCAATTATGATATTTCACCAAATACAGTTAATGGTGTGTGGAGTAATCGCAAATTACTGGGCTAAATCCCAAGATTAAGTCGCAAAAAAAAATTATATGGCGTATAATACTGTCCACTTGTTGTGCTTAGCTCTAACCCTAGAGGTTTCGGTGGGCCAAAAGAATGGTCTGTTGTGGTGTTGATCTGCTTGAAAAGCCTGCCTCAATTTAATTGAGAGTGATCAATTGCGATGACAGCTTAAGCCTTTCTTCAATTAGGAGTAATCGACGATGCGCGCCGATATTCACCCAAAATATGAAAAATTAGTTGCAACTTGCTCATGCGGTAACGTAATCGAAACTCGTTCTGCTTTAGGTAAAGAAACTATTTACCTTGACGTATGTTCAGCTTGCCACCCTTTCTACACTGGTAAACAAAAGAATGTAGACACTGGTGGTCGTATCGACAAATTCAAACAACGTTTTGCTGGTATGTCTCGCTCTATCAAGCGTTAATACTTCAAAACGAAACAAAAAACGGGCTTATGCCCGTTTTTTGTTTTTAGCGTACAAGACCATTATTGGTCTTGCACATCTGTTAAGCGATCAAGCTTTTTCTGAAAATAATCACCTTGTAAGAAACGTGCTTCCACATTCCATGCATTAGCAAACAGGTTCATATCATTTAGGTTAGCCAGTAAAATTCCAATCGGTTTTACAGTTAGATAGTTCAATACTTTTTCTTGCAAGCTACTAAGTCCTTGGTCTGAGCTTAATAGGTCAGTTTTGCTGGACTGTAATTTTACAAGCTGAATATCAAGCTGCTGCAAAATTGAATCGCTATATATAGAAGAAGCAAAGTCTCGGATTGAAACTTCCGCACCATGTTGACGTAAACGACCAATCAGCGGCTGAGCTGTTGGGAGGTAGTGCTGAAGTGCCTGTTCCGAAAATTGCAAAATTAGCGGACTTTCAAGCTTGCTACCAATGATGGTAAGCAGTTTTGAAATCAGTTCAGGGAATGACTTATCTTTCAGCAAAATATCAATATTAAGGTTAATAATGAGTCTTGCTTTAGGATACTGAGCAATGAAGTTATGAAGCTGTTTACATGCTTCTACCAATATCCAGCGGTCTAGTTGAATTGATAACTCAGCATCTTCTTTTAAGTCAGCTAAGTCATTTAAATCATGCCATTGCTCATCAGCAATGAAGCCACTCGTCACTTCATAGTTATGAGTTTCTTCATCATGCTTGTCATAAACTTGCTGATACTTCAGGTGTATTTGGCCCTGAGCTAGTTTTTGTCTTAACTGCTGCAGCAAAGAAGACTGCGAAGTCACCTCAAAATGTTCAATCGTTAAATCAAGAGGAACAGCTTCAATGCTCGGAGAAACTGTTTTTTCTACGATAGGCGTTATTTCAAGCTGAGGGGTAACTTGAGGTAGGTTCTGCTTTTCAGCTTCATTAAGTAATGAGCTAAATGAAACCTCAGTGAGTGGTTGATTAAGCGGAGCATAGCTAAGCTTTAACTGTACTGAAAAGTTTTGCTCATTCACTTTTAACAAGTGCTCTTTTTGCAAAGTTTGTAAACTCGTCAACTGAGAGTTTAAAACTGTACTATTTTCAGCTTGTAAGATGCCGACATACGTACCCAAATCGACTTGGTAAATCGGCATTTGTGCATGGTCTTTTAAAAAACCATGTAGCTGATTGAAATACTGCCCTAAAGTCTGCCAACCTTGTTGAAAGAGGCGTTCTGGGCACTGTGCAAGTCTAAATAGAACTATGGCATTTGCTTGCGCAGGGTGGGTCGATAAATGTCGGTTAATCTGTGGCCAAGCTGTGCTTAACCCAGTCGTTTTCTCGGACGGTGCCGTATTTGCTGGTGTTTTTAAATCAACTTGATAGTCGATGGTCAGCTGTACAGCATCTTCTTCTTGGCTCGGAATAAATTCCAGTTTTAAAGCATTATTACCCGAAATGGCTTGATGCTGACTTTGAATCTCGAAGCGTGCTTGATCAAACTGTCCTAAAGAAATTTTCTTAAAACGTTGTTTAAAAATATTTAAATCGTTGGGTTGTAAGACATCTAAAATTGGCAAGCCAATAATATCTTCTTCTTGCTGAAAGCCAAAAAGATTCAAATATTCGGTATTTGCCTTAATGTGTATGCCTTCTTGGAAAATAGCGACCGCTTTATGGCTGTTATCGACCAATGTTTGTGTATGCGTATGAATGGTATCAAGCTCCGCCAAAAGACGTTGTTCCTTTTGTAAAAGGCGGCTGTATGACAGTGCTCGAACAAGCGTAATATAGAAATAGTCCAGAGGTTCTAGCGGGACTACATCATAAATACCTTTTTGAATATAGCTTTGATATTGCTGCGCTTGGTAATCATCTGGTTGTAGAAGTAAAATTGGTAGCTGCGGCTGTTCTGAGGCTTGAACAAGGGAGAGAGTTTGTTCAATTTTCAAATCATATGCGCGACCAAAAATAATGACATCCCAGGATGTATTGAGCTGCTTTTCAAAACTTTTTAAATCATCAAGTAATAAAGCATTAACTTGATAATCATTCCCCGATAATAAATTTAAAATTTGGTTATAACGTAACTGGTTATCATCAATAATGAGTAAACGTATTTCAGTACGTTTTAACCTTTTAGATAGTAAAGAGTTTCTCACTTTAATGCTTCCCATAAATCTTGGCTATTCACGTTACTATTCTTTTTCAGCATGAACTGATCAAGCAGGTGTTGCTGCTGCTCATTCAAAAGTTCAAATTGAAATTGAATAAAACTTTGAGTAATGAGTTGTGCTTTGAGTAGATACACTTTGATTTCTTCTGTCCCCAATCGTAAATGAATTGTTTGTTGCTCTCTAAAAATTTGAGACCCCGGTAAAATAAGCGTGTTTTGTATTTCTTCTAAGTTTTGAGTTTGTAGTAATAGTGCAGGGTGGTAATTACGAGTATGGCGCTCTGCCTGAATATGTACAGCACAAGGGAACATGGCTTGTGAAAGAATTTCTAAACCCAGTTCCAGACTTTTTTCAGTCGATTGTTTAATCCAGCGAATCACACCGCCACGCCACTGACCATGCAGCGTTTCTTTGACTAAAATATATTCGCCAGTTCTTAAGTTTTTAGGCGCTTCACCAGACCATTTAATACGGTAGCCATTCACACTAATATCAAGCACGGTGGTTTGATAAATGGTTTTACTTTCACGGCTTAAGCGTTGGTAAGACGAGGTTTGTTGCTCTTTTTTCTCTAGGTTTGATAAAACTTTCGATTCGCTTTGTAGATTATAGTTATTGTTAAGCTGTAGCGTTTCTTCAAAGTTTTTTGCTTTAGATAAGTAAAAATGAGCAGTACTTAACCCGAAACAGATTTGCAGTGCAGCATTATATTCATAACGTTCATGACGGCGTTGTGCTGTCGTGCCCAAAATGGTTTGAACATGGAATTTTAGTGCTGGGCTCAAATAAATCTTTTCATTTTTAGACATATATTGAGCATTTTTATGCATGGTGGCAGTGACATGCTCAAGCAATGCTTGCGTGCTAATAAAAATACTTGGGTTGAAGTTTGAACTTTGTTTTTTGTTATATACAGGCGGGTGGTCTTTAGTTGGATCGACCACATACTTTGTTAAAGCAGAGTCTTTAGGCAAGATTTGAATCATGCGTGCCCAGTCGAAACTACATTGAAACAAAGCCTGAATTTCTGATTGACGAATCTGATTGGTATTAAAAATATCTAATAAAATAAGCTGTGCATAAGCCTGCGTAATATTCGCTAAAGGATGTTGCACGCCTTGAATATGATTAATATTGGTTAAATGGTATTTGTGTTGAACGGCTGTTTCATAAAGTTGATGTGCAATTAACCATTGACCTTTTACAGGTTCGCTATAGAGCATATGCTGTTGGTATAAAAGGTTGGTCAGTTGCTGCAACGCATGGAATGTCGCCAAAATACGTGCAGTTTGTAAGTTTTTCTTTTGCTTAAATGAAAACAAAGAGAACTTCTGTTTTTGCAGCTGTTCGTGACTGGTCTGTGCAATATTTAAATAAATGCTGGCAAAATAACAGCGCAACAGCATTGCCAGCTCAATAATATGCTCGTTACGATCTGTACTAATCACACCTTGGTTAAAGAAGTTCTTTTCTAAACTTGCCAAAACATTATTAATGGTTGGGTGAAGCGTTTGAATTAAGTCAAAGCGAAGTGTTTCACTGCAATTTAATTCATTTAACTCCAAAATTGCGGTAAATAGCGCTTTTGAAGTATCACCCAATTGCATAATAGAAAGGGTAGTAACCCATTCATTAAGGTCTTTAATGTTGGCTTCACAAAAGCTTAACCGTTCACGAGTACGTACGGTTTGATTGTGAAAAATGTCCGAAAGTGCATTATTCATCATCACTTATTATATAACTCAAAAAGTTGTAGCCCCAAAAAGCGGTGTTTTATTCTTTTCGCCCGCAATTTCCCTGACGAGTTTAGGAACCAGATATCCAGGTAGGCTCGCTAACACGTCTTGATATATCGCATCTATTTCAGATGGCATTAAATCAAAATGTTGTGCACCTTTTACTTTATCTAATACGTGTAAGTAATATGGCATAACGCGAGCTTCAAATAGACGATAACTTAAGTCAGTTAAAGTTTGAGCAGAATCATTGACACCTTTTAGCAATACCGCCTGATTTAGTACAGTAATGTGGTGTGAAGATAACTCCATCAACTTTGAACAAGTAAAGTCATCGAGCTCAGAAGCATGGTTCGAGTGTACCACCAGAATAATACGCAGCCTACTGTTTTTTAATAAAGAAATCAGCTCTTCGTCGATTCGATTTGGAATGACAATTGGAACTCGTGAATGAATTCGCAAAATCTTTACTTGTTTGAGAGATGATAAACGTTCTAGCCAAAGTGCTAACTTACGGTTAGAAAGTGTAAGTGGGTCACCACCACTTAAAATTACTTCATTAATGTCAGGATTGGCTTCGATATAGTTTTTAATATTGAGCCAATCATCATTTTTTGGCAGATTTTCCTGATAAGGGAAGTGACGACGGAAACAATAACGACAATGCACAGCACATGCACCCGTCAAAGTTAGTAAAAAGCGCGATTTATATTTATGTAAAACACCCGGTAACTGGTTGGCTGCTTCTTCACCTAAAGGGTCTGTAACAAACTCAGGATGTTCCTCAAGCTCTAAATGATGAGGTAATACTTGTAGTAAAAGCGGGTCAAGCGGGTTTTTAGCGTTCATTTTTCCGACGAACGCACGAGGAACACGCAATTTAAACTTTTCAGAAGCCAGAATCGCACCTGATAATAGCTGATCTGAGGATAACTCGAGTAGGCTTAGCAATTCAGAAGGATCAGTAATAAGGTCACTGAGTTGTGATTGCCAGTTTTGCTCTTGGTATAAATAGTTTATCATTTGACACGATTAAGATAATGCAACAACGCATTATATCGCATAGTTGACTTGTTAAGTTTGGAGTGTGCCTTTCATGGCCTATTATTCTACAAATGATTTCAAAGCTGGCCTTAAGGTTATGCTTGATGGTAACCCATGTTCTATCATGGAAAACGAATATGTAAAACCAGGTAAAGGTCAAGCGTTCAACCGTGTAAAATTACGTAACCTTAAAACTGGCAAAGTATTAGAAAAAACTTTCAAATCAGGTGACTCTTTAGAAGCGGCTGACATCGTTGAAGTTGAAATGGAATACCTATACAACGACGGTGAAATGTGGAACTTCATGGATCCTGTAACTTTTGAGCAAATTGCTGCAGACAAAATTGCAATGGGCGATGCTGCTAAATGGTTAAAAGACGATTCAAATGAAAAATGTACAATTATGTTGTTCAACGGTGTACCTTTAACAGTAAGCCCACCGAACTTCGTTGTATTAAAAATTGTTGAAACTGATCCGGGCGTACGTGGTGATACATCTGGCGGTGGCGGTAAACCAGCTAAGCTTGAAACAGGTGCGGTTGTTCGTGTTCCGTTATTTGTTCAGCAAGAAGAAAGCGTTCGTGTAGATACTCGTACTGGCGATTATTTAGAGCGTGCATAATAGTTAAAAAATAAACTATTATCGAAGGGATGATGTAAATCATCCCTTTTTTTATGCGAAAGTATAAGAGGAAAAAAGAAAAAGGAGGAGTAGAGTCACAGGGATTAAGAGAAACAGTACATAACAATATAAAAATGCTGTAGTTATTTATTGAGAGGTTAAGAATGGACACAATGCAAGCGAAATCTACGCTTCCCTCCAAGCTGGTCTGGAGCCTAGTGGCAATTATAGGTGCAATTTCTTTTGGGATGCTGGCACTCAGTCGTGGTGAACATGTTAACGCGGTTTGGCTTGTACTGGCTGCAGCATGTGTATATAGCATCGCATATCGATTTTATAGTCTATTTATTGCAACTAAAGTATTTGAATTAAACCCAAGACGTTTAACCCCAGCACATCGTTTAGCCGATGGTCTGGATTATGTACCCACCAATAAATATGTGCTTTTCGGTCACCACTTTGCTGCCATTGCAGGAGCAGGGCCGTTAGTTGGACCAATTTTGGCTGCACAAATGGGCTTTTTACCAGGAACCATCTGGTTATTGGTCGGTGTAGTTCTGGCGGGTGCAGTACAAGACTTTTTAGTTTTATTTATCTCAACACGCCGTGATGGTCGTTCACTTGGTGAAATGGCAAAGCAGGAGCTTGGTTCTTTTGCTGGTATTGTCGTAATGCTCGGTGCGCTTGGTGTAATGATTATTATCCTTGCAGTACTGGCGTTGGTGGTTGTTAAAGCACTTGCACATAGTCCATGGGGTGTCTTTAGTATTGCAGCAACCATTCCAATTGCCTTGTTCATGGGCGTTTATATGCGCTTTATCCGTCCGGGACGTATTGCAGAAGTTTCAATTATTGGCTTTGTTTTAATGATGCTGGCAATTGTCTATGGTGGACATGTTGCAGCAGACCCGTACTGGGGTGAATTCTTCACTTTAACGGGTACACAACTGACTTGGTGTCTCATCATTTATGGTTTTATCGCATCGGTATTACCTGTTTGGTTGTTATTAGCACCACGTGATTATTTATCTACTTTCCTTAAAATCGGGGTAATTCTTGGTTTGGCGGTGGGTATTATCATTGCATTACCTGAATTGAAAATGCCTGCTGTAACTCACTTCATTGATGGTACAGGTCCAGTTTTCTCAGGTAGTTTATTCCCATTCCTATTTATTACCATTGCCTGTGGTGCCATTTCTGGTTTCCATGCACTTGTATCTAGTGGTACGACACCAAAACTCGTCGATAACGAAGCTGATATTCGTGTGATTGGCTACGGCGGTATGCTTATGGAGTCTTTTGTCGGGATCATGGCAATGATCTGTGCGACAGTTTTAGACCCGGGTGTGTATTTTGCGATTAATGCGCCAGCGGCAGTACTCGGTACAACTGTAGAAACTGCGGCAGAAGCTGTACGTAATTTAGGCTTTGTGGTTACCCCAGAAATGTTAACCGTATTGGCTCAAGAAGTAGGTGAAAGCTCGATTCTTTCACGTACAGGGGGTGCGCCTACCTTTGCGATTGGTATGGCTCATATCATTTCTGAAATTTTTAATAGCCGCCAAATGATGGCATTTTGGTATCACTTTGCCATTTTGTTTGAAGCATTATTTATTTTAACTGCTGTCGATGCGGGTACTCGTGCTTGTCGTTTTATGGTGCAAGATACTGTAGGTATTGTTATTCCTGCGGTTAAAGCATCAGGTTCTTTCTTTGGTAATTTGGTTGGTACAGCCGTTGCAGTTGGTGGATGGGGCTTCTTCGTCTATCAAGGTGTGATTGACCCACTTGGCGGTGTTAACTCATTATGGCCTTTATTTGGTGTTGGTAACCAAATGCTGGCTTCAATGGCACTCATTTTAGGTACAGTCATTCTGTTTAAAATGAAAAAAGAAAAATATGTATGGGTGACGATTATCCCAACTATTTTCTTGTTCGTGACCTGTATGACTGCGGGTTGGCAAAAGATTTTCCATGAAAACCCAAAAATTGGTTTCTTGGCGCAAGCGCATAAGTTCTCTGATGCGATTGCTCGCGGTGAAATTATTAAACCAGCCAAAACTATTGCTGAGATGCAAAACATTGTGATGTCGAATCAGATTAATGCTGCGCTTTGTGGCTTCTTTATGATTGTTTCGATTGTCATGATTATTGCCTCAATTGGTATTGTTCGCCGTGCTTTAGCGAGTCGTACTCCGACTGTAAATGAAGAACCTGCGGTATATGCCGATCCTAAAGTGGTTACCACTCGAGGAGAATAAAGATGAACTTTAAATTTGCAAAAAATGGAACTGTCATTATTGCGAAAATCATCAAAATGACAGTGCTCTCTCAAAAAGAGCTATTACTTTCTCCAAAGAACTGGTCGCGTATAGCAACCTTGTGGCAACGTTTACAGCAAAGCTTCCGACTTATGGTTGGGGTGCCGGACTATCAAACATATTTGGAACATATGAAAGCCCATCATCCAGATTTAATACCTATGGATGCGAAGACTTTCTATCGTCATTGTGTTGATGTGCGTTATCCATCGGCAGGTGGTACTTTGAAGAAATGCCCTTGTTAAGTTGAGCTTGATATTTGGCTAACCAAAGACGGTATGTGGTTGAACCATGTACCGTTTTACTTTTTGGGAAATGAAAAAGAGTTTGCTCAAAGTCTGCTCATTTGTATTTTTTTCAATGGTAAATGTCTTGTTTTGCTTTTGAAAAATGAATATGATGCTTTCCATTCTAGGTGTATAGCTCAGTTGGTTAGAGCGCTACGTTGACATCGTAGAGGTCTCCAGTTCGAGTCTGGATATACCTACCAAGATTTATAAAGGGTTTACATCGTTTTAATAACATGTAAGCCCTTTTTTTATGCCTGTTTGTCGCATTCTATATTTGGCGGAGTTGGAAACTAGGGGTTTTAGGACAATAAAATGAATATTGATACTTTAAAGAAGCAAATAGAATTCGAGTATAAAAATGTTACTCTGGGAGATGCTTATACCTTACCTGAGGAAGACTATGCCGATACAAGTTATTGGTACTTCGATAAAAGGCGCACCGATTTAAACTTAACTGAGGAAGAATGGGTAAAGCAGGAACTTTTCCTTCTTGAGACTGGTAATTGGTTTAGAGAGGACTTTAACGAGGCTGTAAATGCAATTAAAGAAAAGAGAAAAATGAATAATAGGTACAGTAATCCTTTTGAAATACCTGTTTCATATTTAAACAACTACCATACGGGTTTTAGTTTTTTAAAACCTCAAGGATTTCTGTTTTATACCCCAGCTATTATGAGTTCTGTTTTAAAAGACACAGAAGTTCTATCTTCACCTAGTTTTTTATCTTGGTTTTATCGTTTAAGAAGGTCAAATACTTTTGAAGAAATTTCTACGTTATTAAATTGTTTTACCAAAGCACAAATAGAAGTGCTAAAAGACTTTCTGTTATTTATTTCCACTCTATCTCTAGAGATGAAAGAAGGAGTAGATGAGTGTTTAAATAATATAAGTTTATTAGGATTCTGAGTGTAACGATAAAGGGTTTTCATCGCTTTAATAACATATAAGCCCTTTTTTAATGCCTGTTTTTTGTATGAAACCGATTAGAATTAAAATCAATAGCGAAGATTGAAGCGGGTAGTGGGTGAGAGATGGCGACCTGCCCCCATTGAGATTAAGTTGTAAAAATGATCACGACAAGAAGCAGGTCATTAAGCTATTTCTAAAAACGGCTTTGGCAAGTTAACCCATCTAAGCATTTAAGCAAATAGAGCTAACTCATGAGCTGAATATAGCATTCAAGCTTTATTTGTACATATATTATTTGGGGCTTAATTTGAAAGATTTGATTTTTTTATGAACAATCAGTTTTGAATATGCAAGCTCATATATTTAATGGCCAAACAAGTGTTTTTATAGATATAGCAGATATAGAAAAAAGCCCTAAATAACTAGGGCTTTTTATTAATTATTTTCGGCAATCATCAGCACCGAGTTCATCTTTGGTATATCCCTCATTTAGTTTTTTTAACCATGTTGACTGCTTGGCATCCACCCAAGCATAAACTTTCTGATAATCAACTTGAGACTGAGGGGATAAGTCTTTTTTATAATGCTGAAGAAACTTAGTTGTCCAACAAAGTTTATTTAGTTGAGCTAAGGAAAGGCTTTCTTCAATTACAAAGTTATTTCCAATTTCTTTTTCAAGCTCGCTTAAAACACCTGCTTTCTTTAAAGTGGTATACAGCAAAGCATTTGTAACTTTATTCTTTTCGGATGCTATAGCATTTTTATAGACGGGTTGATCCATAATCAGCATATTTACTGCACCACATGTCGCATTTACTAAAGCTTCACGGTCATTATTTACTTGTGTATTAGCACAACCATTCATGAAAAGCATAAACAGAGGGGGACAGATAAATTTAATATAAGTTCTGTTTGCTGACATTATTTGGATCTCTGTTTTTTCATTGAAAGGATACTTTTTAACTGCATACTTGAACGAAATTTTTAGCTGTTTGATCTTTACTATCTCTTAGCTTAATGATCTTTTTCCGTTCTTCGTATAAACGATGAACATCATTTAAAGTTTCATTTTTAATATCTTTTTTATAATCTACATTGATTTTTTTAACGTAATTCTCCATGTACACAGTCATCCAGCACACTGTGTTTAGGTCTGCATAATCAAAACTATTCTTATCTAAACCAACTACCCAATTAGAGTATTCTTCATTTAAAAGACTTCTTGCTGTTTCCAACTTTACATAGGTGTTATTAAATAGTGTTTCTTTTAAGGCAGGCTCATTGGAAAAGTTCTTATTAGCTTCAATAAAAACTCTATAATTATCCGTCGCATATTTTTTCAAATCAACTTTAACATATTGATCAATATCATCTTTGTCCGATGATGCTTTGCTGTAAGCAGTAACTCCAAATACAGAAATGAGAACAATAATACTGATTAATTTTCTATGCATGATTTATATTTTGAAACCAAAGTTAATATAAAAGAGAGCTTAGTAAGGGGCATTTTGATTTGAGTAAAATTATTTTAAAAGCCCTAAAGAATTAGGGCTTTTTTATTACTCACTTTCGACAATCATCTTCACCGAGTTCGTCTTTACTATATGATTGATTAAGTTTCTTTAACCACGACTGTTCCTTCTCACCAATCCAAGTAAAAATATCGCTGTAGATAGTCTGATCCTTAGATGGTAGTTCATTTTTAGATTGTCTAATAAATTTAGCCATCCAGCATAAATCATTTAATTTACGCGTATTCAAACTTTCTTCAATAACGAAATCCTTTCCAATTTCCGTTTCAAAAGTTCGCAAAATATCTGCTTTTTCTAAAGTGGAGTAGATCATTGCTTTCTTTACTTCACTTGTTTCAGAAGCTAAAGCCTTTTGATAAACATGATGATCTGTGATCACCATATTCACTGCTCCACGTGTCGCATTTACTAAAGCTTCACGGTCATTATTTACTTGTGTATTAGCACAGCCAGTAATCGCAAGTAATAGTAAAGGTACAATAAATTTTTTAGAAAAGTTGCTGATTGCCAACACTGTGAGGATCTCCATTGTATTCTCTATTTTCTTTCATAATCTGGATCATTTTAGGGTTGTAATCCTGATTGAATACTTTTTTAAACATTTCTCTATTGATGAAAAGTGGACCATTATTTCTTCGTAATTTTGTCAAATCGGCACTTGCTGATCCAGCATTTAATTTTGAAAGTGTATCTTTTAAGTCTCCAATTTTTGAGTAAATTTCCTTGCCTTGGTCGAATTTGCTTAAATTACGAAGTTCAAGAAGTTCATCTACGGCAAATGTACTTAAGAAGCGAACTTTAAATGCTGTTTGCTGAAATTCACCAACAATTCGCGCACCTTCTTTCATTGCATGTTTGAGTACATAATTATGAAACTTTATATACATTCCTGTATGAAAAGCAGGATCAGACATATTACTTGAAGGAAGTTTATTTACATCCCATTCCATACCAAAACGTACAGCCATTAATAGTTCAATATCATTTTTGACTTCTGACCATTGATTTATGTTCATCATAAAATTGTATGGTCTTGCCATGTAATAGTTTCTAATTTTTATATGTTCATTACAAAGTGGTTCAGTAATTTCACAAACTTTTTGTTCGGTTGGATAAGCATCCCAAGCGGGCGAGGTGTCAGGTATATTACGACTATAAGGGTTTCTTAAATTTTTATCTGACATTATTAATTCCACTCAGCCATAGGTTCGGATAAATCAAAAGTTGTTAAATCAATTTCTTTGGCTTCAGTACCGGTTTTAATTAATTTTGTATAACCACTTTTATCAGTAAATCCTTCGATTTCAGTTCCATCAGAACTCTTTAATTTAAAATATTGTTGCGCGAGTGGTTTGCCTGTCTCTTGATCTTTAAGTTGGAACTTAAGTCCGTGTTCGTCAGTTTGAGGTGCAAAGCTATCTTGTGCTTGATTTGTATGGGAACTTTGTGCAGAACCACCCCCATTATCCTGAACAACTAAACTTTGTTGTGGAAGTAACTTACAACCACAGGATAGAGAGTCACCAACACGCGCCGCCATTTTGCCAAAAATATTCATGCACGGATCACCCGATACAATCGTGGCTACTAATTTATGTGTAGGGCAGGTGGCTTTATCACCTGTGCAAGCTACAGCTTTTCCATCAATGAGAAATAATGAGTTTCCACTAATTACTTTGCCGCCGCCCGTAGTCGGGCAACCTATGGTGATATAGGGTGTCGCCAAATTATTATTCCTTGTTATTTTCATGAATTGGGCGAATGATAACAAAGAAAAATATACAGATCTGTCTATTTTCTAGAGAAAAGTCTGTGATCTCTAAAATATCTCACCTTTATAAACCCCTCTTAAACAATCACTTATCTATTATTTATCCTTACTTTTTAATGATCTAATTTAAAACAAATGTCATTTTGTGTGCTTGACTGCTAAAGGGCAGAGCACTATCCTTTGCCTGCTGGCCACATTGCCAGCCGGCTTTGACAGGCTGAATAATAACTCCCGCATCAGAGCTTTTCCTTCTGAGGAATAGTTTTGTGTGTGGTGGACCACTCGTTCCCTCCCGTAGCGGTAGGACGGGAGAGGGACACCTTCGGGTGTGCTAGTTTGAGTTATTACTAGTCTGTCAACCTTCTTCCGTTCTGCCACCATAATTCTATAAATGTCTGGCAGAACTCCCAATAAAAAGGAGTTGGCTTTGCACATCCATTATTTCTTGGCAACCTTTGCCAAAAGCTATAACGACACCACTTAAAAATTTAAAGCAGCTTGATGACCTTTAGGGTTTTCAGGCTTTCAGTCATTACGGCTCAAAAAACTTGCATCAACAATAAAACTTGAGATGTGCCAAGCACAGTCTTTATGGCTTTGCTGTGTCTTTTTTTCTCCCAGAAAGGGCACAGGCTTTTTTATCTCATTTATATACAACAAAAATTTATTTTATAACGGTAAAACTATGCCAAATTTAATTCTTCCAACACGTGCTTTTGAAGTTGTAAAAAAAGGGATTAATCTGTTCCATCACGGTGGGTTTCACATGGTCGGCGTCGACAAAATTGTGAGAGAAACCGAAGTGAACAAAATGACGTTTTATAATTATTTTCATTCTAAAGAACGCTTCATTGAAATTTGTCTAATCGTGCAAAAAGAACGCCTTCAAGACCAAGTGATTGCAATGGTCGAGTACGACGATGACACCAGTACACTCGATAAACTCAAGAAACTTTATGTATTACATACCGACTTAGAGGGGCCGTATTACTTATTATTTAGAGCCATTTTTGAAACTAAAAATACTTATTCAAAGGCCTATAAAACCGCGGTGAGATACAGAACATGGCTCACCAATGAAATTTATAGCCAGCTTAGACAACTCAAAACAGATGTTTCCTTTACCGATGCCAGAATCTTTTTATATATAATTGAGAGCGCCATTATTCAGCTTTTAAGCTCGGATGGGGTAGATGAAAGTGAGACGGTACTTGAGTATTTTTTGCGAAGGTTGGTTTAACGTTTATAAAAATATTTGGTATCTCATCGACCACCTAATTTATTCAATACTTATTGATGAGAAATGAACTTAGACTGAAAAAATGTTAGCTCTATTTAAAATCTGATAGTCACAAAAAATGATAACTATCAGATTTAAACGAGAGTAGTTCTATAACCAATTAAAAAATAATGACTGATGACTATCTATAGAATGAACAGCAACAGATACTTTCCGTTGTGGTTATAGCTTTACTAAACAATAGTAAGAACTTCGGTTACAGGCTTACGTATTTTTTGCGCCCAATTATTGGTTGTAGGATAACCCACAGCAACAATCATGACAGGCAATTCATTCGCAGTAAGGTCAAAATCTTGAGAAACTTGTTTTGCATCAAATCCACCCATTGCACAAGTTCCTAAACCCATTTCTTGTGCTGCGAGTATTAAAGTCATTGCAGCTAAAGATGCAGAGCGAATGGCCTCATCGCGTTGTAATATAGCGTTATCTTGATAAGCATGAGTCGCTTGTCTTACCCAGCTATCAATCACTTTATGTCCCATAATATTATTTTCTAGGGATGGCTGAAGTGCGTTATGCAGTTGATGATGTGCATCAAAAGTGCCGCAGATTATAAAGTTTACGGAAGCGTCAGTAATTTTATCTTGTCCGAAAGCCGCCACTTTTAATAATTGTTTTGATTCTTCAGAGCGTACAGCTATGAAACGCCAATTTTGTAAATTATAAGCCGACGGAGCTTTAGTTGCTAATTCGACTAATAACTTGATGGTAGCTTCATCTAATGAGCGATTTGGCTGAAAGTTATTAATTGATGTGCGAGTTTCGATAGCGTGTTGTATAGAGATATTCATATAAGCCTCAGAAAAGAGAAAATAATTTTAAAGTTAATCATTAATTACGACGTGCTGTGGTCCATTGCACTACAAACACACTAATGAGCACGATGACTAATCCTAAAAGGGCAGTTCCTGAAATTGACTGTGATAACAAAGCCCAACCCAGTACAACCGCAGTAAGGGGACTAAGTAACCCAAGGGATGCAACAGCTACACTTGGCAGACGGCTTATGCCTCTAAACCAAAGTACATAAGCCACTAAAGCACCCGCCAAGCTCAGATAAGCGTAAGAAATATATTGGACAGGTTTTAAAGTAGGGAGAGGTGCATCTACCATCCAAGCTATAGGTAGAAGAATTAAGCCCCCAATCACAAGCTGCCAACCCGTAAGAGCGAGTAATGGCATATCCAACTTCCAGCGGGAGGTTAGCCACACGCCACATGCCATACAAATAGCACCTAATAAGGCTGCTAAGATTCCAATCGGTTCAAATACGGTATTAGGCGATAACAGCAAGATTGCCATTCCAAACATACCTATTACGGCTGCCCATAATGTAGATCTGAGCGGTGACCGACCATCTACTACCCAAGCGATTACCATTACAAGTAAAGGCTGAATTGCACCAAGTACAGCTGCCAATCCACCGGGTAAACGATAGGCTGCTATAAACAAAAAGGCTTGGAAAAATCCTATATTGAGTGCCCCAAGTATGATGAGGCGCCACCAATCATTTTTTGCAGGCATGCGGCGCGTCAACAAAAGTAAGAGTAAGCCTGCTGGTAATACTCGTATAAGTGCTGAGGTAAATGGACGGTCGGATGGTAAAAGTTCCGATGTCACAATATATGTGGAACCCCAAATGAGAGGAGCTAATGCGGTGAGTAAAATATCTAACCCGCGTGATGTTGGTAATGTATTTGACATATTGTTGTAATTTATCTTCAATTCAAGATATTATTATGTTGTCACACTAATTAACTTGAAGTCAAGATAAATGAAAAATCAGAACGATAGTCTTGGAAAAGATGAAGTTGATAAAATTTTAGAACAATGGGCGAAAGAACGACCGGATCTTGATGCCAGTCCTATGGGGCCTATTGGTCGCATTAAACGCTGTGCGACTTTGTTAGAACGGCTTTTAGAATCTACGTTCTCAACCTTTGACCTGAGTCTTTGGGAATTTGATATGTTAGCTACCCTTCGACGTTCGGGATCTCCATATAGGCTAAGTCCAACTGAATTGTTTTCAGCATTAATGATTACTTCTGGGACAATGACGCATCGTTTAAAAAAACTTGAGCAGAGGAATCTTATTGAGCGTATAGATAACGAAGAAGATGCTCGTAGTATGCTTGTACAACTTACCAGTCATGGATTGGAGCTCATCAATAAGGCAGTAGAAGCACATGTAGAGAATGAACGTCATATACTTTCAGTACTGTCGAGTAATGAAATAGACAATATCAATGCTTCTCTATCAGTACTGCTCCAATCTTTAGAGAAGTCTTCAAAAAAGGTTAAGTAAGCATATTAAGTATGCAAATTTCTGCTAAGTCCTAATTAAAAATTGATATTTTATAATTAGGACTTGGTGATATATACGAATTACGCTATAACCAAGCTAAGGTCTAGCCTTTAATGCCTTAATGATAATTTTCGAAGTACTGCTTTAAAGAATTTAAAAAAAGTTCAACCTTCTTTGGAACTCTTAATCCATAAGGTGTGGTTGCATAAAAATAAAGGTCAGAGTTTAAAAGGGTTTTTGAATAATTAATAATAATTCCCTCATCTTCATATTTTTTTGCTAAAAAATCAGGTGCAAATAAAATACCTTGATTTCTCTTACAAAGTTCTAAAAGAATTTCTATATTATTACATGTCAATTTTGGTATTGAGTTAATAATATTATTTTTTAAGTCATCTTTAGAATATAGTAAAATACTATGTTCTCTAAGCTCCTCTATATTTTTCGGTTTTCCATATTTATTTAAATACGCGTCTGTTGCATAAAAGCTTCTTTTATACGTGTTTAAAATGAAAGTATTTTGCTCTTCAATATTTTCATCAACTTTTAAAATCACATCAAATTTATGGGGATTGATATGAGTTGAGTGGTCTGAAAACATAAGATCAATTTCAATATGAGGATATTTGATTAGAAAATTAGAAATGACATCTGAAAAGCACGTTTGGATAAAGGCATGTGGAGCACTAATTTTGAGTAAGCCTTCAGGGTATTTCTGGTCGTATACAAAGTCATGAGCTGCTAAATCTAACTCTTTCACAATCACTTTGCATCGCTCATAGAACTTTTCTCCAGAGCGAGTTAAGTCCATCTTTCGGGTGTTGCGTATAAATAATGGTGTATTAAATAGACTTTCTAAATAAAAAATTCTTTTTGAAACTTGATCTCTTGTAATGCCTAGATTTCTAGAAGCATGACTAAAATTTCCATTCTCTACCACACTTATAAAAGTATTAATACAGTCTATTTTATCCATCAAATTTTAAAGGCTAAATGATCTTGCCGCTAAATTATATGAGGAATATCTGTATATCAATCATTGTATCTTTTTAGAATACAGTTTGTATTTAAATAAATATCTAGTAGTTTACACGGATTTTTGATTTTATATACCGTGAGTTATTTGGGTTTTTAAAGGTTAATAAAATATTTAAAACTATTTAAATTGTCTTATTTATATAAAGATAATTTTATAAATTAGATCATGAATATTGCATATTTTATAAACTTTTATTAATACATGAAACTTATATTTTTTAAATATTAAAACTATGAGATTTCAAAAAGGTAAATAGATGAATGACTTGATTAATAATAACCCAGTATGGGTAAAAAAAATCTTATCAATTCATGGATTGCTTCCGCTACTTCGAGTTGCACTTGTTTCAGCCTATTTAGTCGGGGGAATTAATAAATTCATCGGATTTCATGCGGCTATTGAAGAGCAGGCGAGTTTTGGTTTACAGCCTGCTTGGCTCTGGGCAGCTACAGCGATTTTTATTGAAATTGTTGGTTCACTGCTGGTTATTTTTAATCGTTTTGTCTGGTTAGGAGCAGGGGCTTTAGGCTGTCTAACCGCAGTCGCGATGCTCGTTGCAAACGACTTTTGGAATCATACAGGCCCAGCATTTTTTAGTACGTTTAATAGTTTCTTCGAACATCTTGGGCTCATCGCTGCGTTGGTGATGGTCACCATTCTTTCTAATCAATCTTCAAAATCACAATAAGTTTAAGCATCTCATTTAAACAGGAGCATTTTATGAGTAAATCATTATCAGCATTGCTTTTAAGCACCATGCTAGTGGGCACAAATGTTGCCCTAGTTCCTCAAGTTTTTGCCAAAACAACAACAAGTATAAAAAGTGAGGCGCCCGGTGTAGCCCCCCAATACGATACAACGCATGTTTATGTAAACCCTGAAGACTTTGACAAATTTACCGATAGTTTGGTCGCAACATTCGGTGGCACCAAGTCGAAACAAGGTGTTTTCCAAGTTACACCAACACCGAGCCAGACGATGTCTCAGCTTGTATTGACCCCAGTAGGTACATTGTCTGTATTTGGTTTTAAAACCCCAATTCCATATCCGTTTGGTTTGGAAAGAACAGGCTATTTAGTCAAAGACATGGATGCAGCAGTGCAGGCAGCGAAGGCAAATGGGGCAGATGTCATTGTAGATGCTTTCCCAGACCCAATTGGGCGTGATGCGATTGTCCAATGGCCGGGTGGCGTAAATATGCAGCTCTATTGGCACACGACTAAGCCTAACTATAACCAGTTAGAGACTGTTCCAGAAAATCGTATTTATGTTTCAAAACAAAGTGCCGACTCGTTTGTTAAGAAGTTCGTGAGTTTCTCGCACGGTAAAGTCGTTTCCGATAACCCTAAAGCCGCAGGTATAGAAATTGGTCGCCCAAATGAAACGTATAGACGTATTCGCGTTGAGTCTGACTTCGGCAAAATGACAGTGTTCGTCACCAATGGTCATCTTCCTTATCCGTATGGGCGTGATATGACGGGTTATGAAGTTAAAAACTTATCTGAAACTTTAGATAAAGCCACAAAAGCAGGCGCATCTGTTTTGGTTAATGCTTATAAGTCGGATGGTCGTGAATCAGCAATGGTACAGTTCCCGGGCGGTTATATCGCTGAAATTCATGCGTCTATCAAATAATTTATAGCCTAAATGATCGATTGAAATTTGCACTTATGTTGCCTAAGAGCAGTATGAGTGCAAAACACCAAGTCTCTGCAACGACCTATTTATTACTATGGATAACACTTGATGGCCTCGCATGTTTTTAAAGATAGAACATATCGAATTAAGCACTCAGAGATTTACCTTAAAATAATAAAAATGAGTCTGTTATTAACCAGCAGTTTATTTTTCTACGAATCTGCTTATGCAGAAAATGAAGTCTCAAATAAAAATGCATGTCCAACTCGTCCAAAAATCTCAACGAATCGTTGGCAAGAAAATTGGGATGTTTTAAAAAATCCGTGTGTGCCAAAGAAAATAGGAGACGACTTCAAATATATACCTTTTGGCGATAATAATTATTTATCACTAGGGGCAAATATTCGTGAACGTTTTGAAGTCAATAATAATGCCAAGTTTGGTACTGGAAATAATCAGGCCGACAGCTATTTAATTCAAAGATTACAAGCGCATGCAGATTTACGAATAGGTGATCATTTACAATTATTTACTCAGCTCAGTGATGCCCGTGCGTTTGATAAAAAGAATATTACCAGTACCGATCAAAATAGACTCGATATAGAGCAAGCCTTTATTGCATGGGTGAGTCCGTTAAATAATGGAACTTTTAAATTTAGAGTAGGCCGTCAAGAAATGGCTTTTGACTTACAGCGCTTTATTTCAAATCGTGAAGGCCCAAACGTTCGGCAAGCCTTTGATGGCGTGTGGTCAGGTTATGAATATGGTGACTGGAGAATTTTAGGTTATCTCACCAGACCTGTTCAGATTGAAAAAGATTCCACGTTTAATGACCACTCAAAAAGCAATTTAAGTTTTAGCGGCTTTCGTGTAGATAAACAAAATGTAGGGGATGGCGAGTTATCAGGTTATTACTCGCGTTATGAACGAGATAATGCATCCTTTCCAAGTATTAAGGGCAATGAGGTTCGAGACTTATATGACCTTCGTCATATGGGTAAAAAGAATAATGTCGATTGGGATGTTGAAGGCATGCTTCAGCATGGAAAAATCGGTGGACAAACAATTCAAGCTTGGGCGCTCAGTAGTATTACGGGATACACTTTTGCTGACCAAGCGTGGTCACCTCGTTTAGGGGTGCAGTTTGATATTGCCACAGGCGACAAAAGTACCAACGATAATCAACTTAATACCTTTAACCAGCTTTTTGCAAATGGCTCATATTTTACTTTGGCGGGTTATAGTGGCTATAGCAATATTATTCACCTTAAACCGTCTCTGACACTTAAGCCTTCAGACAAGCTCACCTTGTTAAGTGCCTTAGGTTTCCAGTGGCGTGAAACCACCCACGATGCCATTTACTTCCAAGGCAATAACAGCATGGCGAATACCGCAGGGCAAGGTTCGAGATGGACTGGGGCATATATTCAACTCAGAGCAGATCGAAAAATTAATTCCAATCTGTCTGTGGCGGCCGAAGGCGTGCACTTTGAGGTTGGAGATACCATTAAGAAAGCGGGTGGTAAAGACGCAAACTATTTAGGCCTTGAGCTGAAATATGGTTGGTAAAACGAGAAGAGTAAAAATATGAGCACAGAATTAAAGCAAACTAAAATTGGGCGTTACCAAAATTTAAACATTGAACTCGTGACTTGGGACTGTACCTCGGCTGAGGTTGAGCTTTCCTGTGCTTGTATTTTTGAACATGAAATGAATAATCGTTCTTTTTCTGGTGGTTTGGCACATTTAGATGAAGCTCTAAACGGAAGACTATATGAAATACGGAAAAATAACTGGTTTAATGCAAAACTCAATGACTCTCTTTTAATAAATCAAACGCCTTCAACCATACAAGCACCTAAAGTTTTGCTTATAGGCATGGGGGCACCAGAAGATTTCACGGTAGAGCGAATCGAGACTGCGATAAAAACTATTGTAAGAACAGCGCATCAACTGGAACTCAAAAGTGTGGCATTTGCGCCGAGTATTTTAGATACAGGTTTAAATCCTCCTACTGGTTTAAATGAACTGATGCTAAGAAGTTTAAAAGAAGAATTAGACCGATATCATCAGCTTTATTTGCAAAAATTAGTCAAAAAATCTGAAATTGAAAAATGGGTATTTGATGCGGGTTTTCAAAATTATGATGCTAAGGCCGAGCAATATATCGCGTCTTTTGCCAAAGTTTTTACTCAAGATGAATTCTGATTTTAAAAATCAAATTCAGTAAAGCATTATGAAAAGGAACATGCTTTACATTTAACTGCATTAGCCTAAACGATGCAGTTAAATGATAAATATTAAGAAATTTCTAAAATTTTCTGAGCGATATATAAATCTTGGATCGATAAGCCTGAACTGTCATAAATTGTGATTTGTTCCTGAGACTGCCTACCTTGCGCATTTGCTAAAAGCACATCACCTATATTGATTAAGGTTGCAGTCTCAGGCGTATGTTGAAATTCACCAATGAGTTTAGACTGGACATTAAGGTCGCAAAATAAACCACTATGTGAAAATAGCTCTGGCGGAAGCTCTTGTTTGCCATGTTTATCTGAACCCATCGATGAAATATGAGTGCCAGCTTTGACCCATTCAGCTTTAAAAAGAGGAGTGTGCGAAGAAGTTGCAGTCACAATAATATCGGCTTGTTCACAGGCTTCTTTTGCACTCGTAATTTGAAGCTGAATACCTAAGTGTTTGAGGGCATCTGCCATTTTTTCAGCTTTATTCGAGTCGCGTCCTACTATCAAAATCTGTTCGAAATTTCTAATTCTTGCTAGCGCCTCACATTCATATTTGGCCTGATTTCCTGTACCAAATATAGCCAATACCTTTGAATCTTTTCTTGCCAATATATTGGTCGCAATTGCATTAGAAGCGGCTGTACGAAATGCATTTACTTTGGCTGCTTCGATAGCTGCTGCCATTTTTCCATTGGCTTGATTAAATAATAAAATGAGTGCGTTATGGCGAGGCAAACCATTTTTAGGGTTATCTTCCCAAAAAGAACCAACTTTAAGGCCAGCCAAATGCTCGGTCGCCGATGACTTAACACTAAAGGTATTTTTGCTATCGGACCCTTGACCATGAACTACAGCAAAACTTTTAGTTTCTGGTTGAGTCGCAGCAATTAAAGCTTGGTAAATGGCATCATAAGCCAGTTCATGATTGATGAGAGCAGAAGATTCAGACTCAGAAATAAATCTCATCACCATCTCCAAAAGTTTATTTAAATTAAGACACGAGCAAGTCGAGAGACGAATAGCATGTGATACCTATCTATGACGCATTAACGGACATCATAGATAGACATTGGCTTTTATTAAGCTGATAAAAACTCTACATATTTAGAAATATCGACATTCCCGCCACTAATAATGATGCCTATACGTTTGCCTTTTAACTCATGCTTTAAATTACGTGCAGCAGCAAATCCGAGACATCCTGTCGGTTCAACCACCATCTTCATTCTTTCAGCAAATAACTTCATACAGCTAATGAGGTCTTCATCTTCTACTGTCAAAATATCATCTACATTCTTTTGAATAATAGGGAATGTTAGTTTGCCTAGATATTGAGTTTGAGCACCATCGGCAATGGTTTGCGGCGTATCAATATGAACAATTTCTCCTTTTCTAAAAGACATTTGCCCATCATTTCCTAGGGCAGGTTCAACGCCATATATTTTACAGTTCGGAGAGAGCTGGCGAGCAGACAGGGCAGAACCTGCCAATAAACCACCACCCCCTAAACATACAAACAGGTAATCTAATTCGCCGACTTCTTCAAATAACTCTTTTGCAGCCGTTCCTTGGCCTGCAATTACATGTGGATGGTCATAAGATGGAATGAGTGTCAGGCCATTTTTTTCGGCAATCTCTTTTCCAATTTTTTCTCGATCTTCCGTATAACGGTCAAATTCAACAATATCGGCGCCGTATTCTCGCGTTGCTGCCATTTTTGCGGCAGGTGCATCTTGCGGCATAACGATTATGGCTGGAATACCAAGAGTTTTTGCTGACAGTGCAATTGCTTGTGCATGGTTTCCCGAAGAGAAAGCAACCACACCCGCTTTTTTCTGAGCATCATTGAATTGCAAAAGTGCATTCATTGCACCACGAAATTTGAAAGCACCAACACGCTGAAAATTTTCACATTTAAAAAATACTTCTGCTTCAAACTCATTGTTCACAGTACGCGAAGTTAAAACAGGAGTCTTATTTGCAAAACCTTTTATACGTTCAGCAGCGGCTGCCACATCTTCATAAGTGGGAAGGGTTAAATTTTTCATAATTAAACCTAATGCTATTCAATGTTTTTGGATGCAAGATTTACTATTGCTCAAGCAACGCACAATATACTGACCTTGTTTAGATAAAATATATATATTTAGATAAAATGTCTAATTTTATTTTCTAATGTGATAACAATGAGATATAAGATTTTGATTTACATTAAGTTTAAAATTAGATAAAAAGTCTAAATTACTATTGCATGCTTTACGTTAGGGTTTGAAATAGTAAATAAGTCATTTGGAGGAAATACCTTGGGCAATCGTGATAAACATTTACTCACTCAACTAGATACTATCGCGAAGGGGCTAAGTGAAACGTTATTTCCTTTTTGCGAAGTTGTTGTCCATGACTTAACAAATCCTGAGCATGCCATACTCTCTATACATAACAATTTATCTGGTCGAAAAATTGGAGATCCAGCAACTGAGCTGGGCTTGGCTAGAATCATGTCTCCAGAGTTTCCAAACCTCATTTCAAACTATGCAAACCAGTTTGCAGATGGACGCCCTGCTAAAAGTACCTCTATAGGGATTAAAGATGAAGAAGGGCAATATGTGGCTGCTTTATGTATGAATATAGATTTAACCCTATTTAGGGGAATGCAAAGTGCTTTAGATCAGTTCACTAAAATTGAAACTGACAACATTATTGAAAATCTGGAACCGAATGGTACAGAAGCAATTCGAAGATATATCGATCAATTTGCCTCAAAACATGCTACGACACCGCGTATGCTAAAACTCAATGAGCGAAAACAATTAATACATGAACTCAAGAATAATGGCTTATTAGACATTAAAAAGGCTGTGGAAACGGTTGCTCAGCATTTAGGTATATCTAGAGCAAGTGCCTATTTATATGTAAAGGAAACTCAAAACGATTTTTAATAATTTATAAAATGAGGGTGGTTTTATTTAAGCTATGTTGAGAGTGGTAGTGTGTAACCTTCGAGTTATTTTGAAAGGTTACTCATCCAGTTTTTTGCTTTAAAAGTTTTATAGTATTTATCAAAAAATAACTTGTTTAATGCTTATGGCTCATTTAAATAATTGAATAGACATAAATTAGTTTGTTATAGCTGTACTAAGTAGGTGGTTATTTGAAGGTATTTATTATTGTATTTATTACCATTTTTTCCAGTGTGGGATTATTTCTGTTAATTGCAGCTCTTCGCTATCGAAAGAATTATTCATCATCTAGTGAGCATGATTATTCATCGTCAGCAAACCATCATGTTTATGACAATAGCCATCATCATAGCTCAAGCCATTCAAATGATTGTTCATCATCTTCGGACTCAGGCAGCTGCGATAGTGGCGGCGGTAGTGACTAAAAAGCCCTTTTATATAAAAGGGGTTTTAGCTGTTTAAGGTAAATCAAACCAAATAAATTGGCTGTTTTCAAGTGCATGAATCACAGCGTTATCTTCAAACACTAAAGCATCACCAGCTTTAACTTCTTGATCACCAATACGAATTACACCTGAAATTACATGAACGTAATTTACCCGTTTTGATGTTTCAATAGGAAGTTCATTACCTTTTTCCAATACAGCAGATTTTACTTCTGCATTTTGGCGAATGTGCATCGGTGCATTTGCATCAGGCCCTGCAATTAAATGCCATTTATTTGGATCTTTACGTGGGTCCAAATTAATTTGTTGGTAGTTTGGCTCGGCTTCTTTTACGTCTGGAATAATCCAGATTTGTAATAGATGTACGGGTGTATCAGTGTTGTTGATTTCACTGTGCGCCACGCCTGTACCAGCGCTCATGAGTTGCCATTCACCAGCTTTAATCTGACCTTCATTTCCCATCGTATCACGGTGTGAAATTGCACCATCGAGCACACAGGTTAAAATTTCCATGTTGTCATGAGAGTGCGTGCCGAAACCGTTATGGGCATCAATTCGGTCATCATTAATCACGCGTAATGCACTGACACCCATATATTTCAGGTTATACCAGTTACCAAATGAAAAGCTATGATAAGACTCTAACCAGCCCGCTTTAACATGACCACGATCTTCACTACGATGCAAAAAAGCATTCATGATTTGATCTCCTCAAATTATTATTGATCTCTTGAGGACTATGTTAAACCTGTAGAATGAAGCTAAAAATAGAGTAGATGCAACATATTGTTGCGTTTTTAATATGATCGATATATCAATAAATATTCGTTTTAAATTTTAAGTATAAAAAAAGCCTGCATAAAGCAGGCTTTCTTCTTTAAAGGATTATTCTAAGAATTTAACAGTTACACCTGCACGTACTTTATTACCTAAATCGTTAGCATCCCAGTTGGTTAAACGGATACAACCGTGTGATGCAGTTTTAGAAATTAAAGACGGGTTTGGCGTACCGTGAATACCGAATGATTTTTTACTTAAACCAATCCAGATATTACCTACAGGAGCGTTAGGACCTGGTGGTAAAGAAAGTGGTTTTAAGTTTTTACCTTGTACGAAGTTCGAAGGTGAGTAGCTATACCAAGGGTTACGCGCAACACCAACTACCTTATAAGTACCGGTCGGAGATGGCGTATCAGTACTGCCAATTGTTGCAGGAAATGAGGCAATCATTTGATTGCGGCTATTAAACAGATACAACTGTTTAGCACCTTTATGCGCAATAATTAAATGAATGTCTTCTGGTAAGTCATTGCGTACGTTTGGAACGATAACTTTCTCACCAACTTTTTTGAAGGTCGCTTTCGGGTTTAATTTCTTTAAGAAACCTTCATCAATATGGAACTTTTCGCCCAACATTTCAGTCACACGCGTGTAGTACAAACCTTTCATTTTGGCTTGTAATGCGTAGTCAGAAGGAATTGACTCAGCATATGGACCTTTTAGGTCTGCATCAGTAATCGTGTATTCAATAAATGCTGGTTTTGTTTGTTTTGCAACAAGCGCATCCCAAGTTTCTTTAGTCAACTCGCCAGTAGGAGATAAACCATTCATTTGCTGGAAAGATGCAATTGCTTTTAGGGTATTTTTACCGCTCATGCCATCAATCGCACCCGGTGAAGCATGCGCGTTATTGAGCATGACGTGGGCACGTGCATAAACTGGTAATTGACCTTTACCAATATTTTCATACCACTCAGCATTATTTAAGCCATCTAATGTCCATGAAACAGCTGGAGCAGAAGTAGTAGAGTTAGATGCTGTTGTTGTTTTAGCTGGTGCTGTTGGTTCTGAAGCAGCAATGCCTGAGTCAGCATTTGGGTCTTCAGCTTTTTGCAAATTTTGTAATGTAGTAGACGCTCGATTTAAGTCATTTTGTTCTTGAGCAGTAATCTGTGTCTGGGCTTGAGCTTTAACAGTTGAAGCAGCATCTACAGCAAGCGGATCAATCGGATCTTCTACAGGAGCAGATACTTTTTTAGGAGTGACTGGTTGCTCAGTTGTTGACGCAGCCAAAGCAACATTAGCAATAATACAACTTAAACTCATAGCGAGTAATGAGCGAACAAACATGTAATTCAACCTTAAGAATTTTCATATAAGCAATAGGGTAAGAAGACTGATCCTAATGTTTATAAAATCACCAAAAACGCAATGTGTGCGTATTTAAGTATTGGTGAATTTAAGCATTAAAGGAATATCAATAAACCCGATGTAACATGTTGCAAGTATTGCAGAAAACCGAGCTACTTGCAGTAGACTTTTGTGTAAATATGCATTTTTTAGTAGATTGACAAGTTTTTTGTATGAAATTGAAATTATAAAAACATTCACCTTTTTGATATGATGCTGCCACATGAAAAAGATAGAGATCGGCAATGACGACACTTAAAAATGATCGTTTCTTACGTGCTTTATTACGTGAGCCTGTAGATACCACTCCAATATGGATGATGCGCCAAGCAGGACGTTATTTGCCTGAATATCGGGAAACACGCTCAAAAGCAGGTGATTTTCTATCTTTATGCAAAAATACAGAGTTTGCTTGTGAAGTAACTTTACAACCTTTGCGTCGTTACGATTTAGATGCAGCAATTTTATTTTCAGATATTTTAACGATTCCTGACGCTTTAGGACTAGGTCTTTATTTTGAAACAGGCGAAGGCCCTAAGTTTCATAAAACAGTTCGTACTGAACAAGACGTAGCAAACTTACCGAAGTTAAATGCTAAATCTGATCTTGATTATGTCATGAATGCAGTAAGCACAATTCGCTCTGCTTTAGGTGGTCAAGTTCCACTGATTGGTTTTTCGGGTAGTCCTTGGACGCTGGCGACTTATATGGTTGAAGGCGGTTCAAGCAAAGAGTTCCGTTTTACCAAACAAATGATGTATGCGCAGCCGGAAGTTTTGCATGCGTTGCTCGACCATTTAGCAGATTCAGTCATTGACTATCTAAATGCTCAAATTGATGCAGGCGCTCAAGCTATTCAGATTTTTGATAGTTGGGGTGGGGCTTTAGCACACCGTGAATATGTCGAGTTCTCTCTGAACTATATGAAAAAAATTATTGCAGGTCTGCAACGTGAAAAAGATGGACGCCGTATTCCAGTGATTGTATTCACCAAAGGTGGTGGTCAGTGGCTAGAGCCAATGATCACAACAGGTGCAGATGCATTAGGTTTAGACTGGACCACACCATTAAATACAGCGCGTACAACTGTAGCAGGCCGTGTTGCCTTACAAGGGAACCTTGATCCAGCAGTTTTATATGGTTCAGCAGCTACGATTGAAAAAGCAGTGAAAGCAATGCTGGATGATGCTTACGCAAATGGTGAAAAGACTGGCTATGTTGCAAACTTGGGGCATGGTATTACCCAATGGGTAGATCCAGTGCAGCCAAAAATCTTTGTAGATACAGTACATGAGTATAGTGCTAAATATCTAGGATAGTTTTTTGTGCAATATCTGTTTTTACCCCTTCAATTTATTGGCAAGGCTGTTTCGGCAGCCTTGTTTGGTATTTTGCTATTAATTGCTTTTGCTCTGACAGCTCCGATGGGAAGCCATGAATATATGGGTTTTTATCGTTATGATTATTTACTCATCTATGCGCTCATTATTCAAATTTGCTTGTTGTATTTAAAGCTTGAGTCATGGCAAGAAGCCAAGGTGATTGCTCTATTTCATATCATGGCAATGGTTATGGAAATCTTTTTAACGCATCCTGGCATTGCTTCATGGCAATATCCGCAGCCGGCTGTGTTTAAAATTATTACTGTGCCTTTATTTGCAGGCTTTATGTACTCGGCTGTAGGCAGTTTCTTTGCTCGCTCAATCCGTTTATTTCAGGTTTCGTTTGAGAAACTTCCAAGTTTTGGAAGCATGCTTTTTCTCGCATTTTTCTCATATATTAATTTTATGAGTAAATTTTTTATTCCTGATATTCGCTATATTTTATTTGCTTTTAGTGTTTATATTTTCTGGAAAACTACACTTTATTTTCAAATAAATGAACGTAAATTTAAAACCCCGATGCTCCCAGTTCTGTTGACACTCGCGTTTGTTATCTGGGTTGCTGAAAATATTAGTACCTTTTATAAAATTTGGGTTTATCCAAGTCAGATTAATGCTTGGCATATGGTGGGATGGGGTAAACTCGGTTCATGGTATTTATTATTACTACTAAGTTTAGTATTAGTTCTTAAAATATTAGGTCATCGAGATAATCAAGGTAATTGGAATTTAAGATAAAAATTTCCTTTTCTCTTTTTATCATATTATTTAATTTTTAATTGCTAAAAGACAAGCTTATCGTTATCTTTGGAGGGTGTAATAATAATTACACATAACAATACATAAGAAACAATCAATAATGATTTTTGGAGATATTCATCATGTTAAAAAAATTAGCTTTAGCTGCTTTGTTAGCAGCTGGTTCAAGTGTTGCTATGGCTGATAATGATGTAGGTTGTGGTGTGGGTACGCAAGTATGGGCAGGCAAAAAAGGAGTAGCGCCTAAAATTCTTGCTGCAACAACAAACGGTATTTTTACTAACCAATTATTAGGTATTACTTTTGGTACTTTAGGTTGCCGTCAAGGCGGAACAGTAACAGCTCAAGTTGTTACATTCACAAATGAAAATGCAGAAGCTTTAGCGCGTGATATGGCTGTAGGCCAAGGTGAAAGCCTGAACGTTCTTGCTGAATTAATGCAAATCAAACCACAAGACAAAGACCGCTTCTTCAAAGTTTCAAAAGCAAACTTTGGTGAAATCTATTCAACAAACAACCAAAACACACTTCAAGTATTAGCATCATTACAAAACGTAATGGCTAAAGATGAAGTTTTAAAAGCTTACGTATAAGTTTGAACTTGAAAACCCTGTCATCTGGCAGGGTTTTTCTTATATCTAATGATTAAAATTGATGAGCTTAATGAAGTCAGTTGTTTTAGTTTTTGCCTCTTTGGCAGTGAATATTGCGTATTCAGCAGAAATAAATCCATCTATTCAAAACTATTGGTCAGTTGCAGAACAAAAGAAATTAGACCAAGACATTACATGGCAACGGCTCATGTATGCCAATAAAAAACATAACAGTGAAGTGAGTTATTCTGGTTATTTTGTGGCAGCAAACGGAAAAAATAATTTAAAAGAAGAATTAAAAGCTGACATTGCTGAGTTATTTACATCTGCTCCAGATAATCAGTCTTTTCGTTGTAAATTTCCGGCACGTAGCCAGTGGTTAATACAACAGTTAGGTATTCAGCCAAACGAATTACCCGCGGTAAGTTGTTCAGAATTTGAAAACTGGATTGGCCAAATTAAGCCTTATAAAGCGACTTTAATTTACGCGACTGATTTTATGGGCAATCCGAGCTCGATGTTCGGGCATACCTTATTGCGCCTAGACCCTAAAGATCAACAGCAGTTAAACCTCGTTTCTTACGCCGTAAACTATGCAGCAACTGTAGCAGGTAACGACAACTGGTCATATGCATGGAAAGGCTTAACAGGGCAGTATCCGGGTGAATATTCACTTATGCCTTACTACCGTAAGGTAAAAGAATATGGTGATTTCGAGAGCCGTGATTTATGGGAATATGAGTTAAAACTATCCCCTGAAGAAACACGTTTTTTAGTGAGTCATATTTGGGAAATGCAACATGTAAGCTTCCCTTATTACTTTGTGAGTGACAACTGTGCTTATCGGTTATTAGGATTAGTTGATTTAGTTAAACCTGAGTCTAACTTACAAGAAAAGTTTAATTATGCTTCCATTCCAATGGAAACCATTAAAGCGATGCATCAACAAGGGCTAACCAAAGCACCTGTGTATCGACCCGCTTTAGAAACTCAATTATTGGCCCAAGCTCATCAGCATGGCGCGTCTTTAGCTAAAGTTGCTCATAAAGTAGCAATGATGCCAACCAAGCAGTCTTCTGAAATACTTAAGTCATATAGTCAGCCAGATCAGGCCAAAATTCTTGAGATGGCTTACGATGATTTATATTTGCAATTTATTAGTCGTAAAGTTGAAGAAAGCGTTGCTCAACCACAGTTACGGCAGCTTTTGGCTTTAAGAAGTCAGATTGATTTAGATAAACAGCGTCAAGAACCGAAACGGCCATCGACTGAGCCAACCCAAGGCCATAATGCACGTAATGTTTCGCTAAAACTGGGTGAAGTGCAGGGTGATCAGTTTATCGAAATTGGACATAGACAGGCTTACCATGACTTGATTGATCCACAAGGGGGGTATAGAGCTGGTACTCAATTGCTCTTTTTAAATGGTAGTGCGCAGTGGCGTAACGATCACTTAAAGCTAGAGCATCTTGATGTTCTGGAAGTGAACTCTTACAACCCGATTCAACCCTTTAAAACACCGCTTACTTGGGGATTTAACTTAGGTTGGCGTCAAGAAGCAGTCCATGACGGCGTTTATAGTGATGAAAAACAGCACGGTGTAGCAAGTTTTAATACCCAAGTCGGCTACAGTGTTGCAGACTATGAGCGTAAACATGTGTGCTATGGTCAAGTTCAAGCTTATGTTCAAGCGGGTTCAAATTTAGATAAAGGCTGGCGTGTGGGAATGGGCCCAACTTTAGGCTGTATGAACCAATGGTTTGAAAAGTTTAACTCAGTGGTACAAGTTGAACTGCCATATTGGGAAGACCAAAACCAATGGAACTTACGCTTAAATACACAGTGGCAATATGCCATTAATAGCAACAATGCTATTCGTCTTAATTGGGATTATGAAAAACAAAATCATCTGGACTGGATGAAATCCAGCTTAGGATATGTCTGGTTCTTTTAAATAGTATGTCTATAAAAAAGAGAGAAGTAGATGAAGTCTATTTCTCTCTTTTTGTTTTAAGAAAAGACAATTATTTCTTTATTGCATTCAACACAGCATAAGCCGCTTTAATGCGTTCTTCGTTTGGAATGCGTTTATTGGTTAACATGACTAAGCCAATATTTTCTTTAGGGATAAATACGACATATGTTCCAAAACCATTGGTTGAACCAGTTTTGTGGAACATCTTAACTGAAGGTTCTTTTGAAATGGCAGACACTTTATTAGGCTTCATCACAATTTGTTCTGAATTACTGTCTAATAAAGTTTGTAAAGGCGCTGGATAAGAAAATTCTTCCCAACCAAGTGCCTGATACATGGTGTCGACTTGATAGAAACCCTGATGTGTTTCATTAATTGCACGTTGAATATCTTTCGGATATTTCTGTGGGTTGAGGTTGGCATTAATAAAACTCAACATGTCGGGTAGTGTTGATTTGACGCCATATGCTGGGGCATCGAGTGGGCCGGGGTTAACTCGAATCGGCTGATTTTCTTGGTTATAGCCAAAAGCATAGTTTTGCATCTGGGTCTTAGGTACATTTACATAGCTATGTTTTAAGCCAAGGGCCGGAAAAATTGTTTTTTCTAAGACTTGGTCGAAAGGTTTATTCATAGACAAAGCTACAACCTTTCCAAATAGGCCAATACTTGGATTTGAATATTGTCTATATTCACCGATTGGGTTTTTAGGTTTCCAGTCTTTGAAAAAAGTTAAAACTTGTTGGTCTGTTTGTACTTCATCTGGAAATTGCAGGGCAAGATTACCACTGGTATAGGTGGCAAGTTGAAGTAAGTTAACTTGGTCAATCGGTGTATTTTTTAGTTCTTTCCAATATTTACCAGGCGTATCGTCAAAAGAGATTTTTCCTTTATTTTTGGCATAGGCACCTGCGGTTGCAGTAAATAATTTACTGACAGAACCTAGCTCAAAAATGGTACTGCTATTTACGGCTTTTTTATCTTGAATGGACTGCAAACCATAATACATTTCATACTTTTTATTATTTTGAATAACACCCACAGCCATACCTGGCACATCATATTTTTCTAATAATGGTTTAAAATTTTGATCTACCAGTTTTTTAATTTCTTGGTCTTTTGGTGTATTGCCCGCATAAATTGAGGTACTAAAAATAAAAAGCGGGGATAAAAGTAGACAAGAAATTTTTTTAAATCGCATGATTAGCTCATAAATTATTTAAAAAGAAAGATGCCTACTTTTATAACAAAAATCACCTAATTTAATTGTTATGTTTTATAGAGTTGGGTTGAACTTTATAAAGCTAGCCTATAAAAAAAAGCCCAACATGGTTGGACTTTTTTGTGCATTAACAACCAGATTAGTAGCTTTCTGGTACAGCACTTAAGAATTCACGGCGTGCTTCTTTATCGGTTTTAAAATCTCCGACAAATGAAACTGTACGGGTGGTAGATTCCTGTTTACCTACACCACGCATCATCATACACATATGTGCTGAATCGATGACTACAGCAACGCCACGAGCGCCAGTCACTTCAGCGACAGCTTCAGCGATTTGCTGAGTTAGGTTTTCTTGAATTTGCAAACGGCGAGCAAACATCTCGGTAATACGTGCAAATTTAGATAAGCCAAGAACTTTGCCTTCTGGTAAATAGGCAACATGAACACGGCCATAGAATGGGAGAAGATGATGTTCGCAGAGCGAATAAAATTCAATATTCTTCACCAATACCATTTCATGGTTATCTGATGGGAAAACAGCATTATTGGTGACTTCTTCTAAAGTTTTACTATAGCCAGAAGTTAAATATGAAAAAGCTTTAGCCGCACGCACAGGCGTATCTTTAAGGCCGGGACGATCAAGATCTTCACCGACGGCAGTCAGAATATTTGCGTACGATTGCTGCATAGACATAAGAATGTTCACTTACACTGGTTGAACAAAACGGCATTCTACCAGAAAACTATCAAAAGACTGAATTCTGTAGAAAAAGCCGATTATTGTTTGTACTTGGGATTTTTTTCTGCTCGTTTAAGCAGAACGAGAACAGCGCCGGTGCCACCTTGATTTTCAGGTGCACTTACAAATGCCAAAACATCGCGATGTTGGCGTAGCCATCCGTTTACATAGGTTTTTAAAACAGCTTCAGGGCCTTTACCATGCACAATTTTAATGACATTTTGATTTTCATCTTTTGCCATCTGGATGATTTGTAAAACGGCTTCACGTGCTTGTTCAATGGTACAGCCGTGTAAATCCACTGCTTCAAACCAGCGCATTTTACCAGCTTTTAAGTCTTCAAAAACTTTATGCTGAAGGGTAGCTATGCGATAGCTTAAAGCGGCTTGGCTTGCGACCGGATTTAACGCTGCTTGAGTATCTGATAACTCGGCATGTTCAGTATCACGTCCACCTTCAGCGGCTGCGCGTTTTGCTAGTGTTTGTGCATCGACTTTTTTAGCCCGAGGTGGTTTTACATCAGCCACATTACTATTGTTGATGCGTTTAACACCTGCAACAGCCTGTTGAAACAGTTGTGTATCTTCCAATTCTTCAGTCTCAACCTGAGATTTTTTAGTCTCAGGCTGATTTGCGATTTTGCTTGAATGAGGATTGGAGATTTGCTTTTTAAATTGCTTCAATAACTTTTGTTGCTCTTTAGAAAGCGATGAATCTTTATTACTCATATATCTTCATTAAACCGTTTGAGGTTGTCCAAAAAGGGCAGTAAAAGCTTGATCTGGACGTGGTTGTTTCATAAAACTCTCGCCAACCAAGAAGCTGTGAATATCATGTTCTTGCATCATACGCACATCATCTGGTGTCGCAATACCGCTTTCAGTAATTAATAAACGTGAGGCCGGAAGTAACTTTTTCAATCGGATAGATGTATTTAAATCTACATCAAACGTTTTTAAATTACGGTTATTCACACCTAATAAACATTGTTCAGAAAGCTTTAATGCACGTTCCATTTCTTCTTCGTCGTGAACTTCAACCAATACATCAAGTTGATGTTCAAACGCAGTTTTTGACATTTCTTCGAGTTGTTGGTCAGACAAACAAGCAACAATTAATAAAATGCAGTCCGCATGCAAAGCACGGGCTTCAACTACATTATATGGATCGATCAGAAAGTCTTTACGTAAAGCAGGTAGGGCACAATGATTGCGAGCAATCGCAATATTTTCATCTGCACCCTGAAAGAAATCAACATCGGTCAATACCGATAAACATGCTGCTCCAGCTTGTTCATATTGCTGGGCAATTTCGGCAGGATTAAAGTCTGCGCGAATAACTCCTTTTGATGGAGATGCTTTTTTAATTTCAGCAATCACACCTGGACGTTTATGTTTTAAAGCATTTGCAAAGCCACGCACTGGAGTCGCAGCTTTTGCTAATTCTTCAACGTCTTGCAAATTACGTTGTTTTAAACGTGCAGCAAGTTCCTCATGTTTACGGTCAACAATTTTACCTAAAATGGTATTTTGAATATTAATCATGAGAAGTCCTTAATCTGCCTGAGATTGTTTTAATGTTTTGGTAAATTCAGCCAAAACACTCATTTTTTCTAATGCTTGTCCGCCGTAAATAATATCTTGCGCGAATGTAACAGCCTGAGCATAAGTTTTGGTAATGCCTGCTACATAAATACCTGCGCCTGCATTAAGCGCAATCATGTTTGCAGCTTTTTCACCAATATCGGATTTATTTTTGCTTAAAGCATCTTTAATGAGTTTTAGACTTGCCGATGCATCAGCAACCACTAAACCATTTAACGTTTGTGACTCAATTCCGACATCTTCAGGGTTAAGTGTCCATTCAGTAACTTCGCCATCTTTGAGTTCAGCAACAGTGGTAGGTGCTGCAAGACTAATTTCATCAAGACCATCTCTTGAGTGAACAACCATCACGTGTTCAGCACCAAGTTGTTTCATCACTTCAGCAATTGGGCGACATAGTTCATCTGAAAACACACCAATGACAAAGCGCTTTACACCAGCTGGGTTGGTCAGTGGGCCGAGTAAATTAAAAATACTACGAATACCAAGTTCACGACGTGGGCCAGCAGCGTATTTCATGGCTTTGTGGTGGTTGGGTGCAAACAAAAAACCCACACCCATTTCACGGATGCAGCGTTCAGTTTGTTGCATATCTAAATCAAGGTGAATACCCGCTTGTTCAAGTAGGTCTGATGAACCCGATTTACTTGAAACGCCGCGGTTACCATGTTTTGCAATGGTCGCACCTGCTGCTGCAATCACAAAGCTAGACGCTGTAGAGACGTTAAATAAATTTTGTCCATCACCGCCAGTTCCAACAATATCAACCAAGTGTTTGATATCACTCACATCAATTTTAATCGCAAATTCACGCATGACACGTGCGGCTGCCGTCATTTCGTCAATGCTTTCACCTTTCATGCGTAGGCCCATCATTAAAGCACCAATTTGTGCTTCGGTTGCCTCACCTTGCATGATGCTGCGCATAATTTCTTCCATTTGAGGCTGAGTCAAATGAATGTTCTTGGTAATGTGGTTGAGCGCCTGTTGGATATTCATAGTCATGATTTACAGCATTAATGATTAAAATTTTTAGGTGAAGTTGATCAAGAGTGGGAGGTTCGGCCTATTGCGTTCCATGATTCACTAGCTACGGGGGGCTATGTTAGCAGAAAATAACCAAAGATTTTTGTTGTTCGATAAGAGATTTAGAAATTTTGCTCAGTGAAGGTTTTGAATCTATTCATAAACAAAATTTATTTATTGAAAAAGGTTTTAGTTTGTTGTGAGTTTTTATGATAAATAATTAACCATTTGGTATATATTAAACATAAATATATCTAGAAAAAATGTGTATAAATCAACCAAATAAAAGTGGATATAGTAGGGCGATCTTTATTTTGTCTATCAATAAATATGTATTTAAATAACTTGAAATATCTAGGGACGTTAAAAAATAAGCGCTCATTTATTTTTGTATTTGTTGCACTGTTTCATCCATTAGAAAGCTATGCGCAAGAAGCTGTAGAGCAACCACAAAACCAAGCTAAACCAGATAAAGTAGTTCGTGTTGCTGTGACAGGATCTCGGATTTCAAAAGCACAAAAAGATGGCCCGACCAGTGTGACAGTGATAACCGCTGCTGATATTGAAAAACAAGGTTTTAGTAATGCATTTGATGCACTCAATAACCTGACGCAGAACACGGGTTTTGTACAAGGCGCCGATTATGGAAATACTTTTACACCTGCGGCTAATGCCATTAGTTTGCGAGGTCTAGGACCCAATCATACTTTGACTTTAATTAATGGACATCGGGTTGCAGACTATCCTGTACCGTACGATGGTTCTGTCAATTTCGTGAACTTAGCCAATATTCCCACTGCCATTATTGACCGTATTGAAATATTAAACGGTGGCGCTTCTGCAATTTATGGTTCAGATGCAATTGCAGGTGTGGTGAACATTATTCTGAAAAAGAAAACAGACGGCACACAATTTAATATTAAGGCAGGTGGAACCAAAGAAGGTGGTGAAAACTTACGTTTACAACTGAGTGGCAGTAAAACTTTAGACAAGCTTAGTCTCGTTTATGGGGTCGAGCTTAGTGGCCGTGAACCGATATGGGCAGCCGATCGAGATTTTATGTCGAGCCGAACTCGTTTGGGGGAGAAACCCGATACTGTTGTCGGCCGTAAAAATGCCGATACTGGTAAATATCTTTCAATTGGTGGGTGTCAAGCCTTTAATGGTTTATTTAACGGATCAGTCAATAATATTGGACAAGCAGGGGCGGACAATTGTGCCAGTGGTTTGGCTCGACCGACTTATTGGACTGTTCAAACTCAAAATCGCAGTCAAAATGGTTATCTCGGTTTAGATTATGAGTTAAATGATAAAACTCAATTATTTGCCGATTTTTTAATTGGGGCAAATCAAATTGAAAACAATACCCGTAGTCCGATATGGACTTCTCTTGGCGCATCAAGTGGTTATTTCCTAAATCAAGATTCGGGAAATTATGAAATTTGGAATCGCCGCTTTGCACCTGAAGAATTAGGCGGAGTAGAACGAATAAATAAAAAATGGAAAGAACTTTCTTCTAACTTAAATTTTGGAATTCGAGGCGATATTGGAGAGACGAGCTGGAGTTATGAAGCAGCCTATAATGGTTCCATCTATACCAGTCAGCTACGCCGCCAAGGCTTATTACGTTCGAATGTTGATGAGTACTTCTTAGGTCAGCAACTTGGTACAGATGCAGATGGTATTCCTATTTATTCACCTCATTTAGATCGTTTAAGTCGACCACTCACAGCAAGTGAATTTGAAAGTATTTCGGGCACAACAAAAGAAAAAGATAAGTCGTGGGCGCAAAGTTTAACCTTAAGCGCGAATGGTGACGTATTTAAGTTACCTGCAGGAATGGCCAAACTTGCGGCTGTGGCTGAAATCGGACGTCAAGGCTTCTCGATTAAGCCAGATGAGGCGATCGAAAATGGTGAATATTATAATTTAAGTTCTAGTGGCGAATATGGAGGTACACGTACGCGCCAAGCACTCGGTGCTGAATTATTCTTACCCTTAGCAAAACCGTTAAATTTAACCTTGTCCGGACGCTATGACCGTTATGCTTTGTCAGATAACAGCATTGATAAGCTAACTTTCGGTTCGGGTCTCGAGTTTAGACCACATCCGACTTTATTAGTGCGTGGTAATTATGCGACCAGCTTTCGTGCACCAGATATGAACTATCTGTTTTTAAATAAACAAAAAGGTTATTTCGAAAAGACCACCGATTATTTACGTTGTAGTCAAACGGGACAACCTTTAGATAAATGTAGCTTTAAAGACTACGCACCTGGGGCGAACTACACTTTAACCGGAAACAAAGAGCTGAAACCTGAAGAGGGTAAATCTTATGGTGCAGGTTTTGTTTGGTCACCAACCAATAAATTTGATATCAGCGTCGATTACTGGGATATCAAAATTGATAATCTTGTGAGAAATTTGAGTGATGACAAAATTCTACGTTTAGAAGCAGATTGTCGTTTAGGCAACCAAGATATTAACTCTGCAGCCTGTATTGATGCATTAGCACGTGTGGAGCGTAACCCTGCAAATGCAGTTGTCGACCCAAATGTAATTAAGAATATTAATATCGTTCCGATTAATGCTGCATCAGACCATACCCGCGGGATTGATTTCACTAGCAGATGGCGCTGGAAAACAGTCAGCTTTGGTAACTTTCTCTGGACGGTAAATTATAGTCGTGTACTAGAACATGAATATCAACAATCAAAAGATCACGAGAAAGATGACTATTTAAAAGATTTAACTATTCAGGATTGGCGTGACCGTTTTAATACCAGTCTCAGCTGGAGCTTTGGTGATTGGGCATCAACAGTATTAGTTAATCGTTATGGCAAAATTCCAAACGGCGACCAGACTGCTTACTTAAGTCCAACGTATTTGGTGAATTGGAGTGGTACTTATCAAATCTCTCCAAAAGCTTCTGCTTCAATCATTATCAATAACTTGTTTGACAAAGTGAAACGAGATGATACGGGTGGTTGGCCGTATTATCCGGTAGGATCATATTCACCATTCGGCCGTCAAGGTTGGTTGGAGTTTAACTATAAATTCTAAGAATGATGTATGGATGCAGCGAAGTGGTACAGCATTTGCTGCATCTTTTTATTTAAAACTATAGAGGATAAAACCCCTTATGCTGGTCAAGCCTTCATTTAAAAAAAGATTGCTACTTACAACATTATTATCTTTATCGGCAACTCAAATTTTTGCATCTAATAACAGTGAACAAATCCCGATTGGTAAATTACCCGAGTGGGTCGTACCCGAATCTTATGATTTAGATTTTAAGATTGATCCCGCACAAAAAGGCTATACCGGTAAAACTACTATTCATTTAAAACTGGCTCAAGCCACAGATCACATCTGGATTCATGGCAAATCTTTGACGGTGAAAGATGTGAATATCATATCGGCAGAGGGCGTCAAAACCAAAGCAAAATATGAGCAAGCCTCTGAGGTAGATGGGGTGAGTAACATTAAATTTGCCAAGACTTTGCCAGCAGGTCAGTATCAACTCGTTTTAGATTTTAATGCGGCGTATGACCAGCAACTTGACGGTATTTATAAAATCGAGTTTGAGGGTAAACCTTATGTGATGACTCAAATGGAAGCAATTAGTGCACGCCAGTCATTCCCGTCATTTGATGAGCCACGTTTTAAAACACCGTTTAATATTCGTTTGACGATTCCAAGCAAATATTCAGGTTTTGCCAATACCCAACAAACGTCGGAGCAAGCAGAGAAGTCGGGTTGGAAAACCCTCAGTTTTGCACAAACCAAACCACTACCAACGTATTTACTTGCACTGGCTGTTGGACCGTGGCAATTACAAAAAGGGCCAGATATTGGAACAACTTTATGGCGTAAGCAGCCGATTCAGTTACGTGGTATTGCACCTGATGCTAAAGCTGAAAAAATGCAGCATGCCTTATCTGAAACGCCAGCCATTTTAAAAACTTTAGAAGATTATTTTGCCTTTGGTTATCCATTTGACAAGCTCGACTTACTTGCAGCACCAGACTTTGCTGCTGGGGCTATGGAAAACCCAGGGCTAATTACTTTTAGAGACTATCTAATGTTGTTGGATAAGGACTCACCAGTCTCTTTTGTACAGAATTCATTTAATGTCAATGCACATGAGTTGGCACATCAATGGTTTGGTGATGTGGTCACGATGCCGTGGTGGGATGATTTGTGGCTCAATGAATCTTTTGCCACATGGATGCAAAGTAAAATTACTCAAAAATTACATCCCGAATTTAATGCTGACCTAGAACGTATTGCGGATACCGCAGATGCAATGAAAAGTGACAGCTTGGTAAGTGTGCGTCGTATTCGTCAGCCTATTTTAAGCAATGCCGATATTCAAACGGCTTTTGATGGCATCACTTATCAAAAAGGTGCGGCTGTTTTAAATATGTTTGAAAGCTACTTAGGTGAAGAAAAATTCAAACAAGGCGTACGCAATTATATTAATAAGCACCAATATGGTAATGCGACAGCCAATGATTTAATTAGCGCTTTAGCAGAGCAGTCTGAGCAAGGTGAGCGCTTTGCCAAAGCGATGAAAAGTTTCCTTGATCAACCAGGTGTGCCTTTAATTAATACTTCACTACAGCAAGAAGGAAATAAAGTCTTTTTAAATGTGAAGCAAAGCCGTTATTTACCTGTGGGCTCAAAAGGTGATGCAAGAAGTCTGTGGGGTGTACCATTATGTGTACGTTATGAAGTTCCAAATGCAGGCAGTAAAGTTCAGTGTGAACTGGTAGATCAAGCAGAAGCCAAGATTGAACTCAAAGGTGCCAGCCTTGGCAGTTGGTATATTCCAAATGCAAATGCGGCGGGATACTACCAATTTAGTTTACCTCAAAAAGAATTTGCTCGTCTGACTGCCGCTACAGAAAAGCTTTCTAACACTGAACAGTTAGCCTACGCCTACGCGATTTCAGCGGCATTTAACCATGGTGATATTAATTTATTGGCTGTCGTAGATGCTGCGAAGAAATTTGCCAATTCGAATAGCCGACAAATTAGTACAGCGCTGTTTTCCCAGTTAAGTACCATTCATCGTCATGTATTAAAAACAGACGCTGAACGTGAACATTTTAGGAAAGTCTTGGCCAATTTATATTTACCTAAATTAAATCAGTTAGGTTATGTAAACAAAAAAGATGAATCAGCCGAAGACAGTTTATGGCGTAGCGAGTTAGTTAAGTTTCTTGCTTTAGATATTCAAGTTCCAGAAGTCCGTACACAACTGTTAAAACAGTCAGATGCTCTATTTGCTCAAAAGCAGCTTAACTTTGCGCAAGTAACCCCTGAATTATTGCCAACCATTTTAGCTGTACGTGTACAAGAAAAAGGCCAACCTGCTTTTGATCGTTTATCTGGAGAGTTACAACGCGTGACTCAACCAACACAACGTCTTGCGATTCTTACGGCTCTAGGTTCAGCAAATCAAGAAGCAACACGCCAACAAGCACGACAGTTGATTTTAAACCCGCGTGTTAAAGTTGGTGAAGTTCGTACCGTCGTCAACTCAATCAATAATTATGGAGATGAACAAGGTGGCTTATGGTCTTGGTTTAAAGTAAATCATGACGCCGTGTTTGATCGTTTAGGTAAATCTTCGGCTGGGCGTTTCCCTGCAATGTTTAGTGGGGCCGCATGTACCCAACAACAGGCAGTCCAGTTAAATGACTTTTTTGCACCACGAACTAAAGAATTGGTCGGGGTGGAAAGAGGATTGAAACAAACCAAAGAGCGTATTCAACTCTGCGAATCTTTGGTGGCAAAACAAGATGGATCGATTGTGCAGCAGTTACAGTTGTAATTGATTCAGCCATAAAAAAAGCCAACTGATCGTAGTTGGCTTTTTTATTCAGGTTCTTATCAAATTACTTTTAAAATAATCTATTTACGGCTGCCTTATGCATAGATATCTAAAAAGTTTTTAAAGATTTGATGGCCATGTTGACTTAAGATTGATTCAGGATGGAACTGCACGCCTTCAACAGGCAATGTCTTATGTTTAACACCCATAATTTCTTCCATTGAGCCATCTGCTTCATTGGTCCAGCAAGTTACTTCAAGGCAATCAGGCAGTGTTTGTTGATCGATCACCAAAGAATGATAACGAGTTGCCGAGAATGGGCTAGGAAGATTACTGAAAATACCTTTATTGCTGTGGTACATATCAGATAAACGTCCGTGCATCACCGTTTTGGCTCTTACAATTTTTCCGCCAAAAGCTTGCCCAATACTTTGATGCCCTAAACACACGCCAAGCAAAGGAATTTTTCCGGCAAAGTGGTTAATTGCAGGAATTGAAATGCCTGCTTCGCTTGGAGAGCAAGGGCCAGGACCAATCACGAGATATTTTGGTTGCCATCGTTCAATATCCTCTAATGTGACTTGATCATTGCGAACAACTTTTACTTCCTGATCCAACTCGCCAAAATACTGGACGATGTTGTAGGTAAAAGAGTCGTAATTGTCGATCATTAGAAGCATGATGAACTTAACCTCATGATAATTAAAATATATTTAATGAGTGGTTAGAATATTACTCACATTCATACTCACTGTTTAGAAAAGACTTTTTAGGTTTAAAAAATAAGAAGCCGCTTTCTAATGGGCTAATATAGCAAAAAAAGAAGTAACCAGTTTAACTATTTCATTCGTTAGAAATTTGCAGAAAAAATGGTTTAAGAAGTGAGGCTTTTTGAAATTATAGATAAGTACAAATAAGGCAGAATAAGCTTCTATTATAAATAAAAAACTATTCTGCCTTGGTCACACGAAGATTAAATTTTACGTGTGTTATAAATCAGCCAATCTAAAACATCGCCAGATAAGTGTTCAGCCAGTCTTTCTTGGACAGTTTGATGGTAACCATTTAACCAGTCTTTCTCTTCATTATTAAGCATATCGACAACAATACAATCTAAATGAATTGGACAAAGGGTCAGCGTTTCAAACTCTAAAAATTCACCGTAAGTTTTTTCAAATCCAGAGTGGAGACGGTTTGCAACGAGGTTTTCAATACGAATACCGTATTGTCCCTCATGGTATAAGCCCGGTTCGTTAGAAATAATCATTCCTTCACGCAATTTGCTATAGGCATGTATAGGTGCGTAATAAGAAAGCACTTGTGGCCCTTCATGAACATTAAGCGAAAAGCCTACGCCGTGACCTGTTCCGTGGCGGTAATCTAAACCATGTTGCCATAAAGTATGGCGACAAATTGAATCGAGTAGAGGAGCAGCTAAACCTTCTGGATAAATCGTTTTTGCCAAAGCAATATGACATTTTAACACCAGAGTATAGTCACGTTTTTGTTGCTCTGTTGGTGTACCGACAGGTACAACACGAGTAATGTCGGTAGTGCCGTCTACGTATTGTCCACCAGAGTCAATCAGTAATAGACCATCACCTTCAATGAACGAGTAGTGCTCTTCAGTTGCACGGTAATGGGGTAGAGCACCATTCGCATTAAAGCCAGCAATCGTTGAAAAACTTGGGCCTATGAACCCATCTTGCTGAGCGCGGAAAGCTGTAATTTTCTCATCAATAGTCAACTCTGAAATGCTTTCACCGTGATGAAGTGTTTTTTCCAACCAGTGAAAAAAGTGACAAAGTGCAACACCATCTTTAAGCATGGCATGGCTGATATGAGCTATTTCAGTTTCATGTTTACGCGATTTAAAAAGTGTACTTGGGTTGATATCGTAGACAACCCGAATATCTTTTGCGATGGCTTGTTCATGAAAAATCGAGACTTTGGCGGGATCTAACAGCACAGAAGCATCAGAAATATTCGCTAAAAACTGAGCGGAATCTTGGTAGTTACGAATCTCAATACCATCAGCTTTGAAAGCCTGTTGAATGGTTGAATCAACTTTGTGGCTATCAACAAATAAAACAACCTGTTGAGTACTGATATACAAATGGGAAAGGAATACAGGATTGTATTCTACATCTTCCCCCCGTGCATTTAAGACCCATGCAATATCATCTAAAGATGAAATGAAATGTCCTTCAATCACCTTAGTTTTTAACGTTTCGCGAATTGCTTGTATTTTCTCTTTACGAGATAAGGCATTTAACCCTTCAGGCATTAAATGAATCTGCTCTAAAGGAAGTTCTGGACGATTAGACCAGATTGAACCAATTAAATCTTGCTGTATTTCAAGTTTAAAGTCGTGTTGTTTTGCCGTATTTTCCAATGCTTTAAATTGCTGGATTGAAAGCGTTTGCCCGTTTACTGAAATGACAGAACCAGTTGATAAATTTTTCTCAATCCATGCGAGATGTGTAGAAGATTCATCACTGGTCAGTTTTTGTAATTGAAAGCCAGTTCCAGCGAGTTGTTGTTCGGCTTGTACCCAATAGCGTCCATCAGCCCAGAGTCCTGCAAAGTTTTGGGTCACGACTAAGGTGCCAACAGAGCCACTAAAACCGCTTAACCATTGCCTTGCTTTCCAGTAGTCAGGTAAATATTCAGACATATGGGGGTCTGCACTCATGACAACCAAAGCATCAACGTGTTGATTGGTCATGAGTTCACGAAGTTTTGCTAGTTTTTCTGGAACAGTTAAGTCGTTCATATGGTTTCCAAATCAGGTTGAACTTTGTTGGTGCTTTTGCCCATTAATTTATTCATTGGTTTCTTTAATAAAAATAACACGATTGCGCCAATAACCAAGGCCAATACACAGCGCATAAATAGGCTAGGTAAATGATTAATACCATCTGCCGATACATGTCCGCCAATTAAACCTGCCATGAGGTTGCCTAAAGCTGAACCAGTGAACCATAAACCCATAATTTGACTGCGTATGACATCAGGTGCAAGTTTGGTCATGGTTGATAAGCCAATCGGGCTTAAGCAAAGTTCACCTATGGTAAGGAGAAATAAAGTACCGACTAACCAAAATGGTGAAACTACTCCGCCATGAATAGCAAAATGACTGGCTAAAGTCATAAGCAAAAAGCCGCCTGCTGCGAATAACAACGCAATAATAAATTTGCTGATATAGCTTGGATCTTTATTTGCTTTACCAAGTTTAGCCCATAGCCAAGCTGCTACTGGAGCAAAGATAATAATAAAAAGAGCATTGATTGATTCAAACCATACCGTTGGGATCTCAAATCCGAAAACAATACGGTCCGTATAATCTTGTGCAAATAAAGTAAAAGTTGTGGGCTTTTGTTCGAAAGCTGACCAGAATAGAGCAGATGCTGCTAATAAAACGAAGCAAATAACGATTTTAAATTTTTCATGTTGCTCTAAATTCAGGAAAAGTAGTAAGTAGGCAAAATAAGCAATAATCCCAATGCTAATTCCTACAGTTAAGTAGGTTGCAACAACGACTGGGTTGATGTGAATAATCCCAAAGAAAGTTAATCCAATAACCACTGCAACAGCGAATAAAAAGCTAAATACAATTTTAGGCGCATTTTTATTTTCTACGACAGGTTTGCTACAGCTGTTGGCTTCTTGTCGCAATTCATTAAAAGTTTGGAGCTGCGGGACAGCCAAAAAGCGGAAAATTAATAAAGCAATGAGCATCCCAATGCCGCCAATACCAAAGCCTAAGTGCCAGCCATAATCGCGAGCTAATAGACCTGTAATGAGCGGGGCAATAAAGGAGCCCGTATTAATTCCCATATAAAAAATGGAGAATCCAGCATCTCGTCTACTATCTTGAGCTTTGTATAAAGTTCCTACAATGACTGAAATACAAGTTTTAAATAAACCTGAGCCAAGAACAATCAGAACTAGACCGAAATAAAAAAAGAATTGATCAAAAATGGTGGTGAGGGCAATTGATAAGTGTCCTAAAGCAATAATAATTGAACCGTACCAAACAGCACGTGCCTGACCTAACCAGTTATCTGCAATCCATCCACCAAAGACGGTCATTAAATACATGGAGCCTGCAAATAATCCAACAATTGCGGCGGCAGTTGGCCGATCAAGTGCTAGCCCACCGTCATTCACCATAGCAACCATATAAAGAACGAGTAAGGGTCGAATTCCATAATAAGAAAATCTTTCCCAAAGTTCTGTAAAAAATAAAGTTTTTAGTGGTTTTGGATGACCGAAAAATGCTTTATCGGTCTGTTCAAGTTCATGTTTCATTATTCAAATCCTTGAATGATTTTATGTTTTTTATAAACATAACTTTTAGTTTGCTTATTTATAACCAAAATTTATGTTTTTATTTTTTTAGTTATTTTTAACAATAAAAGCAAATTTACCTTGTATAAAAACAGTGAATGAAAAAGAATATGAATAGTGGAGTTTGTTATTAGATAAATAACAGTAAGGTGCGTTCATTTGATAAATCTAAGTCCTGTTAAAAGCGAAATGATTTATAAGAATTCATAAAAATGAAAACTATTTGGTAGATTGTGGATAAGCAATAAAGAACTTTCAAACTTGCTTAGTCAAGAAACTTGAGTCTTTTAAGAAGCGTAAAAAAGGGCGAAATCTGTAGCTTTAAGAGATGTAAATATTTTTGTGTAATCTCATAACAATCTCAACATTATATATAAGAAAGTATTATGATCAGGAACGACTGTTAGAAATTGATGCAGCGAATTATATCAGTGCAACAATTTTGCACTAAATTAGGGCAATAATGAGCTGTTTAAATATGCCATAATTTGAAAATGTGTGAATATGGTGCATTTGCACAAGCAAACAGTATAATGGGTTCAAGACAAGGGGCCTAAATCATGAATACTTATAAGTAATTCAATGTTTTAGGTAAGTCTTATAAAGTTGGTATGAGAATTGCTTAATAAATACCAGCAACTAACACGCACTTAACAAGTGCAACAAAATTTCATTGGAGCAAAATGAGCATGGCGAACAAGGTCCTTCAACTCATACAAGAAAGTGGCGCAAAATGGGTCGATTTTCGCTTTACTGATACTAAGGGTAAAGAACAGCACGTAACTTACCCAGCTGATTCTATTGATGAAGATACTTTTGAAGACGGTAAAATGTTTGATGGTTCTTCAATCGCTGGTTGGAAAGGTATTGAAGCATCTGACATGATCTTACGTCCAGATGCGGAAACTGGTTTCATCGACCCGTTCTTTGCTGAACCAACTGTAGTTGTGACTTGTGACGTTATTGAACCTTCAACTGGTCAAGGTTATGAGCGTGACCCACGTTCGATTGCTCGCCGTGCAGAAGAATACTTAAAATCTACAGGTATCGGTGATACTGCATTCTTCGGTCCAGAACCAGAATTCTTTGTATTTGACGAAGTGAAATGGGACATCGATATGTCTGGCGCTCGTCATACATTAATCGCTGAAGAAGCTGCTTGGTCTACTGGTAACAGCTATGAGTCTGGTAACTCTGGTCACCGTCCACGTGTTAAAGGTGGTTACTTCCCAGTTCCTCCAGTGGATTCTTCACAAGATATGCGTGCAGAAATGTGTGCAAAAATCGAAGACATCATGGGCCCAGGTCGTGTAGAAGTACATCACCACGAAGTTGCTTCTTGCCAGTTAGAAATTGGTGTGAGCTTCAACACTCTTGTTCGTAAAGCTGACGAAGTTCAACAGTTCAAATATGCTGTTTGGAACGTTGCACATCAATATGCAAAAACAGCTACGTTTATGCCTAAACCAATGGTAGGTGATAACGGTTCTGGTATGCACGTTCACATGTCTATCTCTAAAGATGGCAAGAACTTGTTTGCTGGTGATGAATATGCTGGCCTTTCAGAAATGGCGTTGTACTTCATCGGTGGTATCATCAAGCACGCTCGTGCATTGAATGCAATCACAAACCCATCTACAAACTCATACAAGCGTTTGGTTCCTCACTTCGAAGCACCAATTATGCTTGCTTACTCAGCGCGTAACCGTTCTGCGTCTATCCGTATTCCATACGTTTCTAGCCCTAAAGGTAAGCGTATCGAAGCTCGTTTCCCAGACCCAATGATGAACCCATACTTAGGTTTCGCTGCATTGTTAATGGCTGGTATCGACGGTATCCAAAACAAGATCCATCCGGGCGAAGCTGCTGACAAGAACTTGTATGACCTTCCTCCAGAAGAAGAAGCAAAAATCCCAACAGTTGCTCATAGCTTAGATATGGCTCTTGAAGCACTTCAAGCAGATCACGAATTCTTGTTAAAAGGTGGCGTGTTCACTAAAGAAATGCTTGATGCATACATCGAACTTAAAACTGAAGATGTACGTCGTCTTAACACGACTACTCACCCAGTTGAATTCGATATGTACTACAGCTTGTAATACGTATTTCTTAAAAAAGCCTGCTTATGCAGGCTTTTTTATTGCTTGGAATGTTGATTGAATTCTTTACGTTTTTTATCAAAAAATTGGGGTAAACTAGGTGCGAGTTTTCATGTGAGCAGATTATGCGTAAACGACAACCAGTACTTAAACAGGAACAAGTTTTAAATCCTGCATTGAAAACATGGTTGTATGCGTCTGGTTCTCTGACCCAACAATTGACTGAACTTGGCGGTGGACAGTTCAGCGTAAAGCCTTTTAAAGAACACTTTCAACGTTTAACTTTTGCAGACAGTCAATGGATGAGTATGCCTCATACCCACACTTCATGGGTGAGGGAAACTTATTTATATGGCTGTGAAGTTGAGCCATGGGTAAAAGCAAAAAGTATTTTTCCAATTCAAAGTTTACAAAAAAAAGCCCGTATATTTCAGCATATTGGTTCTAAACCGATAGGCCGTTTTTTATTTCAAAGAACAACACCTCTGTGTGACCGCCGTGTTATTCGCTTACCAGAAGGCTGGACGCGACAAAGTTGCTATACTTGGCATGGATGTAAATTTATTGTTCAAGAAACATTCTTACCGGCTTTTGAAGCTTTTTTATATCAGCAGCACGACAAGGAATTACTATGACGACTGCAACAGGCACAACATGGCGTCAGCGTTTAGAAGCTTATTATTATCTATGTCGATTTGATAAGCCAATCGGCACTGAACTGGTGTTCTGGCCAACCATGTGGGCACTTTGGGTTGCATCAAAAGGAATACCGAATTTAGGTATTTTATTCGTCATGATTTTAGGCGTCATTTTTATGCGCGCTGCTGGTTGTGCGATTAATGACTTTGCTGATCGTAAAGTAGATGGTCATGTAGAGCGTACAAAAACTCGTCCTTTAGCAACGGGAGTTATTCGCGCAAGGGAAGCCGTATACGTATTCTTGGGCCTTGTTTTAGCAAGCGCATGTCTTTTGTTCTTTTTACCTATAGAAACTTTTTATTGGTCATTTGGTGCATTATTTTTAGCGTTTATTTATCCATTTATGAAACGCTATACCCACTTACCGCAAGTTTTTTTAGGTGCAGCATTTTCATGGTCTATTCCTATGGCTTTTACCGCTGTAGGTAAAACTCCAGATTTGACTTGTTGGTTGCTCTATTTTGGTAATTTGGCTTGGACAGTGGCTTATGACACTCAATATGCAATTACCGATCGTGAATATGATTTAAAGATTGGCGTCAAATCTACAGCTATTCTTTTTGGTCGGTATGACATCCAAATTATTGCCCTTTTACAAGCAACCAGTCTTGTTTTGATAGGAACGGCGTTATATTTAGAAAATATTTTATTTCCATGGGCAATCATTGCTTTAATTGTTGTGGCATTCGATTTTATATATCAAACAATTAAAACCAAAGACCGCAACCCTCAGGTTTGTTTCTGGGCATTTCGTCACAATCGCTGGGTTGGATTAATCATTTTTCTAGGAATATTTTTAAATTTCATATAGTAAAAATGACCGTGAGGTTGAAAAGTGTTCTATGCAGAGCACTTTTTTTATGTCTTAATATTTGTGCATAAGAAATATGCGGAATAAATAACACATAACATAAAAAGGATATTGTATGAAACGGTCAAATATTGCTTTAGCTATAACATTAACAGCTTCAACTTTTTTTCTTGCAGCCTGTGATGACAATGAAGATGACTATATTGGTGTAAACCCTGATAAAACTTATATTTCAGAAAAAAACTATTCTCAGGACAGTTTAAGTGGCGCTGCATCTATCAAAGTGATGACCTATAACATGGAGAATGTACAAGGGAAAACAGCTCAAGCAACGGCACTTGTCATGTTCCCTAAAATTGCTCAGCCTAAAGACGGTTATCGGGTCGTGGTCTGGGAACATGGAACAGTAGGTGTAGGGGATGGTTGTGCACCAAGCAATAATACAATTAATCCACGTTTCAAAATTTTAGCAGATACTTTATTGGCAGCTGGCTATGTTGTGATTGCCCCAGACTATGAAGGTTTAGGTACGCGAGGAATGCATCCATACCTTAATTTGGGAAGTGAAGCTAAATCTGCAATTGCAGCGGTTAAGGCTGCAAAAGATCATTATGGTAATCAGCTAAACGGGGCATGGATGTCGATTGGACAGTCTCAAGGTGGGCATGCTTCACTAGGTACTGCGGAATTTGCAAATAACGACACCAACTATAAAGGTGCAGTTGCAACGGCACCAGCTTCTAGCCTTGGCTATATTATTTCTACAGTTGCACCACAAGCAATCCAAGATATTCTTAAAAAAGAGCAAGCTGGTACAGCACCTATTGGTACGGCTGTAGAAGTTTATGCTGAGCTACTTGCATATGCTGCATATACTACGGTAGGTATTACCGCTTATGAGCCAAAATTTAATTATCGTGAAATTTTCCAACAACGTTCACAAAGTATAGCTGAGTTCGCAGAGGGCACCACAGGCGAAAATGGTATGTGCTTAACCGATTTACATAATAAATTTGCAGCTGATATTCGTGATTATCTTGCGACTAATGCTGGTAAAATAGTTACAGATTATCCAGGTTTAGCGGGTAATTTCCAAGAAAACCCAACTGTGAAAAAATTCTTGGTAGATAACCAACCTGCTACTAAAAAAATTAATTCACCAGTCATGATTGTTCAGGGTACTGCTGATATGGCTGTACCATATCCAGTCACGGATGCTCTGCAAAAGAGTCTTAAGAACATGGGAACTGACGTGACGTTTGTGCCTGTTCTAGGGGCTGCCCATACTCAAGCGATTGTATGTAGAAATGCTGAAATTTATCAATTTGTACAATCTAAGATGCCAGCTAAAACCAACATCGTGCTCGATCCATCGGTAATAGATGCAAGTAAAAATGTTGAATGCACTGGGGTAGCACAATAATTTTGTATTAAAAATATTCAATTTAAAAGAGTCCTAAAAGGGCTCTTTTTTGTTATATTGTTACATATCTTAAAATTAACGATGTTCGAGTTTAAAGCACTTATGAGCCAGCAACCTGTTGAAAAAAAATCTGTTCCTTGGTTATTAATGGGATTAGGGTTGCTTATTCCTTTTTTGATTATTGCAATACTTTTCTTTGCTGCAAAGAGTGATGCTGAGAATAAAAAGCAATATGAGCAGCAACGTCTAGAAATGGAAAAAAGAATAGCTGAGAAAGAAGCTGCAAATTCGGATAAAAAATAGTATTAGCTATTTAATGAATATCTCTTTGTAGTTGGCGTACGCTAGGAATGCTTGTATATCGTTTTACGATATAACCTGCTTCGGTAAGCATTTGATCACGGATACGATCTTCTTCTGCTTTCTCAAGATGAGAGGGGTCATCTAGTTCAATAATAGCAATTACTTCCATTTTGTCGTTTAGCACGACAAAGTCGGTAACTTTACGGTTGAACTGACTACGAACTTTATAGTCATTACTGGTAATTAACGCGCTAAAGGCCACTTGAGCTAAAACATGGCAACTTGGGAAACTCTGTTTTAAACGTATAAACATCTGAGTTTCAAAATTAGTAATAACAGGACGGGCAAAGAATTTTTGTTTTGGAAATAAATAGGGACGTAAACAAACAACAAGAAAAATGCAGGTGCTTAAGCAACCTAAAATAATAAAAAATAAATGACTCGATTCGAACATGGGATAACATCATACAAATAAAAACCCACTCGTAATGAGTGGGTTTTTAAGAATCTTGGCTCTCCCACCTGGGCTCGAACCAGGGACCTGCGGATTAACAGTCCGTCGCTCTACCGACTGAGCTATGGGAGAATCTGGAAAAGGATTTTAGGCAGGAAAGGGGGATAGGTCAAGGGTTAATAAGAGAATTAAAGAGAATATCTAACTGATTGGCTTAAAAATACTCGAAACATTGATTTTATTCAAAATAATAGAAAATTATTAAATGATTAGAAAAGAAAAAACCCGCAATAAATGCGGGCTTTTAGAATCTTGGCTCTCCCACCTGGGCTCGAACCAGGGACCTGCGGATTAACAGTCCGTCGCTCTACCGACTGAGCTATGGGAGATTAGTAGATGGCTCTCCAACCTGGGCTCGAACCAGGGACCTGCGGATTAACAGTCCGTCGCTCTACCGACTGAGCTATTGGAGAATCTGATGCGCATTTTATGGATGAAATCTAAAAGCGTCAATAAGAATATTAAAGAAAATGAATCGTTTGCTTGATTAATATGCTTTTGTTGTACTAAAAATAAAAAAACCACCCTAAAGAGGGTGGTTTTTTTATAAAGAAATAAACTTATTTCTCTACACCAGCTGGTTGACCTGCAAGTTTTGCATTTGCATAGTCCCAGTTCACAAGGCTTTCTAAGAAAGTTGCGATGTATTTAGGACGTAAGTTACGGAAATCGATGTAGTAAGCATGTTCCCATACGTCAATTGTTAATACAGCAATTTGACCATGTGCAAGTGGAGTGTCTGCATTAGAAGTTTTAGTAATAGAAAGTTTACCGTTCACTTCATCAGCAACTAACCAAGCCCAACCTGAACCGAATTGAGTTGTTGCAGCAGCAGTAAATTCTTCTGCAAATTTTTCGTAGCTACCAAAAGCTTCGTCAATTTTAGCAGCGATTGCACCAGTAGGCTTACCACCACCGTTTGGCTTCATGCTGTTCCAGTAGAACGTGTGGTTCCAAACTTGAGCAGCGTTGTTGAAAATACCAGCTTTAGATGCATCACCAGCAGTTGCTTTAATGATTTCTTCTAAAGTTTTACCTTCAAGGTCAGTACCTTTGATTAAGTTGTTTAAGTTAACAACATAGGTATTGTGGTGTTTGTCGTGATGGTATTCTAAAGTTTCTTTACTGATATGTGGCGCTAAATCATCATAGCCATATGGAAGTGCAGGTAAAGTAATGGTTGTCATGTTCCTATTCCTTGCATTTGCTGGGTTATACAATATTAAGTGGCTCTATTGTAAATGATTCTGTTCACAATAGGGCATCGTTTTAAAGAACTATACACAATAAAGATCTAATTAATACGCATAACACAGATTGAAAAAAAGACTTAATTAAATCGGATTATTCAATTCAAAATATTCACTTTCAACAGAGAACTGTTTTGAAATAGCCTGTGCCAAACGTTGAACACCATAACGTTCAGTTGCATGGTGGCCACAGGCAAAATAATGAACACCTAATTCTTTTGCTTCATAAAAAGTTCGTTCACTGACTTCGCCTGAAATGTAAGCATCGCAGTTTTGCAAAGCCGCTTTAGCAATAAAGTCTTGAGCGCCCCCTGTACAGAAGCCTACTTTTTGAATGCTTTGTTTTTCAGCTGGTAAGTGAATCACTTTAAAATCAAAACTGTTTTGTAGTTTTGCTTTAAATTCATCTACAGAAAGCGCTTGTTCTAAATAACCAATATTACCAATCGGATGTTTCTCATTTGGATCAAGGGGTTCTAAATTTTGTAAGTTTAGTTTTTCTGCAATAGCGATATTATTGCCTAAACTTGGATGCGCATCTAAAGGTAGATGGTAAGCCACCAATGAAATATTATTTTGAATAAGTTTTTTAATGCGATTGCCTCGCATACCAGTGATTGGATACGGTTCACCCTTCCAAAAATAACCGTGGTGTACGAGTAATAAGTCTGCATTTTGAGCAATGGCTGCATCAATTGCATCTTCAGAAGCAGTTACTGCACAAAGAATACGTTTTACTTCAGTTGAACCTTCAATTTGCAGGCCATTTGGTGCGTAATCTTTAAACTCTGCTGCTTTTAAGGTTTGGTCGCACCACTGAATAATTTCATGCAAATTCGCCATGATATTTCCTGAATTGAGTAGTAAATAGTTGCTAAAGCTATAGAAACATATTTTGTTGTGTAACTAAAGCTAGACAAATCTTTTTTGACTTTTTTATGTATATCGACATATTTAATTTAAAATACTTAACTGAAAACTCTTTTTGTTCAATATATTAATTTAATTAAAAACTTCTTTGCGTAGAGGATATGAACGTGCGCCGCACCTTTACATGGTTACCTTGGGTGTTACTTATTATTGTAATTGCCAGTTTTATTGCATGGCAAAAATACCATCAGCCGAAACCAACTGTTGCAGTTGATGGGGTGCAAATGCCTGCTGAGAAAGTTGAGCCACTGGTGGATACTTCTCGAACGGGCGGGGTGGTGTCTTATAGTGCTGCGGTAAAAGTTGCAGCGCCGGCAGTTGTTAATATTTTTACGACCCAGAAAGTTAAACAAAATCATCCTTTATTAAGTGATCCGGTTTTCCGTGAATTTTTTGGAAATCAGGTTCCCGAACAACAACAGCAAAATGAAAATAGCTTAGGTTCAGGGGTTATTGTTCGTGCTGATGGTTATATTCTTACCAATAACCATGTGATTGCCCAAGCTGACCAGATTGTAGTTGCTTTACATGACGGACGTCGTGCAGAAGCTACAATTGTTGGAACTGACCCCGATACCGATTTGGCAGTCATTAAAATCGATTTAGATAAGCTGCCAGTATTGCCATTTAAGTTAAGTGGTAATGAGGTAGGCGATGTTGTTTTAGCAATTGGTAATCCGTTTGGTGTAGGGCAAACGGTAACCCAAGGTATTGTTTCAGCAACAGGTCGCTCAGATTTAGGTATTAATACCTATGAAGACTTTATTCAAACTGATGCAGCAATTAACCCTGGGAATTCAGGTGGGGCTTTAATTGATGTGGCTGGTAACTTGATTGGTGTGAATACGGCTATTTTTTCACAATCAGGTGGCTCTTTAGGTATTGGCTTCGCAATTCCTGCTAAGGTTTGTCAACAAGTACTCAACTCAATTTTAAAAGATGGTCGTGTAGTTCGTGGCTGGTTAGGTATTAGTTTACTTCCACCTACACAAGATGATGTATTGGCACCAAAACCACCAGTAGGTGTAGTTGTTGCTGATGTATTAAAAAGTGGTCCAGCGGCTTCAGCTGGGATTAAAGTTGGCGATAAAATTGTTCAGGTAAATAATGAACCGATTACTTCGGCTTCTCATTTGATTAATTACGTGGCTTTACAAGCGCCAAATAGCGAAATTAATGTGTTGGTTGAACGAGATGGGAAACAACAAAACTTTGTTGTGACTGTGGGCGAGCGAAAAGCGCAAAATACTCAATCTCAGTATATCCCGCTTCCTAAACGTTAAAACCTCATAAAAAAAAAGCCTCACGATGAGGCTTTTTTTATGACTACTGATTAAGAATGGCTAAGACTTTGATGTTGGTTTTTAAACTCAGCTAAAGCCTCAATTCGATATTGAATGAGCATTTCACCAATTTCCGCACCTTTAATGTTCTCTGGTAAATCCTGAACTTTAATAGAGCGAACAATCTGCATGGCTTCACGCATATATTGAGCTTGAGGATACGGACGATCTTCTAGTCCTAATCTTCCTTTTGCATCACACTCACAGGCTTGGACAAAAGCCTCGACTCTTTCTGGGCGACGTAAAACATCTAGGCGTTGTAATAGACGCCATAAAGTGCCTGGTTTTAATGACATAATCTGGTGGCATTTTAAATGTTCTTTACACACTGATAATGCCAATTGCTTGGTTTGTGTTGGAACTCTTAAACGCTCACATAATTGAGTAACCGGTTTAATTCCACGTTCTTCATGCATGATATGACGAGGAAGCTCATCGGCTGGAGTAAGCGCTTTACCCAGATCATGTACTAAAACAGCAAAACGTACATCGAGTGAATAATTCGATTTACAAGCTTGTTGCAGAGACATAAGGGTGTGAACACCACAATCCACTTCTGGATGATATTCAGGGCGTTGAGGTACACCGAATAAAGCATCAATCTCTGGGAAAAGATGTTTTAATGCGCCGCAATCACGCAAAGTTTGGAAGTAAATATCAGCATGAGTTTCCATTAAAGCGCGAGAAGTTTCTTTCCATACACGCTCTGGTGTTAATGCATCTAGTTCACCTGACTCTGCCATGGTGTGCATAAGCTGCAAGGTCTCAGGAGCAATTTGAAAACCATATGGGAAATATCGAGCTGCAAAACGAGCGACACGTAAAACCCGTAAAGGATCTTCAGCAAATGCTTCCGAAACATGACGCAAAATTTTATTTTCTAAGTCGCTTTGGCCACCATATGGATCGTATATTTTGCCGTCTTGATCCATGGCTATTGCATTAATAGTTAAGTCACGACGAATTAAGTCGTCTTCTAAACTTACAGTTGTATCAGTAAAAAATTGAAATCCGTGGTATCCCTGACCAGACTTTCGTTCGGTTCGTGCAAGTGCATATTCTTCTTTGGTTTGGGGATGAAGAAACACAGGGAAATCTTTGCCTACAGGTTGGAAACCTTGGGCGAGCATGTGTTCCGGCGTTGCACCGACCACAACATAGTCTTTTTCTTGATAGGGATGCCCAAGTAAATAATCTCGAACAGCACCGCCTACTAAATACACTTGCATGAAAAAACCTCTATTCTTCAAGCAATCATGCTACAGAATAGAGGTTTTCTCAAGTCATTAGAAAGGCTTTTCGTAAAAAGCGGTTTCTAAATTACTTTTCTTGTTGTTGAATCTCAGCAACTGTTAAAGCAGTCATATTGATAAGACGGCGAGTTGTCGCTGTAGGTGTCAAAATATGAACTGGTTTAGCAGCACCTAGCAAAATTGGACCAATTGTAACGTTGTTACCAGAAGTTGCTTTTAACAAGTTAAATGAAATGTTTGCTGCATCTAGGTTCGGCATAATAAGCAAGTTTGCAGAACCTTTAAAACGTGAACCTGGGAAAGCATATTGACGAATGCTTTCGTCTAATGCTGCATCACCATGCATTTCACCTTCAACTTCAAGCTCTGGAGCTTGCTCAGATAAAATACGATAAACTTCACGCATTTTTTGAGCGCTTGAATCAGTCTGGTCGCTACCGAAGCTTGAGTGAGAAAGTAAAGCTACGCGTGGTGTAATACCAAAGCGACGTACTTCTTCAGCTGCTAAAATTGTCATTTCAGCAAGTTGTTCAGCAGTAGGATTAGTGTTTACATACGTATCAGCAATAAACAAGTTACGGTCTTCAAGCATCAATGCATTTAGCGTGAAGAAGTTGTTCATACCTTCTTTAAGACCAATGACATTGCGTACGAAGTCAAGGTGAATGTTATAGCTACTATAAGTACCACATAACATACCATCTGCTTTGCCGAATTTAACCAAAAGCGATGCGATTAAAGTTGAACGACGGCGAGCTTCACGTTGAGCATATTCAACAGTAATGCCTTTACGTTGCATGGTTTGATAGTAGTCTTTCCAAAACTCTTCGTACATCGGGTTTTGTTCTTGATCTACAATCTCAATATTTACGCCATGTTGTAAGCGTAGACCCAATTTTTTGATGTTTGCTTCAATGACTGCAGTACGACCAACTAAAATTGGTTTAGCTAAATCTTCATCAACTGCAATTTGAACAGCACGTAATACGCGCTCATCTTCACCTTCAGCGTATGCAATACGTTTAGGATCAGTTTTTGCTTGAGCAAAGATTGGTTTCATCAAGAATGCTGAGTTATAAACAAACTCAGAAAGTTTTTGACGATATGCAGAGAAATCTTCGATAGGACGAGTTGCAACACCTGAGTCCATTGCAGCTTTAGCAACAGCAGGTGCGATTTCTAAAATCAAACGTTGATCAAGTGGACGTGGAATTAAGTAGTCACGACCAAATGAAGCAGATTTTTCACCATATGTTGCAGCATCAGCTTCTACATGAGCCATACGTGCAATTGCGTGTACACATGCAATTTTCATATCTTCGTTAATGGTTGTCGCACCTACGTCAAGTGCACCACGGAAGATATAAGGGAAACATAAAGCGTTGTTTACTTGGTTCGGGTAGTCCGAACGACCAGTTGCCATAATGACATCAGGACGTACTTCATGTGCGTGTTCAGGCAGAATTTCTGGATCTGGGTTTGCCAAAGCAAAGATAATTGGATTTTCAGCCATTTGTTTCACCATATCTTTGGTGAGAATACCCGCAGCTGAAAGACCCAAGAACATATCTGCACCAGCCATTACTTCATGTAATTGCGTCGCTTTAATGTCTTGTACATAACGTTTTTTAGATTCATCTAAGCCTTCACGTGAAGTCGTAAGTAGACCACGAGAATCGGCAACAATGATATTTTCTTTATTTACGCCTAGAGCGCAAAGTAAATCTAAACAAGAAAGGGCAGCAGCACCTGCGCCTGAAGCAACAATTTTGATTTCTTCAATTTTCTTGTTAACCAGTTGTAGAGCATTTAATAATGCTGAACCTACAATAATACTTGTACCGTGTTGGTCATCATGGAACACAGGAATTTTCATGCGTTCACGAAGTTTCTTCTCGATATAGAAACATTCTGGCGCTTTGATATCTTCAAGGTTAATACCGCCGAAAGTTGGTTCTAATGAAGCAACAATATCAACGATTTTATCTGGATCGTTTTCAGCAATTTCAATATCAAATACGTCAACACCAGCGAACTTTTTAAACAGAACGCCTTTACCTTCCATTACTGGTTTAGAAGCTAATGGACCGATGTTACCTAAACCAAGAACCGCAGTACCGTTACTTACAACAGCAACCAAGTTACCACGTGCAGTGTATTTTGCAGCAGCTGAAGGATCACGTTCAATCTCTAAACATGGAGCAGCAACCCCTGGTGAATAAGCTAGAGCCAAATCTCGTTGGTTGACGAGTTGCTTACTAGGCGTGACGCTGATTTTCCCTGGATTTGGATATTCGTGGTAATTTAAAGCGGCCTGTTTTAAAGATTGATCGTCCATCTGAGTCTCTATTTGATACAAAAAAGCAAACTAGTCAAATCACTCATTTAGGGGGAGGCAACTCAGTTCTTTTACTATGCTTTAATTTTTACCAATTAAGAGAATAGTAGACGAATTGCCAATAGCCCCGTAGTGAGCTAAATGCTAAAGAATATAACACTACTTCTTTATTTCTCACAGTCAAAAACGCTCATTTTTGGAAAAACCAGCGCATGTAAAATAGACTGTTAAAACAATTATGAAATATACGTATTTGATTGTAGATATTGAATAATCTGATTTGGATGGAGCGGGCGACTAAAGAAATAGCCTTGTAAAAAATCACATCGTTGTTTTTGTAGATAAATAACTTGCTCTTCAGTTTCAACACCTTCAGCAACCAGTTTAAGCGCCATACTTTTACCCATTGCAATCATGGCATTGACAATAGCTTCTTGTTTTTGATCACCGATTTTCGAAATAAAGGCTCGATCAATTTTCAAAACATCAATTGGGTATTCGGTTAGATAAGCTAAAGATGAATAGCCAGTACCAAAATCATCGAGTGCGATCGAAATGTTGCGCTCTTTAATTGAGTGCAGTAGTTTCTTCACATTATCGGTATTGTCCAATAAAGCTGATTCAGTAATTTCTAGTTCTATATTTGAGCCATCTAGCTGATATTTCTCTAAAAATTCATCTAAATCGTTAAGCAATAATCCTCGATGAATTTGTTGAGCCACAATATTTACAGAGACTTGAATATCTGTATAGCCAGCATTTTTCCATTCTTGTAATTGTTTGCCGACTTTATCTAAAACAACTTTGCCAATATCGGAAATAAGACTACTACGCTCGGCAAAAGGAATGAACATATTTGGCATAACTAGTCCTTTTTCAGGATGCTGCCAGCGAATTAAAGCTTCAAAGCCTTTAACCGATTTATCATTTAAATTAATTTTTGGTTGGTAATAAACCACAAATTCATCATTTTGAATGGCTTTACGCAGTTCTTGTTCTAAATCTGCTGTCTTATATGGATTCGTTGTTTTATTACAATAGTAGCTAATAGTATTGCCACCCAAGCGTTTTGCTTCGGACAATGCTTGTTCTGCGTGGTTGTTGAGATGGTCAATTTGTCTGCCGTGCTCAGGAAAACAAGCAACTCCAATAGAGGCTGTAATAAAATATTCTTGCTGATCAATATAAAAAGGGGCATTTAATGCTTGTAATATATTTTGGCAATATTGCTCAATATTTGGATGAATCGGTGATATTTCATAAATGATTGCAAAATCATCCCCATTTAAATAAGCAACTAAAATGGCATTAATATTGGTGAGTCGTAGACGCTGTGCAAATTGTTTTAGCAGTTCATCACCACTATCATTATTTAGAAATTCATTAAATGCTCTAAATCTATCAATATTAATTCTTATTAATGCCAAATTTTTAAAACTATAAGAAGGATTGACTAAATACTGATGTAATTGATTGTAATAATAAAAACGGTTAGGAAGGTGAGTTAAACTATCATAATTTTTTAAATAAGATAAATGTTGCTCTTGGCGTTTCTGCTCAGTTAAATCACGCGCAAAACCAATATAATTAATAACTTGGCTGTGTTCATCTTTCACTGCATTAATATGAAGCCATAAATAAACACTCTTACCCGATGCAAACTTTTCATCAAATTGGCCCATATATTCGCCAGTTTTTAGAAGTTGTTGAGTAATTGAGTCATGAAACTGTTGTTGCTGTAATTTCTGATTTATTGCGATGTTAAATAGTTGCTGATTTAATAATTCAGACTTTGAAAAACCAGTTAATTTTTCATAATAGGGGTTAACATCAATATAATTAAGTTTTTCATCTAGAATAAAAATACCTTCAGCAGCTTGTTCAAGTACAATAGCGCAGAGTCTTAGATGCTCTTGATCTTTTTTTTCCTGATGGATATCTCTGGTCATTCCGACCATGCGTAAAGCTTTATTGGTTTTAGGATCACGGCTAATGACACGACCTACATCATGAATCCAACGCCAAGAGCCATTACGACGTAAGATACGGAAAGTAATATTGAAATGATCAGATTTTCCTTCCAAGTGTTCTTTTAAACGCTCATCAAATAATTGTCGGTCATTAGGATGTATACGCTCTAATATGGTCTTGAGGTGTAAAGACGTATTTTGCGTTTGTTTTTGCTGATCAAAGAAAGTGATTTCTAGTTTTTGTTTTTCAATATCCCAGTCCCACGGTCGAATACCTGCGGTTTCATGGGCAAATGCTAAATTATGATGATTGCTTTCAAGCCTCTCATTCATTTTAGTTAAGTCGTATGTTCTTTCTCGTACTTTTTGTTCGAGTAAATGATTATTAAATTGAAGCTGTGCCTCAATATCTTTGGATTTATTTACTTCTTGCTGAAGCTGTACACATAATTCTTCAGCCCATTGTGTATGTTGTTCTGCGACTTGTACGAGTTGTTTATTTTTAAATAGTAGTTGAGAGATTTTTTGATAGTTACGTTGAGTTGCATAAGCGCAAAGCAAAGTTGCAACAAAAGCTAAGTTATAAGCAAAGTAAAAAGGAAGTTGCGTGATTTGAGAATGGGTAAATTGACTAATAATGAGTGGAACTGTACTTGGAATAAATAACAAATAAAAATATCGGGGCTGCTGAGTCAGAAAGGTCAGGCCAATAATGTGTGCTGAGGTAATAAATAGAGCAATGAGGATATGAACATCAGAGACGGATATTAATGTAGCTGGAAGTGAAAAATGAAGAACAATTATATTTATTCCCATTAAAATTCCAGAGAGCAAACAAATACCTTGCAGCGTTAAATCAGTTTTCTTAATAAAATTAATATCACGATACTGGGTTAAAAGTTTTGGAATAAATAATAGACAGGTAAAAGTTAAAACAGTAAAGCCAATTGACCAAATAAATTTAGTAATGTAGGAAATAAAGTAACAAGAGAAAATAATGGCTGAAATCAGGCAAAGTAATATTAGGCTAATCAGATACCAGCGAATATATTGAATTGAGAGCCGGAGCTGTTCAATTTTGGTTTGATGCTGTAAATATTCTTCCTGAAGGCCAGACATAAGATTTTTCTATCCTATTTTTTTACATTTATACAGAAAGAATCTGATTTATCAGTGGAAAAAAATTTAAATTAATATTCATACAGTAAAAGTAAGTTAACTTTAATTGTTGATTTAATCAATGTTCAATTAGTTTATATGGATAAAAACCGATAATTTAAAATAGATAATGCAACAACAGGGGCAGTTTCAGTGCGCAATACACGGTCTCCAATGCACCAGTTCATAAAACCTGCTTGATTGGCTTGCGTAATTTCATTTTCACTTAAACCACCCTCTGGACCAATTAAGAGAGCAAGTTCGGGTTGGATCCCTGCCAATACATCTTTTTGTTCTTTTTCCGGAGCCAAAACAAATTTAGATGCAGGAAGATCAGAAGAATTTAACCATTCATGAAGAGGGACTGGCGCTAAAACTTCTGGGACTAAGTTAAGCCCACATTGCTCACATGCTGCAATTGCAACGGCTTGCCAGTGCTCTAATTTTTTTTGATCTCTGTCATATTTTAAACGCATTTCACAACGTTCACTGGTTAAAAGCTGAATTTTGCTTACACCAAGTTCGGTGGCTTTTTGAATGGCATAATCCATTCGGTCACCTTTACTCATGACCTGACCAAGAACAGCTTTAAAAGGGGCATTACGGTTTGCAGGATTAAAATTCTCAATGGTGACAAATGCATTTTTTTTATTAATTTCGGTGAGTGTCGCGAGATATTCGCCACCTTGCCCATTGAATAGTGTCGCTTGTTCTTGTAGTTGTGCGCGTAAAACACGCACCCAATGATGGAATACCGATTCAGTCAGTTGAATTGTTGAGCCAACTGTAAGTTCAGTTTCGATAAAAAAACGATTCATTGGGTACGCCTTACAAAATTAATTTAAACCAAGATCAACAACAAGTTGACGAGTTGGTTCGACTTGGTTCATTGAGTAGAAGTGCAAGCTTGGTGCACCACCTGCAATCAGGCGTTCGCATAGCTTAACAACAACTTCATGACCAAAAGCTTTAATACTTTCACTGTCATCACCATAGGCTTGTAATTGCTTACGAATCCAGCGAGGAATTTCAGCACCAGTGCCATCTGCAAAGCGAATTAAGTTGCTTGCATTGGTAATTGGCATGATACCAGGAGCGACCGGAATATTAATTCCAGCTTTCTCCAAACGCTCTATAAAATAAAAATATGAGTCTGGATTAAAGAAGAATTGGGTAATTCCTGCATTGGCACCAGCCTGTACTTTTTCAATAAAACGTTGGATATCTGAATCAAGGCTTTCAGCTTGAGGATGCATTTCTGGATAAGCTGCAACTTCAATATGAAAATGATCACCTGAGTGCTCACGAATAAAACGTACTAAATCTTGAGCATAAGGAAGCTCGCCAAGTCCAACTTGACCAGATGGTAAGTCACCACGCAAAGCGACTATACGGTCAATGCCTTGTGCCTTGTACAAATCGAGTAGTTCAGCAATACGTGTCTTATCATCGCCAATACAAGAGAGGTGAGGAGCAACAGGCGTGCCTTTACCGTTGAAATCATCAATGGCAGCAAGCGTACGCTCACGAGTAGAACCACCAGCACCATAAGTAATTGAGAAAAACTCAGGGTTTAATAGCTGTAATTCTTGGTGAACAATACGAAGTTTTTCAGCACCAGCATCAGTTTTTGGCGGGAAAAACTCAAAAGAAATAGGTGTACGTTTAGTCATGTCAAATCCTTGTAAACAGCGAAACATTATTTAGAAAAAAGGGCAGTCGGTTCACCGTCTGCCCTTAAATTCTTAGTATTTGTAAGCGTCAGACTTGAATGGTCCCTCAACAGCAACACCTAAGTAATCGGCTTGCTCTTGAGTTAACTGAGTAAGTACACCACCGAAACCTGCAACCATTGCCGCAGCAACTTCTTCGTCAAGTTTCTTAGGAAGAACTTCTACACGAATTTTTGCAGCTTTTTCACTTGCAGGAAGGTCAGCAAATTTCTCTTGGAATAAGTGAATTTGGCCTAAAACTTGGTTAGCAAAAGAACCATCCATTACACGTGATGGGTGACCAGTTGCATTACCTAGGTTTACAAGGCGACCTTCAGAAAGAAGGATAAGGTAGTTGTTTTCGTCTTCTGAACGGTAAACTTGGTGAACTTGTGGCTTAACTTCAACCCACTTGTAACCACGTAAATAAGCTGTGTCGATTTCTGTATCGAAGTGACCGATGTTACATACAACTGCACCAGCTTTTAAGCTGTCTAACATTGCTGCATCACACACGTGGTAGTTACCGGTTGTTGTTACAACAAGGTCAGTGTTGCCAAGAAGGTCATGGTTAATATCTTCTTTTTTGCCTGTTTGTACGCCATTTTTGTATGGAGATACAACTTCATAGCCGTCCATACATGCTTGCATTGCACAAATTGGGTCAACTTCTGTTACACGAACAATCATGCCTTCTTGACGTAAAGATTGAGCAGAACCTTTACCTACGTCACCATAACCGATCACAAGCGCACGGCGGCCAGATAACAACATATCTGTAGCACGTTTGATTGCGTCATTTAATGAGTGACGGCAGCCATATTTGTTGTCGTTTTTAGACTTAGTAACTGAGTCATTTACGTTAATTGCAGGTACTTTCAAAGAACCGTCTTTCCACATTTCGATAAGACGTTGAACACCTGTTGTGGTTTCTTCGGTAATACCGTGAATATGTTCTAAAAGAGCAGGATATTTTTCATGAACAAGAGCAGTTAAGTCACCGCCATCATCCAAGATCATGTTGGCATCCCAAGGTTGGCCATTTACATTGATTTGTTGTTCAAGACACCATACATATTCTTCTTCAGTTTCACCTTTCCAAGCAAAAACTGGAATACCGCGAGCAGCAATTGCAGCAGCAGCGTGGTCTTGAGTCGAGAAAATGTTGCAAGATGTCCAGCGAACTTCAGCACCTAATTCAACAAGCGTTTCAATAAGAACCGCTGTTTGAATGGTCATGTGGATACAACCAAGAATTTTTGCACCAGCAAGTGGTTTAGACGCTGCATAACGTTTACGTAAACCGATCAAAGCTGGCATTTCTGCTTCAGCAAGTTTGATTTCTTTACGACCGTAGTCAGCAAGTGAGATGTCAGCAACTTTATAATCTGTAAATGAAGCATTAACCGCGTTCATCAGGATCTCCTAGGAAAAAATAGTATTGATCATTCTGTTCGCGGATGCCGTTGTTGGTTAAAACGAGTGTTTAACCGATCGTCGAGCCTGGCAAAATGATCTTTAGTGCCGATCATTTGTCGCAGCATCCCTCGACTAGCGAAACATTGTACTTGGAAAAGCTTTTAGTGCCAATCCAGTTTTGTTTATTATCTGCTTAATTACGACTTTAGATTTAAATTATGGCCTTAAATATTCCCGAATCTTTGGCAAACCTCAAGGCAAACAGTGGTGTTTTTGCAGTTTGGATGATGCTAAAGCATTATGGGGTTCAAGTTGATGTTGCTGAGTTGATTAAAGTTTGCCGATATGAGCAAGATGGTACCTATACCATTGCTTTAGCTGTTGCTTTAAAAAAGTTTGGTTTTGATGTTTCATTTTATTCAGATAAAGACCCTAACATTAGTCCCAGTGAACGCATGAGTTATAAAGAAGCAAAGGTATTGAAAATACCAATGGGACCAGCACTGAGCTATCAAGACATTCAAGTCGCAATTCAAAATGGGCAAATGGTAATCGTGTACTACGACACTTTAGAAGGTGTTGGAAATCAGTCGCTCGTTTATTCTATAGATCCAAAAGAAATTTGCTTTTTTGATAGTTTCGAACCAATGTCAGCAGCAGTTTTTGAGAACCAGCGTAAAGCAGAAGGAATTTGTCGACAGGCTATCGTAATTGGTGATCGTAATTTAAATATTTATTCGACTAAATTGAATTAGGTCAAAGTGAGCCAGTAGAGTTCTGGCTCAGATTGAAGTTATTGTTGTTGATATTCTTGAATCACTTCTAAAGCAGCACGAAAAGCTTCTTGAGTAGCGGGAGCGCCGCAATATGGCAGACTGTGTAATAAAGTTTCTTGAATCTCTTCGACTGTACAACCATTGTTGAGTGCACCACGAATATGGCCTTTAAGTTCAGTTGGCGATTTAAGTGCGGTTAGCATAGCCAAAGTAATTAATGAGCGATATTTACGTGGAAGTACACCTTCACGTTGCCAAGTCGATCCCCATGCATGTTCGTTAATCCAGTCTTGTAAAGGCTGAGTAAAGGGTACGGTATTTTCTTGGGCACGTTTTACAAAAGCTTCTCCCATCACTTCTGTGCGTACTTTTAATCCATTTTCGTAATCTTGCTTAGACATTAATTTCTCCTAAAAATAAAAGCGTCGAGTGACGCTTTTATGGCTATTTATTAATTAATGCGAATCAAAAATGATTGCAATAGTGAATTGGTGGAGGCACCAGTCACACTATTTGATGAGGGTTTGACAAAGGTAGATCCTTATCGAGTTTTTCATCAAAAACATCGGTAAGCATGCTGTCAAATCGAATTGCGTTGTACTGCAATAATTGTTGAGCTTCGCTTTCAGAAATAAAGCCTTCTTTTATCGCTTGTGTAATGTTCTCTTCAAATGTAAGACCTGTAAACTTGCCTTTGGATTCAGCTTTCTTAAACTTATCCCAAAGTGGTTCAATAGTTCTTAAAATCTGGAACGTGTGCTCTAGACGGCCAGTGACATCATTAGGTTCAGTTGAATAGTACACATGGCGTTTGAGTTGCTCTCTAAACGGATGTTCTTCCATCATGAGTTCCGCAACTTGCTGTTTTAACTCATCGTCAGGTTTTGAAATGACACGGCCAAGAGGGAAACAGATCCATTTTACAAATGCTGCTGGAAGTTTAGCTGGGAAGTTTTCAAATAATCCCCAAAATGCTTCCTGAATATTTAAAAAAGCTTTTTGTAGCGCTAATTTGGCGTGAAGTTGTTCAGCTTCAGTTTTTTGGCCAGCTTCATAAAATTTTAAAATCGCAGTAGAAATAAACAGGTGCGCGTGAATATCTGCTAAGCGTCCTGATAACATTTCTTTGCGTTTTAAGTCTCCTGCAAGTAAACCAAGTGACATATCCGAAACAAGCGCGAAGTTGGCACTAAAACGGTTAATCGTCTTATAGTAACTGGCAGTAAATTGATCTACTGATTGAGGGGCATCGCTTGAGCCACCTGTCCAACCATAAGCAAATGATTTTGCCCCACGGTTAAAGGTATAGGCTAAATGTTTAAATAATAAATCATCGAATTTTTGAACTGCATTAGCTTTATCTTCAGATTGAAGAAGTTGCAATTCTTCAAAAAGATAAGGGTGACAGCGCATTGAACCTTGACCAAAAATCATCAATGAACGGGTCAAAATATTTGCGCCTTCTACCGTAATTGCAATTGGAATTGCTTGATAGGTAAGGGCTAGGAAGTTACGTGGTCCAAGTTGAATTGCACGTCCACCGGCAATATCCATACCGTGATTAATGACTTTACGCATGGTTTCTGTTGCATAGTATTTTGCCATGGCAGTCATCACGGCAGGAGTTCCGCCTTGATTTAAACCACAAGTCACTAAATAACGGAATGCTTCAAGCATATAGGCATCACTGGCAATTTCACTACTTGCTTCTTGCACACCTTCAAATTTACCAACAGAAATATTGAACTGTTGACGAATTCTCGCAAAAGCCCCTACAGTTAAATAGCTCATTTCACCTGCGGCTGTAGCTAACGCTGGAAGTGAAATACCACGTCCAACACCTAAACACTCCATGAGCATGCGCCAGCCTTTACCAGCATTTTCTTGTCCGCCAATAATCCAGTCAATTGGAATGAAGACATCTTCACCCTCTACTGTTCCATTCATAAATGGAGAACCGGGATAATGGCGTGCTCCAATTTTTACACCTGCATGGCTTGCAGGAATGAGGGCACAGGTAATACCGTATTCGGTTTTATTTTTATCGCCGAGTAGACCTTCAGGGTCATAAAGCTTAAATGCTAGGCCAACTACTGTGGCAATTGGAGCAAGCGTAATCCAGCGTTTAGAGAAATTCATGCGCAGACCAAGGACTTGAGCGCCTTCATATTCGCCGTAGCAAACAACGCCTGAATCTGGAATGGCGCCAGCGTCTGAACCTGCTTCTGGACTGGTTAAACCAAAGCATGGAATTTCTTCACCTTTAGCAAGGCCCGGTAAGTATTGTTGCTTTTGCGCATCAGTACCGTAGTGCATGAGTAGTTCACCAGGTCCTAAAGAGTTCGGAACCATACAACTTACTGCTGCAGTTAATGAGCGTGACGCAATTTTGCTCATAATACGGCTTTGAGCAAATGAGCTAAATTCTTTACCGCCAAAGGATTTGGGAATAATCAGGCCTAAGAAACCTTTATCTTTAATGAACTGCCAAACTTCCGGAGGAAGGTCTTTTAATTGATGGTGAATTTCCCATTCATTTAGCATGCTGCATAGCACTTCAACTTCATTATCAATAAAACTTTGTTCTTCTGATGAAAGTGTAGGGTAAGGATACTTCTCAAATTGCGACCAATCTGGAGCACCCATAAATAATTCTTTTTCCCACCAACTTGTTCCTGCTTCCAATGCTTCTTGTTCGGTTGTGCTGATACTTGGCATTGAATTTGCCAGAGTTTTATAAGCAGGTTTTGTAATTAAGCTAAACCGTAAAGGCTTAAACAAAATAATAATGCTAAGGGCAATAAGAGGAATCCCTAAAAGCAGTGACCATGGCGTTAAAATGATTGCGGTAAGTATGGCTACCGCAATCATAAGAATGCTGCCAATGGCTCTGTTTAGGTTAAAAAAGAAAATTGCCCATATTGCAGCGAGCTGAATCACAATACTTAAAACAAAGAGTAGGAAAATCATACTTGCTCCTTGCTAGATAAGCCCTCAAGTTGGAAGTTACAAAAAAGCGAGGAGAGATTTAAGGCTTAACTAGCTAATTTTTTAATGCTGTTTAAATTTAATTTTTTATGTCGCAATTGATGTATATGCTAGAGCAGGGATATATCGTGCTTTTAGATATAAGATATTTTTCAATGAATGTGTAATGGCTTGTTTTATCGATTTGTCAAGAAATGTTATTGATTTTCTTATACAAATAAAAAGCCCTCTGTATTAGAGGGCTTTTTAGAGATATTCAATTTATTAAGCTTCGACGACCTGAACCGCGATTTTTTTAGCAGGATCTACTTTACGACGAACTTCTGGAACTGGCTCACCATGATATTGACGATCAGCAAAGTAACTTGAACGAACCATTGGCGCAGACCAGATATTTCTAAAGCCAAGTTTACGGCCATGCTCTGCATAACGTTCAAACTCTTCTGGTGTTACAAAACGGTCAATTGGCGCATGTTGTTTAGAAGGTTGCAAGTATTGACCAATCGTCACATAGTCAACGTCGTGAGCACGTAAGTCATCAAGTAATGCAATCACTTCTTCTTCAGTCTCACCAATACCTACCATCAAACCACATTTTGTTGGGATGTCAGGGCAGTATTCTTTAAACATTTTTAATAAGTTTAAAGAGTGTTGGTAATCTGAACCTGGACGCATCGCTTTATATAGACGAGGCACAGTCTCAATATTGTGGTTGAAAACATCTGGTGGACATTCAGTCATAATGCGTAAAGCAATATCCATACGTCCACGGAAGTCTGGCACTAAAATTTCGAGTAATGTATTTGGGCTAAGCGCACGAGCTTCTTTAATACAGTCCACAAAATGTTGTGCACCGCCGTCAAGTAGGTCGTCACGGTCAACTGAGGTAATTACTGCATATTTGAGTTTAAGATTGGCAATGGTCTCTGCCATGTGACGAGGTTCATCAGGGTCTAATGCATTTGGACGACCATGTGCGACATCACAGAATGGGCAACGACGTGTACAAATATCACCCATAATCATAAATGTTGCTGTACCACCACCAAAACATTCTGGTAGGTTAGGGCAAGCTGCTTCTTCACAAACGGTATGGAGTTTTTGAGCACGTAAAGTGGTTTTAATACGCTGAACTTCTTCTGGTGCCGTCATCTTGACACGAATCCAGTCAGGTTTACGCGGCACTTCAACCGTAGGTACAACTTTTACAGGAATTCTTGCGACTTTTTCTGCGCCACGAAGTTTTACACCCTGTTCAGGTTTACGGTGTTCTGACATATTTAACTTTTCCACTCGTTTATAGAGACATTGACATTGTATTATAGCGGAGTTCTTTGGTTAATAGCGGAAAATAACTATTCATATAATAAATGTGGTTATTCAGAAATATAGGGTTGAGAAATACATAAATTCACCGCATATTAGTCATAATCTATTATAAAATATGGTCATTCAAGAGAGGAAGGAGCTTTCAATGCCACGTAAAAAAGAGGTCGTTAGTGGGAATTTCGTTAAGTACGATGCGGTAGTTCTCGGTTCTGGACCTGCAGGTGAAGGCGCGGCAATGAAGCTTGCAAAAGCGGGTAAGCGTGTTGCAATTGTAGATGTACGTGATCAACTCGGTGGTAACTGTGCCCACGTAGGAACGATTCCAAGTAAAGCATTGCGTCAAACAGTTTCTAGTATTATTCGCTATCAGCGTGATCCAATGTTTCAAAAAGTAGGTGAATGGAAACAGTTCACCATGAAACAGGTGTTGCGTAACGCACACAAAGTGATTCAACAACAGGTTGATACGCATACACGCTTTTATGACCGCAACAAAATCGGCGTATTTCATGGCCGTGCATATATTCAAGATAAAAATACAGTTTTAGTTTTTAGCCATGAAGGCATTAAAGAAACAATTATCTGTAAGCAAATCGTGATTGCGACAGGTAGTCGTCCTTACCATCCGCAAGGTCTCGACTTTGACCATCCTCGTGTATTTGATTCGGACAAAATTCTTGATCTTGATTACTCAATTCAAAAAATCATTATTTACGGCGCAGGTGTTATTGGCTGTGAATATGCTTCGATCTTTATTGGTTTAGACCATAAAGTTGACTTGATTAATACTCAGCAAAAACTCTTAAGCTATTTAGATGATGAGATTGCTGATGCTTTGTCTTATCACTTACGTGAACAGGGTGTATTGATTCGTCACAACGAACAAATGGACCATCTTGAAACCTTTGATGACCATGTTGTATTACATTTACAAAGTGGTAAAAAGATTAAAGCCGATGCGATCCTTTGGTGTAATGGCCGTTCAGGTAATACAGAAGGTTTAGGTCTTGAGAATGTTGGGTTAGTACCAAACAACCGTGGTCAGCTTTCTGTAAATGACCAATACCAAACTGAAGTTGAAAACATCTATGCTGCTGGTGACGTGATTGGTTGGCCATCACTTGCTTCTGCTGCTTATGACCAAGGGCGCTGTGCTGGCGCAAACATGAGTGGTGAAGATGCGAAGCCAGTACGTGATATCCCAACGGGTATTTACACCATTCCGGAAATCTCATCAATTGGTAAAAATGAACAGGAATTAACGGAAGAGAAAATTCCGTATGAAGTAGGCCAAGCTTCTTTCCGTCATTTGGCTCGTGCACAAATTACGGGTGATACAGTGGGTGAATTGAAGATTCTTTTCCACCGCGACACTTTAGAAATTTTAGGTATTCATTGTTTTGGTAATAACGCTGCCGAAATTATCCACATTGGGCAAGCAGTTATGCACAGCCCAAACAATACCTTGAAATATTTTGTTGAAACAACGTTTAACTATCCAACCATGGCTGAAGCTTACCGTGTAGCTGCACTTAATGGTATGAATCGCTTGTTTTGATTTTAAATAAGTTTTTCATAAAAAAGCCCGCAAACTTGCGGGCTTTTTTATTTTCATTAGACCATACGATTTTTATATTTTTATGACAATGTACAGAGCGATTTTAGCGCCTCATCTCTCTAGTGTGCACAAAATGCTTGATTGAAATATTCAAATAAATCAGGTGTCTGTTTCCATAAAATAATAGAAAGAACCAGAAGAGCTATAATGAAGAAAGTCATAATTGTTTTCAAAAGTAAGGCATTATGCGTCATGAATAACAGCCTCCTCATTTACAAAGAAATGTACAATTACCCCTAATATACTCAAAGCTATTGAACATAGCCAAATCGCATTGTAATTCCCTGTTAAGTCATGGTTAACACCGCCAAGCCAACCGCCAAAGAAAGAACCGACTTGATGGGTGAAAAACACAATGCCGCTTAACATTGAAAGATATTTAACACCAAACATATTTGCGACAATGCCATTCGTGAGCGGAACAGTAGAGAGCCATAGAAGACCCATAATGATGCCAAAAGCATATACCGTATAAGTGCTTAACGGTAATAGTAAAAAGGCAATGATTGCGATGCCACGGCTTCCGTAAAGTGCCATTAATAATTTAGGTTTCGAGAAACGGTCTCCCAACCAACCTGCGCCGTAAGTTCCTACAATATTAAATAACCCGACCAAAGCAAGAAATACTGTACCTGAGGCTGCATCAAAGCCGTGATCGATTAAATAACCTGGTAGGTGGACACCTAAGAAAACAACCTGGAATCCACATACTAAGAAACCTAAAGCTAACCACCAAAATGGCTTATGTTTTCTAGCAATATTTAGTACTTGTTTAAAGGTGAGCTGAGGTTGAGCAATTGCTTTTGGGGCTTGGTTGCTTGGCCCTTTTAACATCCATGCTAGAGGAATAATAAGAGCGATTAACAGCGCACTTACCATTAAAGCTGAAGACCATCCCACTGTTTTAAGTAAGAGAAGGGTGGAAGGCAGCATAATAAATTGGCCAAAAGAACCAGCTGCACTGGCAATGCCCATTGCCATACTTCTTTTTTCTGGTGGAGCAGCTCTGCCTACTGCGCTAAGCAATACTGTGAATGAAGTAGCTGATAAAGCTAAACCAATAATAAGACCTAGGCTCAAATTTAAGATTAAGATGCTTGAACTAAAAGCCATTAACAGTAAGCCAAGGGCATAAAGTAACCCCCCAACAGTAACCACAACTTTGCTGCCATATTTATCTGCGATTGCGCCAGTAAAAGGCTGCACGGCTCCCCAGATTAAGTTTTGCATCGCAATTGCGAGACTAAAAACATGCTGCCCCCAACCAAATTCATGGCTCATGGGTACAAGGTAGAGACCGAAACCATGACGGACACCTAATGAAAGGGCCAAAATAAAGGCACTGCCAATCAGCATATAGATAAGGGATTGAGAAAACTGATTGCTTGTTTTGGTCATTGTGAATAGAAAGTTATAAGAATGTGATGAATCATTGTAGAAGATATATCGAATAATATCGATATATCTATAAAAATATTTAAGAAGAATTAAAAAGTTTGGAAGTGGTATGTGGCGTTATAAAAAAATAAACAAGCAGAAATCATTTTGATTCCTGCTTGTTATAAAAGTTAAGCTGCAGAATTACGTTCAAGTAAAGCCTGTTCAAAAAGTACTTTTTCCTTTTCTTTGTGTTCGGTTGTGAAGCGAATCAAAATTACGCTACAACCTGCAACCATAACCAGTCCACCTAAAATAAATAGACAAGTTTGAACATCAAGTACACCTTTTAACAAGAAACCTGCTGCAACTGCTCCAGCATTCCCACCTGCACCAATAATTCCAGCAACACCGCCTAATGCATTGCGGTCAATAAATGGTACAAGTGCATATGTTGCGCCGCAGGCCATGTGGGTAAATAGTGCAAAGATAGTCATTGAAAGAATAGCGAGAGTGACGCCGTTCATTTGAGAGAAAAGAATTAAGAATAAACCTTCGCCCAAAATCATGAGTACAAGTACTTTAGTGCGTCCATCTAGTCCTTTTGTAAGTGCGACTTTATCGGAAATAATGCCACCAAGCGCACGAGCGAATAATGCGAGAAGACCAAATATTCCGGCAGTTAAACCAGCAGTTTTTAAATCCATTTTAAACTGATCAACATAGTACATGGCTGCAACGTTATGGATAAAAATCTCAATACCAAAGCATGCGCCATAAGCCACAAATAAAATCCAGACACGGTAGTTACGAGCAGCCTGCATTAAAATTGCCATACCGCCTTTTTTACCGCTGCCAACTTCAATACCTTGTGCACGAACTACTTTAAAGTTTCCTTGAGGACAGTCTTGGGTAAGTTTCCAGTAAAGGACGCCAACAATCACCATCATTACACCAGGTACGATGAGTGCAATGCGCCAGCCCATAGTCTGTTCAGCACCAAACATGACAATTGCACCGAGTAATAAAGGCATTAAAGCTTGAGTTGCACCCCCACCAGCATTACCCCAACCAGCCGCTGCAGCATTTGCTGTACCTACAACGTTAGGTGCAAACATAATACTTGTATGATATTGCGTAATGACAAAGCTTGCGCCAATTGCACCAATCAGCAAACGGAAGAATAGAAAAGATTCATAACTGTTGGCAGCAGCGACACCAAATACGGGAATACTGCCGAGTAAGAGTAGGGCTGTATAGGTAATTCGTGGACCATATTTATCACAAAGTGGTCCAACAGCGAGTCGTACTAAAATCGTAATCGCAACGGCGGCAATATTAATATTGGCAATTTGATCTTTTGTTAAGCCAAATTCGCCTTTAATAACAGGCATTAATGGAGCACAGGCAAACCATGCGAAGAAGCAGACAAAGAACGCGAGCCAAGACATGTGAAAGGCACGCATGGCTGGAGTTGAGAAACTAAATAATTTAATCTCAGTTGCTTTTTTTGCATCTAGATTGATATTTGAAGACATACGCCGTCCCCCTGAACTGAACGAAATTTTAATTTGCATGACAAAATGAATTGTCTATCTGCATACCGATCAGAGCGGACGTCATTGGCCGTCTTGGTTTATCCATTGAATCGCCATTGATTCATCATGCTGTAAACAAAGCAAAGGACGTGCCAAAAAATAATTTTTACTAAAAGGAAAACCTTAGTTTTTAATTTTATTAAATTAGTTAGAGGTTAAGAAAATGAATCATAAAATAAGTATGAAACGAAAAATGCTAATAAGAATGATAGAAGCTAAATATTGCTAGAGCTTCCATAAAAAGTGCTCATTTTTTTAGCATATTGGTTTAAAAAGAAGCAGCCTTAATCTGCCTAATAAAAAAGCTATAAAAGCTTCAGTAAAGCTTTTATAGCTTAGGTTCTTTTAAAAATTAGAAGCGGTAACCTACACCTACATAGGTAATGAGTGGATCAATATCAATTTTGGTATTTGCTTTAATGAGCTCTTTACCTGTATTTTGGTCAGTAACATAAATTTTTGCTTCACTATTCATTTTTGAATAAGAAACGGAACCGACAGCAAACCAGTTTGGGTTAAAGTCATAAGTTGCACCGACAGTAACAATAGGTGCAAAAGTATCAGTCGCTTCTAGTTTCACAATAGGATTTGCTGAAGATGTTTTGCGATCTAATGCTGCACCTGCCTTATTATCATGGATATTCTGGATCATGTGTCCCGCTTGAATTAAATCGGCTTCAATACCAGAATTCATTTTTAAATCATTAAAATAGGCATACATGACCCCAGCACCTACATATGGGCGGAATTTATTTACCCCAGATTTACCAAATTGATAGTGTAGTTCAACTGCTGGTAACCATGCACGTGCAGTCGCAGCCTTACCCCCTTGAGAAAGATCAGTAATATGAAGATCTTGTTTTAAAGGAATATCTCCACCCGCCCCGGAAATTCCACCTCCTATGATTTCTCCAATTGAAGATCCATCTTTTAGTGGAGTCGCTTTTCCAGAAAGGGGAGCGTAAATATTACCTTTTCCATTAATATCTACTTTAGGAGGAATACCGCCTTTAATTTCTAAAGATAAATTGTCCGTAAAGTTGTAGTTAAACATAAGGCCAACAGTATCAACATCAGAAGCTTCTAAGCCAGAACCTTGTTGTTGCCATTGAGAAAGGCCATTAACTTCTGCTGTACCTGCAAGTGATGAGGGAAGAGTGTCTGTAAACTTATCAAGAAGGCTAATAGTGCTATACCAGAATTTTCCTGAAGTTTTACTTTGATCGATTGCATCTAAAACGGCTTTTGTAGATACATCTCCAACTTTAGATGTTGTACCTTCTGCAACGCTAGTATTGATATTAACAGGATTTCCTGAGCCTTGAGGCATAGCATGGAGCCAACCAGCCGAGACCGAAAAACGTTTGAAACCATCACCATCTTTTAAACTAAAATATGGTGAAGCAGCGAAAGTGACTGTAGGCAGAGCAAAAAAGGCAGCTGTCATACAAAATAATGACTTTTTCATCATAAAGGACTCCATGTCCAGACATTTGTTTACTGATTTTTATTGAGCCCACCATAACGCGTTTTATTAAAATAATTGTGTAATAAAAATTAATAATTGTAATGTTTTTGAAATATTTGTTTATATTTAGAAAGATTTGTTAATAAAAGTACAAAATAAAAAATAAAAGGCTACATAAAGTAGCCTTTTATTAAATTTAATTAAATTATTAATTAAAGCGTGAGAGGTCTTCTTCAGGACGAGCGGTTAACACTTCAATACCTGTTTGAGTGACCAAAATAGTATGTTCATATTGAGCTGAGAGTTTATGGTCTTTGGTTACAACAGTCCATTTGTCACCAAGTAATTTGGTTTGCCAAACACCAGCATTGACCATTGGTTCAATCGTAAAAGTCATCCCGGCTTCTAAGCGCATACCAGTACCAGGTTGCCCATAGTGCAATACTTGAGGTTCATCATGGAACACAGTACCAATACCGTGACCGCAATATTCACGTACTACGCTAAAACGTTCTGACTCGACATATTTTTGGATGGCATGACCAATATCACCTAAATATGAACCATCTCTAACTGTAGCCATTCCACGATACATTGCTTCTTGAGCAACTTTACATAAACGGTTTGCCAAAATAGAAGTCTCACCACCCACGATGTACATCATGTTCGTGTCGCCGTGATAGCCGTCTTTAATTACGGTTACATCAATATTAAGGATATCGCCGTTTTTTAAGATTTTATTTTCAGATGGAATACCATGACATACGACATGGTTAACCGAAGTACAGATAGAGTGTTGAAAAGCAGGGCGTCCTGGAGCACCACCGTAACCTACGCAGGCCGGAATAGCATGTTGTACATTTTCAATATGATTACGACAAATCGTATCAAGCTCGAGTGTGCTTACACCGGCCTTAATATACGGCTTGATCATCTGTAGAACTTCAGCCGCCAGTCGTCCTGCAATGCGCATTTTTTCAATTTCATCTGGAGTTTTGATTAATCGACGTGGAGCTGTATAAGTACTGTTCATGATCTCTAAAAACTTTTGGTAATTTATAAGTGTATATGGTATAAATAGCCGCCCATTTTATCAAATGCTTTTCGTGAATATCTTTTACGAAGAATTTTGATAGATGGAGTAAAAATCCGCACATATATCGTCACATTACTCTGGGTGCCCGTAAAAAGGTGGAGAATGCGGATATATGGAGGCCTAACCCAACTTTTAAGGTAAAGAAAATGGCAGATTACAACGTAAGCATGCGCGACCTTCTTCAAGCAGGTGCGCACTTTGGTCACCAAACTCGTTTCTGGAACCCAAAAATGCGTCAATACATTTTTGGCGCGCGCAACAAAATTCACATCATCAACCTTGAGCACACTGTTCCTGCGTTAAATGATGCTTTGAACTTCGCTAACCAATTAGCAAGCAAAAAGAACAAAGTTTTGTTCGTTGGTACAAAACGTGCTGCTTCTAACATCATCCGTGAACAAGCTCAACGCGCTGGTCAACCATATGTAGACCACCGTTGGTTAGGTGGTATGTTGACGAACTGGAAAACACTTCGCCAATCTATCAACCGTTTAAAAGATCTTCAAACTCAATCTCAAGACGGTACTTTTGCTAAGCTTACTAAACGTGAAGCTTTAGAACGTACTCGTGAGATGGAAAAACTTGAGCGCTCTTTAGGCGGCGTTAAAAACATGGGTGGTTTACCTGACGCATTATTTGTAATCGACGTTGATCACGAAGCGATTGCAATTAAAGAAGCTAAGAACTTAGGTATTCCAGTTATCGGTATCGTTGATACAAACTCTAACCCAGACAACGTTGATTACGTTATTCCTGGTAACGATGATGCGATCCGTGCAGTAACTTTATATGCTTCAGCTATGGCTGACGCAATTCTTGCTGGTAAAGAATACGCTCAATCTCAAGCGAACGCTCAAGCAAAAGGCGATGACGCTGCGAAAGACGCTTCTGAGGCTTAATGCGTTTTTTGACGCAGGCTTGTCATTTTTGCGACATGTAATGGTGGCAAATTAAGCGTCGAGAGTGCAAACGGCCCAGAGTTTCTTTGGGCCGTTTTTGTTGAACAGATTTATTTTCTACCGATTTTAGGAGATCAACATGACTGCAATTACTGCAAGCATGGTAAAAGAATTACGTGACCGTACTGGTCTTGCAATGATGGAATGCAAAAAAGCATTAACAGAAGCGAACGGTGACATCGAACTTGCTATTGATAACCTTCGTAAATCTGGTCAAGCTAAAGCTGCTAAAAAAGCTGGCAACATTGCTGCTGACGGTGCAATCACTATCGTTCAAGACGGTAATAAAGCGATCTTAGTTGAAGTAAACTGTCAAACTGACTTCGTTGCTAAAGATGAAAACTTCTCTAACTTTGCACACGCAGTTGCTGCTGCTGCTTTAGCTGCTGGCGAAACTGATGCTGCTAAAATCGCTGAATTAAAATTGGCTGATGGCCAATCAGTTGAAGAAGCTCGTATTGCGCTTGTTCAAAAAATCGGTGAAAACATCCAGGTTCGTCGCGCGAAAATCGTTGAAGGCGAAAACTTGGCTATCTATAAACACGGTTTAAAAATCGGTGTTGTAGTTTCTTACACAGGTGATGCTGAGACTGGTAAAGGTATTGCAATGCACGTTGCTGCATTCAACCCAGTAGCAGTAAGTGCTGAAGCTGTTCCAGCTGACCTTATCGCTAAAGAGAAAGAAATTGCTGAAGCGAAAGCGTTAGAATCTGGTAAGCCAGCGAACATCGTTGAGAAAATGGTAACTGGTTCTGTTGAGAAATACTTAAACGAAGTTGCTCTTGACCGTCAAATGTACGTTATCGACAACGACAAAAAAGTTGCTGACGTATTAAAAGCGACTGGTACAACTGTTGCTAACTTCGTACGTTTCGAAGTTGGTGAAGGTATTGAGAAAAAAGCAGAAATGAGCTTCGCTGAAGAAGTTGCTGCTGCTCAAGCTGCTGCGAAGTAATTCGTATCACAATAAAAAAAGCCCCTATGGGGCTTTTTTTATCCCTATTGAAATCGGAATATAAAGATGACAAATAAAAAAAATCTGAGTATTGGCGGCATTATTGTTTTATTGATTGCTGCATATTTCGGTCTAGATTTATCTGGGCATAAAAAAAATCAATCGCCATCATCAAGTCCTGTAACTCAGCATACTGAAACTACGTTTTCAAATGATGGGATAGATACTATAAAAGCTGCCTATGACCGCAGACAAAGTAATGTTCAAGTGCAGGGAAGTGGTCGAGTAAAAGCAATTTTAAAAGAAGATAATGATGGGACAAAACATCAGAAATTTATTCTTGTATTAAAAAATGGCCTTTCAATTTTAGTGGCTCATAATATTGATTTAGCACCAAAAATTGACGATTTGCATAAAGGGGATATAGTCGAATTTAATGGTGAATATGAATATAACGAGAAAGGTGGTGTATTGCATTGGACGCATCATGATCCACAAAACCGTCATGAGAATGGCTGGTTGAAACATAATGGACGTATTTACCAATAGAAAAAGGGGTATTCATTTCGGCCCAACAGCAATTTTGTTCTATGCATCTTTTTAAAACATGGTATGTTTTTTTTCAGATAAATAGATGAGATGTATATATGCACCGGGAACAGGCTGACTACTTGCATTTGCGAGAGTTAGGCGGTTTAGAACTATTAAAAGCACATTATCACCAAACGCAATTTTCAAAGCATACCCATGAAGGGTATTGTATTGGTGTGATTGAAGAAGGTGCACAGTCTTTTTTTAGGACGGGTCAACTACACGTTGCTCCTAAAGGTGACATTATTTTGGTGAACGCAGATGAAATTCACACAGGTTCATCTGCTGTCGAATCTGGTTGGCGCTATCGGGCAATTTATCCTACACCTGAAATGCTCGCTGAAGTGAGTCAGGATTTTTTTGAAAATTTTCATGGTGCGCCTTGGTTCCCTCAAGCAGTTATTCAAGATTTGGGATTATCTCAACAACTTTGCTTATTATTTGATTTATTAGAACAAAAAGATAATTTTCTGCTTAAAGAAACCATGTATTTATCAACATTAGCATGTTTGATGATGCGTCATGGTAAATCACGGCACGCCTTTTGCGAGCTACCAGAAGCTTATTCGAAAATCTTAAAAGTTAAAGATTTGTTGGCAGATATGCCTGAAAATAATTTTTCTTTGCAGGAATTGGCTGACATGGTTGGATTAAGTGCTTGGCATTTTTTAAGACAATTTAAAAAACATGTGGGTTTACCACCACATGCTTGGCTAGTGCAGGCACGTTTGCAAAAGGCGAGGCAGTTATTAAAACAGGGTATTCAAATTGTAATGGTTGCACAGCAATGCGGATTTTCTGATCAAAGTCATTTTAACCGTCACTTTAAAAAGGCGATGGGTGTTACACCTACCCAGTATGTAGCAAGCCTTAATCTCTAAAATTTATTTTCATTTCTAAACGCAATTTTGTTCAAGAGAAGCTAGCCTGCATAGAAGAAAATCTATAAATATTTAATGTTATAGATGTCTAGAGATGAATACTCGTTTAAATCAATCTATTAGATTTTCTAAAAACCAACCTTCGTATCTTTTTTTACGAGGGGCGGTAGATATATTGCCATTATCTATTTCGGTTATTCCGTGGGCTATTTTGGCTGGTTCAATGGCAATTCATGCAGGTTTATCATTTTATAAAGCATTAGCAATGTCAGGAATTGTATTTGCTGGTGCTGCACAATTGGTCAGTTTGAGTATGGTGATGGAAGGTGCATCATTATTAACGATCTATATCACGATTTTCTTTCTTACTGCACAGCATTTTATTTATGCATTAACTTTAAGAAATGATATTTCTATTTTGTCTTTACCCAAACGATTAAGTTTAGGCTTTCTATTAACAGATGAATTATTTGCGCTAAGTGCTCCAAACGAAAAAAGACATCCTCACTATTTATTAGGGGCCGGTATATGTTTTTATTTATTCTGGGTGGGTTTTAGTCTAGTTGGAATTTTGTTGGCTACGGCGATTCCTAATTTATTGTCTTATCACTTAGACTTTTCGATTGTTGCTATTTTTGTGGCCATGATTGTTCCTATGTGTAAAGGAAAACCTGTCATAGCAGGAGTTTTAACAACTTGTGTTAGTGGTTTTGTTCTCAAATTCTTTCACATTGAAGGCGCCATTTTGATTTCCGGTTTATTGGGAATGCTTATTGCCGTTGTCGTAGAAACTAGAGTGGGAGAGAAATGAAATGTCATGGTTCATGATTTTAGGTGTGGCAGTAATTGTCTTTTTTAATCGTTATTATTTTTTAGAACCTACTGTAAAAGTAAAATTACCAGTACTGATGAATAAAATGTTGAATTATTCAGCGCCTTGTTTATTGAGTGCTATTTGTATACCGGTAATCTTTTTTGAAAGAAATGAATTGAGAGGGACTTTGGATAATCCATATTTATATGCGACAGTATTTTGTATTGTAGTTGCTTTCTATTTAAGAAAAGTTTTGCCCAGTGTTCTGCTCAGCCTAGCATTTTTCTATTTTATAAATTTTCTAATAAATCAGTAAATTTAAGCTGAATCTAAAAAAGATTCAGCTTTTTAAAAATTATTGAGTAATCAATTTATTTTGGCGACTTTTCCACTTAGGTAATATTTTTGCAAGATAGGCATCCATACACCAGACTGGACCAATCAATAAAAATTGTAAATCTTTAAAGAAGGAAGGTTTTTTCCCTTCAACTTTATGTCCGTAAAATTGTCCAATCCAAGCAATTACAAAAAGAGCAATATAAAATCCCACGCCTACAGGTAAGACATAAATAAGCCAAGCCATCACGACGAGAAGTGCAGCCATTGCTACTGCAAGTACAAGATCGAGTCGAGCATAGAAAATTAGAGTCAGTACAATGAGTAAAGCAGTGAGTAAGGCGCTAAAGTGGGCAATGATTCCGATAATAGAAAATAAAATAGCGGGAACGCATACCCAGTGGATTTTTTTATTTGTTGGATTTTGATGACTTTCACTATATTCATCAAACCATTCACCAATAGATTTCATAGACCTTGTTCTCCGTGTCTAATTTTGAGTCATTCTTTTTATGTCTATATTTTATCCTGTTGTTAGGTGGGTAGACAAGAAAGTCGCAAATCTTCCTTCTCGTTCATTTATGTATCTTTAAAAATTTAATGACTCATTGTTTGGAAAAACAGGAGGGAAAAAGTTCAAAGTTGGACTTAAAAAAGAGCGAGATTCATTTAAGGAAAATCAGGTTAGTTATTTTTGGATTTTGAAGTGAGGAAATGACTCAGAAAAGCACTTTTTTATGAGAAGTGGGAAAATAATAGAAAAAGACTCAACTCAACTTGTCTTAAAACGCGATAAATAGCTCTTTTTAGACTAAAGTGGTACTAGGGTAGCGTAATTTTTTTAAAATAGCTGTAATCGAAAAATATAAGCAAAAAAAGATGGGTAAGAAAATGATGTGTTTTTGGGTTAAAAAATAATCAATTTTGTAATTGGAAAATGAGTAGAAACATAAAATTTTTGAACATAATTTTTTTATCGTGAACTCCAAAAATTAAAAAAGCCACAAATTAAATTGTGGCTTTTTCATGAACTCTAGGAGTAATCGCTTATGAAGTAGGACCGTCTACACGTTCAATACTTACTTTAGCAGTACCAGCATTGGTAATACCAAGGCGTTTTGCTGCACCGTATGATAAATCAAGTACACGATTTGCATGAAATGGACCACGGTCGTTTACTTTTACAACCACACTTTTACCATTGTCTTTGTTTGTAACACGGATATAACAGTTCAATGGCAGACTACGGTGAGCAGCAGTAAGTGCATTCATGTCGAATGTTTCACCACTTGCAGTTTTACGACCGTGAAATTGACGACCATACCAAGATGCCATGCCGGTTTGGCTAAACTTACGAACAGTATTTGAAGCTACTGTGTTAAGTTTTTCAATCACTGAAGGCTCATCTTCAGGGATTTCAATTTTAGCTGCGATAGCTTGACGACGAATTTGATCGCCAGAACGTTCAGTGATTGAAAGACTGTTAATGTTAGAAAAACGAGAATTAAAGCTTTGAGTATCTTTACTCAACACACGGGCAGCTAAATTAGCATTTGGACCATCTACATCACTGTTTAATGATGATGACTGCATCATTTCAGCGTGCAGCGGGGCCATACTTAAACTAGCCGTCAGTGCAAGAATGTATTTCAGCGATAACTGCATTTATATAAACTCCTGAGAACATGCTCTTTTTCTTTTAGCCGGCAGGCTAAAAATTGAAGTGAACATGCCTAATTATTCACTTTTGCAATTGCTTGATTGGGGTGGATAATATTCATCGCTTACGGAGAGTGTCTAGTCTTTAACGAGAAATAGTTACAAAAAGGGCAAAAACTTACAGTTTTAGATTAAAAAATAACCAAATATGTAACAAGGTATTTAAAATGTATGTATTGTGATCGATTTAACAAAAATATTTATTGACTTTTACATAAACTCATCAAAAAGCTAGCCTATCGGCTAGCTACTTCTGTGCCTAACAACCATACAGCAGTCGCATACATTCGGCTTTTGTTATAAGTCGTAATCACTTGAAAATTCGGATAGGTTAAATAATAAATTGGACCATTATAGTCTTGTAATTGAATAACATTTACCATATCTAGGTCATCAATTTTAACTAAAGGGTTTAATGGAGAAATTCCTTGGTTTTTGAGCACACCGTATGGAGTAGGCTGGGTCAGGTCTTTAGCAATAACACTGTCTGGATTTGAACCTGTGTAACGTGCCATAAAACCAATCGGCTGATCACGCTGCCATCCTTGTTTTGCTAAGTAATTTGCAATTGACCCAATCGCATCTTCCGCAGAGTTTCGAAGATCGATATGACCATTACCATCAAAATCGACTCCATATTTACTAATATTGCTTGGCATAAACTGTGGATAGCCAATTGCTCCAGCATAAGAACCAACAATACTACTAGTTGGGTAGCCTTCTTTATACGTCCATGCAATCAGAGCCGCTAATTCATCACTGAAATAATCAGCACGGCGCGGGTAACCAAATGCTAATGTCGCAAGCGCGTCACGAGTGATGAAAGAACCTTTATTGGCTCCATAACCTGTTTCGACACCTAAAATGCCTAAAATCACAGCTTGAGAGACACCAAATTGCTGTTCAGCTCGGTTAAGTGCATCTGCATATTGGTTTTTAAAGCGGACACCACGCTGAATAGTGCCTTCAACCAAAAACATAGAGCGATAGTCGTACCAAGGCTTACTTTCACCTGGGCGAGTCATAATATTTATAATGTTTGGTAAATTTTTTGCACCGCTCATTGCGGCATCGACTTGTACACTACTTAGACCATAAGTGTTCATGGCTTTTTGTTTAAAATTTAAATAATTAGGATCATTTACAAAATCATTAGCCTGAGCAAAATGACTAGTGCTCACTAGGCCAGTACACAAGGCGAGTACTTTTAAAGTTTTATTAACAAATTGAGACAACATATCTTTTTAAAATTCCAAATTATCGATGTGTATGAATAGACATAACTAAACCAAAAGTGGCCATTAAAGTAATAATAGCGGTACCGCCATAACTCATAAAAGGCAAAGGAACACCCACTACAGGTAAAATACCACTGACCATTCCTGCGTTTACAAATACATAAACAAAAAAAGACAAACCAAAGGCGCCAGCAACCAAGCGGCCATAATTATGAAAGCTTTGTAAACCAATTTGGAATGTTCTAAAAATAATAGCTGAATAAAGAATAACTAATATAAGTACACCAATCAGGCCAAACTCTTCGGAGTAAGCCGCAATAATAAAGTCAGTATGACCTTCTGGTAAAAAGTGTAAATGTGACTGTGTCCCTTCAAGAAAGCCTTTACCTGAGAAACCGCCAGAACCGATAGCTGTTTTAGATTGAATAATGTTCCAGCCTGTTCCTAATGCATCTGCTTCTGGGTCAAGTAGTGTTAGAACCCGTTGACGTTGATAGTCATGTAAAAGAAATTCCCACGCAATTGGAATAACAATAGCGGCACAGGCTGCTGCTGCACCGATCATGCGCCAAGATAGTCCACTTAAAAATAGTACGAAAATACCACTGGCTAATACGAGTAGGGATGTTCCTAAGTCAGGTTGTTCTGCAATCAGTAGAAATGGAACACCAATTAACATTAATGATAAAACAACTTGAGAAAAGCTAGGGGGAAGTGGTTTGCGTGCTAAAAACCATGAGATCATCATTGGCATACCAATTTTCATGAACTCACTGGGTTGCACACTTCCGAAACCCGGGATATCGATCCAGCGTTTAGCTCCCATACGAACTTCACCAAAGACCATAACTCCAATTAAGGAAAATAGTGCAAATAAATAAAAGTAGGGTGAAAAAGCTTGATAAACCTTAGGGGGAATTTGAGCCAGACCAATCATGACTAAAAAGCCAATACCAAAGCTCATGGCCTGTTTACTGACTAAGCCTACATCTTGTGCAGATGCACTATATAGTACCGTTAAACCTAACAGAGCATTTAGGAATAAAAATAGGCATAACCAAGGGTCAATATGAAGTTGCTGCCAGCGTGATGGTTGCATGGCAGTACTAAGACCATCTCGAGGAGCTTGGCGTAAAAATTTATATTGTGGACTAGGAGACATGCGGCTTTAACTAGGTCAATCAGTGCTTGGCGCATGCTAACATAAACCTGATTTATGGCAATGTATATCAATATTTTGCAATAAAAAAACCTGGCTCTCGCCAGGTTTCCGATAGTCTATTTTCTATTAGTTAAAGAATAAACCATCATGATATTCAGCCATCGCTTTCAATTCAGTGCGATTTAAACTTGGAATGAGTTTATCGATCGCGATATGAACCGCTTTAGTAACAGCAGCAGCGCCAATATCGGCTGCTTTACGCTTAATCATGCCTAAATCTAATGTCTTGTTAAAATCAGACATAAAGTGTCTAACCATAGCATCGCCAAACTGTTTATATAGTTCCGCTAATGCTGCTTTATTAATGTCATTACCTGCTTGAAGCTCAGTAAAATTATGCTTCAAATTAGTCACTAAGCCAGCATCTAAAGCTACGCCAACTTTATATTGACCTTGTGGATCTTTAAATAAGCTTTTCTCTGAAAACTCAACTGACTGTTTAACAACGTCATTTGGTGCTTTACTGAGTAATTGCTTTAAAAGTACGGCAACTGTAGATTTGACATAACCAGCTAGTTTTTCGGCAGTATCTCTTTTTTCACTCACTGGGAAATGTTGTACTAACTGAATCAGTACATTATCAATAATTTCTTCATTGAGTTGTAAAGCAATTTTGTCTCGAAGTGGATATAGCGGTTCACTAGAATTTTTATTCGCAATTCCAGTCTGCATATCGTTCAATAAGCCTTCAGAAGGGGTAAAACCAAAAAACGGCATGGTGTATCCTCAAATTATTCGTTTTATTGTCGTGCCAATCGAATCGGTTTTGGCATCCATGATAGATCCGATACTCGGCAAGGATTGATATCAAGTCCACCGCGGCGAGTATAAGTTGCATAAACCATCAGCTTTTCAGGCTGCAAATTTTGCCAAACATCTGCAAAGATTTGCTCAACACACTGTTCGTGGAAACCATTATGCTGACGGTACGAGATAATATAAGCTAAAACACTACGATAACAAGGTTTTTTGCCCTTAAAACGGATAAAAACTGTACCCCAATCCGGTTGTCCCGTGACTGGGCAGTTACTTCTCAAAAGATGAGAATACAGCTCAATTTCAACGTCTTCACCAGACTCATCTCGTTTTAAAAGAGTTGCATCAGGATGTTGCTCTAAACGTTCTGGAGTAAGGTCATCAATACAAATGCCTTGTGGCTTGGAAATATCGAGATCATCTACTTGAAATAGCGTTAGCTCAACTTTTGCGCCTGCCGCAGCCGATAAATCTTTTTCAACTGTTTCAATGAATAACGCTTTAGAGTCAAACTGAGTGAAGTTAAGACTATTGAAGTAAAGTTTTAATGACTTTGATTCAATCAAATTTGGTGAAGAAGCTGGCAATGTAATTCTGCCAATAGCAACCTGTGGAATACCGTGCGAATTTAACCAAGAGATTTCAAAAACATGCCACCAATCTTTACCTTGGGTAATGCCTTCAATATGTGAATAGTTTTCACGAGATTGAGCACGTGCGATTGGAAATAACACATCGGGTTGATAGCTGGTTGGATACTGGGTTTCTTTACCCAATAAAGACTGTTCGACACTCATTCACGCATTCCTGAACCACGAGCAAGTAAATAGTAAGCAACTCCGTAAAGTACAACACAACATAATGTCACAACGATTAAAGAGAACGTAACGTTCACGTCGCTATGACCTAAAATGCCAAAACGGAAAGCATTAACCATATACACAATAGGATTAATTAAAGAAAGTTTTTGCCAAAAAGGACCAAGTGCACTAATGGCATAAAACACACCACCTAAGTAGGTGAGTGGAGTAAGTACAAATGTTGGAATAATAGAAATATCATCAAAAGATTTTGCATAGACCGCATTAATAAAGCCGCCTAAGGAAAATAAAACAGATGTAATTAAGACTGTATATATAGTTACGAACCAGTTATGTATAAAAAGGTCAGTAAAGAACATACTCATCGCGGTAACAATGGCCCCAACTAGAACACCACGACAAATACCACCAATGACATAGCCCCATAAAATAATATGTAATGGCACAGGGCTCATAATGAGCTCTTCAATGCTTTTTTGGAATTTCACACTAAAGAAACTGGAAGAAACGTTCGCATAACTGTTGGTAATAACAGCCATCATGATTAGGCCAGGCACAATAAACTGCATGTAGCTTACGCCGCCCATTTGTCCAATACGTGAGCCAACCAAATTACCAAAAATGACAAAATACAAGCTCATGGTAATCGCAGGTGGTAATAAGGTTTGGGGCCAAATGCGAAGAAATCGGCGTACTTCTTTACGAACTAAAGTCCAGAGGGCAATTTGCAGTTGGTTAAAGTTCATTTTGCCTCTCCTTCAAGATTTTTCTCAACCATTTTGACAAATAGCTCTTCAAGGCGATTTGATTTGTTACGCATACTACGAACACGAATGCCTTGTGACTCTAAAAGTTGGAATAAGTCATTTAATGTATGTGCCTTATCCATTGTTACTTCTAAAGTGCTGCTATCAATTAAGTTGAACTTCACACCAATAATATTTAACTGGAGTGGGGCAATCGGTTCTGCCAAATCGAAAATAAAAGATTCTTCACTCAGCTGGTTTAAGAAACTTTTCATGCTGGTATCTTCTTTGATAACACCACGGTCAATGATGGCAATTTGACGACAGAGCATTTCCGCTTCTTCTAAATAGTGTGTCGTTAAAATAATAGAAGTGCCACTTTCGTTCATTTCGGTCAGAAAATCCCACATAGAACGGCGTAATTCAATATCTACACCAGCAGTAGGTTCATCTAAAATAAGAAGTTTAGGCTCATGCATCATGGCGCGGGCAATCATTAGACGGCGCTTCATACCACCAGACAGCATACGTGCTTGTATATTGCGTTTTTCCCACAAGCCAAGTTTTTCTAAATAATGTTCGGCACGTTTTTCGGCAATCTTTTTGTGAATGCCGTAATAGCCAGCTTGAGTGACTAAAATATCGAATGCTTTTTCGAACTGGCCAAAATTAAATTCTTGAGGAACGACGCCAAGCTGTTGTTTTGCTAAGGATGGATGCGTGTCGAGATTATGCCCAAAAATCTCAACTGTTCCTGAGGTCTTTTTTGTGAGGGAGCTGATAATACCAATGGTTGTTGATTTGCCGGCACCATTTGGGCCTAACAACGCATAAAATTCACCTTCAGGCACAGTGAGGTTAATACCTTTTAACGCCTGAAAACCATTACGATATGTTTTGGACAAATCTTTTAATACCAAAGCATCAGTCATGAAATTCTCACATTATGAAAGAGGGGTATATTTTGAGCGATAATGATTAATAAACCAAGTAAAATAGTCGGAATTTTATGAAATTGGGATAAATTTATGAAGTTATTATATATAAACTGGTGCGCCCGGCGGGGATCGAACCCACGACCCCAGGCTTCGGAAACCTGTACTCTATCCAACTGAGCTACGAGCGCACATGTGTGGGGCACATCATAGGAAAAAAACACTGGTAGGTAAAGCACGAAATACGTACCAAGTGAGTTTAATGCTTAATTAAACAGCAGCTTGTTCTATTTTAGACGCGTTGTTGAATAAGCTGAATTGAATAATTAATAGAATGAAGCGTATGTGCTAGCTCATGAGGAGGAATACGTGACTCCTGTAAACTGGTAATCCATTGCATTTGGCACATTTTAAGTTCTTGAAGCGTTTTGATTTGCTCTATTTTTTGAATAAGTGGTTTTGCCATAAGGCCACAGTACTGGCTCAAGCTTTGTTTCATTAATAGTTGTATTTCTTCAAAAGAGAGTTGTTGAGCTGGAATAGATGGCTGGTCATTTTCTATATTTGGAGAAGTCACAGACGTTGATTGAGGAATCTGAATTTCTCCAATTAAATCATTACTTTTATTCTCATCAATATTTTTCTGATGTACTTCTTTAGTCGTTATAGATGTCTCTGGGGGAGATATTTGTTCGGTCAATTCTGAATAACTTTCGTTAGAAGTAGCAATGAGTTTTAAGTCAATGAGCTGTTGAATTAGCTCTGGTGGGGCAATCCGTTTCTTAAACTCGGGATCGAGGCTTTGAAAATCTTCATGGTCTATTAATAGAAGTAAACGTCTTTGTTTTGCATTTAACGTGATATTACGTTGTTGAAGCGCAACTCTTCCCAAATTGGTTCTATAAAAACCAGACATTGTATTTCCCCAATATAAAAAATGAAGCAGCCTGTTTGAATTTTTCTATCAAACAGTACCGTTCTTAATAAAATATAAATGGGGTTAACGATAAAACTCAAAAATGACAATATGATGAAGAATTTATGAATATCATCTATTTAAGTTAAGTCTTTAAAATGCGCTTTCTAGAGCCTTACGTAAATAGACATCTAGCTCGTCTTGACGTAGAAGCCATTGAATATAATCTTTTGGCAGTTCAGAAATTGCCGTACCTTTATGCTTGCCAAAATTAATAGTCGTGGGGATACGGGCTTCTTCAGAAACTTGGTAAAGCTCTTCAATATCTTGAATATTTAAATGATAGATAATATGCATCAAAATATTGGCAGTTAAAATAATGTCCGCATCGGCACGGTGTGCACCTTTGAGTAATTCTCGCGCTTTACTGCTGCCTTGAGAAATCATATAAATGAGTGCAGAGATGTTGTGAGCTTCAGCATCTGGCCAAGCTTTACGTGCTAAAGCTAGAGTACAAATCGGTTTGATATGAGATACATCAACGCCACAACGAGCAATGGCAGCAATATCATAATCAATGTTATGACCAATAATATAAGTCGTGCTATCCGGTAATTGAAATGTTTTATAGTGAGGCTGGTTTTCTAGGTCAGACTCCAAGATGTGGTGGACCGCCATTGCAGCATAAGAGATCGGAGCTCCCACCTGATAGAGCTGATCAAACAATTTGCTTTTATCTAAAGTGAGTTTACCCGCATTAAGTTCAATGGGAGCGTATGCAATTTCAATAGGCAAACCATTTAGTGTATGAGTTTCTGTATCTAAAATAATGGCTTGCATCTTTTGAACCTTTAAACAATTACAAGTAACCATCAATGTTAACAGTTGGCTATCTACTTTAAAACATGGAGTAAGGCTAGATAAGCTATCAAATGCAATTTATGTTAAAAAGTAGAAAATTTAGCTGCTCATTTTGATTAAATATCACTTGCGAAAAATGAAGATTAGGCGTAATTGTTTGTAAGACATTTAAAATGTTCATTAAAAAGTAAAGCACAACAAAAATCGAATTTAAGGGATATATCAATGAAAATGAAACTGTTCATGACCAGTGTTCTTAGCACAAGTTTATTGTTGACGGCATGTGGAGATGGAAGTAGTGATGACAGTCCGGCAACTACTGATCCATCTGGTGCACCAGCCAATAATATTCAAAACCCAGTGGTTAAGGTAGATGCTTATACAAGTACTAACTTAGGATCAGTTGCTGCTGAAAGTAGTATTTTAACTTATAAAATGTTAGGTCAAAGTGGACAAGAGGTGCAGGCAACCAGTTTAGTATTTACACCAACGACACCACCACCAGCAGGCGGTTGGCCAATTGTGGTTTGGGCACATGGCACGACAGGGGTTGCAGATGCATGTGCACCGAGTAAATCAGCGTTAACAGACAGTACTAAAGATTTAATTAGTAAACTCCTTGCAGCCGGTTATGTAGTGGTTGCTCCAGATTATGAGGGCTTAGGAACCGCAGGCATACATCCATTCTTAAATGTTAAAAGTGAGGCTTATTCAATTACTGATGCAGTAGTTGCAACACGCAATTATTTATCTCAACGTAATTTATTAACTTCGAACAAATGGGTCACCGTAGGTCACTCTCAGGGTGGGCATGCTGCATTGGGTGCTGCACAATATGCAAGCCGTGCACAGCTAAACTATAAAGGTACGGTAGCGGTAGCACCGGCATCTAATTTGGGTTTCATTTTAACGGCAGGAGAACAAGCCGTTGCCAATGCAACTTTGGATAAAAAGATCCCGATGTATGCACAGCTTGATACATATACTGCTTTAGTTACAGCGGGTATTCGAAATACACAGCCAAGCTTTGATTATTCACAGGTATTTACTTCACAAACAGCAAGTACTGCACAGCAGGCAGAAACGATTTGTGCAGGGCCATTGGGCCAAGCCTTGGCAGTTAATATGCAAACCTACGCAGCAACACATGGCGGCACACTAGATGGTTTTACACGTACACAACCTAACTTTATGGCTGTGCCAACCGTAAAAACATTCTTAGATAAAGATTCTCAACCTCTGCAGACAAAAGTATCTACACCAATTATTATTTATCAGGGGTTAGCTGATACAACGGTTCCTAAAGTAGCGACTGATATTTTGATATCTAATGCCACTGTCGTGGGCACAAAAATTAATAGCTATGTAACGGGTAACTGGGACCATGAGACGGCTATGAGCAATAATGTAGATAACATTGTTGGGAATGTGCAAAACTTGTTGTCAGCTCAATAAGAGTAGTTGATATTTAAAGTTTTTTTGTTGTTTTGAGAAGCTAAATTTAACTTTAGAAAATTATTAAATAAAAGTTTTTTAAGTGTTTATAAATTATTTTAGATTTGATGGCTCATTTTTTATAAAAATTGAGCCATTTTTATTTAAAACTGAGCTAACTTGATTCTGTTTAATTATAAAGTTCATGCTACAATATGCCGCAATCTTAGCACGGCTTAAAAGCCCTAATTTATAGGACCCCCGCTAATGTTTGCCAATATTTCCATTTCTGAATTTGATCCAGAATTAGCTCAAGCTATTGCTTCTGAAGGTGAGCGTCAAGAAGCACATATCGAGTTAATTGCATCTGAAAACTATTGCTCTCCTGCTGTGATGGAAGCGCAAGGATCAAAACTTACTAACAAATACGCAGAAGGTTATCCAGGCAAACGCTATTATGGCGGTTGCGAGTATGTAGACGTTATTGAGCAAATGGCGATTGACCGTGCTAAAGAACTTTTTGGTGCTGATTACGCAAACGTTCAACCACATGCTGGTTCACAAGCTAACTCTGCTGTTTATTTAGCACTTCTTAACCCAGGCGATACAGTTTTGGGTATGAGCTTGGCTCACGGTGGTCACTTGACTCACGGTGCAAAAGTAAGCTTCTCTGGTAAAACTTATAACGCTGTTCAGTATGGTTTAAACTCTGAAACTGGCGAGATCGATTACGAAGAAGTTGAACGTTTAGCATTAGAACACAAGCCACGTATGATCGTTGCTGGTTTCTCTGCTTATAGCCGTGTTGTAGATTGGCAACGTTTCCGTGACATCGCGGACAAAGTTGGCGCTTACCTTTTTGTTGATATGGCTCACGTTGCAGGTCTTGTTGCTGCTGGCGTATATCCAAACCCAGTTCAAATTGCTGACGTAACTACAACTACGACTCACAAAACACTTCGTGGTCCACGTTCTGGTTTAATCCTTGCGAAAGCGAATGAAGAAATTGAGAAAAAACTTCAATCAGCTGTATTCCCTGGTAACCAAGGTGGCCCATTAATGCATGCGATTGCTGCTAAAGCAATCTGCTTCAAAGAAGCAATGTCTGATGACTTTAAAGCTTACCAACAACAAGTTGTGAAAAATGCTCAAGCTATGGCTGAAGTGTTAATCGCTCGTGGTTATGATGTTGTTTCTGGCGGTACAGACAACCACTTATTCTTGTTATCTTTAATCAAACAAGACGTAACTGGTAAAGATGCTGACGCTTGGTTAGGTGCTGCTCACATTACTGTGAACAAAAACTCAGTTCCAAATGACCCACGTTCTCCATTTGTAACTTCTGGTATCCGTATTGGTACTCCAGCAGTAACAACTCGTGGTTTTGGCGAAGCTGAAGTTCGTGAACTTGCTGGTTGGATCGCTGACGTGATTGACAGCAAAGGTGACGAAAAAGTTATTGCTGATGTTAAAGCGAAAGTTGAAGCTGTTTGTGCAAAATTCCCTGTATATGCAAAATAATTTGTATGTATAAAAAAAAGCGCCGTAAGGCGCTTTTTTATATCAATTATTCCAACCCCCACCTAAAGCACGGATTAAGTTTACACTTGCAATGATTTGGCCACCTTTCAGCTGGGCTGCCAATTGTTCTTGTTGCAAAATAGTCCGGTCGGAGTCAATCACATCAAGATAGCTAATCGCACCTTCTCGATAACGTAAGTGAGACAGTTGATTTGCATGACGAGACGATGAGAGTGCTTGATTTTGAGCCTGAATTTGCTGATCGAGAATTCTTTGATCAGATAAACCATTTTCAACTTCACGAAATGCGTTTAGTACAGTTTGTCTATAGTTGGCGACGCTTTCTTCATAAGCTGCTCGTGCTTGAGCAACGCCTGCTTTACGTTGTCCGCCATCAAATAATGGTAAAGACAAAATAGTGCCTGCGACTGGACCAAGCAAGAATGTACGGCTCGACCATTTACCCAACTCGCTTAAACTTGAAGATTCATAACCTAAGGCACCCGTTAGATTAACTTTCGGGAAAAAAGCTGCACGGGCAATTCCAATACGCGCATTATCTGCTGCCATAGCACGTTCAGCAGCGGCAATGTCAGGTCGTCTTTCAAGTAAACTTGAAGGTAAACCAGCTGGAAGACGAAGACTATTTGCAGTTAAAGGTTGAACAGCCAAGCTAAAGTCAGCTGGTGTTTTGCCTAATAATACTGCAAGCGCATGCTCTGCATTGGCTCTACTACGAGCAATGTTCAGTGCATTGGTTTGAGCTGTTGCAAGTTCAGTTTGTGCACGAGAAACATCTAATTCACTGACCAAACCATTCTTAAATCGGGTTTGAACGAGATCTCGTGTCTCACCAAGTAACTTAATAGTACGAGTATAAATTGCTTGTTCAGCATCAAGTTGGCGAATGAGAAAATAACCTTGTGCAACATCTGCTTGTAAGGCTAAAAGTGCCGACTGATATAAAGCTTCTTGCTGTTGTAGATCCGCTGTTGCTGCATTAACACTACTGGCGATACGACCAAATAAATCGAGCTCATATGAAACATTGGCTTGAGCACGCCATAAGGTTTGTGCAGATGTATGGGCATTGTCATCTAAACCCAAGGAAGCAGGAGAGGGTTTTTGACGAGTTGGGCCAAAGCCAGCACCAATACTTGGCAAACGTTCAGCTTGTGCTGCCGAACGTATTGCACGTGAAGCCTGAATATTGGCTGCCACCGCTTTAAGATTTTGGTTGCCGGCAATCGCTTGTTGTTCTAGCTCATTCAATTGAGCATCATTAAAAACACGCCACCATTCACCTCGAACTTGTTGGTCGGCAGGTTGGGCAATTTTCCAATTGTTATCTTCAAGTTTAGGGTCTGACTCTTTAAACTTGACAGGAACTATAACTTTTGCAGGTTGATATTCCGGAGCCAAAGAGCAGCCTGCAAGAAGCAGGCTCCCTATGAGTGAGGACAATAACAAACTTTGTTTTGCTGTAGTCATCAAATGTCCTCCTTAATGATCGTGTGGGGTAGATAAAGGTGCTTCATGAACTGCCGCCGAATGCAATTTATGTTTGCTATTCAATGTACGAATCAGGACATAAAAGGCAGGAGTTAGGAATAAACCAAAGAAAGTTACCCCGATCATTCCGAAGAACACTGCAACACCCATGGCATGACGCATTTCAGAACCTGCGCCAGTTGAAGTAACCAGTGGGACTACACCCATAATGAATGCGATAGAAGTCATTAAAATTGGACGTAAACGTAGACGACTTGCTTCAACTGCTGCTTTAAAGGCAGTTGCACCTTGCATTTCGAGTTCTCTCGCAAATTCAACAATCAAAATAGCATTTTTACAGGCCAGCCCAACCAGTACCATCAGACCAATTTGGGTAAAGATGTTGTTATCTCCACCTGTCAGCCAAACACCCGTCAGAGCTGCCAAAATTCCCATTGGTACAATTAAAATTACAGCTAAAGGTAAAGTTAGACTTTCATATTGAGCGGCTAAAACCAAGAACACCAGTAATACGCTAATAGGGAATACCCAAAGCCCTGCATTACCAGCCAAGATTTTTTGGTAGGTTAAATCTGTCCACTCAAACTTGATACCACGAGGTAGAGTTTGTGCAGCAATACGTTCAACCGCAGCTTCAGCTTGGCTAGATGAATAGCCTGGTGCAGGGCCGCCGTTAATATCTGCTGAGGTATAGCCGTTATAACGCACCACCATTTCTGGACCATAAGTTTGAGTCACATTTACCAGTGAAGATAACGGCACCATTTGTCCGGCACTGTTACGGGTTTTAAGCTGCATAATATCTTCAGGGTTAGCACGGAAAGGCGCATCGGCTTGTGCACGAACCTGATAAACACGTCCAAAGCGGTTAAAGTCGTTAACGTACTGAGAACCTAAATAAATCTGCATGGTGTTGAAAACATCTGTCACTGCAACACCTTGTTGCTTGGCTTTTACACGGTCCAGATCTACGTTTAGTTGAGGTACGTTAATTTGATAACTTGAGAACATTGGACCCAGTTCAGGAGCTGATTTTGCTGCTTTCATAAAGTTTTGGGCAGCATCATTTAAGGCTGAATAGCCTAAGGCACCTCGGTCTTCGAGTTGGAGTTTAAAGCCGCCCATGGTCCCTAAGCCCATCACTGGTGGCGGTGGGAAAACCGCAATATAGGCATCTTGAATGGCTGAATATTTCTGGTTGAGAGCACCAGCAATTGCATTTGCAGATAAGTCTTTGGCCTTACGTTCATCGAATGGCTTTAAGGTTACAAAGACAATACCGGCGCTTGAGCTATTGGTGAAACCATTAATTGATAGGCCAGGGAAGGCAACTGCACTTTCTACACCAGGCTGTTTAAGTGCAGTGTCACTCATTTTACGAATGACAGCTTCGGTACGATCTAAAGACGCGCCGTTTGGTAATTGAGCAAAGCTAATCAAATATTGTTTGTCTTGAGCGGGAACGAAACCACCCGGAACAATATAAGAAATACCTACTGTTAAACCTAAAAGTGCAGCATAAACACCCATGGCCGATGCTTTATGAGAGATAACACGACTTACGCCTTTACCATAGTTGTCTGACGCTCTGGTAAATACGCGGTTAAACAGCGCAAAGAAACGTCCAAATACACGATTCATTATGCGTGTTAATGCATCAGGTTTCGCATCATGTCCTTTTAGTAGCATGGCTGCTAAAGCGGGAGATAGAGTAAGGGAGTTAAATGCCGAAATAACAGTTGAAATGGCAATAGTCATGGCAAATTGTTTATAAAATTGCCCTGTTAAGCCTGTCATAAAGGCAAGAGGTACGAACACGGCAACGAGCGTTAAAGCAATCGCAATAATCGGTCCGCTTACTTCTCGCATGGCACGGTAAGTCGCTTCCCTTGGATTTAAACCAGCTTCAATATTCCTCTCGACGTTTTCGACGACCACAATCGCGTCATCGACCACAATCCCGATAGCAAGTACCATCCCGAACAGTGATAGCGCATTGATGGAGTAACCAAAAGCAAGCATGAGCGCGAATGTACCAATAATTGAAACCGGTACAGCAAGTAATGGAATGATTGAGGCACGCCATGTTTGCAAGAATAAAATAACAACCACAACAACCAGTGCAATCGCTTCAAGTAGGGTATGAACCACCGCTTTAATACTTGCACGTACGAATTGAGTCGGGTCGTACACAATGTCGTATTTAATTGAAGATGGGAAATCTTTTGAAAGCTCCTTCATCGTGCTACGCACTTGATCGGAAACTTGTAAAGCGTTGGCACCCGGTGCTTGGAAAATTGGAATCGCGACCGCTTGTTTATTATCGAGTAACGAACGTAAGCCATATTGAGAGGCTGCAAGTTCAACACGAGCAACATCACCCAATCGGGTAACTGCGCCATCGGGAGCAGTTTTTAAAATGATATCTGCGAATTCGTGCTCAGTGGTTAAACGACCTTGAGCATTGACTGAAAGTTGTAAAGGGGAATTACTTGGTGATGCACCGATTGTACCTGCTGCAACCTGAATGTTTTGTTCACGAATGGCAGTCACAATTTCAGTTGCTGTGAGGTTTCGCTGTGCCACTTTTTGTGGGTCGAGCCACACACGCATCGCGTAATCACCAGAACCAAATAAACCGACTTCTCCGACGCCTTGTAAACGTGCTAAACGGTCTTTTACGTTCAGTACCGCATAGTTACGCAAGTAGGTCATGTCATAGCGATTATCTGGTGAGGTCAGATGCACAACCATAGTTAAGGTAGGTGAACTTTTTAAGGTAGTGACACCTAAACGCTGTACGTCTTCAGGTAAGCGAGGCATGGCCTGAGACACCCGATTTTGAACCAGTTGTTGAGCTTTGTCTGGATCTATACCGAGCTTAAAGTTCACTGTAATCGTTAAGTTACCGTCGCTGTTTGCTTGAGATTGCATATACAGCATGTCTTCTACGCCGTTGATCGATTCTTCAAGCGGAGAAGCAACAGTTTCAGCAATGACTTTCGGGTTTGCACCTGGATATTGAGCACGTACCACCACAGATGGAGGAACAACTTCGGGGTATTCCGAAATCGGTAATTTAAATACCGACAGTAGACCGGCGAGTAAAATCAGTACTGATAACACACCAGCAAAGATCGGCCGATCAATAAAGAATTTAGAAATATTCATATGTGATTAACCTTTTGCCGGAGTTGATGTTTTTTCTGTTGGCTGAGGTTGAGGAGGAGTAGTGCTGCTCGCAGTAATTTGTGCGTTTGGCATTGGAACGAGGTGCGGGGTCACAGGGTCACCCGGGCGAATTCGCTGTAAACCATTTACCACAATACGATCACCCGCTTGTAATCCGCTATTCACGATTTGCAAGCCATCTTGTTGGGCACCGAGTTTTACTTCGCGGTAAGCAGTTTGATTTTTCGCATCAACTACTACGACAAAACGTTTATCTTGATCGACCCCAACTGCGATTGGGCTAATCAGAATTGCTGAACGTGGTTGACCGCCCCCTAAACGGATTCGTGCATATAAGCCCGGTAATAAAACGCCGTTCGGATTATCAAAAGTTGCGCGGACACGAATCGTACCTGAGGTGGTATTTAAGTTATTGTCGATTGAGTTGATCGTACCTTCGCGAGTAAAGCCTGTTTCATTGGCAAGTCCCATATAGACAGGAACTTGTGCTGAGTTACGCTGGTTGCTGATGTATTTTAGGTAAGTTTGTTCATCAACATCGAAAGATGCGTATAGGCGTGATACTGATACTAAACTTGTTAAAACCTGTGCGCCGTTACCTGCAGAAATCACATTACCCACGGTCACTTCGGCACGGGAAATTCGGCCGCTGACTGGTGCAGTAATACGAGTGTATTCCAGATTTAAACGTGCAGATTGAACGGCTGCTCTAGCTGCTTGAAGGTTAGCATTGGCTGATCGTGCATCATTTTCTGCCAAATCTAACTCTTGGCGAGAAACAGCATTACTCTGAATTAAACGTTGAATACGAGAAAGGTTAGAACCCGTATATGTTACTTGTGCCTCAGCCGAAGCAAGTTGAGCTTTGGCTCGATTCAGTTCTGCTTCGAAAGGACGCGGGTCAATGGTAAATAGTAAATCGCCTTTTTTAACAAGACTGCCATCTTTGAAGTGTACGGAAATGAGTTTACCTGAAACCTGTGGCCGAATATCGACTTGATCGATTGCTTCTAAGCGACCGGAATATTCTTGCCAATCAGTAATGGTTTTGCTGATGACATTAGAAATATCAACAGTTGCAGCTTGTTGGGTACTGGTCGGTGCAGCTTTTGCATCGGCATTTTCATGTAAAAACATAAAACTGCCCCCTGTAGCCAAAATGGCGACAAAGATGGCAGACAGTGCGAACTGTTTGCGAGAAAATGACATGAGGTGCTCCTAGTTATTTGGATACCTGTTTTCAGACTTTTAGTTTTGGTCCGTATGGGAGAAACAGGGTTTATGGGATGGACGGAGCATAAAAGTTTGTCAATCACGAATAAATATATTAAATTTGATAACACTATTCGTATTTTTATAACAATTGATGTGTTTGATTAAATAAATGCATTGATAGGAGTGTGCGTGTGGATCTATTTCATGCGATGAAAGTCTTTAACAAAGTTGTCGAAACAAATAGTTTCAGTTTAGCTGCTGACAGTTTAGGCCTACCACGTGCTTCTGTGACGACAACCATTCAGGCTTTAGAGAAACATTTACAAGTTCGCTTATTAAACCGCACCACTCGTAAACTCAGTTTGACACCAGATGGCGCGGTTTATTATGAACGGACCGCGCGAATTTTGGCCGATGTCGAAGACGTAGAATCAACTTTTCATGATTCTGAACGAGGACCCCGAGGACGACTGCGCATTGATGTTAAAGCTTCAATCGGGCGGTTGATTCTGATTCCAATGCTGTGTGATTTTCATGCCAAGTACCCCGATATTGATTTGGTGATTGGCATGAGTGATCGTCCAGTCGATTTAGTTCAAGATGCGGTGGACTGTGTCATTCGTATTGGTCAATTGAAAGATTCAAGTTTAGTTGCACGCCGTATCGGAACAATTCAGTGTGTGACAGTAGCTGCGCCACGTTACTTGATGGAACATGGCGAACCAAGAACCATTGAAGACTTACAAAAACATCAAGTGGTACATTATTTTAACAGCCGTACCGGACGCAATATCGATTGGGATTTCATGGTGAACGGTGAGATTCATAGCGTTGGTGTGAAAGGGCGTGTTTCAGTCAACGATGGCGATTCATATATTGATTTGGCAGTACAAGGTTTTGGCCTAATTCAATGTCCATATTATATGGTGGCAAAACATTTAGAGTCTGGTGCTCTTAGAGAGGTGTTGACTGAATGGTTACCTGCGCCTATGCCAATATCAGTCGTTTATCTACAAAACCGTCATTTATCGCCTAAAGTCCGTGTATTTGTAGATTGGGTAGCCGAATTATTTGCAGGTTGTCCATTGCTGAGTGGTTGTTCAATGTCATTAGATCAAAAATGTGAATTTGCCAGTGCCAAAGAACATAACCATGAATACACCATTCGGACATTGGTTGAAAATGAAAATATGGCAGAGGCTTACACACTCAAAAACTAAATTAAAATTTGAGTGATTTTTCAACATTTAATGGGGTAAGGCGATCAGCTGTTTTGATAGTTTCATAAATCCTTAATTTACTGGTATAGAAATTGCAATTATTTCGGTAGAAGAGTAATTTAGAAATTGCTCAAGTTTTTTTATCACCTTATTTGGATTTTAAGGAGAAGCTTCAAGATGGCAAGCTTTATGAAAAAAATGTTCGTTTCAACAACCTTGGTTTTGGCTGCTGTTGCAACGAATGTTCAAGCAAAGGATTGGAAGGTGATTCGTTTTGGTACTGAGTCGTCTTATGCTCCATTTGAATATAAAACACCAGATGGCAAGTTAACTGGTTTTGATGTTGATTTGGGTAATGCAATTTGTGCAAAACTCAAAGCTAAATGTGTTTGGGTTGAAAACTCTTTTGACGGAATGATTCCGGCACTTAAAGCGAAAAAATTTGATGGCATTCTTTCATCAATGACAGTGACTGATGAACGTGCAAAACAAATTTTATTTAGTAGCAAAATCTACAATACGCCAACGCGTATGGTTGCAAAAAAAGGCTCACCGTTATTGCCAACACCTACTTCATTAAAAGGTAAGCGTGTAGGGGTACAACAGGGCACAATTCAAGAAACATATGCTAAAACCTATTGGGCTCCAAAAGGTGTGAGTGTTGTACCTTATCCAACTCAAGACTTGATTTACCAAGATATGATGTCTGGTCGTTTGGATGCAACTTTACAAGATGCAATCATGGTTGATGGCGCTTTCTTAAAACAACCAAAAGGTAAAAACTTCAGTTTTGCTGGTGGCAATGTAGTTGATGTCAAAACACTAGGTGTAGGCGCAGCTATTGGTTTACGCAAAGAAGATGCAGATTTGAAAGCGAATATTGACAAAGCTTTGGCTGCAATCATTGCTGATGGCACATACAAGAAACTAGAGAAAAAATACTTCTCTTTTAGCATTTACTAATGATGTGAAAAATGTCGGCTAAGTGCCGACATTTTTAAATCTATTCTCATCTCATCAATATTAGATATTGTTTTTAGGAGAAGATGAGTCATGTCTTTTTCTGGCTATGGGCCACTCCTTCTCAGCGGAACATGGATGACCATACAGCTTGCGCTGTTGTCACTCTTGCTTTCTGTCATTATTGGCTTAATTGGTGCGAGTTCAAAACTCTCTAATATTAAAGCCTTACGTTATATTGCGACCGGCTATACCACGCTCATTCGTAGTGTGCCTGACTTAGTGATTATGCTGCTGTTATTTTATAGCTTGCAGTTAGGTTTAAACCAAATTACTGAAGCACTGCAAATGGACCAAATTGATATCAACCCATTCGTGGCTGGTGTGATTACTTTAGCGTTCATTTATGGTGCATATTTTACCGAGACCTTTCGTGGTGCATTTCAATCGGTTCCAACGGGACAAATTGAAGCAGCAATGGCCTATGGGATGACGCCGTGGCAGGTTTTTCACCGTGTATTATTCCCTCAAATGATGCGTTTTGCATTGCCTGGCATTGGTAACAACTGGCAAGTTTTGATTAAGGCGACCGCACTGGTTTCTATTATTGGCCTGACTGATATTGTAAAAATTACACAAGATGCGGGTAGAAGTACCATGCAACTGTTCTTTTTCAGCATCGTCGCTGCTGCCATTTATTTGGCAATTACCACCGTGTCCAACCTGATTTTAATGTGGCTTGAACGTCGTTATTCTGCTGGTGTAAGGAAGGGACAATTATGATTGAAATCCTTCAACAATATTGGCAGGCATACCTTTGGACCGATGGCTTGCAAATGACCGGTGTCGCGATGACTGCTTGGTTATTGGTGCTTTCTATTGGTATTGGTTTTGTGCTTGCTGTGCCTTTATCACTTGCACGAGTATCAGAAAATCTTTGGTTGCGTGGCCCAGTTTGGTTATATACCTATGTTTTCCGTGGCACACCACTTTATATTCAATTGCTGATTATTTACTCAGGTATTTACAGTTTTGATTACGTCCATGAACATCAGACGCTCGATGCATTCTTTCGAGAGGGCATAAATTGCACCATTTTGGCATTCGCGCTCAATACTGGTGCATATACAACTGAAATCTTTGCTGGAGCAATCCGTTCTATTCCACATGGTGAGATTGAAGCTGCTCAAGCTTTCGGTATGTCAAAATGGAAACTCTACACACGTATTATCATCCCATCGATGTTACGCCGTGCTTTACCATTTTATGGTAACGAAGTCATTTTGATGTTGCACGCGACAACCATTGCATTTACAGCAACTGTTCCAGATATTTTAAAAATTGCGCGTGATGTTAATGCTGCAACCTATGACACTTTCAATGCTTTTGGAATTGCTGCGGTGTTATATGCGATGTTGGCATTTATTTTGATTTGGATATTTCGTAAGTTGGAAAAACGTTGGTTGGCATTTTTAAAGCCATCGAATCATTAGGAGACATAAATGGAACACGTTGCAAAACTAGTGATTCGTGATTTACACAAAACATTTGGCGATCATGAAGTACTGAAAGGGATATCACTTGATGCAAATGCTGGCGATGTGATTAGTATTATTGGTTCATCCGGTTCAGGTAAAAGTACCTTGCTGCGTTGTATCAACTTTTTAGAACAACCGAGCAATGGCACCATTAAACTCAATGGTGAAAAACTACGCACAGTCTTTGATAAAAAAGGCAATTTAAAAGTGGTTGATCCAAAGCAACTACAAAAAATGCGTACTCAACTGATGATGGTTTTTCAGCACTTTAATTTGTGGTCACATATGACAGTGCTTGAAAATGTCATTGAAGGGCCAATTCATGTGCTCGGAGTTAAACGTGCTGAAGCAGAAGAGTGTGCACGGAAATATCTACGTAAAGTTGGATTGCCTGAAAGCGTTGAGAGTAAATATCCTGCATTTTTATCTGGTGGGCAGCAGCAACGTGTAGCAATTGCTCGTGCTTTGGCTATGGAACCGGAAGTGATGCTATTTGATGAACCAACCAGTGCACTTGATCCTGAGTTGGTGGGTGAAGTACTCAAGGTTATGCAGAGTTTGGCTGAAGAAGGCCGTACCATGATTGTGGTGACACATGAAATGGGCTTTGCACGTCATGTGTCTAATCAGGTGATTTTCTTGCATCAAGGGAAAATTGAGGAACAGGGCCATCCTGATGAAGTACTCAACAATCCGAAAAGTGAGCGTTTAAAGCAATTTTTGACGGGCAGTTTGAAATAAGCTGTTTATACCGAGTAAGGTGAAATTTTTTAAAAAAGATTCGCATCTTACTCGGTTGCTTTTTTAATTATATTTTATAGATGAGTATTTTTAGAAAACACATTAATAATGATAATACCTGCAATCATTAAAGTAAGACCAATACAGGCCGCCAAGTCTAAATGCTGTTTGTAAAATATCCAGCCAATTGCAGAAATTAAAATAATACCCGCACCCGACCAAATGGCGTATGCAATTCCAATCGGAATCGTTTTTAGCGTCAGGGATAATAAATAAAAAGCGATCGCATAGCCCACAACTGTAATGATGGATGGAATAGGAACAGTAAAACCTTGAGATGCTTTTAAAGCTGAAGTTGCAATGACTTCACAAGCAATCGCAATTGCTAAATAAAGATAAGACATGGGGAGCTGCGCCAGAATGAGTTTTAATCAATCTACATGAAATGTTGAAATGGTTTGGCAGTTTTAACGATTGTTTAATTTTTTTGGTACAAAATGACCAGTAAATCAAACTGAACTGATAAATTGATTTTATCACTAGCAAAGTGTTCTCAGCTATTTATTCATTTATCTAATCATTGATCTGTATAGTCATTTAAGAGGATCAGTGACTTTAGCTTGATCCTCCATAGACTTTTAAAGATAGATTAGCCGAGTAAATTTAACCCTTTAAATTTCTCTAGCAGTTGCTCTTTGTTCTCAATATGCGCAGGGTCTGTTTTTATGCAATCGATAGGGCAAACCGCCTTACATGTTGGTTCATCGTAAAAGCCTACACACTCGGTACAACGGTGTGGATCAATTTCATAAACTTTGCTCCCTTCAAAAATAGCGATGTTGGGGCATTCAGGTAAGCACATATCACAGTTGATGCAGTCACTGGTAATCAAAAGAGCCATGTTTAACTCGCTGAATAAGCCAATGTAGATGCGGTAATACTTTCTTTCGCATGAGGCAAATTGCGTACGAGTAGGGCATAACTGATATCAACATTTTGTGAGAGTGGAATTTCAACAAAATACCCCGAACCTTTAGCATCTGTAATCGGGTTACCTTTTAAATCACGCATTGCGGCTAAGGTAAATGTGATGTTGCCTTGAGGCGTCATGAGTTCAAGTGAGTCGCCAACCACAAAACGGTTTTTCACCTCAATGCGAATATAATCGCCGTGACGTTCTAATACTTCGCCGCAAAATTGTTGGTAGTCAAAATGTGATGAACCATCAGCATAGTTTTGATATTCGCTATGTACATGACGTCTTAAAAAACCTTCGGTATAACCACGATTTGCCAACCCTTCGAGTTGAGTCATTAAGCTTGGGTCAAAGGGTTTACCTGCTAATGCATCATCAATGGCTTTTCGATAAATTTGAGCAGTACGCGCACAGTAAAAATACGATTTAGTACGGCCTTCAATTTTCAGTGAAGCAATGCCCATTTTGGTTAAACGATCTACATGCTGTACCGCACGTAAATCTTTGGAGTTCATAAAATAAGTACCGTGTTCATCTTCTTCGGCAGCAAACATTTCTTCATCATTACGTTGTACAAGCAAAGTTTGAGATGAAGTTGTCTCTGATTGTGCTGATGAACAGCAAGACTTCTCTGACGTGTTGAGCTGAGTAACTGGAATCACGTCGCCGTTTGCATCTTCTTGGGTTTCATGCAACTTATAGTCCCAACGACAAGCATTGGTACAAGCACCTTGGTTGGCATCACGTTTGTTCATATATCCAGAAAGTAAACAGCGACCTGAGTAGGCCATACATAGTGCGCCATGTACAAAAACTTCGAGTTCAATGTCTGGTACGTGTTGCTGGATTTCTTCTATTTCTTCTAAAGATAATTCACGAGATAAAATCACACGGCTTAGGCCGTAGTCTTTCCAAAATTTAACAGTGGCCCAGTTAATAGCGTTGGCTTGAACCGATAGATGAATTTGCATTTCTGGAAAATGCTCACGTACCATCATAATTAAGCCCGGATCAGACATAATGAGTGCATCTGGTTGCATAGCTACAATTGGCTCAAGATCACGAATAAAGTTTTTTAATTTGCTGTTATGTGGCTGAATATTCACTACAACATAAAACTTTTTACCCAAAGCATGCGCTTCATCAATTCCAATTTTTAAGTTGTCATGATCAAAAGCATTATTACGAACACGTAAGCTATAACGTGGTTGGCCGGCATATACGGCATCTGCTCCATAGGCAAATGCATAGCGCATGTTTTTTAGTGAACCTGCGGGAGAGAGGAGTTCAGTTTTCATAAAATAAAAGGCATAAAAAATATATGGTTTTATTTTATTAACTCCACATTTTGGATTCAACCTACTGAATTAGTAGGGATTTGACCTATATCTTTTTGCGCGGGCAGCATATTTTTTGCTAACTCTCCTAAGCGCATCAAAGCATTTAACATTTTAGGATTTAGCTCGAAACACGCAGCTATACGTAAGCAGTGACTAAATCGTTTATCAGCTGAACATAAAATTCCCGGCATGCATAAGATTTTTTCATCCATTGCCTGATGAAAAAGTTCTAATGCATCAATAGACTCGGGTAGCTCTAACCATAAAATAAATCCTGCTTGCGGTCGACTGACTCGAGTACCGACTGGAAAATAACGGCAAATATAAGATTTGATGGTGTCAATTTGTTGTTGATAGCGTTTTTTAAGATGCCTTAAGTGCAGATCATAACCTCCATTCTCTAAGAAAAGCCCTAAAGTTTCTGTAAGTAGAGCTGGCTCGGCAACTGTCGTTGTTAATTTAATTTGCTGCACAATATTACGAAAGCGCCCAGCTTCTAACCAACCAATTCGATAGTCGGGTGCCACAGTTTTGGTGTAGCTGCCGCAGACCAAAACCCATCCATTTTGGTCAAATGCCTTAATGTTGGGTAAGAGCGGTTCAGTCAGTTGCAGTTCGGCGTACATTGCATCTTCAATGACAGGGATTTGAAACTGATTAGCAAGCTCTGCTAAGCGACGACGGTTGCTTTCAGGCATGCTAAAACCGAGAGGATTGTGTCCTGTTGGAATAGTTAATATGGCTTGTACACTTTTAGATTTTAACAGTTCTTCAAGAGCATCTAGGCACATACCTGTATGCGGCGAGGTCGGCACTTCTACAATTTTTCGACCTAAATTATGAAGAAGCGGGTAGAGATTATGAAATGTAGGAAGCTCAAGTGCAATGCTGTCACCAGCTTGGGTGGTTGCCATAATCGCGAGACTTAAAGCTTCCATGGTGCCATGAGTGAGTACAATATCATCTGCTGAAAGAAACATACCAAGCTGTAAGCCTCGCCTCGCAATTTGTGTACGTAAACGTATAGAGCCGGGCGGTAAAGTATAGTTTTTAAAAATGTCTGGCTGTGTCCGTAAAACTTGAGCAGTTAAGCGTTTTAAGCGTTCAATTGGATAGAAGTTTTCACCTGTAGGGCAAGCCAGAGCCAAATTGACATAGTCAGGATCCATCTGCTTTTTAACAATTTGCGCGAGAAAACAGCTAATTCCTGAAAGAGATACTTTTTCTTCACTGACATAACGCTCTTCGAGTTCTAGTAAGTTTGAAGGTGCATGACAAACATAGTAACCAGACTGTGGACGAACTGAAATTAAACCTTGATCTTCAAGCTGACGATAAGCTTCTTTTACGGTGTTAATGCTGACCTGATAATGATTTGCGCAGTCGCGAATTGATGGTAAACGGGAGCCGATAGGCTGTCTGCCATTCTGAATTTGAAGGGTTAGGTCATCACTCACTTTTTTATATTTGTACATGTCAATTCATTAAAAAGCCAAAGCAATGGATACACTTTATCGTGATCTTTTATTTAACTCAAATATTGTGGTTGCTTTTGATTGATTCATTTAACACAAATCTAAACTTAAAAACTGTGTCTATTATTTTTCATCTTAACTGATACTGTGACCATTAAAAATAAAGCAGTAAGATCAAAAAATGGTGAGGATTTAAAACCATAATTTTTAATTACAAGATCAGTAGGAGTGGTCTATGTCTGTTGTTGCATTTAAACAAGTTGATGTTTTTACTTCACAAGCATTTAAAGGTAATCCTGTTGCAGTCATTATGGACGCCAGTACCTTAACATCTGAACAGATGCAGGGAATTGCGAATTGGACTAATCTTTCTGAAACGACATTTGTGCTCCCTGCGACTGATTCTCATGCTGACTATCAGGTTCGAATTTTTACTCCGCAAAGTGAGTTGCCATTTGCAGGACATCCTACAATTGGTACTGCCTATGCTTTGCTTGAGGCGGGCCTCGTGACAGCTAAAGGCGGTAAACTGGTACAGCAATGTGCTGCAGGTTTGGTGACTCTGACTGTAAGTGACTCAAAGCATATTTCATTTGAACTACCTAAGCCTAAAATTACACCATTAGATGCAATGCACACTGAGAAATTAGCAGAAATTTTAAAATGTCAGATTAATACTCAATGGAATGCCACATTGGTTGATGTAGGGGCGCGCTGGATTGTATTACAAGCTGTTAATGCTGAGGCTGTTTTGGCAAGTCAGCCTGATCTAAATGCTTTAAAGCAATTTAGTTTAGATATGAAAGTAACAGGCTCTACAATTTATGGATTTTATGAAGAAAGTAATGAGCAAAAGCGCATAGAAGTTCGTTCATTTGCTCCGGCATATGGAGTTAACGAAGATCCTGTTTGTGGTAGCGGTAATGGTAGCGTGGCATCTTTCATTCGTTACCATGGTATTTTGCCTGCGCAAAATGATGTGGTGCTTTCTTCTCAGGGGCAAGCTTTAGGGCGTGAAGGACAGCTTCAACTTGAATTACATCAAGATAAAATTTTAGTGGGTGGAGCTGCTGTTACTTGTATCGACGGTACGATTAAGTTATAAAAACAGAAATAAAAAACCGAGGCCTTTGCCTCGGTTTTTTAATTAGAAAAATCTTATTTTTCTACGAACGCACGTTCAATGACATAGTCGCCCATTTCACCCATACGAGGTGATTCAACTAAACCGTGTTGGTCAAGTAATGCAGCCACATCTTTTAAGAATGCAGGGCTACCACAAAGCATTGCACGGTCAGTTTCACGGTTGAAGCGTGGTAAACCGATTTTTTCAAATAAAGCGCCAGTTTCAATTGCAGTTGTTACACGGCCTTGAGTGTGGAAAGGCTCACGAGTAACAGTAGGGTAGTAAACAAGTTTGTCTTTAATACCTAATTCTTCAAAGAATTCATGATTTGGTAATTCGTTTAAGATTAGGTCTTGATACGCTAATTCAGAAATATAGCGTGTACCATGAACAACGATTACTTTTTCAAAGCGTTCGTAAGTTTCTGGGTCACGAATAATTGATAAGAATGGCGCAAGACCGGTACCAGAAGATAAAAGGTATAAGTTTTTACCTGGTAAAAGGTCATCATGAACCAATGTACCTGTTGGTTTTTTAGAAACTAAAATTTCGTCACCAACTTGTACTTTTTGCAAAATCGAAGTTAAAGGACCGTCTTGTACTTTAATTGAGAAGAACTCTAACTCTTCTTCGTAGTTCGCACTTGCAATCGAATATGCACGCATTAACGGTTTGCCATTCACTTCAAGTCCGATCATTACGAACTGACCATTTTTAAAACGTAAGCTGGTGTCGCGTGTAGTTTTAAAACTGAAAAGGGTGTCATTCCAGTGGTGCACATGAGTAATGCGTTCAACGTTAAAAGCAGCCATTAAAGGTCTCGATCACGATTAAAAGAAAACAGATAGCTATTCTAATATAATTTCATTCCCGATAAACTGAATATATTTAATTGTGTTTATAAGAAAAAGTGATGATGAATTCTGTCACCCTCCCAATAGTCGGGCACATGTGCTCACCTTTTCGAGAAAAATTTGGTATTCCACGCCAACCTAATTTGGTCAATATCGAGTCTTATATTGAAATGGTAGCACCTTATAATGACTTATTGGCTTTTGAAGGAATTGAACAATTTACCCATCTCTGGCTCATCTGGCAGTTTCATGACAATAAAAATCAGGAGACTGCAACTAAGTTTCGGCCTCAAGTTCGCCCACCACGTCTAGGGGGCAATGAAAAAATTGGTGTGTTTGCAACACGTAGTATGTATCGTCCAGCACCTATAGGCTTATCTGTAGTACGTTTAAACAAGGTTGAAAAAGTCGGTAAGTCATTAAGAGTGTATGTGACTGGTAGCGATTTACTAAATGGCACACCAATTTTAGATATTAAACCTTATATTCAATATTCAGATGCCATTGTTGATGCTCAAAGTGGCTATGCACAAGCTGAACCAGAACGAAAGCAAGTCATCTGGTCGGAAAGTGCACTCACTACCCAGCAATATCTTTTAAAGAATAAAAAAATTAATACGCAGTATCTTGATGAATTAGAACAAGTACTGGCTTTAGACCCAAGACCTGCCTATCAAGAAGACCCTGAACGAGTCTATAAAATGAAGTTTTCTAATTTTGATATTCATTTTAAAGTGAATGATAATGTAATTACAGTTGTGGATATGGTGGAACATACTTCACTCGTTTAGAAGAGAGGTTCAAAACCAATGTATGTTCATCCATAGCAGGCTAATCAATATTGCTATGTGAATCAGTTGGGCAGGAACAAAAGCAAGGGCGTAGTGTATTCCACCTGAAATAGCTGAGTTAATGCTCTTAGCAATCGCATGCACAGCAAAACCGCCCATAAAAGCAATGAGTAGTGAGGTATGAGCGTTATTCGGTTCTCCTTGTACAATCACTGCTGCAATTGCTGCATGTATTTCAAACAAAGAGGCAAGTAAGGTCCCTGCAATTAAGCCAGCATCTCCTAAATATAGACTTAGACCATAAACACCTGCCTGAATGAGCGTAAGTGTTCCTGCAATAATGACCGCTTCTTTTAAGCTGAACATTCTGGAGTCTAGCTCGGGTGAAGTCGTACTTTGTTCTGCTTTACGTAATAAAATAAAAGCCCACACTGCTAAAAAAGCCAATGCAATGAGTGTAGGAAATATAATGAATTTGAACCATGCTAAGCTAATTCCAACCACAATAATTAAGGTCTGAATGAGTGTGGAAACACATGACATCAATGCTGCACCTGCATTTGTTTTTGCATTTGCACGACCAGAACGGACTTCTAAACCTAGACTTGCGATAGTGGCTGTACTCGATACAAAACCAGAGGCTAAAGAAGAGAGTAATAAAGCATTTTTAGATGACAAAAGCCGTTTTGCAATATGTGCGAGCGCTTGCACAAATAAAATCAAAGTCAGTAATTTTAAAATGACATGTGGGTTTAAAACTGGTCCCCAAAAAGGTTTATTGGGGACTAACGGTAAGGCAATTAAAAGTAGGGCAAGTAAAAAAATCCCGTCACGTAATTCCGATTCGGTAATCCACTGACTGGCAATACCATGCATAGATTGTTTTGCTAATAAAATAATCGTCATGATGACGGCGAGTCCCGCAGCTAACGAGATATTCCAAATACAAAGCGCCCCTATAAAGTAAGTCATAATAAAGGCGAGTTCAGTAGTCACACCGGGGTCATTCGGCTGATTTTTAAGAGAGACAATACTGATTGCGCCAATAAGTAGAGCGCCTACAATTCCAATTTCAGTACCAAATAAAAAGCAGATTGCACCGAGTAGCGAACTAATTGCAAAAGAACGAAAACCTGCAAAAGTCTTATATTCGTGTTTGAGCTTGCTTCTTTCACGTTCCAAACCAATTAATAACCCGCAGCCTAATGCCGCAGCAATAATGGTGATAAATTCTTCAAATGATGCAATTTGTAATGACATTGTCATTGGAAGATTCATAATACTTCCTCATTGGTTTATTGTTATATACAGGTGTTAATCATATTTAAATCATGTATTCATATGCAGTGTATGCTTTTTATTATATCGAGCATAGTGTCTTTTTTAATCAAACTATCACAATAAATATTTTTATAAATATGATCTACGACACAAAAAAATACCAAGTTGAGAATTGGTTTAATTATTTGAAGTTAAAAGATATTTAAAAGCTAAATTTGAAGATTTGCAGACCAGTTAAATCTAAAACATCTCTGTTATATTATAAAAATATATTGGGGATAACACATGAATGCACATGTAGAAATAGACGCACATTGGTGTCTAGAACAATTATTACAAGAAGGTCGTATTACTGAGCGTGACAAATTACTAGTACAAACGACAAATAGACAAAAAGATCAACTGAAATGGCATCCATTACAGTGGATTGCACATTTTAATTTAAAAGACCAACACCACGTACAAGCGCATTTAAGTTTAAACCGTCTGTGCCAATGGTTTGCCGATCGAGCACAATTACCTTTATTTGTGATCGATCCTTTAAAGGCTGATGTCAGCGCTTTAACTCAAGTCATGTCACAAGAGTTTGCGATTCGAAACCACATTTTAGCTGTAGAAGTCCATGCGGACCGAATTGTGATTGGAACAGACCAGCCTTTTCAAACAGACTGGCTAAACAATTTGGAAAGAAGCCTGGCACCGAAGAAAATTGAACGGGTACTGCTTAATCCCGAACAGTTGCAACGTTATTTGCGAGAATATTATCAGGTTAGCCGTGCAGTAAACTCAGCTCAGAAAGACGCAGCTCATGACCGTGATAACAAAGGGGTAGAAGCGCTTTTACAACTTGGAGATAGCCAAAACCCTGATGCCAATGATCAACACATTGTAAAATTGGTCGACTGGATTTTACAGTTTGCGTTTGAACAAAGCGCCAGTGACATTCACATGGAACCACGAAAAGACAATGGTAAAGTTCGGTTCCGTATAGATGGCGTTTTACACACCATTTATAACATGCCTTCAAATACTCTGACCGCCGTGATTTCCCGAATTAAAATTTTAGGGCGGTTAAATGTAGCGGAAAAGCGTAAACCGCAAGATGGTCGCTTAAAAACACGGACACCGAAAGGACAAGAAACCGAACTACGTTTATCAACTTTGCCAACTGCATTTGGTGAAAAACTGGTGATGCGTATTTTCGATCCAGATGTATTGGTACGTTCTTTTCAGCAACTGGGTTTTGACCAGTCTTTATTACAGCAATGGCAGCGTATTACGCAAAATAGTCACGGCATTATTTTAGTCACGGGGCCAACAGGTTCGGGTAAAACCACCACGCTATATTCTTCTTTAAAGCAGCTCGCAACTGACCAAGTCAATGTCTGTACCATCGAAGATCCGATTGAAATGTTAGAGCCTAGTTTTAACCAAATGCAGGTCAATAATGCAATTGATCTAGGTTTTGCTGATGGCGTGCGTGCTTTAATGCGCCAAGACCCCGACATTATTATGATTGGGGAAATTCGTGACCAAGACACTGCAAATATGGCTATTCAGGCTGCACTCACAGGGCATTTGGTATTATCAACTTTACATACCAATGATGCACCGTCTAGTTTGACCCGTTTACACGATTTAGGTGTACAACCCTTTTTAACAGCAGCGACTATTTTAGGTGTATTGGCACAGCGTTTAGTGCGACAGCTTTGTCCGCACTGTAAGCAACAGACTCATATTAATGAAGATGAATGGCAACACCTAACATTTGACTACATTATGGAAATGCCAGAAAAAGTTTATCAAGCAGTAGGGTGTGAACAGTGTCGACATACTGGTTATAAGGGGCGAGTGGGTATTTATGAGTTTATGCCTGTTAGTCTTGAGCTTAAGCATCTGATTGGTAGTCATGCGACATTAAATGAATTAAGAAGCCAAACGAAAAAAGAAAGTGTAGAGCCTTTGAGAATTGCCGGAGCGCATAAAGTCATAGAAGGGCTTACCACTTTAGAAGAGGTGTTACGCGTTGTGCCTTTAAATTAAATTTTTCTTAAGATTCACCTCATCTATGCTTGTTGTACTTATGTCATTCCAAGATGTAATCAAATAGGTGATTTTATGAAAATATTTAAAGTGATCTTGATGACTGCTGGTTTGGCAACTGCTGGCATGGTTATGGCAAATATACCCTTAAACCATGCAGCAATTACTCCAGCAACCGTAACGACTGTTAAGCAAGCTTTAACAGCAAAAGACAATACGCCTGTAAAATTACATGGCCAAGTGGTGAAATCTTTAGGGGATGAAAAATATCAGTTCCGTGATAAAACGGGCACTATTACCATTGATGTAGATGATGAACTTTGGCAAGGTCATCCTATTTCCCCAACGACTAATATTGGTCTAGTGGGTGAAGTCGATATAGACCTTAAACCGTTAAAACGTGTAGAAATTGATGTAGAACAAGTCCAGTTCTAACATTGGATTTTACTTATACGATTTATAGCCGCACAAATGATGCGGCTTTGCTTTTTTAATAAAGGCTTGGCAAGATCAGGTCAGAATATAACAGGAAAAATAGATGAGAATTTTGCTTGCAGAAGATGATCGCTCTCAAGCGGAAAGTATTCAATCTTGGTTAGAGTTAGACGGTTATCAAGTCGATTGGGTTGAAAGAGGTGACTATGCGCTTACTGCCATTGAGCAGCATGACTATGACTGTATTTTGCTTGATCGAGGCCTACCACAACTCGCGGGTGAAAAAGTTCTAACCACAATCCGTTATAAACAAAAAAATGTACCTGTCATTTTTATTACAGCGCGTGACAGTATTCAGGACCGAGTAGAGGGGCTAGATTTAGGTGCAAATGACTATTTGGTTAAACCTTTTAGCTTAGAAGAGTTATCTGCCCGTATCCGAGCTCAATTACGCAAACAAACTTTGAGTCAGCAATCGGTTTTAACATGGGGAGATTTACACCTAGATACTCAAGCGAAAGTTGTATTATTTGCTGGCAATTCGATCGATTTAACAGCAAAAGAGTTCCAAATCTTACGCAAGCTGATGGTTCATCCTGAACATATTATTACTCGTGATCAATTAGAAGAAGCGCTCTACGCATGGGGTGACGAGATTGAAAGTAATGCAATAGAAGTTTTTATTTATCAACTTCGAAAAAAAATCGGAAGTAGCAGTATTAAAACCATACGGGGACTAGGCTACCGTATGGGAGATTTAAAATGAAACCAAATCGTTCTTCTTTGCAGTCCCAACTGGTTAAAACCACCATGTGGAGTAGCATCGTGGTGGGGCTGCTCGCTTTAAGCTTACTCACCATATTTTCGATTTATCACAACATGTCAGTGCAAGATGAAATCATGGATGAAATTTCAGATACCTTGCTGGTTTCTGATCTCTCTAAACATTCTATGAAACAGTTTGACGAGCTCAGTGATGAATTTGATATTCAATATGAATTATTAAACTCTGGTCAATTACTTACCCATTCTCACACCTATCAACACGAACTGTTTGAACAAGGCAACTTATCAAAAGGTTTTTCATACTTTTGGTTTGATGGCCAGTTATGGCGTAGTCTGGCCACACAACAAAAAGATTCAGAGCTGCAAGTTGAAGTCTTTCAGCCCATGAGTACTCGTGTAGAAGAGGTACTCAAAGCACTCGCTGGATATAGCGGTCTTATGGTTTTGTTTTGGTTATTACAATGGGTGATTGTAAGTTGGCGTACCGAACAACAATTGGCGGCTCTCAATCTACTCTCTAAACGTATCGCTCAAAAAACTGCATCAAATTTAGAGCCTATTCAAGATCCAGATGTCATTACAGAAATTCAACCGGTCATAGATGCTTTAAATCAGTTACTTGCAAGACTTCAAAGAGCACTTGTTGCCGAACAGCGCTTTACCGCAGATGCTTCACATGAGTTACGTTCTCCGTTATCTGCCATACAAATGCGCCTTCAGGTTTTACAACGCAAATATCAGCATGTTCCAGAACTTGACCAAGACTTTGAGCGGATCCAAGAAGACGTTTCAAGAAGTACAAAAATTCTTGAAAATTTACTCCTTCTGGCACGTTTGGAGCCTAATGAAACAGAGCAACCGGAACTCTTTAAGAGTGTGATTGATTTAAACCATGTATTGGCTCGAGTAGTTGAAACCGTAAATATTGATGCACAAGCCAAACAAATGGTGATTGAGACAAATATTTTGTCAAATGAAACTAAAATGTTTGCGAACGAAGAATTACTGTTTATTGCTTTTAGAAATCTATTTGATAATGCTATTCGCTATAGTCCTACTTTGGGATTTATTCATGTTGAACTCAGTCAGTTCCAGCAACAACTGAAAATTTCTATAGAAGACACTGGAAATGGCGTAGATGATGAGGTTTTAAGACGTCTAGGACAGCGTTTTTTTCGCGTATTAGGTACACAGCAGCAAGGCTCAGGATTAGGGCTCTCAATTACTAAAAAAATTATTCAACTCCATGGTGGTGAACTGCAATTTATGCATGCAAGCCAAGGTGGTTTAAAAGTTGAAGTGACATTGCCTTTTAATCATGAAATACAAAAATAGCATGGTTGCCCATGCTATCCATTTTTTGTTTTCCCACGAATATTATTGAAACGCGAGGATCGTTCTTATTTAGTTAAAATGAGACGGTTATTGCGAGTAAGGCGTAAGCGGTATTCCTCGCCAGCATGCATAATTCGAATTTCACGACCTAATGCAAATAGGTTGTTAGAATGTAGCATTGGTAAGGCATGAGCTGAGTCAGTGTTACGAGTAAATAAGCTAAAAGGTGCGTTCATTTGTTGTGCTCCGTGGTATATTCTTGAACGATTTAAATGATAATCATTATCGAATAGATCTGTCAATGAGATTTTAAAGAATTTATAAATTGATAAAATTTGCTTACACTTGAGAAAAATTTGAGTGAGTAGAACAATGCCTAAACCGATAGTCGATGTCGCAATAGCCATCTTAATTCATCGCGGGAAAATATTAGTTGGATGGCGTGGAGAACAGCAGCATCAAGGTGGAAAGCATGAGTTTCCTGGAGGAAAGGTTGAGCAGGGTGAAACACCAGAAGAAGCTTGCCGCCGTGAAATTTATGAAGAAGTCGGCATTGGTTTAAAAGACTGGCATCAATTTGATTATATTCACCATGAATATGAAGACATTATTGTCAATCTTCATTTGTTCCATGGTTATGTCCCTGATGAATTATTAAATCTTATTCATCAGCCTTGGACATGGTACACACGTGAACAGTTACTTCAATTAAACTTCCCGAAAGCCAATAAAGATATTATTAAAAGATTGTATTGGCTACATTTTATTAAAATTAGCTCTACACTCACACTACCCGAAAATGAGGACACTTTAGTGTATTGGCGCAGTGAAAAAGATAATGTTAGTGAGGATAATCTAGAAAAATTAGCTCTTTTAGATACAGATCAGCTTTCAAAATTAATCGTGAATATCGATGTTTGGCACCAGTTAAAACCAGATTTAAAAGATCATATAAAAACGGTTCATCTTAAGCAGTCTCAATTAATGAGTTTGCATAAAGGTGACTTAGAGGTGGGAGTACGTTTTATTGCCGCTTGCCACGATGCAGTTTCTTTACAGCATGCTCAGCAAATTGGCTGTGATGCTGTTTTTGTAAGTCCTGTCAAAGTAACAGAAACCCATCCAGATGCGAGCGCATTAGGATGGGATCGTTTAACTGACTTGATTGAGAAATGCCAGATTCCCGTATTTGCTTTGGGAGGCATGAGTCCTGATGATTTAGCTACAGCACAGCAACATGGTGCGTATGGCTTGGCAGGTATTCGTAATTTTTAATAAGACATAAAAGCATTAAAAGCTAGAGCGCTTTTAATGCTTGCTGTGCTTCCTGAACAGTTTTTGGGTTATTACGCTGTTGACCAGCCTTTAAAATGGTTAGCCAAAGCTGCTTTTTCATTGCTTGGCTCTGAGCAAAGCTTAAACCACGTCTAGCAAGAGACTCAGCATTAGCATATTGCTGTTTATGATTTGCCGTGAGTGCAAGAAATAAATAAGTCTCAGCAGCCTGTGGTGCTAAACGCTGCGCTTGAAGGGCGTAGCGCTCAGCCTCCGACCATTGTTGGTTTTTATAAGCTTGCTCAGTTTTTTGCATTAACGTTTTAAAAGCAGGTAACTGGCTTCCATCATCATTAAAGCGTTGCGGCTTTTTCTGTTGAGGAACGATCACTTGTAAACTTTTACGTTGAATATCTGGATGATCATAAGGTGTAATTTTTACACCGGATGGCGTCTCAGTATTCTTTTTCTCGGTAACAGGCGGTGTTTTCTCTTTTGGGGCTGAATGATCTGGTAAAGTTGTACAGCCGACCATAAGTACAGCACCAATATAAAAAACACCTTTCTTTAACATATCCTGTTTCCTGTCAACGCTTAGTTGTTATAACTACCACTAGAAATCACATGTGAGTTATTCGACAGATCTTGTTCCATCTGATTTTCACTCTCACGAATATAGCTATCGCTATTATCCGGTTGAGAAGCTGGTGCTGTGTTATCACTTTGTGGTGCGTATGTTGGATCAACTTGATAATACGGTGCTCCACATGGCGTAGCACGATGCGGCACTGTATGCGTCAGCATAGGGATATACATCGCACCAGCACAAGCCTGTGCTGATAAATCACCTGTTGCATGATCAATCCATTGCCACTGTACAGTGTCTGGCTGACGTAAATTTACCGGTGTTTGACGTAATTGTTTCATCACATTAATCCACACTGGCAATGCACCAGATGAACCTGTTAAGCCAGTCACTTTGTTGTCATCTAGACCTAACCATACTACAGCGACATGGTTACCCGAATAACCGGCAAACCATGAGTCACGTGTATCGTTAGTCGTACCTGATTTACCAGCCAGTTTTAAAGCAGGAGGTAAGCTGTTGTACGCTGCACGGCCCGTACCTGATGACATGACCTGTTGTAGGCCATAGTTCATGATATAGCCAACCGACGGGTCAATGGTTTGTTGTACGTTTAGGCCATAACGATCAAGTAAACGGCCATTAGCATCTACCACAGAGCGAATCGCACGCGTTGGATATTTGAAACCACCTGTAGCGAAGTTTTCATAGATACCGAGTACTTCCATTGGTGACATATTAACTGCACCAAGGAAAATAGAAGGGTAGGCAGGAATTGGTGATTCAACGCCAAATTTTCTTAAGTTATTGGTAAATGTAGATAACCCAAATTCTTGACCTATACGAACAGCAGAAAGGTTATAAGAGTTTGCTAAGGCTTCACTTAAACTTACAATGCCATGACCACCGCCACTATAGTTTTTCGGTGTCCAACTTTTACCGCCGTCTACAGGAATACTGATTGGTGCGTCTTCAATTTTACTTGCCCAGTTATAACGGCCAGACTCAATTGCACTTAAATAAATCACTGGCTTCAATAAAGAGCCGACTTGACGTTTTGCATCTAAAGCACGGTTAAAGCCAGTAAAATCTTGAGTAGAACCAACGGCTGCAATTAACTCGCCATTTTCAGGATGTGCAATCAGTACCGCACCTTGCAAGTTTTTCAAACGGGCAGGGTTACTTTGAGTCAGACGTTCTACAGAAGCTTTAAATGCATCTTGAACCTGAGTTTGAGCAATTGGGTCCAAGGTCGTAAAAATACGTAATCCTTGATTGGTTAAATCGCTTTCTTGATATTCGGTACGTAACTGACGACGTACAATATCTAAGAAGTCAGGGAATTTTGCAGGACCTAAGCTTGGTTTGCTCAGCACATTTAAAGGACGCGCGATTTCAGTTTCATATTCTGCTTGAGTTAAATAACCCATTACACGCATGTTATTTAAAACTGTATCACGGCGATTTTTTGCACCTTCAGGGTTTTTCCACGGGTTATATAAAGATGGACCTTGAACCAAACCGACTAAATAAGCTTGTTGTGCGACATTAAGTTCACGAAGTGGTAAACCAAAATAAAACTGTGAAGCCAAGCCATAACCATTGATTGAATAGTTACCGTTTTGGCCTAAATTTACTTCATTTAAATAAGCTTCTAAAATTTCATCTTTGCTGTAATGCAATTCAATGAGTAAAGCCATTAGGGCTTCATTCACTTTACGTTTTAATGTGCGTTCAGGTGTTAAATAAAAATTCTTAACTAACTGTTGTGTCAGGGTTGAACCACCTTGGCGACGTCCTCCAGTTACATTACTCACCAAAGCACGGGCCGTACCACGAATTGAAATACCGTGATGATGGTAGAAATTACGGTCTTCTGTAGAAATTAAAGCTTCAATAAGTGGTTTAGGAACATTATTGAGTTTGATCAGAACGCGGTCTTCATTATGCTGAGGATAGATCCCCCCAATGAGCATAGGTTCTAAACGAGCCACACCTGTTGAAGAAGGTTTGGTACTGCGTACCTCTGCAACTTGGTCGTTTGCAAAACTAAGTTCTAAAACTTGTTCAGGTTCTACACTATCACCATAGTCGAAACCACGTGTATGTACATACATGTTGCTACCTTGAGCAACAAAGGTTCCCGACTTGTCATAATTACTTGAAGTTTTGTAACCTAATAATTTTAATTCTTGGGTAAAATTTGCTTGAGTAATAGGTGCATTATTATAAATTTCCAAAGGCCGAGCGAACACTTTGGCAGGAATGTCCCAGCGCTGTCCTTCAAATTTTTCACGGATAATATTATCTAAACGAATCAGATAGATACTAAGAGCAATAAAAGCACCAATCACCAATATGGAAAAAATTAGTGCGAAGAAACCGATACCACGTTCAAACTTCATATAAATGAGATAAAACCCTAAACAATACGTTAATGATGCGATAGCTTGTCATCAATTTGCAATGATAAAACTGTGAATAAATGGAAAACTTAGATTGAATTTTACAGCATCTTGTTGTTATGTTTTTTTAAATTAATCAGGTTAATGTTATGATAGCGTAGAATCGCAGCGGAGCTTACTCATTCGTGCAAATTTCACATAAGTCCTTCAGAAACGTCGGGTTAATTGGTCGACCGGATAAATCATCAGTTGTAGAAACACTATGTTTAATTCATGACCATTTGCTAAGTTTAGGCCTAAACCCCATTTTTGATCAGGAAACTGCCGAATTAGTGCCCTATGATCATGCACAAGTTGTTAGTCGTCACTTATTAGGTGAAGTTGCTGATCTGGTGATTGTAGTCGGTGGAGATGGTTCTTTGCTTCATGCAGCTAGAGCTTTAGTTCGCTACAATACACCTGTTATTGGTATTAACCGTGGGCGTTTAGGGTTTTTAACTGATATTAAGCCTGCGGAAGCTATTTTTAAGCTTGATCAGGTTCTACAAGGTCATTTCCAACTTGATCGCCGTTTCTTGCTTGAAATGGAAGTACGTACCAATGGCGAGGTCATTTATGACGCAATTGCTTTAAATGATGTCGTACTACACTCAGGTAAGTCGGTACATATGATCGACTTTGAACTCAATATTGATGGTCAATATGTTTACCGTCAGCATAGTGATGGTTTAATTGTGTCGACACCGACAGGATCAACTGCTTATGCATTGTCGGGTGGTGGTCCAATTTTACATCCGAGTATGGATGCGATTGCATTAGTCCCTATGCACCCCCATACATTATCTTCACGCCCAATCGTAGTTGGTGGGCAAAGTGAAATTAAAATTGTTATTCGCGAAAATCGAGTGTTACCGATGGTGAGTGCAGACGGACAACATAGCGTATCGCTCAATGTTGGCGACAGTTTGCACATCCGTAAACACCCATTTAAATTAAGTTTATTACACCCACCAGGTTATGATTTCTATATGGCTTGTCGTACCAAACTGGGTTGGAACCAAGATTTTGAATCTTTTCAAAGAGATGAATCATGAATATTGAACAAATGCTATCTGTTTTAAACCCTGAAATTGTAGAGCGTTTAAAAACAGCAGTAGAAATTGGTAAATGGCCAAATGGTGTTGTTTTAACGAAAGAACAGCGCGAAACATGTATGCAAGCTGTGATTGCTTGGGAGTTAAAGAACTTACCGGAAGAGCAGCGTAGTGGTTATATTGACCGCGGAACGAAAGAAGAGGGTGAAGAGTGTGATGATGATCATCACAAGCATGAACCTGAGTTTAAACCGATTCGTTTTGTTTAATTTAGGAAGCTCAGTGATTACTGGGCTTTTTTTATGTTTATCAAAATATAATAAAGAATCATATGAAACATTTAAAACCTATTTACGTACTATTATTTCTCATATTGTTTAGTGGTGCTGCATTGGCCAAACAACCTATTGAGTGTTTACTCAACGTGAAGGTTGTTGCGAGTCAGAAATACACTTCACCTCAAGCTAAATATACAATTATAAAAAATGACGGTTATCCCATGTTATTGATTGGGATTCAGGTGCTGGAGTCGCAAACAATACGAAGCTCCCAAAAGATCAAAGCGCATCATTTATATTGTAAGAAACTTATTGGTCAACAACGAGATGCTTATCTTTCGGGTCCCTACGATTCTAAGAAGATTACAATCAAAATAGGCGATCATTTGAAACTAAGAAATATTCATTCTTCAGGTCAGGAATATCCATTTTGGCCAGATTTTTATTATGTTGACCCTTAAAACCAAGGTTATCTGATATAACCTTGGTCATTCGTATTTTAGAAACGACTATTCCACAACGCTTTGGCTTTATCCATTGCACCATCATAGCTATTGACTACCCCCATGGTATATAACGCAATACCCATGGTTTCTGTTACTGCCATTTCACCATATTCATGATGCTGCTGACCAAGCCAGACAGCTTTAAATGTTGCCAAGTCTAACTCTTCTTCAATTGGGCTACGTTCAGGTGTAAGCTTTGGCAACTCATGTTCATAGAGTTCACCATTTTTAATACCGCAAATCAGTGTTTTAGCATCGGGGTTTCGCTCAAATTCACCGCCTTCACCTTTAATGACTGCACTATTTTGATAGCCTAAGCGAAGCGCACTATGCTGATGAGAGGTTCTATAAGCCGGATGGAATATCGCTTGTAAGGTTGCTTTCGCGTTAAATGGGTTAATGAGACGGGCTAAAGTATGAATAGGAGAGCGTAAACCCATGACATTTCTTAAAGAAATTAAATCACTTAAAACAGGTGAAATTACTTCTAAAGGTAAGTAAGCAAAATTCTGTTCGGCCAATTGTATACGGACGTCTTGTTCAGAATGGCAAATTTTATAATCTAAATATTCTAAAACTTGTTCGGTATAGACTCGGTTAATCGTATGTCCAGAAGCGCCGTGCATGACGATTTTATAGCCGTGATGAGCAAGTGTCAGGGCAGCCAATAAAAACCAAGGGTAATGTTTACGCTTGCCTGCATAAGATGACCAGTCTAGGTCAACGTCTAAAGGTTGAAAATTAAGTTGGTCTTTGGTGGCTTGTACAAAGCCCGCAAGCTCATCAATGGACTCTTCTTTAACACGTAGTAGCATTAAAAAAGCACCCAACTGAACATCAAGAACTTCGCCTTTTAAAATCATGGTAAAAGCTTGATAGGCTTCTTCATAACTCAGTGATCGAGATCCGGTTTTCCCCTTACCTAAAATACGGACATATTGCGCAAAGGGATGTTCAGCATCTTTATAGATATTACGTTTAGTATTCATGGCAATTCAAAACAGTAAAAATAAGGGGTAGGCAGCTCAAAATGAAATGTCTACAAGGACTTATCAATATGACATAAAAATCTGCTGAAAAAATATCAAAAGTGTTTCTCATACTAAAGTCTTAAGGCTGCATGAGTGTTTTTTGTGCGTATTAGCCAAAATTTTAACCGAATCGTGATTTAATTCGAGTAAACTTTCATGTGCTTTTTTGAGCACTCATATCATAATTTTCTGTGATTCTCCTATATCTTCAGCTTTTTATTGAAAAAGTAAGAGGTTATTTCTGGCTACTCAAAGTGGTTGGAAACTTCAGGTATTCTCCTGTTTTAGAAAACAGCTTTTTTGTTTTCGTTGAGGTAGTAGGAAGGTTTTTTGTTATTAAAAAACCGTTTCCCTTTTGCGGTGTTCATGTGAAAGGTTAGGGCTGTGTATTCGTAAAGAATAGACGTTTCATTTTGATATTTCCAACGGACTTGGAAATATAGATTGAAGTAAAGTTATGGCTAAAAAACCGATTTATAAATCACTTTATTTTCAGGTGATTATTGCGATTATTGCGGGTGTTTTGGTAGGGCATTTCTCACCAAGTACAACGCAAATTGTTAATGGTGTCGAACATCATATTCCAGGTTTAGGTGAGCAACTCAAGCCATTAGGTGATGCTTTTATTCGTTTGATTAAAATGATCATCGCACCTGTTATTTTCTGTACAGTGGTCAGTGGTATTGCTGGTATGGAAAGTATGAAGTCAGTTGGTAAAACTGGCGGTGTTGCGTTGTTATACTTCGAGATCGTTTCAACAATCGCACTTCTGATTGGCCTTGTGGTGATTAACATTGCAAAGCCAGGCGTAGGAATGAATATTGATCCTGCGACTCTGGACACTTCAGGTATCCAAAAATACGTCACTTCTGGTGAGTCACAATCTACCGTTGATTTCTTAATGCATATCATCCCAGATACAGTGGTGGGTGCATTTGCAAATGGTGAAATCTTACAGGTCCTTCTTTTTGCAATTCTATTTGGCTTCGCACTGCATAAGTTAGGTGATGCAGGACGTCCAGTATTAAAGTTAATTGATCAAATTGCACATGTGTTCTTTAACATTGTAAATATGATCATGAAGCTTGCTCCACTAGGTGCGTTCGGGGCAATGGCGTTTACCATTGGTAAATATGGTGTGGGTTCACTGGTACAGTTAGGCCAGCTCATCCTCTGTTTCTACATTACCTGTTTATTATTTATTTTCTTGGTATTAGGAACGATCAGCCGTTTAAGTGGATTTAGCATTCTTAAGATGGTGCGTTTGATTCGTGAAGAACTCTTAATTGTACTCGGTACATCTTCTTCTGAGTCGGTCTTGCCACGTATGCTACGTAAGCTTGAAATCGCAGGTTGTGAAAAGTCTGTGGTTGGTTTAGTCATCCCAACAGGTTATTCATTTAACCTTGATGGTACTTCTATTTATTTGACGATGGCTGCAATATTTATTGCTCAGGCAACAAATACGCAGCTTGATATTCAGCATCAAATTACTTTGCTATTGGTACTTTTAATTTCATCTAAAGGTGCGGCAGGTGTAACAGGTTCTGGCTTTATTGTTATGGCTGCAACTTTATCTGCTGTTGGTCATATTCCAGTTGCAGGTTTGGCATTGATTTTAGGTATTGACCGTTTCATGTCAGAAGCACGTGCTTTAACGAACTTAGTTGGTAACTCTTTAGCAACGATTGTGGTTGCGAAATGGGTCGGTGCATTAGATAAAGATAAACTAAATGATGCACTGAATAATCCAGATGAAGTAGATAGAAAAATGCTTGAGCAAAAAAGTGTAATTGCTGAGGCATCTCACTAATCATTTATCGTAATAAAAAAGGAGGCTAAGCTTCCTTTTTTATTGGCTGACTGAAAAGTACAGTTTAAATGAGCAGCTATGCCATGACAGTAACTAAAAAAATGATTAGCATGCACAGCAATGAGATTCGATAAAACAATAAAGCCGAAGGAAAATATTATGTTGGCATATGATGCAGATTTAGAATTATTCCGTGATAATTTTAAACGTTTTATGAATGAGCATATTGCTCCACATTACGACCAATGGGAACGTGAAGGAATTATGCCGCGTTCAGTTTGGAATCAACTGGGCGAAAATGGCTTTTTATGTGTGGATGTCCCAGAAGAATATGGCGGTTATGGGGTTCCAACTTACTATTCATTAATGTTAGTTGAAGAGTCTGCTCGAGCCGGTTTTTGTGCATTATCAACGGCTATTTCTTGTCACTCTGAAATTGCTGCACCTTATATTTTACATATTGGGACAGAAGAGCAAAAACAATACTGGTTGCCGAAAATGGTAACTGGTGAAGTAGTTGGGGCAATTGGTATGACGGAACCGGGTGCTGGTTCAGACTTACAATCAATGCGTACCAGTGCCATTTTGCAAGATGACCATTATTTGCTAAATGGTTCTAAAACATTTATTTCAAATGGGCAACATGCTGACCTTGTGGTGCTTGCAGTAAAAACTGATCCTCAAGCGCGTGCGAAAGGGGTATCGTTATTATTGGCAGATACACATTTGGATGGTTTTAAGAAAGGTACCAACCTCGACAAAATCGGTCTGCATTCTCAAGATACTTCTGAGCTATTTTTTGACAATGTTAAGATTCCTAAAAACCAGTTACTCGGTCAAGCTGGGCAAGGTTTTGCTTATTTAATGCAAGAGTTACCACGTGAACGTACCGCTATTGCATCTACCGCAATAGGAGCTATTCGTGGTGCAATTGATTTAGCAACGGCTTATGTAAAAGAACGTCATGCATTTGGCCAGCCTATTTCTCAATTCCAAAATACGCGTTTTGTTTTAGCTCAAGCAAAAATTGATGAGCTTGCTACAGCTGCTTTTTATGAGAGAAACGTTGCTCTATATCAAGAAGGTAAACTTGATGTTGAAACTGCAGCGGCGCTTAAAAGCTTCAGTACAGATATGCAAATGAAAGTAGCTGACAACTTGCTGCAACTTTTTGGTGGTTATGGCTATATGACTGAATATCCGATTTCACGTTTCTTTGTAGATGCTCGTATTCAACGTATTTACGGTGGTACAAATGAAATTATGAAAGAAATCGTAGCCCGTGGATTAATTGGCAAAGCCTAATTAAATAGTTTCAAAAAAAAGCCTACCTTTGAGTAGGCTTTTTATATTACCTATTTGTTAGTTCGATGAATGACAGGATAGTCTTGTTGTTTGGGTAACTCATGTAAGGCTTGGTTGATCTTTCTTAAAAACTCATCGGCTTCATCTTGACGAAATGAGTCTTCGGTATATTTACTTCGTTTTTGATTGATGCCACAACCCCTTATTTCCATATTTTCAGGATTAAATGACCAGTCATTTGGATTCTTTAAGTTAATGTTTAAATCACTTTCACAGCTTTTCCATAAATGTAAAAACTCATTTGATAACTTTGTATTAAATCCTCGTGCTGGATAGACCGAGAAGCCTTTCATTTCGGGATTAGAAAACTGTATAAACATGTCTACTGGCATGCCACCCCAAATGATTGCAGTATCTGTTGGTAAAGTAATGCCGGATAAATTTTTCTCTTTTAAAGCATGTGTTTGCTCAAATTTCTGCCTGAAGTGTTGCGACTGATAGGTCAGCTTAGTTTGGGCTGGGATTGGAATACCACGAACTTGATTGTTGATAGTCGTCATATAGTACGGAGAATTATCCCTACCATTGCATCCTGCGATTATTGGACAACCGCCACAAGCCGTTAAACTAAAACTTGTAATACCCAGTAAGCCTAAAACAATAATTTTATTCATTCTATTTTACTGTTGTTATGACATATTGGGTCAGTATAACCAATCTATGCATTAAGAGGTCTATCTTTAAGAACAAGGAAATAATCGTTTTAAAAGTTGAGTAATTTTTATTCAGTAGTCTTGTGCTTCTACTCATCAATTAAAGATTTATAGCTTTCTAGGTTTTGACATGAAGCAAACATAAGTGCTTATGGGAAGAGCGGATACAGATTTGTCATCTATTGCTGAGTAGAGTTTTAAAAATACCGATAAGAAATAGGGTAAGTAAAATAATAAATGAAAATCATTATCAAATAAAGTAATCTTATAGACAGGTTCGAGAGCGATTAACGAAAAAAGCCAATACACCGATATTGCCTAACAAATCAAAGCCGACTATTGTTATACTCTCGTTTAAAAGATGATTTTGCTGAGGCTGCATTCCAATGATCAACGATGATCAAAACAAAACGACTTCTCTTAGTTTAGAACAAATTCGCGAAGATATTGATAGCGTAGATCAACAGATTCAAGAATTATTAAATCGCCGCGCAAGCCTTGCTGAAGCTGTTGCTAAAGCTAAATTTGCTTCCGAAGAGAATCCTTTGTTTTATCGTCCTGAGCGTGAAGCACAAGTTTTACGTAAAGTTATGGAGCGCAATCAGGGGCCTTTATCTGATGTTACTATGGCGCGTCTGTTCCGTGAAATTATGTCTGCTTGTCTTGCTTTAGAAGCGCCGCAAAGCATTGCATTTTTAGGGCCAGAAGGTACTTTTACTCAATCTGCTGTACTTAAGCATTTTGGTAAGGATGCAGTTGTTCGTCCACTACCAACTATTGATGAAGTGTTCCGTGAAGTAGAAGCGGGTAGTGCACATTACGGTGTGGTTCCGGTTGAAAACTCATCTGAAGGTATTGTGAATCATACTTTAGACTGCTTTAAAACATCGAATTTAAATGTGATCGGTGAAGTTGAATTGCGTATTCATCATCAATTCCTAGTCTCTGAAAATACGCGTAAAGACAGTATTAAACAGATTTATGCTCACCAGCAAACTTTGGCTCAATGCCGCCAGTGGTTAGATGCGCATTATCCAGGTGTTGAACGTGTCGCTTTAAACTCAAATGCGGAAGCTGCACGTCGTATTCGTAACGAATGGCACTCAGCAGCAATTGCATCTGATATTGCAGCAGGTATGTATAACCTTGAAATCTTACATAGCAATATTGAAGATAATCCGGAAAATACCACTCGTTTCTTAGTGATTGGCCGTGAAAAAATTCCACAAAGTGGCAATGATAAAACATCGTTATTAATTTCGGCACATGACCGTGCAGGTGCTTTATTAGAAATTTTAGCGCCGTTTGCAAAACATAATATTAGTTTAACAAGTATTGAGACCCGTCCAGCGTTACCTGAAAAATGGGCATATGTATTCTTTATCGATTTAGAAGGGCATATCGATCAAGAGAACGTTGCTGCGGCAATCAATGATATTCGTCCAATGGTGAAAGAGCTTCGTATTTTAGGTTCTTATCCTGCTGCTGTTCTATAAACACTCATGTTGGAATAATGACATGTATCAAATAGAACATGTCATTATGCTTAAAAACAAATTGCTCAAGAGTTTAATTAAGTTTGAGCAAAAGCAAAGTTGAAGTTATGTCACAACCCCTATTTAAAAAAGTTGCATTTATTGGTTTAGGACTCATCGGGTCGAGTTTGGCGCGCGTTATTGTTGCAGAAAAATTGGCGACAACTATTGTGGCTTCTACACGCTCACAGAAAACTTTAGAAGATGCAAAATCACTTGGCTTAATACAAGAAGGATTTTCTGATCCTGTAGAGGCTGTGAAGGGGGCAGATTTAGTTGTTTTAGCCTTGCCAGTACGTGCGACACAAAAAGTGCTTGATCAAATTAAGCCTTATTTGTCAGAAACCACGGTTGTAACAGATGTGGGAAGTACAAAAGGTAATGTTGTTGATGCAGCAAAAGCTGTATTTGGTGAAGACTTACCAGCAGGTTTTGTGCCGGGACATCCTATCGCGGGTAGTGAGCACACAGGTGTTCATGCAGGTAAGGTTGATCTATTTGCAAATCATAAAGTGATTTTAACGCCATTGCCAACAAGTGCAGAATGGGCAGTTGAGAAACTGATTCAACTTTGGTCAGCTGCTAAAGCTGAAGTTATTTGTATGGATGTTGCCAAGCATGATGAGGTTTTGGCGCATACGAGCCATTTACCACATTTGATGGCATTTAATTTGGTCGAGCAACTTGCAAACCGTGAAGATAATCTTGATATTTTCCGTTATGCAGCAGGTGGCTTTCGTGATTTCTCACGAATTGCGGCTAGTGATCCCCAAATGTGGCATGACATTTTCTTTGCCAATAAAACCGCTATATTAAATGCTGTAGATGGCTTCGAGAAGCAACTTACCGTACTTAGAAAATTGATTGAAAACGAAGATTCTCATGCATTAATGGGTTTACTCGGCCATGCTCAGGCAGCACGTCAGCATTTCAATCATATGTTAGCCAAAAAACCTTTAATGGAGAAAAATAAGGTGACACAGCAATTCAGTATCTTACCGGGAAATAAGGCATTTAAAGGTAAATTTACCGTACCGGGTGACAAATCTGTGTCACATCGCTCCATTATGTTTGGTGCTATTGCCGAAGGCACGACTCATGTAACTGGCTTCCTTGAGGGCGAAGATGCTTTGGCAACTTTACAAGCCTTTCGTGATATGGGTGTAAGCATCGAAGGCCCTAAAAATGGTGAAGTGACCATTCATGGTGTAGGCATGCATGGCTTAAAAGCGCCAGCAAGTGCATTGTATATGGGTAACTCTGGTACAAGCATGCGTTTGCTTTCAGGTATGTTATCTGCACAAAAGTTTGATTCAGTGATGACAGGAGACGCGTCACTTTCTAAACGTCCAATGGAGCGTATTGCTAAGCCATTGCGTTTAATGGGTGCGCAAATCCAGACAACAGGTGAGAAAGGTACACCACCTGTCAGTATTACGGGTAGCCAGCAATTAAAAGGCATTCAATACGATTTACCGATGGCATCTGCTCAAGTGAAGTCGGGTATTTTACTTGCTGGTTTGTGGGCTGAAGGTGAAACTTCGGTCACTGAACCAGAACCTACTCGTGACCACACAGAGCGCATGCTTCGTGCATTTGGTTATGATGTTAAAACTGAAGGCAATAAAATTTCACTCGTTGGCGGTGGCAAATTAGTGGGTACTGATATTCAAGTACCATCAGACATTTCATCTGCTGCTTTCTTTATGGTGGGTGCTGCAATTACTGAAGGTGCAGACGTTGTGCTTGAAGCGGTTGGTATTAACCCTACGCGTACTGGTGTAATCGAAATTTTAAAACAGATGGGTGCTGATCTGACTGTTGAAAATGAACGTATTGCTGGTGGCGAACCCATTGCTGATATTCATATTAAAGGTTCACGCACGCTTAAAGGCATTCATATGCCGGAAGATCAAGTACCTTTGGCAATTGATGAATTCCCAGCATTATTTATTGCAGCAGCTTGTGCTGAAGGCCAAACGGTACTTACTGGTGCGGCAGAACTTCGTGTGAAAGAATCTGACCGTATTCAGGTTATGGCAGATGGCTTAAAAATCATGGGCATTGACTGCACACCAACTGATGATGGCATCATTATCGAAGGTAAAGGCAAATCTGGCGATTGGTCACCAATTTTTGCTGGTGGTGAAATCGAATCGCACCATGACCATCGTATTGCTATGAGCTTTAGTATGGCAGGTCTTCGTACTTCTGGTCCGATTACAATTCAGGGTACTGAAACTGTGGCGACAAGCTTCCCAACTTTCACTGAGTTGGCGAATCGTGCAGGCTTAACAATCGAAGTTAGCCAATAACTTTTGACCTAACACATTTTATAATTGCTAACACAATAGCAACGGCAGTAGCGGGCTAAAGGCTTGGCTGCTGTTTGTTTATTGCTTATGCTAAGCGCAGATAATGATAAAAGTGTTAGGACAAAGGATGAAAAAATTACAATTTATTGCCAGTTGCCCACAACATGGGGTGCTTGATCATCCACCAAATGAATGCCATATCACACAAGAATATGTAGCGGCTTTATTGTTTAAACAATTGGGGCATTATGGCTTTGATGCACAGCACATTGTGCATGAGCATGAAAAGGTAGAAGTCAGTATAGATAATCATCTTTTACCTTTGTCGATTACTTGTCAGAAAACAGACCATGAAGGGCATTTGATGTGTGAAATCTCTGCCAATCCTGATGAAGAACAAGACTGGTTTGAGAAAATCGAAACACAAAGCATTATTCGCCAGCTTGCACAGGCAGTTGAAAATAGTTTGAAAGCTGATCATAGCTTTTCAGCATTTGAATGGAAAAATTAAGATATACACCTGTTAAGATTTATTTATGAAGTGCGGCTTTTTAAGAAAGCCGTACAGTCTCTTTAGATTAAAGATAAAAATACAAAATCTTTCCCGAAATCCCTACCTATCTTTAATGCTTTGTGTATATTGAAATTATTAAGATATTTACATAATTAGAGTGTGGTTTTCATGACACAAGTTAATATTGCAGCGTTATCTCCTCAAGTGGTTTGGCAGCATTTTCAAACACTTTGCACTATTCCGCGTCCGTCAAAGCATGAACAGCAGCTTCGTGAATTTTTAAAAAACTGGGCTGAAAGTCGGAATCTAGAAACTTATGTGGATGAAGTAGGAAATTTGATTATCCGTAAAAATGCGACTGCGGGTAAAGAACATGTGCCTGGAGTTATTCTGCAAGGCCATTTAGATATGGTTACACAAGCCAATACTGGCACGGTACATGACTTCTTTAAAGACCCGATTCGTCCAGTTCTTGAGGATGGCTGGTTAATTGCTAAAGATACCACTTTAGGTGCTGATAATGGCATTGGGGTGGCTTTAGCCTTGGCAGTTTTAGACTCAAATGATATTGCTCATGGACCAATTGAAGTTCTTTTAACAGTCGACGAAGAAGCAGGCATGAGTGGTGCACGGCTTTTACAGGCAGGTGTACTAAAAGGGAAATGGCTATTTAATATTGATACAGAAGAGTGGGGCGAGTTGTATCTCGGATGTGCTGGTAGTATTGATGTTGAAGTTGAGCAACCGCTTAATTATGAACCAATTCCTGAAAATTTGAATATTGTTAATATTCAGGTGGCTGGTCTTAAAGGTGGTCACTCTGGCGTAGATATCCATTTAGGACGTGGTAATGCCAACGTTATTCTGGCCCGTTTTTTAAATCAGCATTTAGCGAAGTTTGGTGGACGGCTTGTTGAGTTTATAGGTGGTACAGCTCGTAATGCTTTACCTCGCGAAGCTGTAGCAACCATTGCCATTTCATCTAACCAATTGCCTGAATTAGAACAATTACTCGCTGAATATCAAACAGCATGGAAAAAACAGCTACAAGGTATTGATGACAATCTGCAATTAACTATTCAGCCTAATAGTGCTGAAGTGACCGAAGTGATTGCTCAACAACAGCAAAATGAATGGTTGCAAGCTTTAGCAACAAGTCCTTATGGCGTTGCAAGTATGAGTCAGGTTCTATCAGATGTAGTTGAGACTTCAAATAATATTGGAGTGGTGAGACTAAATAGAGAAGGCGGAAAAGCTGTCTTAATGGTCCGTTCAATGGTGAACCAAGAAGCTCAAGACTTTGCAGAAAAAATACAAAAACATTTCAGTCAATTTAATATCGGCTCTACACTTACGCCGTTAGTGTCGGGTTGGACACCAAATCCAGATTCGGCTGCTCTAAAGTGCTTACAGCAGGCCTATCAAAATGCATTTAATATTGAGCCAAATCTAAAAGTAATTCATGCAGGCTTAGAGTGTGGGATTATTGCCGAGCATTACCCACATTTACAAATGGTTTCTTTTGGACCGGATATTCAAGGTGCGCATGCACCGGGTGAACGAGTCAAAGTTGATACTGTAGAGAAATGCTGGAAGCTACTGGTAACCGCTTTGGCATCTGTAGAGTAGTTTTTTAGAAATAAGAAGCTCAGTCATGAGCTTCTTAAACTTTAACCTTTATATGAAAATGATCTGGTTTTAACTCGACAAACTCGATTTCACAATCAATAAATTTTTCAATCATGGCTGCTTGAGTACGAGTGTGTTCGCTAATACATTGTGCGGTGAATTCACCACCTTGGCCTAATGCCAATGGTAGCAGTAACTGGTCTGCCAAATATTCATCTACCACAGCCTGTGAAGATAAATATAATTTTACATCTTTTGCTAAATGATCACCTATTTGCTCTGCACTTTTGCGCATCTCACCTAAAGCTGTAAACAGTTGAGTGTGATATTGATGAGTAACTTTCACATACATTGTATTGCCTTGGCTAATTCCATTTAAATGAAATTGTTGCTGAGAGCTTAAGTTTAGCTTTTTACTTAATGTGGTTAATTCACGTTGAGCAATTTGTGCTTCCTCTGAAAGATTTAATACTGCTGCAAAAGCTTCATTGCATTGCAAAGCACCACGATCTAATAAATTTAGCTTGTTTCGATGTTGCCATGGTTGAACGGTAATCTGAATTTCACCTGCACCAATTGGAAAAAAGCCAGCTTTATTTAATCTAAAATCGACGTTAATTCCAATCTTCGCTAGAGCAGGTAAAAAGCAGTGTTCAATAAAATCTGCTGTTGGTGCAAGTGGATTATGTGTACCCCCTGAAATGGTGAGTTCGGTAGCTTCATTTTGTAACAACAAAACAGGTAGAAGCGTTTGTAAAACCAGTGTTGTACTACCCGCTGAACCGATTTGAAATTGATATTTACCACTTTGAACATGCTGAGGTGCGAAATATAAACGTTGACTATGTAATTCAGCACCCTCTACATAAGCTTGGCTAATTTGTTGAGATGCTTGTACACAAACCAAATGTTGACGCATTAACCCTGGTTTTTTACGTCCTGCACGTATATTAATTAATTCAAATGGTTGGCCTGTAATCATTGAAAGCGCAAGGGCAGTTCTTAAAATCTGTCCACCACCTTCACCTTGTGATCCATCAATTTGAATGGCTTTTGGCATATTTGCCAAAACTGTATTCACTTCTATTTTCCTTATTTTCTAATTTAATGAACATACTGTCAGTACATGGTAATGCGAAGTAACGTGTGACTTTGCTTTTGACAAAGGTTTACTAGGTGCATAGTGCTGAGCCTGATAAGTGAATATCGATGCACGGCTCACATGCTGCCATAGCCGCCTGAATTATTTTCAATCCCTCAGATCGGAGTAATGCAGGATCTTGTACTCGCCCAGTATGTCCAAACTTTGATTGTGAAAATGATTTCACAAAATTTATTGTTTAATCGATTAGATCAATTTGCCAATTAGCAGCCTGAATTTTAACGTTTAAGTCACGGAGTTTCGCACTGATATCATCCGCCTGCTTTTGTAAGCTAGAAACAGGAATGACTTTCTTCCACTTAATTTCACGTGAGCTGTAACGATCAGGTTCTCGATGTGTATTAGCAATCGCATGGATTAAAATCTTATGTTGTTCAGCATAACTATCGCGCAAGCTTAATAGGGACAACAATACTTTGCCATCTTCTAGTTTTGTTTGTGCATTGGTTAGATGAATACAATAAATTAATTCATTGCTTTCTTGGGTTAAGGCAAATACCTGTTTGATCAGTTCATTTGGATCCTCACTAGGTTCATCGCCATCTTGTACCAATACATTGGTGTTGATTCGTTGTTTTAAGGAAGCGAGCTTTTTTTGTTGATCGCTTCGAAGTAAAAGTGCTTCTGCGAGTTTCATTTTATTTACCTTTTATTCAATATGTACAATTACTAAGTTCGAAATATCTTCTAATTGCATAGTAATTTTTGCACATTCAGTAATGTCTTCTAACGTTTCATCTTCATGCCAAGTTGTCATAAAACAATGATCGATTGGTGGCTGATAGTTATAAAGAACTAGATAGTTTTCATCTAGGACATCATCCCAAATAGAACACTCATATCCTGTAACCATCGCTTGAATACAATGTTTGGAATAGACAATCTGCTCACAAATCCAATTACGCCATTTAGGCAGAATTTGATCGGTTTCCACAACCAAGAGGATGTAATAGGGGTGTTCAGGTAGAATCAGATGCTTTTCTTCATTTGCCCTGATTCTATAACTTCGAATATCTAAACAATCTTTTTCCATGATTAACCCTTAACACACACCACTTGTCGTAAGGTATATACCACTTCAACCAAATCGCTTTGAGCTTTCATTACATCTTCAATTGGTTTATATGCCGATGGAATTTCATCAATAACTGCTGCATCTTTACGGCATTCTACACCTTCAGTTTGGGCAATTTGATCTTCTACGGTAAAGCGTCGTTTTGCTTCAGTACGGCTCATAACACGGCCAGCACCATGCGAACATGAACAGAAAGATTCCTGATTTCCAAGTCCACGGACAATAAACGATTTCGCACCCATTGAACCTGGAATAATTCCATATTCACCTAAGCGCGCACGGACAGCACCTTTACGGGTGACCATTACTTCTTCACCGTAGTGTTCTTCCTTTTCCACATAGTTATGGTGACAGTTCACCGCTTCCAAACGTGCCTGAAACGGCTTTGGTACAATAGTCGCCAAGGCTTTAATCGCAGATTGCATCATGATTTCTCGGTTCTTCATCGCAAAGCGTTGAGCCCAACCCACAGCAAACCAGTAATCATCAAAATGTTCAGTGCCTTCGACTAGGTACGCTAAATCTTTATTTGGCAAATTAATGAAATGCTTCTGCATGTCTTTACGTGCAAGTTCGATAAAATGATTACCGATAGCATTTCCTACACCACGAGAACCCGAGTGCAACATAATCCAAACATGATCATGCTCATCTAAACAGATCTCGACAAAGTGGTTTCCAGTACCTAGAGTTCCTAAATGCTTGCGGTTGTTGGTGTTTTTTAAACGTGGATGTTTGGCACAAATGTATTCAAAATCTGCAACCAGACCAGCCCAAGCTTGATCTACCATTTCTGGTGGAGTTTCCCATGACCCACGATCACGTCCGCGCTTAGTCATTCCGTGTGGGATTAAACGTTCAAGTTCAGTACGTAGAGCATGTAAGTTATCTGGTAAATCTGAAGCCGTTAAGCTTGTACGGGTTGCCATCATTCCACAACCAATATCTACACCCACAGCAGCAGGAATAATTGCCCCTTTAGTTGGAATTACGCTACCAATAGTTGCCCCTAAACCGAAGTGTACATCTGGCATAACAGCCATCCATTTATAAATAAAAGGCATTTGGGCAGTTTGCAATAATTGTTGTTTTGAGTTGTCATCAACAAGCACGCCTTTAGTCCACATTTTGACTGGCATACTTTTTTCATTTTGCAGAACTTCATAAGAACGTTGTTGCTGCTTTTGTTCAAACTGAGCTTGTTGTTTAATTTCTTCAATGACAGACATTTTCTTTTCCTTTCAAAGCCTGCCTGCCAAGCGTTTGCAGGCAGGTGTTATTCACAATATCCGAATGATGTTGTGTGCTTTGTACTATTGCACTGAGTGTGCCAACTTTTAAAAATATACTTAATTAAAAATATAAGTTATTGAAAGTAATATATAAAAATAATTATTCTTTCTGCGTAACTAATTTCTGTTGGAAATTTTAATATTTAAAAGATATCTAAAAATATATTTAAATATCTTTTTGGATATATGTATTTAATGGATCTTCCCGTTTCTATCGATTTTTAAAAGCTGTCCAGCTTCACTTAAAGTAAATTCATCAAAATCATTGGCTAAATAAAAATGACCTTTATAAAACTGGCGAACTTCTTCAGTAATAGCTTGCTGCCCAGCTTTATCCTGATGTCTAGGGCTAAAGTGTGTCAGAATTAGATTACTTAAAGATTGCTGTTCTGCAAAATCAGCCACCATTTTTGCTGAGCTATGCATTGGACCTTTGCCGACTTTATCTAAAACCGTTTGTAAGTAAGTCGATTCGTGAATAAGGAGTTGGGCATCTTTGCAAGCGTCTGCTAATAGTTCTGGTTGGTCATTATCTCCACCTATAATTGCATGAACTTGTTGATTTTGAATTTTGATAAAGTCTTGAGCTTTTAAAGTTTTCCCCTCAAACTCAACATCGTAGCCTCGTTTCAAATGGCCCCACATGTCGCCTTGAGGTACGCCAAGTTGAGTTAGAGCTTGGGTATCTAACTTCTTCTGAATAGATTTGATATAAATGCTAAAAGCAAAACTTGGAACACGATGGCTTAGAGGGTGTGCTTGAACAATGAATTCGTCAGTGATCTGTTGTGGCTGCGTTGCTTCATTCACATCAATAAATTGAAGGGGATAGGGTAAATGTAAATCTGTAAGTTGGGCAGTGATTTCAAACCATTGCTGAATTTCTTTTGGTGCAATCACGATTAAGGGTTTGCTACGGGCATTCATGCCCGCACTTGCCAATAAACCAACTAAACCATAACAATGGTCGCCGTGAACATGTGTAATACAAATGGCAACTAGGTTTTGTAATGAAAGTTTAGCTTGTTGAATACGGTGCTGTGTCCCTTCGCCAGCATCAATTAAAATCCAGTCCTTATTTTTGCTGTTACGAACTGTTAATCCTGAAACATTACGTGTCAGGGTCGGTACACCTGAAGATGTGCCTAAAAAAGTAAAATGAAGCATATTCTTGGAATTTTTTGGTCAAATGCGTATTGTATATTATAGACACTTATAAAATTTTATAGAAATTATGGCGGATGCAAAGAAAACAGTTGTTATTGGCTTTGTCGGTTCTACCCTTGATCAGGGGAGAAGGCCAGATCGCTGGCAGCGTTGGCGTCCTACACTTAGCCTGTTAATGCATGAAGATTTGCTTGTAGATGAATTGGTACTTTTACATGATCGACAGCATCATAATTTAGTTAAATCTATAGCAGTAGATGCTAAAGAGATTTCTCCACAAACTGAGGTTTCTGGACATAAGGTAAGTATTAAAGATCCTTGGGATTTTGCTGAAGTTTATGGTGCACTCTATGACTTTGTAAAAACGTATCCGTTTGATATCGAAAAAAATAACTATTTACTGCATATCACGACAGGAACGCATGTTGCTCAAATTTGTTGGTACTTATTGGTAGATGCACATTATTTGCCAGCTCAACTCATTCAAAGTTCACCTAACCAACACAAGACATCAGAAGGTGAATATAGAATTATTGATCTGGACTTATCTCGATACGATGTTTTAAAACAGCGCTTCGATGATGAGCAAAAGCAAAATTGGCAACAACTTAAAGCCAATATTTCTACTCATAATAAAGCGTTTAATCAGCTTATTGAGGAAGTTGAATTAGTTGCAACCCGCTCTAGTGCACCTATTTTAATTATGGGGGCAACAGGGGTTGGTAAGTCTCATTTGGCAAAACAAATTTTTCAGTTAAAGAAAGATAAATTTCAATTAAGCGGCCGTTTTATCGATGTTAACTGTGCAACCTTACGTGGTGATAGTGCCATGTCGACCTTATTTGGTCATATAAAAGGTGCATTTACAGGCGCAGCTGCATCTCGTGCTGGTTTATTAAAAAGTGCTGACCAAGGCATTTTATTTTTAGATGAAATTGGTGAATTGGGACTTGATGAACAAGCTATGCTGCTAAAAGCACTAGAAGACAAAAGCTTTTTCCCTGTTGGAAGTGATAAGGAAATTCAAGCCGATTTTCAGCTAATAGCGGGTACTAATCGTGATTTGCGCAATGAAGTTCAAGCGGGCCGTTTTCGTGAAGATCTATGGGCTCGTTTGAATACGTGGACATTCTTTTTACCTAATTTAAAAGATCGTGTAGAGGATATTGCACCCAATATTGATTTTGAGTTACAGCGGTTTGCTGCAATTCATCAAAGACAATTACGTTTTCAACGTGATGCTTTAGAAACATATTTAAAGTTTGCTAAATCAGTAGATGCATCATGGCAAGGAAATTTTAGAGATCTAGCAGCGAGCGTAACTCGTTTAGCAACTTTATCTCAAGGTGAGTTAATTCGTCGTGAAGCTGTAGAAAAAGAAATTGAACGCCTAAAGCAACTTTGGCTTATTCAGGGTGAATCTTACAATGATAAAAATACAGATATTTTGTTGAACTATTTGGATTCTGAACAAATAGAGCAAATAGATGAATTTGATCAGATTCAATTACGAGGTGTGCTCAAAGTCTGTGAAAATTCAAAATCAATGGCAGAGGCGGGAAGAAAACTCTTTTCAGTATCTCGCCAACAACGTAATACAACGAACGATAGCGACCGAGTAAAAAAATATTTGGCACGTTTTGGGTTAAGTTGGAATAATTTTTAGCAGTTACTGTGCTTATGAAATGATGGACATAGACTCAATCTATGCCCATCAAATACACTTTATTTCATGATAATAAAGCGTGTAATGATTTGACGAAGCTGTTTTAAATAACCTGTAAAGAAGTGGTTAGCGCCTGGCAAAATCGTAATTGGATGCTTCTGTGGTTTTGCCCATGCAATTGCATCTGAAAGTAAGGTAATGTCATCTTGCTCACCATGAATGAGTAGAATATCGCCTTGAATTTCAGGAGTTTTGTAGTGACGTAAGCCCACTACAGTCGCTGTTGGCAAGCCACACAAAATTAACTGTACTGGTTGTAATTCTGGGCTAAGCTGCGCATGACATTTTGCCAAAACATGTGAGCCGAAGCTAAAACCGCCTGCATAGAATGGCAAGCCTTCATGAAGCTTACGAACATGCTCAATCACAGCTAAAATGTCTTCGGTTTCACCATGGCCTTCATCATGAACACCTTCACTGCCGCCTAAACCACGGAAACTAGGACGGTAAACGATACAACCATATTCATTAAAGATTTGGGTTAAAAGAGCAGGGACTTTATGTTGAGGGGTTCCACCTTGCAATGGATGCGGATGGCAAACAACCGCAAAGCCTTTGATTTCACCTTCAGGGCGGTCTACAAAAAGTTCAATTTTACCAACTGGACCCTGAATGAAAATTTGCTCAGACATATAAGAATCGATAAATAACAATACGTATCTCTATTTTACCGATAGTCGTCATTGAAAACACGAGTTAGCATTAAAAAATATCTACTGTTATAGTTGGTATTAAGAATAATTTTTTCAGGTTGTCTATGCTTGCTTTAATTTCTCCTGCAAAAACTTTAGATTATGAAACAGCGTTACCTACAGATGAGTTTACTCAGCCGCGCTTATTAGAAAACTCAGCACAATTAATTGATGTTTGCCGCAAACTTTCCGCTTCGGAAATTGCGACTTTAATGAGTGTTAGTGAAAAAATTGCCACACTAAATGCAGATCGATTCAGAGATTGGAATCCCGAATTTAATTTCTCAAATGCTCGCCAAGCAATCTATGCATTTAAAGGTGATGTTTATACTGGTTTAGATGCTTATTATTTAAAAGACAAAGATATTGATTTTGCACAGCAGCATTTGCGTATGCTCTCTGGTCTATATGGTTTATTGCGTCCTTTAGATTTAATGATGCCTTATCGTCTTGAGATGGGCACTAAATTAAAAAATACGCGTGGCCATAATTTGTATGAATTTTGGGGTGATATCATCACTAACCAGATTAATGAAGATTTGGCCGCAATTAAATCTGAATTATTAGTAAATCTAGCTTCGGATGAATATTACAAATCTGTCAATGAAAAGAAAATTAAGGCTGAAATTGTGAAGCCAGTTTTTCTTGACCAGAAAAATGGCAAATATAAAGTCATTAGTTTCTATGCGAAAAAAGCACGTGGTTTAATGGCTCGTTTTATTATTGAAAACCAATTAAATAAAGCTGAGGACATCAAAGCGTTTAATACCGAGGGTTACTACTTTGATGCTGATAATTCATCGGCAAAAGAGTTGGTGTTTAAGCGCGATGAGCAAGTGGCTTAATTAAATTAATAATTTCACGTGCCATGCGGCCTTTGGTCTCATGTTTAATTTATTAAACTCTATATTGGATATGCCTTACTTTTGAAAGGTCAAAAGTAACAAAAACCTTTGTTGAACAGAGGGCACATCCATGTGGCCCCTGTTCAACAGTGGCATCCATGCCACTCGGCACGATAGCTTTTGTTATCGTGCTTTAAAATTTAATGATTACTTAAAGAAATAACCTGTTTCTGGTGAGCTTGCATTTGCCATACGTTTACGTGGCATGCGACCCGCTAAAAATGCTTCACGTCCAGCTTCAACAGCTTTTTTCATTGCAGAAGCCATCAAAATAGGATTTTGAGCAGCTGCAATGGCAGTATTCATCAGTACGCCGTCACAACCAAGTTCCATTGCAATAGCAGCGTCACTTGCTGTACCAACGCCTGCATCGACTAAAACTGGTACTTTCGCATTTTCTTTAATAATTGAAATGGTGTGTGGGTTTAAAATACCTAAACCTGAACCAATCAGACTACCTAAAGGCATAATTGCAACACAGCCCATACTTTCAAGTTCTTGCGCAATGATTGGGTCATCAGAGGTGTAGACCATAATCTCAAAACCATCATCAATCAAAATACGAGCCGCTTTTAATGTCTCGGTTACATTTGGATATAAGGTTTTTTCATCACCCAACACTTCAAGCTTTACTAGGTTATGACCATCGAGTAACTCACGCGCTAACATACATGTACGTACTGCGCTGTCAGCATCAAAACAACCTGCGGTATTTGGCAAGATAGTATATTTTTCTGGTGGAATAACTGAGAGTAAATTCGGTTGATCTGGATTTTGTCCAATATTCACACGGCGGATTGCGACGGTTACAATTTCTGCACCACTGGCTTGAATAGCTAAATCCGTTTCATTTAAGTCTTTATATTTGCCAGTTCCTACCAATAAACGAGATTGAAAAGAACGTGAACCAATAATGAGAGGGGTGTCTTGCATGGATAACTCCGACTTAGCCGCCGCCAACAGCGTGAATAATTTCGATACGGTCATGTTGAGCAATCGTAATTTGCTCTAATTTGCTTTTAGAAACGATTTGCTGATTGTGTTCGACAGCAAAACGTTTTCCTTCAAGTGCCAACTCCTGAATGAGTTGCAACAGGTTTTGGCTAGGCGTGTCCGTTAATTCGCCATTTAAATAAATTTGCATGATCACATTCCGATTATTTTGCGTATTTGAAAGCATTCCAAGCCAAGATCAGCCATCCAGCAATCATTAAAGCTCCACCGATTGGCGTAATTGCACCTAATATTCTTGGTAATCCCAGCGCCATGATATAAAGCGAACCACAAAAAAATAGAATACCAATCTGGATAAATAAGAAAGATAACTTGATTGGGAAATGGGGAAGAACCTTACTTAAAATACCAAGCGCTAATAGGCCTAGAGCATGATAAAAAAAGTAGTCGGTTGCAGTCTGCCACCAAGCAAGTTGCTCGGGACTCGCGTGAGCTTTAAGACCATGTGCTCCAAAAGCACCCAACATGACTGCAAAAGCAAGATTAAGGGCTGAAATGGCAATCCACATAACAAAAAACGCAACTGAATAATGAAAGGCAACGTTACCATAGAATAGGTTGGCTAAACATAGCCAGATAAAACAAAAGGGCTTATCGCCCTTTTATTTTTTTCATTTACTTTAGCTTGCCGACATAGCGACTTTAATTTTTTCCATCGCATTTTTTTCAAGCTGACGAATACGTTCTGCCGAAACATTATACTCAGCAGCAAGCTCATGTAGGGTAGATTTATCATCATCTAACCAACGGCGCTGCAAAATATTACGCGAACGATCATCTAACTGGTCCATGGCATCATGTAAAGCAGATGTACTTTGCTCTTCCCAGTCTTCATTTTCAACTAAACGAGCCGGGTCATAACGGTTATCTTCAAGATACAACGCAGGGGCAGTATGTGGCGTATCATCGTCATCATCACCTTGCGCTTCAAAAGCAGCATCATAAGCAGTTAAACGACCTTCCATTTCCAGAACTTGTTCTGGAGTTACATTCAAGTCGTTTGCAATAGATTGCGCTTCTTCGAGTGTTAATTTTTTACTCGATTTTTTTAAACTACGTAAGTTGAAGAAAAGTTTACGTTGAGCTTTAGTTGTTGCAATTTTTACGATACGCCAGTTACGAATAACGTATTCATGAATTTCTGCCTTAATCCAGTGGACGGCAAAAGATACAAGACGTACGCCCATATTTGGGTCGAAACGTTTTACGGCTTTCATTAAGCCTAAATTACCTTCTTGAATAAGGTCGCCTTGTGGTAGGCCATAACCTGCATAGCTGCGCGCAATATGAACGACAAAACGTAAATGCGACATTACCAGCATTTTTGCGGCATCAAGATCTTGGTCATAATAATAACGTTCAGCAAGTTCTTTTTCTTGCTCGGCCGTTAAAATAGGAATCTGATTGACAGTACTGATATATGCACCAAGGTTTACACCGGGCGCAGACAATGACAGGGGCATCAATTGATTGCTGCTGTCACTCATGAGTTCTCCTTATAGGATAGGATGGATTAACCAATAAATTCATCTTAATGTGAATTGCCTTCATAATTAAGGAAAATTGGGTAGAAAAATGTAAAATTTTATGCAGTTACTAATCTTAGATTTTAACAAAGAATCATTAAGTTTCAATTAAATAGTGAAATTCTCTTTCTGAAATTTGCATGGTTTGACACATAAAATGATGTAAATTGCAATAACGCGTTACATCAATTTCACTATGAGGGTCAGATGATTTCAATAAAAATAGCTGCTTTCCTGATATTTTCTTAAGTTCACGTTTCAACATTAATAAAGGCATTGGGCATGGTTGACCAAGGGCATTAATTTCAATAGGCGTTACAGTAGAAGAGGTAGTGCTCATTCATTATAAAAACAACTAAAAAAAAATATTCTAACAAATTTTTTGATGAACTCTAGGTGTTTTATAAAAATTAAAAGGTAAAGGATTATATAAAAATTATTGTAATAAGCTGTTTAAAAAAAGAGCTAAAAATAGGGGAAATATTTGAAAAAAATTCTATTAATTGTCATAAACCCGTGTTAAGCTCGAACCGTTTTAGGGATTACCACACAGTTAAATTGTTTTAATAACCTATAACAAATGGATGTAACCGGAAATTGTTGATAGTTTTACAGAATGATTACAAGCTTTAAGATTATAAAAATTTTAAATACTTGTTTACTCTGCTGTTTGCAACACCGGAAGGTCCTTTTTTCATCATCTGAGGATTGACTTATGACAGCTCGTGAACAAGGCGTAGTAAAGTGGTTTAATGACACTAAAGGCTTTGGTTTTATTCAACGTAACGGCGGCGACGATGTATTCGTTCACTTCCGTGCAATCGTAGGTGACGGTCACCGTTCTCTACGTGACGGTCAACGCGTAGAGTTTAGCGTTGTACAAGGTCAAAAAGGTTTTCAAGCTGAAAACGTTCAGCCTTTAGACTAAGACTAATTCATCTTTTTGATGAATGATGGACGCTCCAATTTTTGAATTGGGGCGTTTTTGTTTATAATGATCTTCTCATTCGAGAGATTGTTTGTTAGAGCGCGTATTTATGACATCTGGTTTTGAAACCTTGAATTTACATCCGCAACTTAAAAAGGCGATTGATGCTTTAGGGTTTACTCAAATGACCCCAATTCAGCAAAAGGTTTTAAAATATACATTAGCCGGGCATGATGCAATTGGGCGAGCACAGACAGGAACAGGTAAGACAGCTGCCTTTCTGATTAGTGTAATTAATGATTTACTCAATAATCCGGTTCAAGAGCAACGCTTCCGTGGCGAGCCTCGTGCTTTAATCTTGGCGCCTACTCGTGAGTTGGCATTGCAAATTGAAAGTGATGCAAAATTTCTCACAAAATTCTCTAATTTACATGTCGTAACCCTATTGGGTGGTGTTGATTTTGATAAGCAGAAGAAGCAACTTGATGCTAATTTTGTTGATATTATTGTCGCTACACCTGGGCGTTTAATTGATTTTGTAGAACAAAAAGAAGTTTGGCTCGATCAAATTGAATTTTTAGTCATTGATGAAGCTGACCGTTTATTAGATATGGGCTTTATTCCTTCGGTAAAACGTATTGTTCGTTATTCACCGCGTAAGGAACAACGCCAAACTCTAATGTTCTCGGCGACATTTAGTTACGATGTCTTAAATTTGGCAAGACAGTGGTTATTTGAACCTGTAACAGTTGAAATTGAGCCTGAACAAAAGACCAATAATGATGTCGAACAACGTGTTTACGTTGTGGCTAAACAAGATAAATATCGTCTTTTACAAGATATTTTACGTGAAGAGCCAATTGATAAAGTCATGATCTTTGCTAACCGTCGTGATCAGGTGCGCCGTCTTTACGACCATTTGAAAAAAGATGGGTATAAAGTAGGGATGCTATCTGGTGAGATTGCTCAAGATAAACGCATGAAAATGTTGGAGCAGTTCAAACAAGGTAAGCATAACATCATGATTGCAACGGATGTCGCTGGTCGTGGTATTCATGTAGATGGTGTATCTCATGTAGTCAACTTTACTTTACCTGAACAATCTGATGATTATGTTCATCGTATTGGGCGTACAGGCCGTGCAGGGGCACAGGGTGTAAGTATTAGTTTCTTATCTGAAGATGATGCTTTCTATTTGCCGGAAATTGAAAAGGCAATTGGTAAGAAATTACCACTTACTCGTTTAGATGGTTATTGTTAATAAAAAATCCCAGTCAATTGACTGGGATTTTTTTTACTTAATTAATTTTGCAGTAAAAGGTGAGGGTAGTCTGATAGTCATCATCTTTAGCTAAAGATGCATTTTTACCGGTTAAAGTACCAATGACACCTGCAGCAGCTTCTACCATTTGACCAGTCTTTTCACTGACCACATCTTTTAATACGCCGTGATAAGTGGTTTTTTCATCAACAATAACTGGGCTTGTACTCTTAGAGCATGTTTTTTGTGCCGCAGTAACTGCATTATTCTTTGCAATTAAATTAGTTTTACCAATACCAGTCACTTCAAACTGATTATTTTCTTTTTGAATTGCTAGAGTATTTTTAGGGGTGGTTGCACAAGCACCTAGTAATAAAACAACGCCGCTCATTGCGCTCGCTAAAATTATTTTTTTCATGATTCACCTAAGTTAATCGCCAAAAGACATAGCTATTTGAACATAAGTTTTCTAATTGATTTTGAAGACGTTGTATGAGTTTTGAAGTTTTGTATTAAAAAATGTCAAACTATGAGTTCACTAGGTTTATAAGCTAGATTCAATGGTGGATTAACGGTAGATTATGCTAATCTATTTCGAATTTTTGAGTTAGATCAATATTAATGACGGATTCAGCAATACAAATAATTCACCAAAATATTCATCAGCGTCAGTCTATTGGCCAATTAATTGAACCAGCTCCAAACTCAGAGCAACTAGAGTTAGCTTTTCAGGCTGCTTTAACGGCTCCAGATCATCATAGACTTAAGCCAACGCGTTTTGTAGTTATTTCAGGTGAGCAACGCGGTGCTTTCGGTGAGGTTCTAACAAAAGCTTTGGCAGATTTAGGTGAAACTGATCCCGCTCAACTTGAACGTGTTAAGCAACATCCTTTTCGCGCTCCGCTACTTATTTTAGCGCTGACTCAGTTACAAGATCACCCAAAAGTACCACATTTTGAACAAATCTTAAGTACAGGTGCGGCAGTACAAAATCTTTTGTTATCTTTGCAAGCTCAAGGGTTTTCAACCATGTGGCGTAGTGGAGCTGTTGTTGAATCAAATTGGTTAAAACAGTATTTAGGTCTGCAACCACATGATTTAATTTCAGGTATTATTTACGTTGGCACTGCAGCCAAAGCAATTGCACCTCGTGCAAATATTGAAAGTAAAGAATTCGTAAAAGTTTGGCAGGCTTAAACGTCTGTAAAAGTAAGAAATAGGATAATAAAGCATGGCTGAATTTAAGTTTACAGATTTGGTGGAACCTGTTGCGGTCGATAAAAAAACGGCATTACGGATTACCGTTTTAGGGGGCGGTAGCTTTGGTACAGCCATGGCGAATTTAGCTGCTCGTAATGGCTGCGATACCATGATCTGGATTCGTGATGCCGAAACAGCAGAAGAAATTAATAAAACCCATATTAATAAACGTTATTTACCAGACTTCACTTTAGAATCTTCATTACGTGCAGTTTCTGATTTGGAACAAGCTGTATGTGATCGAGATATTATTTTGGTCGCAATTCCTAGTCATTCTTTTCGCGATGTCTTAAAACAAATCGCTCCGTATATTACTGCACAAGCAGTTGTATCTTTAACCAAAGGTGTTGAAGCTAAAACATTTAGTTTTATGAGCGATATTATTCGTGAAGAACTACCAGAAGTTCCATATGGTGTATTGTCAGGTCCAAACCTTGCCAAAGAAATTATGGCGGGAATGCCATCGGGTACAGTGATTGCTAGTGATTCCGAGCTTGTTCGTTATGCTGTGCAGCATGCGCTTCATAGTGCGTTATTCCGCGTTTTTGGTAGTGATGATGTGCATGGAGTTGAGTTGGGCGGAGCGCTGAAAAATATTTATGCAGTCGCAATGGGAATTGGTGCAGCATATAAAATTGGTGAAAATACCAAGAGTATGATTTTAACGCGTGCTTTGGCCGAAATGAGCCGTTTCGCGGTAAAGCAGGGGGCGAATCCACTTACGTTCTTGGGTTTATCTGGTGTAGGCGATTTATTTGCGACTTGTAATAGTCCATTAAGTCGTAATTACCAAATCGGATATGCGCTAGGTTCTGGTAAAACGCTTGAACAAGCGAGTAAAGAGTTGGGTCAAACTGCTGAAGGTATTAATACAATTGTTCAGGTGCGTGGTAAAGCACAAGAACTGGACGTATATATGCCAATTACCAATGCTTTATATGAAGTGATTTTTGAAGGCGCTCCGCCATTAAATATTGCACTTTCTCTTATGAAAAATGGTCACCGTAGTGATGTCGAGTTTGTTTTACCTCATCATGAAGTCTGACGAATAAATGTCATAAATTGTGGTTATAATGCAGGAATTATTAACAAGGAAATTTTATGCAACTGACATTAGTTCGTCATGGGGAAGCTGCTCCGCCAATAAATGGTAATGATATTAAACGTCCACTTACTGCGCGTGGACATACACAAGCTGAACAAACAGCAACATTTTTAAAAGATATTGTAAAACCTGATATTTTTGTAGTCAGTCCTTTGTTGCGTGCTCAAGAAACATTGGCACATATTCAGACGTATTTTAAAGATGTGCCTGTATTGTTGTGCGATAAAATTAAGCCTGATGATGATGCAAAAGAAGCAATTGAGTGGTTGTCTCAAATTCCTTATGAGTCGATTGTGGTAGTTTGTCATATGAATGTTGTAGGTCATATTGCAGAGTTGCTTACTCATGAAAATTTCAATCCATTTGCGCTTGCTGAAGCTAGAATTTATGATCAAGCTGTGATTGCAAATGGTTTATCAACACAAAAAAATAGTTTTATACCCACAATATAATTAAAAAGGTTATTTAGCCGACATGCTGTATATATGGATGCCTGAAACCAATGGAACATGGCATTGGTCTAACGGAGAAACCTGGTTGCAGGCTGCGAGTCTCGATCAATTAATACAAGACTTGCAAATACATCAAGGAAAAGAGGCTACGGTCTTTTTTCCGAGTCGCCATGCTCAAATGCTTCAGCAATCTATGGCGAAGTCCCACTATAAACAGCTGGGGGCTGATGGGGTTAAATATCTACTTGAAGAGTTTGTGACTTTACCGATTGATCACATGAAAGTGGTCCACCATTTTTATGCGGATCAGTTAACTGTCTTAGGTGTTGCTCAAGGTATGGTTGAGACATGGCAACATTCCTTAGCTTTACTGCCAACCAAACTTGTTGCTTTGTTACCTGATTTTCTGATTTTGCCTGAACCACAAACTGAGCAAGTTATTCTGTGTAATATTAACCATCAACTTTTGGTGCGTGAAAATAAGTGGTTAGGTAATTCAATTGATGACTTGGGGCTTTTTTTAGAATTTCAGCCAGCTGAAATACATTATCAATATAGCGGTTTAACAGCAGAGCAACTAGAGAGTTTAGAAGCCGCCTCAAGCGCAGAGCAACGTTCTGAGTTTGTTTATCAATTTCAGTCTCTAGATAAAACTAAGCAGCATCCTTTTAATGTTTTGCCAAAATCAAAAGGTCAGGAGCGTACTTTCTCTGGCTATTGGAAAGCTTGCGCTGCTGTTGTTTTAGCAATTATTGTGGTGCAGTTTAGCTATGATTTATTGCGTTGGGTCAAATTGAAAAAAGTGGCGAATCAAACTGCTGACCAAACGATTGAACAATATAAATATTGGTTTGGGCCATCTAGTCGTGTAACTGAACAAAACATTAAAGGCCAATTTGAAAGCCATTTAAGAATGAGTCAACAAAGTGATACACAAGCACTTTCTTTATTGAGCCGTGTTGGCCCAATTTTAATGCAAAGACAGATTTTGGCTCAGCAACTTAATTATGATGCTTCAATTTTAACGATGGCATTAAAAGCAAAATCGGCCGATGATTTACAAGCTTTGACACAACAATTAAATCAGCAAGGATTTAAAGCTGAGCTAGGTAATGTCCAAGCAAATGGTGGTGGGGCAATTGGGGTGGTGAAAATACAATAATGAAAATGTTAGTTCAATTGCAGAATCGTTTTGATCAGTGGATTGAACAAGTTGTTCAATACCTAGATCGTTTAACTGTCCGTGAACGCGTTATGGTGGTCTTTACTACAATTTTTGTTTTAGTCGCTATTGTCGGGTCTTCACTTTGGAAAATGCATTCCTTGGCAGAACAACAGCAAAAACGCTTAAATGATTTAAAAGATTTGATGGTGTGGATGCAGAGTAATGCGGTTACTATGAAACCCGCAAATGAGCTTGAACTTGATAAGTCTGGAAAAATACAAAGGGTGGCTCAACAGCAAGGTTTAACTGTGACTTCTCAGCAAAATGGAGAGCAGTTACAAATTGTTGTAACACATCAGAATTATGCGGTTTTAGCTAACTTTTTAACACAACTTGCACAGATGGGCCTTAGTATTCAGAAGATGGAAATGGTTTCAAGCGAAGGTCAGATTAAATTAACAGCGACAGTTCAATAACATATTAAAATATGCTTATGTAAGGCATGGTGTTTTGTGCTGCCTGTGCCTATAATATGCATACCTAAAATCAGTAGACTGTGATTGGTATGTTATATTCACTTGCTCGCCCGATGTTGTTTAGTTTAGCACCAGAGCGTGCCCATGAATTAACATTATCCATGCTTGATAAAGCGCATAAGCTAGGCATGATGCGTCAGGCTGTAGAAGCAAAGCCTACTACATGTATGGGAATCGAGTTTCCTAACCCTGTAGGTTTGGCAGCAGGCCTAGATAAAAATGGTGCTCATATTGATGCCTTAGCTGGATTAGGTTTCGGTTTTATTGAAATTGGCACAATTACACCTCGCCCACAATCGGGTAATCCAAAACCCCGTTTATTTCGTATTCCTGAAGCTAAAGCCATTATTAACCGCATGGGTTTTAATAATGATGGTGTTGATAAGCTGATTGAAAATGTTAAAGCTTCAAAGTTTAGAGGCATTTTAGGAATCAACATTGGTAAAAATGCCGATACGCCTGTCGAAAAAGCAGTTGATGATTACTTAATTTGTCTTGAGAAAGTTTATAACTACGCGTCATACATTACAGTTAATATTTCATCTCCAAACACTAAAAACTTGCGTAGTTTACAAAGTGGCGATGCGTTAACTGAATTACTGCAAACTTTAAAAGCGCGTCAACTTGAGTTGGCTGAGCAATATAATCATTATGTTCCTTTGGTTTTGAAAGTCGCTCCGGACCTAACAGCTGAAGATGTTGAGTTTATCTCTGCTCAATTATTAGATTTTAAAATTGACGGTCTTATTGTGACCAATACGACTTTATCGAGAGAAGGGGTGGAAAACCTGCCTTACGGTAATGAGTCAGGTGGTTTGTCAGGCGCTCCTGTATTTGAAAAAAGTACAGAATGTTTACGTTTATTTGCTCAATCATTAAAAGGACAAATTCCTTTAATTGGTGTGGGTGGTATTTTGTCTGGTGAGCAAGCTTTAGCGAAACAACAAGCTGGAGCAACACTTGTTCAAATTTATAGTGGTCTAATCTACACAGGACCAACACTTGTAAAGCAATGTGTTGAAGCTATGACCTAATTGAACATGAACACTATTGATATCATCATTCTAATACTTTTGCTCATTGGGGGGCTAAACGGTTTGCGACAAGGATTTATAAAAGCCTTTGCGAACTTGGTAGGATGGATTTTTGCATTAATTATGGGTGCAAAATATGCTGTTCTTCTAGCTCCGTCAATGTCGGGTTTAAGTCAGGATCCGGTGGTTCAAAAGATTGCGGCTTTTGCATTTATTGCACTTATTATTGTTGTTTTAACTTGGATCGTCACTGCACTTTTAAATGGCCTCTTGAAAAGTTTGAAATTGGGGCCATTAAATCGTTTAGCAGGTGGTGCTTTTGGTTCGTTGAAAGGTTTACTGGTCGTTCTTATTACCATGCAAGGCGTAGGACCTTGGGTTGAAGGTTCAGCAAACTGGAAACAGTCCATACTTATACAATTTTTACTGCCTTATGCGCCTTTAGCCACAGAGCTTTCTAAAGACGCAGCAAGTGAGGCATATCATCAGATAACATCTGGAGGCGGTGTATCTCGCACTTCTCCAAAACCAATGGACGAGTCGGAAGAATCAGAAATCCGGCCCGACCATTCAACAAAGAATCCTTTTTATTAATTCCTAGCTTGTCTGCGAGGTTGCTATGTGTGGAGTTGTTGGTATAGCCGGTAAATCGCCAGTGAACCAAATGTTGTTTGATGCATTAACGATGTTGCAGCATCGTGGGCAAGATGCAGCTGGAATAGTAACCTGCCATGAAGGCCGTCTTTTCCTTCGTAAGGATAACGGTATGGTGCGTGATGTCTTTCATACTCGTCATATGAGAGCATTACTGGGTAATTACGGTATTGGCCATGTGCGCTACCCAACTGCGGGTTCTGCTAGCAGTGCGGAAGCTCAACCATTTTATGTGAACTCACCTTACGGGATTACACTTGCACATAATGGTAACTTGACCAATGCAGAAGAAATTCATGATGACCTGTTTAAAACAGATTTACGTCACATGAACACTGATTCTGACTCAGAAGTTCTTTTAAACGTTTTTGCACATGAGTTGCAAAAGAAGGGAACACTAAACCCTACAGCTGAAGATATTTTCCATACGGTTTCTCGTGTTCATGAGCGCTGTCAAGGTGCTTATGGCGTAGTAGCTATGATCACTGGTCATGGTTTGGTTGGTTTCCGTGATCCAAATGGTATTCGTCCACTTATTTACGGTTCGCGTGAAACTGAACAGGGCGAGATGGAATATATCATTGCATCAGAGTCTGTAGCGATTACTGCACTTGGTTTTAAAATCGAGCGTGATATTGCACCAGGTGAAGCAATTTTCATTGATTCTGAAGGCCAGTTATTCACTAAACAGTGTGCGGCAGAACCAAAATACCGTCCATGTATTTTTGAATATGTTTATTTTGCTCGTCCAGATGCAATTATTGATGGTATTTCAGTTTATAAAGCCCGTTTAAAAATGGGTGAAAAATTAGCGCATAAGATTTTGCGTGACTGGGGTGAGGACCATGATATTGATGTGGTTATCCCAATTCCAGATACAAGCCGTACTTCAGCATTAGAACTTGCAAACATTCTTGGTGTGAAGTTCCGTGAAGGCTTTATGAAAAACCGTTATATCGGTCGTACCTTCATTATGCCGGGTCAACAACAGCGTAAAAAATCTGTACGTCAGAAATTGAACCCTGTTGAGTTAGAGTTTAAAGGCAAGAACGTTCTATTGGTTGATGACTCTATTGTACGTGGTACTACGTGTAATGAGATCATTCAAATGGCGCGTGACTCTGGTGCGAAAAAAGTATACTTTGCTTCAGCAGCACCAAAAGTAATGTATCCAAACGTTTATGGTATCGATATGCCTGCTAAGACTGAGCTTATTGCTTCAGAACGCAGCGTAGAGGAAATCCAAGAAATTATTGGTGCTGATCGTTTAGTATTCCAAGATTTGGAAGACTTGAAGAACGCCGTACGTACAAGTAAGGTTCCTACATTGACTGAGTTTGATTGCTCTGTTTTTGATGGTATCTATGTAACTGGTGGAATCGATGCAGACTATCTGAATAATTTGGAGCAGAAGCGTAATGATTCTGCGAAAAAGAAAAAAGATGGTTATATTGATGTCAATATTGATGCAGCGTCAGTAGATTTGACGGGTATTAAAGAAGAATAGAAATAGCCGAAAAAAGCGGGTGTTTCCCGCTTTTTTCTTTTATGATGAAACTTAACAATGTAATTGGGATTATTTACATTGAAAGAAGTAAGCCACTATTTAATCGAAAATAAAAATATGGCATGGTCCATCACTATGTGTTTGGTCGCTGTGCTTTTAACTATTTTTATTTTAAATCTCATTTTAGGTTTGCTCGTTCATTTTTTTGATTATAGCCAACCGATTTGGTGGCATGCTTTAAGTCCATATTTTGTTGCTCTTTTGCTTTTTATTATGGTTTGGTCTGTGGTGACCGAGCTTTATATTTTGCGTAAAGGTGGTCATTCCCTTGCCAAACAGCTTAAAGCACGTCGTTTGGTAAAAGGCGAGAGTACACCAGAAGAACATGCCGCATTAAAAATTACAGAACATTTGGCGCAAACATTTTCTCTTAACGTTCCAACTCTCTATGTTTTGCCTGACGAAGTAGGTGTAAATGCGTTAACTGCAGGTTTTCACTCAAATGATATTGTCATTATTTTGACTTGGGGTGCTTTACAGAATCTGGATGAACTAGAGCTGTATGGTTTATTGGGTCATGAGTTTAACCAAATTTTATCGGGCGAAGCTGTAGAAAATACTAAATTAAAAATTTTATACAGCGGTTTAACGACGTTCAGTCAATGGGGTAGTAAACTCGCCAAGCAGGGTTTCAAACGTTATAGTCCAGGCTATAAGCATAAATTTGAAACAGTATTTGTAGCTGTTGGTGGTGTAATCTGGCTGGCGGGAAGCTTGGGTGTATTAATCACTCGTTTTATTAAATATTTAACATTAAGTGGCCGTACGTTTCGCAATGACCAAAAAACCATGCGATTGTTAAAAAATAGTACAAATACCCAAACATTATTACGTATTTATGTTCACCATTCAGGATCACAAATTCATAGTGCTTATTCTGAATCAATCGCGCATATGTGTTTTGCAAATTCACTTAGCCCTCAAAGCTGGATGAATATTCATCCAAGTATTCGCGAGCGCATTTACGAACTTAATCCGACTTTACTGCAAGATTTACAATTAGAAAATCTAAAGAAACTTCGTAATAGGCCTTTATTTAGCCTTTTCCGTTCATTAGAAGAATCTGAGACTGAAATTTATATTCCATGGTCATCACCACAACCTTTGCCATTATTGCGTCTTTCTCCGATTAGTTTTGCATTAAATGATGCGATCAAGCCTTTAAGTAGTGATATCCGGCGTAATAAAAAACGCCCTGAACTTATTCAGCGTGCATTGCAAACAGCCACTGGTTCGCGAGAGGTGATGGTTGCGATTTTAATGATTCGTCAATATCGAGAATTTATTCCGCAAGAAGCTCCGGTAAGCCATTCGATTGTCGATGCTTTGCTTAATCTGGATGGTCGTATTCATATTCAGATATTTCACGACGCATGTAAAAATATTGGCCATATGCCTGCAAGTATTGCGCGTCAATTTTTGACAAAACTGGCACTAATTATTCAGGAAGATGGGGAAATTGGGCTGCTTGATGCATTATTACTAGAGCGGGTCAAGTATGAATTGAATTTGATGCCACTTCATTTGCCAACAGCATTTGAAGAAGTGAAGCCTCAAATAGTTCGTTTAATTGATGCATTACTTCATGTGCAGCAAATTAATAGTCCAAATCAGTTGGAGGTTCGCGAACGTATTTTGCGCTCTTTACTTAACCCAGATGAAATGCATATTTATGATGAAATTTCGGATGAGCCTTTAGACTTGGCTGAAATTTTAAATGACATTGCTGGGCTTTTGCTTCGTGATCGTTTAAGTATTTTGGCCATTGCTGAGATGTGCTTATGGAGTGACCGAATTATTACGCAAGATGAACTGGATGTGCTTGAGTTGCTGTACTGGCGATTTGGTTTCGAGTCTGATGAAATTGTAGAACAAATGCAGAAGAAAAATAGCGTTATGATTATTTAAGAAACATATGTGGTTTCCGATAGGGATCATTAAAAGAAAACGCTGAAAAAAAATCAGAAGCCCGTTAGAATGTGTGTAGATTAGAGGTACTGATTTAAACATGATTGGGCAGCAAAGAAATATACTGGCAACCTTAGGAATTGATGTGTGGATTCCTAGAACACAAGTGTGCCAAAAAAATAATGCCCATACTGTATGGCGAGATCAGGTTGTCGAATCTCAAGCACCAATTATCCCATCTACACTAAATGTTCCTGCTTTTGAACAAAAGCCATCTAAGCCTGTGCTGCCTGAAGTTCCTAAAGTCGTAGAGGAGCCTTCAATAGCAATTGTAGATGTTCCACAGTCTGAAGTAGTTGTAGAAAAACCTATAATTGTTGTTGAGCAAGAGGCAATTGCTCCATTTGAGATGCAAGCTTATTGCCTTGAAAGGTGTGTAATCTTTGTTGATGTAACTGCATTAGAAAAAGAAGAAAAACAACTTTGGGCAAATATACAAAAGGCCAAAGTCGGGCACTATGCTGAATTAAAATGGCCTTTTCCGTTAGCAGCTTATCAGGATCAACGTGGTGTGGGTTCATATATTCAAGGTTTTTTAGATGCTGTGGCGGCAGAAAAAAAGATTTTATGTCTGGGTAAATGTGCCTATATTCAACATACAAATATTATTCATTTAGCTAGTTTAAAAGAAATGTTAGATAAGCCTCTCCTTAAAAAAAGGTTGTGGCAACTTATGCAAGATAACAATGAGTAGTAGGGATATACATGAAAAAGGTTGTGGTTTTTAGCCAAATCGATAAAGAAATTTTGTCACGGTTGCAGCAGGACTATCATGTTGTCGTATTAAACCCTAAATTGGGTGATATTAATGAACAGATACGACAAGAAGTGGTAGATGCTGATGGAATGATTGGGGCAGGCCGCTTACTTAATGAAAGTAACCTTGCTCCAGCACAAAAATTAAAAATTATTTCATCTGTGACAGTTGGCTACGATAATTATGATGTTGCTTATTTAAACCAAAAGAAAATCTGGTTATCAAATACACCACATGTTTTGACTGAAACTACCGCAGATCTTGCCTTTACTCTATTGTTAAGCGCAGCTAGAAAAGTACCATTTCTAGACCATTGGACTAAACAAGGTGAATGGAAAAGAACAGTTGGGCCACAACAGTTTGGTCTGGATGTTTTTGGGAAAACACTAGGTATTATTGGATTGGGTAATATTGGTGCTGCAATTGCACGTCGTGGTTTTTATGGTTTTAACATGAATATTGTTTATCATAATCGACGTGAAAAGCCTGAATTGGCTGAGCCATTGAATGCTCAATATCTAGGTTTGGATGAGTTGTTACAAAAGTCTGATTTTGTAGTCACAGCAGTTGATTTAAATACAGAATCTAAAGCCTTAATGGGTAAAGCTCAATTTGAGCTTATGCAAAAGCACGCTATTTTTATTAATATTGCGCGTGGTTCAGTGGTTGATGAGCAAGCACTTATTGAAGCTTTACAGCAGGAAGTTATTTTTGCTGCAGGTTTAGATGTATATGAAAAAGAGCCTTTGCAAGATTCTGAACTTTTCAAATTACCAAATGTAGTTACTTTGCCTCATGTGGGTTCTGCTACAGCTGAAACACGCAGAAAAATGGCAAACTTAGCATATAAAAACTTGGTAGAAGCATTGGAAGATAAAACACCAAGATATTTGGTGAATCCTAATTTCGTATAAATATTGAATAACACTTCATTGCAAATATAGTCTATTTTCAATGTTATAGTGAAAGCCTGTTCATATGATGCAGCAAACTCAAGCATTCTATGAATGGGCTTTTTTGTTAGTTTAATTTTAATAGAGAAGAACTTTTGAAATTTTTGCCAGTTATTTTAAGTTTGGCTTTTATAACAAATGCCTCTTATGCAGATCCTTTTGATCCAAAACCAGCTTCTGGACAAGTCGAAATTCCCAATATTGGTAGTGGAATAGGATTGCTTGACCAACAGAAAGAAAAATTTATTGGTGAAAAAGTTTTCCGTGAGGTTCATAAGCAAATGCCAGTCATACAAGATGTGTGGCTGGAAGATCAGTTTTTCCAAGTCTTCTCTAATATCTTGGGTGAAACACAACTTGGACAACCTATTGGGCTGGTTGTAATTAAAGATCCTCAAATTAACGCATTTGCTGTTCCAGGTGGGCTATTTGCATTAAATACTGGTCTTATTTCATCAGCTCGAAATATTGATGAGATTGCTGGTGTGATGGCACACGAAATTGCTCACGTTTCTCAGAGGCACTTTAGTCGTTCAGAAGAGGCTTTTAAAGGACAGGCGCTTTTAAGTTTGGCTGGTTTACTGGCAGGGGTGGCTCTAGCTGCTCAGGCAGGTGGAGATGCTGGAGCTGCGGTCATGTTAGGTACGCAAGCTGCACTTCTTGATAAACAGCTCACTTATAGTCGTAATCAAGAGCGTGAAGCTGACCGGATTGGAATGCAGTATATGTATGCCGCAGGTTATAACCCACAAAGTATGGCAGATTATTTTGAAACAATGCACAGAGCAACTAGCCATGTAAGTTTCCTGCCGGATTTTTGGCTTACGCATCCTTTAACGACTGAGCGTATGAGTGAAGCTCGTTTAAGAGCCAATCAAATGCCTAAGGTTAAAAGCAGAATATATGATGTCGATTTTGAAATTTTAAAATGGTACACCATGGTGGTCGCTGGAGAAGCTACAGAAAATCAGCTGCAAAGTCTGGCATCGCAAAAAAATCTGGCAGGGATGTTGGCTTTGTCGGCGTTTTATCTTAAACAAGGAGACTACACGCAGGCTCAAACAACATTAGATCAAGTGAAATCTAGTGGTAAACCACTAGTTACTCTAATTCAAACAGATATTTATTTGGGCCAAAATAAGCTTGATCAGGCCTATAATTCGATTGCCCCACTGCAAATGACTATACCTGAAAATAAGGCGTTCAGTTATAAGTTGGCTGAGGTGTTGTTGCGTCAGGGAAAATATGCGCAAGTACAGACGCTCGTGCAGCGTTTTATTAATAAAAATGCTCGAGATATTCAGGGCTGGCAACTATTACAGCAGGCTGCTAATTTAGATAAACAATCGCCATTAAGAGCGGTGAATGTATTGCGATATCGTGCAGAAGCACAGTATTGGTCTGGTAGTGAAGAAAATGCAATTAAATCTATGTTGCACGCGCAAAGACTAGCGAAGGGCAACCAAGCTATGTCGGCTAAAATAGATAGTCGATTAAAGCAAATGCAAGATGAGCGACGAATGAAAATTTAATAGATTTAGTTTGATCTTTTGATTTTCGCAGATACAAATGTACTTAAACTGACAAGTAAATGAAAGTTTAGTTTAAGAATGTATAAGGAAAGAGGAGGGAATTAAGCTAACTTAGCTTTAATTTTTGCTGAAACTTGAGCAGGATCGGCACGCCCGGCTATGATCGGACGTAGAGAATTCATCACCTTACCCATATCTTTCATGCTAGTTGCTTCTTGAGCAGCAATCGTTTGCTCAATGATAGAATCAAGCTCTTCCTCAGTCATAGCTTCTGGTAGAAACTGGGAAATAATCTCAGCTTCGGCTTGTTCTTTACTAGCTAAATCATCACGACCAGCGCCTTCAAAGGCTTTGATCGATTCTTTACGTTGTTTAATTTGCTTTTCAATGACCGCAAGAACCTGAGCGTCGCCAAGCTCTATGCGCTCATCAACTTCGATTTGCTTAATTGCTGCTTGTAGACTACGCAAAACCGTCACTGTTGCCATATCTTTGGCACGCATAGAAGTTTTTAATGCATCAGTAATTTGGTCTTTTAAAGTAGTCATAATTTCAGCAGTCAATCACAAATTAATTAGTAAAGGCGAGTAGTACGTACAGATTCGCGAGCCAATTTCTTTTGGTAGCGTTTAACTGCAGCAGCTTTTTTGCGCTTACGTTCTTGAGTTGGTTTTTCGTAGAATTCACGCTTACGAACGTCAGCTAAAACACCAGCTTTTTCGCATGAACGTTTGAAACGACGGATAGCTACGTCAACTGGTTCGCCTTCTTTCAACTTAACTTGTGGCATGTAAAATCCTCTAGATTATGGATAAGATCAGGCACACCATTGCGCCGGATCACAAGTGAAGGTCAGTATTTTACTCATTTACAACTCATATCACAAGTCTATAATAGCGATTGCAATATTTTGACTCATATAAAAGGCAGTTTTGATGATTGTTTTAGGCTTGGAAACTTCTTGTGATGAAACAGGGTTGGCACTTTATGATAGCGAACTCGGCTTACGGGGACAGGTTCTTTATAGCCAGATAAAACTTCATGCTGAATATGGTGGGGTAGTACCTGAACTTGCTTCTCGTGACCATGTTCGTAAGCTCATTCCTTTAATGAATCAATTGCTTGAACAAAGTGGTGTAACAAAAAAAGAAATTGATGCAGTCGCTTATACGCGTGGCCCAGGTTTAATGGGAGCATTAATGACAGGCGCATTGTTTGGACGAACTTTAGCTTTTTCTTTAAATAAGCCTGCGATTGGTGTTCATCATATGGAAGGGCACATGTTGGCGCCCTTGCTTTCAAGCCAACCGCCTGAGTTTCCATTTGTTGCATTACTTGTTTCAGGTGGACATACACAATTGATGGCAGCTCATGGCATTGGTCAATATGAACTATTGGGTGAGTCTATTGATGATGCTGCAGGTGAAGCTTTCGATAAAGTTGCGAAAATGATGAGCTTGCCATATCCGGGTGGGCCAAATATCGCAAAACTAGCGTTATCTGGTGATCCGTTAGCATTTGAATTTCCACGACCAATGCTTCATCAAGGCCTAGATTTTTCTTTTAGTGGTTTAAAAACGGCAGTTTCTGTTCAATTGAAAAAGTTGAATGGTGAAAACCGTGACGCAGATATCGCTGCTTCATTCCAAGAAGCCATTGTTGATACCTTGGTAAAAAAATCAGTAAAAGCCTTAAAGCAAACTGGACTTAAGCGTTTAGTGATTGCGGGTGGGGTAAGTGCAAATTTACGATTACGCGAGCAATTAGAAACTTCTTTGGCGAAAATTAAAGCACAGGTTTACTATGCAGAACCTGCTTTATGTACAGATAATGGGGCAATGATTGCATTTGCAGGTTATCAGCGCTTAAAAGCCGGCCAACACGATGGCTTAGCTGTCACGACTACACCGCGTTGGCCAATGACTGAATTATCTATTCCTGAATAAAATTATTTATCTGTAAAGGCTTGTTGGTTTTCAATATCTATATATTCGATATAACCACGGCCTTGCACTTCCTTACCGAAATAATTACCCGTAAATCTATAACCACTTGCATAACCTCGCCCATGACCGTAACGAAATGGGCAATCAATTTCTGCCTGAATATTTAAAATAATTTGCTTTGCATCATTTCGAGCAATCCAAGAAAAAAATTTAGGAAGTCGCATCTTTTGCCCACTAGGTGAAACGAAGTCATCAACTTGGTGAGAAATAATATCAAAACTTACATCTGTGTAAATTTCGGCTGGCTGGTCCAGATGTCTAATATGCAGGGTATATGCAGCTGTTTGTCCTGCAATATCGGCTTTGGTAAGAAGAAGTTGAGTGATCTCATTTAAATTGATAATTTGATAAGTAAAAAAATCAAGTGGCAGTTTATATGCGTCAGGAAGAAGTTTATTTGTAATGGAGTGAGCTCCAACTGCTCGAGCATATTCGTAAGTGCAGAGTCCCTCACTTTCAATACGTTCTGATTGATAGCTTAAGAAGCCTTTAAATTTTGCCAATAAACTAAAATGATCATAAATCGGTGTTTTTATAAACCATGAAACATGTGAAGTGATATCGATATTAAATTCGAAATCAAACCCATCATAATGTCCATTAATATGAATGTGTGGGAATTTTCCTTGAATTGAAATTTCCTGACCTAGTTCTATCAAACTTCCATCTTCATTAATTTTTGTATCTTCGGGAATGATATAGGCTTTCAATAATGCTTGTTCAAGAGCGGCTGTAGTTGAAAAGAAAGTCGCTGTTTTTCTGGGGTTTCCAACAATAATGTCATCATGATCAAATGCAAGAGCACTTGGTGTGCCTAATAAAATCATAATATTTAAATAGCGGTGCGGCTCTGGCAAAAGTGGGAAAAAGATTCCGTAGTGGGTCCAGCTATAATATTTTTCATCAACTCGGGGCTGGATAATATGAGGCTGAGAAAAAGGAAGGGTTGAGTATTTTTCTGCTTTATCTATAACACTTTGCGCGAGCAATAAGCTTTGACCTAAAAATTTGCTGCCTATAGAAATTTTGGGCAATTGTTTTTTCATATATAACCTTAAATGAGTACAATCTTGGTTTTAGGTTATGAAAAACAACTGCCAAAGCTAAGCGGTTTACAGGCCAAAGCTAAGGCTTTGTGGGACATTTTATTTAACTGTTAGACAACTCTTTTAAGCCATTTAAACCAATCCAATGCTTAGAAAATTGATATGCAGCACGACCAGAACGTTGTCCACGCATTTGGCACCAACGCAAGCTTTCAGCACGAACTTCATCGGTAAAAGGCATGTTTGCTTTATCAAGATAATGTTCTACGATTTCTAAATATAAATTTTGATCCATTGGATAAAAAGATAACCACAAACCAAAACGGTCAGACAAAGAGATCTTTTCTTCAATCGCTTCTTGAGGGTGTAGTTCGGTATATTGAGGTACATCCACCTTGGTTACAGGTGTATTTTCATGCATGAATTCGGGTAATAAGTGACGGCGGTTACTGGTCGCATAAATAATAAAATTTGTTGAACCTGACTGTAATGAGCCATCTAATACACTTTTTAAACTACGATAATTTTCATCTTCAGCATTAAAAGCTAAGTCATCACAATAAACGATATACTTTTCAGAGCGGTTTTGAATGATTTTTTGGATTTTAGGTAAGTCTGCTAAATCATCACGTTCAATTTCAATTAAACGTAATCCTTGAGTTGCATACTCAGTGAGTAAAGCACGCACAATAGAAGATTTACCTGTACCACGTGAACCCGTTAGAAGTACATCATTTGCAGGTAGGCCATTTAAAAACTGCAAAGTATTTTGAATGATTTTTTCTTTTTGACGTTCGATGCCTTTTAAGTCATCAAGATAAATATTCTTAGGTGTATAAATGGCTTTAAGTTGCTGGTTTTCCCATCTAAAAGCGGGGGCAGTAAAATCAGTTTCTTGTTTAGGTTCGGGTAAGACTTGCTGTAACTGATTTAATACAAGTGATAAGGTTTGAACTAAATTGTCGGGTAAATCAATGGTAGCCATGGTTAATCAATCATGTTAAACAGTAATTTACTAGGATACTAACACCGAAATTTGCACGCTGACAAAAAAGATACTAGCAATGCAGTTTATCGGTTTTGCAATTGATTGAAATGTTCAGACCGCGCATAGTGTTGTCATGTCTATTCAGTAAAATCATCTGTGAAGATGAGGACGAAATATGTTTGAAAAAATACGAAGTGATATGAATCCGCATCAGGCTTACCGTATCAAAAAATTACAACGTCAGTTAGACATGGCTGAATCTTATGAAGAGTGGAAGTCTTTTGCATTAAAGCTAGATGAAGAAACAGGTGCGCAAGAGTGGAAGTTCGATAATAGTTCACCTTATTTTGATGCTGAGCTTATTTCTTATCGTTACACTTTACTGAAAAGATATCGTCAGCAACATCGTACTTTAGATTTGATTTATCTTTTAAAAGAAGGGTTAACCTACGATATTGCAAATATTGGTCACCCTATGTTGTTTGCTGCAACGCATGTAGGTACAAAAAAATTAATTGAAGATTATATTGAAGAAGTCAGCCAAAGCTTGGCTTACATTGCTTCTAGTGAATGTATTACCTTTCAAAGAAAAGAAAAAATCGAGTTTTTTGAAAATTGTGAAAAAGCATATGGACAGCCCGCGCTTATGTTTTCGGGCGGTGCAACTTTAGGTCTTTTTCATACAGGTGTATGTAAAGCTTTAATTGAACAAGACTTAATGCCCAAAGTCCTATCTGGCTCAAGTGCTGGCGCCATTATGACAGGTATGTTGGGGACTTCTGCGAGTGAAGACGTTCAAAACTTATTAAATGGCGAGCAATTTTTTAGTGATGCGTTTCACTTTAGAAAGCTTCGCGAACTCATAAAAGGGAATGGGGGCATTGCGGATGTCCATTATTTGAAAAAATTTCTAATCGAGAACTTAGGTGATTTGACTTTTGAAGAAGCATTTAAAAAATCGGGTTTAAATATTAATGTCGCAGTTGCGCCATACGATGCAACAGAAAACCCACGAATTATGAATGCAATTATGACACCCAATGTTTTGGTTTGGAGTGCTGTATTAGCTTCTTGTGCTGTGCCAGTTCTATTTCCGCCTGTGCGTTTAACCAGTAAGCGTTATGATGGTGAACATACGCCTTATATGGCAAACACTAAATGGGTAGATGGTAGTGTGCGCAGTGACTTTCCACAAGAAAGAATGGCAAGGCTTTATAATTTAAACTACACCATTGCCAGCCAAGTAAATCCGCATGTTGTACCATTTATGCAAGATGATGCACACCGTTTCCGTAAAGATCTTTTAAGTTGGCCTGAACGAATTTTAAGACGGCAAGGTAAAGTTCTATCTATGGGGGTAATGGACTTTACCCGTCAAAGACTTGGCGCTATTTCTCCAGTAAGAAGATTGCTTGATCATGGGTATGGGGTAATAGGGCAGCGTTACTATGGCGATGTCAATATTATTGCCAAATATGGCCTGAAACATTATGCCTATACGCTACAAAACCCTCGTCCGCATTTGTTTAAGCGTTTACAACGAGAAGGTGAGCGGGCGACTTGGCCGAAAATCTCTTCTATAGAAACTCATGCGCGTATTGGTAAAACCATTCAGCATTGTTTAGACGTTCTACGTTTTGAAGAAAAGAGACAACAACCAGAGTCTTATTATGCTGAAGCATGATTTTGCTTCTCATATAGAAAACCTAAAATGCGTAACAAAACCTAAAAGTGCAGCTTTAGGGCGGCATCTATGGACATGTACTATAGATGCTCATCACTACTGGCTAAAATATCATTTGCCGCATGTACATGCTCAAAGTGAGCAAGATTTTTTGCATGAATTACAATTCTATGAAGATATTCAGCATAAAAAAGTGAATTGGCTTTTGCCATTTAAAATATTTGATGTCAGTACTATTTCCGAATTACATGAGTTCGAAGGGAAAGCATTAATTTTGCCAGACACTCATTGCTGGTTTGGCAATTTAGATCAAAAGCAAAATTTAAAAGATATTCGTGAGATGATCTATACCTCGCTTATAGCTTTAGCAGAGTTTCATGAGCTGGAGTGGATTCATGGCGATATTAAAAAAGAGCACTTTCGAAATTTTGAGCAAGGGCTCTATTTAATTGATTTTGAAAAAACAAGGTTTATATCGAGTCCTGATTCAATCATTGATGCTACGCCAAGATATATGGCACCTGAACTTTTTCATGGGACGAGTAAGAGTATACAAAGCGATTTATATGCTTTTGGAATTGTGTTGTATGAATGGTTAAGTCGAATGCGTTTGCAAGCAAACACTTATCATGATTGGGCTATATTGCATTGCCAAAATTTAGACATTCAGTTGCCTGATTCAGTTCAATTTTTTTACCCTTTACTTGTAGGGTTATTGCAAAAACAACATAAAAATCGATTTTCAAATGCATTTGAAGCAATCAATTGTTTAAATGCGCTCTCAAACTGATAAAAATCATTGATCTAGTATCTGTATACAATTTACACGGTCAGTTTTTTTTAGAAAAAAAACACTTGTCACTGTTAGATCTTATCGCTAATATACACAGCCATCGGGGGCGTGGCGAAATTGGTAGACGCACTGGATTTAGGTTCCAGCGCCGCAAGGTGTAAGAGTTCGAGTCTCTTCGCCCCCACCACTTTAAGTTAAGACTTAAAGTTGATTTGGATGTTAAGTCATCTAAATCTTGGAAGAGGATTGGTGTAATGGTAGCATGACGGTCTCCAAAACCGTTCGTCAAGGTTCGAATCCTTGATCCTCTGCCACATTTATTTTAAATAAATGTCCCAGATGGGGGCGTGGCGAAATTGGTAGACGCACTGGATTTAGGTTCCAGCGCCGCAAGGTGTAAGAGTTCGAGTCTCTTCGCCCCCACCATTGAAAGAAGCAAGACGATGATCTTGCTTTTTTTATGATTAAATCTAAAGGGTTTAATTATTAATATAGAGGATTGGTGTAATGGTAGCATGACGGTCTCCAAAACCGTTCGTCAAGGTTCGAATCCTTGATCCTCTGCCAAGATTCAAAAAAGCTCCTGTTGAGGGAGCTTTTTTTATGTCTAACTGATTTTTATAAATAAATTGTGATTTAAAACTAATATCTTATAAAAGTAAGATTTAAGAAAATAAGATTTATTTTACATACAGACAAATCTGTATAAAAAATGCTTCCACTTTGTTAAGGTTTTGTTAAAATAAAATTAAGTTGATATTAATCACGGTTTAATTTTATATGTTGAACTATAACAAATTTAATAAAAGTGTCTTATTCATCTGCTTATCACTAACGGGGGGCCTAAGTTTTGCTGCGGACTCGGATGATCCTATTCGTCAGAGAATTCAGGCTGACCAAACTATTCGACAACAGCAACGTGATAGTGCTTTAGAAAAACAAATTCAACCAGATGTAAACGTCAATCTAGGGCAAGAACAAAATAAGATTTCAGCTCAGCAATTACAATATTTACGTTCTAACAGTGAAACACCTTGTTTTGAAATTAAAAAAATACTTTTAGAAGGTGAAGAAGCCCATCAATTCATTTCTACTTTTAATGTGATTACTACTGGTAAGAACAATATTATTGGAAGATGTTTAGGGGTAAATGGACTAAACCAAGCCCTTGATCTTGTACAAAATAAAATTATAGCAAACGGTTATGTAACAACACGAGTTTTGCTTCCTCAGCAAAATATTGCATCCGGTACGGTGCGTGTTCGTGTTATTCCGGGACGAGTGGATCAGATTAAGTTTGCTGAGGGTACTTCTAGACGTGCACATTTATGGAATGCTTTACCGATGAAGTCGGGTGAGCTTTTAAATATTCGTGATATGGAGCAAGGTTTAGAAAACTTTAAACGAGTGCCAACGGTTGAAGCTGACTTTAAAATCCAACCAGCAGAACAAAAAAAAGAACCGGGCTATAGTGATGTGGTTTTGGCTTGGCAACAGGCTAAACCTTATCGCTTGCATATAGGGATTGATGATTCAGGGAGTGAGGCGACTGGAAAATATCAAGGCACAGCAACTTTATCACTTGATGATGTGCTGACTTTAAATGATCTATTTTATATCAGTTATAACCATGATTTAGGTGGTGGAAACTCTGGTAAACATGGCACAGATGGTTTTTATGCAAGCTATACCATTCCATTTGATTATTGGTTATTTTCAACTAGTTATAGTCGTTCTAACTACTTGCAAACAGTCGCTGGAAGTAGTGAAACTTATCAATATAGCGGTAAAAGCGAACTCATTAATGCAGATTTATCACGAGTAATTTATCGGGATGCGCACCGTAAAACAGCTATAGGTTTTGGTGGATGGTACCGTGAATCACAAAATTATATTAATGATGTAGAAGTTGAGGTACAGCGCCGTAAAACTGCAGGCTGGAAAGCAACTTTTGACCATACCGAATATTTTTCCAATGCCACTTTAAGCGGCAATGTGACTTATAAACGTGGTACAGGTTGGTTGAATGCAATGAGGGCACCAGAAGAAGACTTTGGTGAAGCTTATACACATGTCGGGATTTTACAGGTCAATGCCAGCTTACAAGTGCCTTTCAAAGTTGGGCAACAAAATCTGCAATATTTAGCTGAATGGCGTACTCAACACAGCAATCAACCTTTAACACCTCAAGATAGATTTTCAATTGGAAACCGTTATACCGTAAGAGGTTTTGATGGTGAGCAAACGTTATTGGCCGATAATGGTTTTTTAGTTCGCAATGAACTGAGTGGCTCAATTATGAATAAGCCACACTCTTGGTATGCAGGTATCGATTACGGAGAGGTTGGTGGAAAAACTGCACATTATCCGAATCCTTTACCAGGCACGAGTTTATTAGGTGCAGTTATCGGGTTGCGTGGACAAATTGCTCCCTTGCGTTTGAATTATGACGCTTTTGTGGGTGCGCCTTTGAAAAAGCCAGATCACTTCGAAACAGATGATTACACGACTGGATTTAGCGTGAATTGGACCTATTAATTCAAGTTTAAAGGTCCAGAACTTAATCAACTTTATTAAAAAAAGATTTAGTGAGATTTTAGAATGAATAAGAACCGTTATCGTATTATTTTTAGCCATGCTCGCGGTATGTTTATTGCTGTTGCTGAAATTGTAAAAAGTAAAACCAAGCAAGCAGGGCAAAGTCAGGGACAAGTGGGAACAGATTCGACTATAGATTCGGTTCTACCTATTCATTATAAAAAACTAAATCTACTTAATTTTGCTGTAATTGGTTGTTTGGGAGCATTGGTGATTAGCTTACCAATGAGCAGTGTGGCTGAAACTCAGATTATTGCTGATAAAGGTGCGCCTACATCGCAGCAACCAACTATTTTAAATAGCGCAAATGGCACGACTCAGGTCAATATTCAAACACCGAGCGCAGGTGGTGTGTCACGTAATACCTATACTCAGTTTGATGTGGGGCAAGAAGGCGCCATTTTAAATAACTCACGTAATAACACCCAAACCCAATTAGGGGGCTGGGTACAAGGTAACCCATGGCTCGCAAAAGGCGAAGCCAAAGTTATTTTGAATGAAGTGAATAGTAATAATCCAAGTCAACTCAAAGGCTATATTGAGGTTGCTGGAAAACAAGCACAAGTTGTTATTGCGAATCCATCTGGTTTGATCTGTGATGGCTGTGGTGTGATTAACGCAGACCGTTTTACTTTAACCACGGGTCAAGCGGTAATGAACCAAGGTTATCTTGAATCATTCCGCGTCCGCGAGGGACAGGTCACGATTGAAGGTAAAGGTTTAAATGGAAGTTTAACTCCCTATACAGATATTTATGCGCGTGCTTTAAAAGTGAATGCAGGCTTATATGCAAATGAGCTTAATACGGTACTTGGACAAAATGATATTCAAGTCAAAGACCAAGTAGCTCCTCAAATCACGGCAACGACAGCAGCTACAACCACACCTCCGCCAAACTTTGCTTTAGATGTAGGCCAACTGGGTGGGATGTATGCCGGAAAAATCTTTTTGGTGGGAACAGAGCAAGGACTAGGTGTACGTAACGCAGGTACGATAAATAGTACTCAAAGTACGCTTACGCTGAATGCAAATGGTGATTTGGTCAATAATGGTAACTTGATCGCGAATAAAGATCAGGTACAGCTGAAAGCTCAAAATATTCAAAATACGGGTAATGTAAGTAGCGCAACTTCACAAATTTTAGTTGAGAGTCAAAGTCTAGATAACTCTGGTTTAATCAGTAGTGCAGATGAGTTACATCTTAATCAACAGAATAGTTTAAGTAATAGTGGCACCTTGAATGCTGCTCGCGTTGTTATTGATGCGGGTAGTCTAAAAAATAGTGGTTCTATCGAACAAACAGGTTTGCAAGGATTCGATTTAAAGTCGGGTTCAATGACAAACCTTGGTGGTAAAATCGGAATTGCCAAAAATACCACAGGTGGCGGTACGGGTGGATCGACAGGTGGTAGTGTTCCGACAGTTCCAACTGATCCATCCAAAGATGGCGGAAGTTTAGAAGTTGCCACTCCAATAGATACGACCCCAAAAACTTATGATCAAGGTTATATTCATGTTAAGGAACAACTAAATAATGACCAAGGGGCGATCATTGCCAATGGTGGTGTAGATTTAGACAGCCAAAATGGATTAGATAACCAAGGCGGTCAACTTAATTTGGGTGCTATTCATATTAAAGGGAATAGCTTTAATAACAACCAAGGTGAGCTCACGGTTAAAAGTGCTGATATCCAAACCTCAAGTTTTAGTAACCAACAAGGATTACTGCAATCACTCACTTCTTTAGATGTAAATAGCCAGTCGATTGATAACCAAGGCGGTAAAATTAATGCCTTGAATAATATTAGTATGATCTCGAGCGGAAACATTCTAAATCAAGCGGGGCAGATCGCGAGTTCGTCTGAACTTTATTTACAGGGATTGGGCCTAAACAACAGTGGGGGTGATCTGGAGGCTGAACAATTATTAAAACTTAATCTTTCAGGTCATTTGAATAACCAGAAAGGAAAAATAGTCACTAATAATAACTTGGATAGTTCGCTTTTTGGTTTAGATAACGACCAAGGTGAAATTTCTGCAAAAAATATTACGATTCAAAACAAAGATCAGGCTTTAAATAACGGATCTGGAACGATTTATGCTGACCAAAGTTTAAAAATTCAAACTGGATCTTTAAATAATGCAGTCAACGGTACGTTATCTAGTCATGAAAATCTGCAAATTGATAGTCAACAACTCACCAATCAGGGCTATATTCGTGCTGATCAACAATTAAAAATTAATAATACAGGTGTTATGACACAGCAAGGAGGCGTTCTTTCAGCCTACGGTAATATTGATTTAACGAGTCAGCGTCTTGTTAGTGATGAAAAAAGTGTTATTGCGGTCGGTATCAATGCTCAAGGTGAGCAAGATCAAAATGTTCAAGCGGATTTAAATATTAAAACAGAGCAGGCACTTGAGCATCACGGAAAACTACTGGCAAGCCGTAATATTGATTTAGATGGGGCAAATGTAGATTTATCGCAAGGAACGGCAGCAGCTCAAAATATAAATATTACAGCTCGTGATGGAGATATAAATAATCAGTCTGGTGTGTTACAGGCTGACTCTATTCAATTAAATGCAGTACAAAATCAACAAAGTTTAATTAACCAAAGTGGTCAAATTCTTGCTAAAAAATTGAATCTGAACATTGGGAAAGATATTAATAACCAACAAGGTTTGATTCAGCACACTGCGACAGATGACCTGAATTTAATAGTTCAGGGAATTATTAATAACCAGCAAGGCCGTATTCTCACAAATGCAAATCAGTTAAATATTCAAGCACAGGGACTCAATAGTGACTCTGGTGTGATCCTGCATTCGGGACAAGCTGGCTTAAATATGGATATACAAAATATCCATGCTCAAAAGGCTGAATTGAGAACTAATGGTGCACTTAAGCTTACAACCGATCAAGCACTATTAGACCAATCAAAAGTGTCTGCTACTCAAGCCAATATTCAAGCCAACCAATTGACTGACCGTAATGGTGAAATGCTGTTTAGTGCCGCAAATGGACAAAGTTCAATCCATGTAAATGGTGACTATCAACATCAAGGAAGTGTATTACAAAGTAATCATAGCTTAGACATTCAAACAGGTTCGCTTAATAACCAAAGTGGGAATATCTTAGTCACTCAAAATGAAGCAACCTCACAACCAGTACAGTTAAATATTGTCAGCCAAAACGATATTCAGAATGATCTGGGTAACATTGTGAGTGAAGGTCAACTTACATTGAAAACCGGAAAAGGAATAAGCAACCAACAAGGAAATATAATTAGTTCTAATGCGCTTGAGCTTACAACAGATCAGTTAATTAATAACCAGTCAGGGCAGATACAAGCTAAGGATATCAAGCTCTCTGCATCAAACTTAGATAATAGTTCAGGAGTGATTGCTGCTAAAACTGGTGATATATCACTCAATATTAATAGTCAGTTGATTAATGGTCGTGTCGAGCAAGCTAAGCCAGCTGGTATTATTCAGGCAGCACAAAATATAGATGTTCAGACTGGGCTATTAGACAATAGTGGTCTGATTTATGCTGGTCAAAATCAGCAACTGAAAGTCGCTCAAAATCTTAAAAATGCTGGACAGTTAGCTGCTCAAAATAACTTAAATATACAGACGGCTACACTTACGCAGACTTCTGCAGGGAACATTATTGCAGGTTTAAAATCAGATGGTTCATTAGCAAATCAGGGTAATCTTAACATTGATGCTACAGGCGCTATCAATGCGCAGGGACAACTGATCGCGGGCGGTGATTTAAATAGTCAGGCAGCGAGTCATGTCTTAAACCAAAGTCTTGTTCAAGCAAAAAATATTTCACTCAACAGTAAATCTGGTCAATTGAGTGCTCAACAAAGTTCGATTCAGGCAGCTCAGCGACTTAATATTGTTACTCCAGATACGCTAGATACTCAACAAGCCAATTTAAAGGCGAATAAAGTTCAAATTAATGCAAAAGACTTAAATAACCAGTCAGGACATATCCAGCAAACAGGTTTAGATGACACTCAAATTTTGTTGACAGGTGATTTAAGCAATCAAAACGGGCAAATTGACAGTCTAGGCCAAAAAATACAAATAAATGCTAATAATTTAAATAACCAGAATGGTCTCATCCAATCTGGTACAGCAGACAGCCAACTTATACTCGCTATAGCTAATACGCTCAATAATAATCAGGGCAATATCAAAACTGCTGGTAGTCTGCAAACGAATAGTTCTGAGTTAAACAATGACGCTGGAACGCTACTTAGCTTTAATGGCTTTAACATCACTACACAGCAGCTTAGCAATCAAGCGGGTCAAATTGTTGAGGCTGGAACACAAGACAATATTGTTAACCAATTAATTGTTAAAAACCTTCTAAATAATAGTAATGGCAAGATTCAGACAAATCATAATCTTGAAATTCAGGCTGATGCGTTAAAAAACAATGCGGGTAGTATTGTGACCGCAGGCGCAGCAGGTCTTAATCTCAACACGACATCACGACTCGATAACCAGTCTGGAAATATTCGTTCTAGTGGTGATCTCAATGTAAATGCACAAGACATTTTGAACGGTCAGGGACAAATTCTTGCTGCAAAAAATGCTCAGCTTAATAGCCAAAACACTTTAAGTAACCAAGCGGGATTAATTGCAGCACAACAACAATTAATGATTCAAAGTGCTGCCTTGAATAACCAAGCGGGTCAAATTGGGTCGGTAGATGCGGGCGTAAATATCCAGACGACTCAGCAAGCACTCAATAATCAGAGTGGTAAGATTCAGGCGAATCAAGCGATTAACCTCGATGTACAGGGGCTTGATAATAGCCTACAAGGCTTGATTAGTAGTACTAAAGGTGATCAAAGCAAAATTCAGATTGATACTTACCAGCAGAACCTGAATAACCAAAATGGGCAGATTAATAGCGGTAATACATTACAGATTAGTACCAATGGTCTGAACAATCAGCAAGGTTTAATCACTGCACAGGGTGATCTTGGTATAAACGCCGTGCAACTGATTGATAACAGACAAACCTATCTAAATGCTACCTTGCCAGAGTTGGCCCAAGGTATTCAATCTTTAGGACAAGTCGTTTTACAAACATCAGAATTAAATAATGAACAAGGTCAGGTCATTGCTGGCAATGGATTAACCATTCAAGCGCCTAAGGTGAATAACAGTAATACGGGCTTGTTAGCCAGTGGACAAGACTTACTGATCGACAGTGTTGGACAAGCAGGTACGATTAATAATCAGAAAGGCAAAATCAGTGCTAATCAGAACATTAGTCTAAATACAGGCCTAATGAGTGGAAGCCAACTCGATAATAGTCAGCAGGGCCTCATTAGTGCTGCAAAGCAAGTCAAAATTGTTAGTCAAAATATTGATAATTCAAACAATGACCAGAACCAAGGTATTCAGGCAGGGCAAATAGAAATAGCTGCTAGTACTTTAAATAATAGTGCTGGGCGCATTTCTGCTGAGCAGCAACTTAATTTAAATATTTTAGATAATTTAAATAACACCAAAGGCTTAATTAGTAGTCTTGATCAATTAACAATACAAGGTCAGCAAGATAATAACCGTCTAATCGTAAACAATCAGCAAGGGACTATTATTGCAGGTGAAGAAGGCTCATCAACTGCAGGTTTAAATATTCTGGCCAAAGGTTTAACAGGCGACGGTAAGGTCTTAAGTCAGGGACAGTTAAATCTTCAGCTCAATGATGATTATGTACAAGATGCTCAAGGTCAGTTGCAGGCACAGGGAAATTTAAACCTTAGCTCTAAGGGTAAAGTTACCAATCATGGTGCAATCAAAAGCAACGGACAGTTATCTATTTCAGCAAATACAATTGAAAATGCTGTAGATGGCAGTTTGGAAAGTCAGCAAACACAACTTGAAGCTGTAGGCGTACTCAATAACTATGGACTCATTAATGGTTCAAATACATATGCTAAGGCAAGCCAACTCAATAATATTGCCGGACGTATTTATGGTGACCATATTGCAATTCAGGCGAATACTTTAAATAACCAAAGCCTCAATGGTTTAACGCCAGTCATTGCCTCAAGAGGTGATCTGGATCTGGGCGTACAGGTTTTAAACAATCTGGAAAATAACCTAAATCATCAAAGTGGTTCGCAAATTATTGCCATGGGAGACTTGCGTATAGGAGGTTCGCTTGACTCACAGTGGCATGCTCAAGGAACTGCGCAGCAAGTCAATAACCGAAGTTCTGTAATTAATGCGAATGGCAATATCAACTTGAATGCTGATATTGTTAATAACCAGAATGTCTTTTTTACAACCAAACAACAGCAGACCACAGAGCAACTGGATTACTGGAATATGTATATTTCAGATTCGCGTGCCGGATGGTATAACCCTGGTCCTCAGTCCTTAATTACTCAGGAAATCTATAGCCAGAATCCAGATTTATTTACTAAATTAAAGCCTGCACAACAGCTTGTGACTTCCTATGACAACGCAACGATGCAGGATTATTTAAGTCGTCCTGATGGTTATTTCTTCATTGTAAATAACTATGACGATAGCTCAGCCGGCAACATGTTTAAAGGCTATGTTGTTTATAACGGACAACTGTATAGTACTGACCATTATGAAAATGTGAAAAGTACCCAAACTACGACAACGACTGTAGCAGATGAGTCAGCACCTGCTGTGATCAGTGCAGGGGGTAATTTAAGTTTCACAGGCACAATTAATAATGACAAAAGCCAAATTATGGTGGGTCAAAAGCTGATCGGAGATGCAAACGCAATTCACAATGTCGATGCCAAAGGTCCTAAAATTACGCATGAAGAAGGAACGGTAACACCGAGTTATGGAAGTTATGGGGGCAAGGGGCACGATAGAGTATGGGCTTCTGCTGAACAAGCTTATAACCCAGCAGATGTTACCAAAGGGGTGGATTTATTTATCTATGAAAATCCAACCAGTGCGATGCCTGTTAAAGTGCAAGACCAAACCCAGCAAGTCAATAAAGACAATTTGACTGAACAGGCACTTAGTCAAAACCATGACTCCAATATTGTTGGTCAGCAAAATACACAGGTTAATCAAACAGAAACTGTTCAACAAACTACAGCTCAAACAGATCGTATTCAATCAAATGAAATTAAAACAGGTCAGGCACAGCTTAAAGGCGTAGTTGGGGCAAACACTACCGATCATAAAGCTATGAGTAGTAGCGCAGTCGATCAAATTCAAAACACTGATACTAAGGCGACATCTGTTCAGGGACAAACAACACAGATTGATGGTAGTGGTTTTGAAATTCGTACTAACAACGCTAACGTTAAAGTTCCGAATAATGCGTTGTATAGTAAAAATCCAGACAGCCGTGCTAACTACCTTGTTGAAACAGATCCAGCGTTTAGTAACTATCGCAACTGGTTATCTTCAGATTATATGTTGAATGCATTAGGACTTGACCCAGCGCTTCAACAAAAAAGATTGGGTGATGGTTACTATGAACAACGTATGGTACAGGACCAAGTTGCTCAACTGACCGGTTACCGTTTCTTACAAGGATATGGTTCTGATGAGGAGCAATATAAAGCGCTCATGAACAATGGGCTGAGCTATGCAAAACAGTACAACTTACGCCCTGGTATTGCACTCACTCCTGAACAAATGGCGCAATTAAGCAGCGATATTGTTTGGTTAGTAGAAAAAGAAACTACCCTACCAGATGGTACAAAAACCAAAGCTTTAGTCCCGCAAGTTTATGTTAAAGCGCGTGTAGGTGACTTAAAAGGCGATGGAACTTTAATTAGTGCCGATAGTATTCAGCTCAATTTAAATAAAGATTTGACCAATGCGGGAACAATTGCTGGACGACAAGTTGTTCAAATTAATAGCCAAAATTTAAACAACCTTGCTGGAAACATCCGTGGTGGTGTAGTTAGCCTTGGTACTGAAAAAGATTTAAATAATATTGGCGGTATGATTCAGGCCGATCAAGCCATGAATTTGCAGGTAAAAGGTAACCTGAATATTCAGTCAACTACACAGAGCAACCAAAATGCATTAGGCCAGAGCAACTATAGCTGGACAGGAATAGATCGAATTGCTGGTCTTTATGTCGGTTCAGCACAACAGCAAGCGTTGAGCGATCAGCCAACCTTGGTGATGAACGTGGGTGGTGATACTCGCATATTGGCTGCAAATATCCAGAATAACAGCGGTGGACGAAGTATTATTCGTACTGGCGGTGACCTTAAAGTCGGTAGCCTGAATACGGAAGTGACCAACAATGTGGTGGGTAGCTCAAAAGCTTATCATTTAGATACACGACAAGTCGAAGTTGGCAGTCAGATTAAGAGCCAAGGTGATTTAAGCTTACAAGGCAATAATATTCAGATTCATGGTTCACAAATTAGTAGTTCAGAAGGCTTAACTGCGTTACAGGCTAAAGAACAGCTACAGATTGAAGAAGGTCGAAACAAACTTGATCAACAAGATCAGTCAAGCTTTAGTAAGAAAGGTAAGCTGAGTAGCTCTACAACCAGTGACTTTAGCCATCGTAGTTCAGATGTTGCGGTCAGTAGCATTGTTGAAGGCAAAAAGGTGCTATTGGATGCAGGAAATATCAATGTCCGTGGCAGCAATGTTGTTTCTGATGAGTTGACGCAGATTCAAGCCAAAGACAATGCAAATATTGAGGGAGCTCAGAACCAATACAACAGTCAAACCAATAGTGTTGTTAAAAACTCTGGTGTTATGTCTACGGGGGGTATTGGTTTTAGTTTAGGTAAAAAACAAGAAACTACTTTAAAAACCGAGCAACAACTCACCAATAGTGCTTCTCAGGTGGGCAGCTTAAACGGTAATACCAGTATTGTAGCGGGCAAGACCTATCAGCAAACGGGAAGTACCGTTTCATCACAGAAAGGCGATGTGAATATATTGGCGCAACAAGTCAATATTGAAGCTGCTAAAGAACAAAGCACAAGTGACTATAAGCATGAGATGCAACAGAAAGGTTTAACACTTGCGGTAAATGTTCCCGTAGTCTCGGCTGTACAAAGTGTAGCGGTGTCTGCTAAGCAGGTTGGTCAAAGCAAGAATGATCGTGTGAACGCAATGGCAGCAGCCAATGCTGGCTTTGATGCTTATAAGGCTGGACAGGCTTTAAGTTCATTACAAGGTGCATTATCAAATGCAGGTTCACTCAATGGTGGTGTAGAAGTTGGTGTTAGCCTGACTTATGGTGAACAGAAAAATACTGAAACAAGCCATTCACAAAGTACCACTGCGAGTCAAAGTCAGGTCAATGCTGGCGGACGTACATCTATTGTGGCCACAGGCGCAGGGGATCAATCGAATATTAATATTATTGGTTCAGATGTGTTGGGACAACAAGGCACACGCTTGGCTGCCGACAACAATGTTAATATTAAAGCAGCAGAACAAAACCATATTGAAGAAAGTAAAAATGAAAGTGCAGGCTGGAATGCCGGAGTTACTGTAAGTAACCAAACCGGTTTTGGTGTAACGGCTGGCGGTAACTTGGGTAAAGGAAAGAGTAATGGTACCGACACAAGTTATGTGAATAGCCATGTGGGTTCTAAAGATAGTCTAACCACGATAACAAGCGGAAAAACGACGAATATTATTGGCGGACAAGTACAAGGTAAAGGTGTACAGATTGAAGCCGATAACTTAAATGTTGAAAGCTTACAGGACAAAGCGACATATAAGAGCAAACAACAGAATATGTCAGCACAAGTGAGTGTAGGTTTTAGTGGGGGTAGTGTATCTGGAAGCTTTAGCAACTCTAATGTAGATGCCAATTATGCATCTGTAAATGAGCAGACAGGTGTATTTGCAGGCGACGACGGTTACCAGATTAAGGTAAATAAAAACACTGACTTGAAAGGTGCAATTATTACGTCGACTCAGACTGCTGAGAACTTGAAGAAAAATAGTCTAGATACAGGAACTTTAACATCTTCTAACATTCAAAACGTGACTGAATATGATGCTAAGGGCATTTCTGTAGGTGGTGGTTTTAATGCCGGAAAAAGTGGTACGGCAGGTAACAAAGAACCTGGCACGGTACTTTCGACACCAAACAAAATTGATCAACACGCTTCAACTACAGTAGGAGTAAGTAAATCTGTTGGGTTTGGTCTAGACAGTGATAAAGACAGTAGTGTGACCAAGAGTGGTGTGAATACCCAAAACATTACAATTCGAGATGAACAAGGCCAGCAAGTGTTAACAGGTAAAACTGCCGGACAGATTAAATCTGAGATATTGACGTCTGTAACTACAGATACAGCACGTGAGAATAGTGGAGCACTGCAAAACAACTTTGATAAAGATAAAGTTCAAAGTGAAATTAATTTGCAGATGGACGTAACGAAGAACTTTGATGCGAACCGTCAGGAAGCAAAAGCTGAGATCAATAAGAAGATTGATGATGCAAAAAAAGAAAATCAATCTATTATAGACAAGCAAAAACAAGGTCTAGGCTTAAGTAAACAAGAGCAAGACCAATTGAATGCTTATAATGACAAAGTTGAAAATTATCAAAGACTAGGCATATTACTAGACAGTATATCAACAGGTTTGTCAGCTCCAACAAGTTCAGGTCTAGGTATAGCGACTGCAACCTTAAGTCCAGCGGCAAGTTATAAGATTGGTCAATACTTCAAAGAACAAGCAAATAATAATGCAAATGGTCAACTCACTAGTGGTCAGGAAGCAGCACATATTTTAGCTCATACCGTCCTTGGTGCAGCAGTTGCCGCGGCTGGTGGTAATAATGCGTTGACTGCGGGACTTTCAGCAGGAGGAGCAGAGGCAGCGGCACCAGTATTATCGAGTTTCTTGTATGGAAAAGATGCTAAAGACCTTACAGCAGATCAGAAATCTACAATTAGTTCTATTGTAGGTTTGGCGGGTAGTGCAGTTGGAGCAACGACGGGTGATATTGGTTCTACAGTTCAGAGTGGGCAGGTTGCGCAGAATGCGGTGGAGGATAACCTATATGCAATTTTAACAGCAGATAGAAAAAAATATGATGCTAAGAAAAATACTGAATATTTTAATGCTCTAAGAAATTGTACTCACATTCAATGTATAAACATGGTTTTAACCAATAATGCAGAAGATGCAATGAAAAATGCACCTCAAATTTTGGTATTGAATGGAACTACTTACAAAGAGGGGCAAATAATTGGGAGTGGTTTACAATATTTAGTGGTTAATGAAAATGGCGTGCTAAAAGCAAAATTACTACCATTAAATTATCAAGTTATTAACTCCATTAAAGAACTTGAAACTGGGCAATCTATAGCACAGGGTGGAGCATTAGCTGCACCATTAGCAAATTTAATAAAAGGGCTTCATGACTCTAAGACAGGTACATCATTATTAACGAATCAACAGTTAGATATGGTTGATCGAGCATTTGCTGCATTAGATGCAGTAGGTAGTTTTGGTATGATAACAGGAGCATTTGTACCCAAAGGAGTTAAAACTATAGGTGATTCAAAAACAATTCAGGAAAATAATATTTATCGTGATAACGATGTATGGAGCAACAAACCAAGTGGTAAACAGGAGTATGTACCTTTAATAGGGAAAGAAAACTTATTAGGGACACCAACAAAAATACATTCAAAAGATGATATGGTAACAAAAAATGCTATTACTCGTGAAAATGAAAGTGCAAAGATACTCGCAAACTATGGAAAAAAAGTGGAGCAGAATCCACCTACCTTATCAAATGGAAGAAATCCTGATTATTTAATAAATGGTGAAATATGGGATAATTATGCACCAACATCTTCTAATGTTAGAAATATCTGGTCGGAAGTAGGAAAAAAAGTTAAGAAAGAACAAGCACCTAATATTGTTGTCAATCTTAAGGGATCCAAAACAGAGGTTAATGAGGTTATTAAACAATTTGATAAGTATCCAATAATCGGTTTGGAAAAAGTTATTATTATTGATAGAGCTGGAAAACCAATTGAAATGAAGTTAGGTAAATAGATGAGTATACATATACATGCTTATAGTGCTTTCACTAAAGAGGAAACAGATAAAATTAATCAGATTATAAAGTTTGAATTTCCTAGTTATTTTAATTATGACTTTATAATTTATGAGGCTGATGATTTAAATGGGTATGAAAAAGAAATAGCTGTTGAAGATGTTGGAATTCCAGCTTCATTCAAGGCTGATTTTTTAATTTCTTTAAATAATAAAAGCGCAACTTCTAATATTTTTAAGGTTGCGCTAATTATAAAAGAAAGATTTGGTTCTGAAAATATTATTTTAATGCAAAATGGAGATGTAAGAATATAACTATGTTAATGAGTTTGTTAATAAAGCAATAATCTGAGAAGTAATGTAATGGAAATTAATGAAATGAAATAAGAGATGATTTTTATTCTTCAGAAGTTTATTAAATTTAACAATAAATTGGTATATAGAAAGCAGGGGATTATAGGGGGTGTGATGCAATATATGATTGAGTGGTTGAGAACGAATCGAAATGAAATCTTAAAAAAACATCCCGAAGCAGACCCTGAATTATCTTTTTTTATGGACTATTTTGTTACATCTACTGGAGGGTATACATTTATTAGCATCCTTAAAGATGCTATACGAGGTGAGGGTTCTAGCCTCCAAGAAACGTCAAGTTATTTACTTATGAATGATGTAACAGATGATGGACATATTATTGATGCGGCAGAATTTTATTTTAATGGTGAATTTGATGGCAAAGTGCCATTTAAAGTTTTTGCTTCGGTTTTAGGATTAATAGCATTAGCATATGCTGAGCATAATCCAAAGGAAAAGGGACAAATTATTCATTTAATACCGCGCCTTAAAAAAGTTTATGATATTTGAATAAATTTAGTTGTTAAGCTAAGTCCCTATCTGAGTCTCGGATAGGGACTTAGCTTATAAAGAGTGTATAACTATTTATTAACTTATAGAAAAGAATAATCTATCATATATTTGTTATTTACAATATTGATTACAGGGGCTAGATGTTATACTAATAAATAGTTTTGGGAGCGTTTTAAAATGACTATTAAAAATAATAATAAATATGAATTTTTATTAAATTCTATATTTGAAGATAGTTGTGAAATAGCTATTATTGTTTCAAAAGGAAAGCATTATTTCATTGTTGATGATAAAGAAAACTTTGTTATAGATATAAAACCATTTTATGATTCATATTTAGAAAAAGGTATACTTGATGAAAATAGCTATAGTTTTGCTTTAAAGGAATTTAGAGGGGGAGCATCAATTTTAAATAATGAAACTTTACCACTATATTTGTCAAGCTTGCCTGAAATGAATATTAAAACGCTTGATTGGATGAAGAATTTTTTTAAATATAAAACTAATATGGATGAATTGGAAAAATTATATATTTATATGGAAGACTATCTTATGTCTGGGGAAGGAGATATAAAAAATGAATTATGGGCTGTAATGGAATCTCGATTGCCAAAATTTTACTTAAATCTTGATAGGAATTTATTTTTCCATACAGATTGGCAACGTGAGTTTGAAAATCAATTGCCAGACAATTGGAAAGGAAAGGCATCCAGTCAATTTTGGTCATTAATTCCAGATAGATATCAATATTGGATTATTAATGGAATGAATTTTTGGAAATTATATGGGTAGTATATACTATATTTAGAGATAAAAGAATCATCTTCTGAATACGATTGTAATTTCACGTCTAAAAAAATAACTTCCAAAACAGTATAACTCCGGTTTCAATAATATAGATGTACGAATAAAAATTTGCCTGAGCTATTGTAAGTGATGTAATGAAGTTAAGATTTACAGGTATAGAGCTACCAACTCAATTTTTAGACAGGTTTTTATAAAATTAAGAAATCCAAAATGAGAATTATTAATATAGAGGAGATCTTTTGATGAACTCATGGAGAAATGAGCACAATGAGAGACAATATAATCTAATGTTAGATATGATCTTCGAATTTAAAAAGGAGAAGATTGGTATTAAGCAACTTATTTTAAGTTTAAAATCCTTATGTAATGCTCTGGAATCCGTTCCTGAAAGTTGGAAAAATTCTTTTAATGAGGAATGGTTTACACTTGAAACAGTTTATGCCTTAGCTTTAGATAGGCAAGAAGAAAGTTTAGATAAAAAGTTCATTCTCACTAGTGAGGAAATAAATATAATTAATAATACATTAGTAAATTTACAAAACTTAATATCTGAGAGAAAGGCTAAATAAGATGGAAAATTAGGTAAAATCTAAACTAATATAGATAGTATTGTTGAAAAATGCTTCCACCTCTGAGTGGAAGCATAATTTTCATTTTACTGAAAAACAATAAACTCTACTGGTACATGTTTAACCAACCAGACTCCATTTTCAGCTTGGAAAAATTCAAATCCATTCTTATGCATTTCTAAAGCATGAATAATTAAAATCTCAGGTTTGCCATAACGTGCTCCTACGGATAGAGCCGTGTCGTTGTTTTCTGTTAGATGTACATATTGACGATCTTTTGAGATTAAACCTTGCTCTTTTATGGAGTCTATAAACCTTTGAGCTGTACCATGATAAAGAGAAATTGGCGGCATAAGCTTTTTAAGTGTGATATTAACATTTGGAGTTGAGTGGCCTTGTACAGCGCGAATATATTTTCCATCATCAGAAATTTGGAAGCGCTTTTTATCACTATTGCTCACAATTTTCTTAATAATTTCTTCGTCTAAAGCTATATTCTTGACTGGTTGTGACTTAGAAATTAAGTCTTCAATATTTGCCCAACCTTCACGATCTAATGTTAGATCAATTTCTTCTGGTTTGTGTCTTAGAATAAAACTTAAATATTGGCTAATTGCTTTTTCGTTCATAGATATAAGAGTATTAGAGTTTTTTATATTTTAGTGATTTTATTAACTTAAGAGTAGTCTTATAGTGAAACTAAAAAATTGACATGAAAATTGTTGGTTCATTGTTAGGTGCTTAATAAAGGAGTTAACTGTGTTAGGTATATCTTTAAGTGAAGAGTGGAATGGTGACACTATTTATATATACGGCATATACCATAGTAATAACGATATATTGTTTTATGGAATTTCTGGGGAACATGGTAATGAACTAATTGCATTTAAGCAGAGAGAAATAGAAATAAAAGATCCTAAAGTACGGTATGAGATGGTCTATTATGGTAATGATGGTCGTAGTCATTTTATGATGCTTCATTGGGCTTTAGCTGAAGATGGCTTATTAGATAAATTATTAGAACGTGACCCAGATTCTTTAGCACTTTTTTCTAAGTTAAGGTGGCTTGATAGTAAGCAAGATTTTACTTGATTCAATGATCTTTATTTCTTGAAAATTTCTTTAAAGGGTTATTTATCTAGAGAAATAAGCCTATATGGGATGAAAAAAGTATTGCAAAAGTAGTACTAAAATCAACAGTGTGACAATTACACGTATTTTTACGGGATTAGAAGTAAATTTCTATTTGGGATATTATTTATGCTTGATGAGCTTAGTTTTTTTCAAAAAGTTGGTATTTTCGTACAACCAATTATTTTAGTGATAATGGGAATTTATGGGCCGAAATCATTAAGAAATGTCTCATGGGGAATGATGTTTTTTACGTTAACTACATATCTTTTTAATTTATTTTGAAGCACATGGCTGCATACAAGCGTATCAAAACTATAGTGATATAAAAAGTATTCACTATTTGAAGTTAAATCTAGTATTGGTTTTAGTAACTGTATTAGCAATACAGGAGCCATCCAATACATCATGTTATATTCCGATAGAAAGCTTTAAAAAGGCATTCACTGGCGAAATAGTAATAATTAGGAATTATAAATAGTGTTACAAGTTCATGCTAAATTTGAAGATGATCTTCATACAGAAAATATGCTTAAAACATCACAAATACCGTGTTTATGTAAGATTGCTGAAAAATTTGAAATCGACTTTTTAGTCGCTTATCCTCAGGTTACAGGTTTTGTAACAGGTTGGGAGTATAAAGAAATTGATTTAAGAGTATCCGCAGGTGCTGGTGGGGAATATCTTCATTATAAATATGGATTAATTACTTTATCTAAGCTTGAGAAAGATTTATATATTATTGAAAACTTGTCTATGTTCGAATCAGGAAGTGGATGGCTTCCAGTAGTTGAAAATAGAGAATATAGCCATGTAGTTGAAGTTGAAGAGCCAGATTGGTTGAAAGATTTATGACCTAAGTCCATAGAAAATTTAAAAAATCCTTTAAAAAGCCTATCTAATATTGATAGGCTTTTTATTGAATTAGAGATACTTGGAGAAAATAAAATGAGTGAACTAAAGTTGTACACTTTTTTTTGCGCAGAATATCAAGAAATAAATACACCGATTATAGAAGTTATAATTGACAGATCATTAAATTTTATCGGTGATATTACTGAATATATCGGTCAGCATGTTTATAAGGATTATCCATATGATAATCCTATATTTCCCGGCAATAAATATTATTTTGGTGGTGCTAGCGCTGATGCTTTTTTTGACTGTTTAACTGATTATTTGAATTTAAGAAATAAGAACGTAATGTTGTGCTTAAAGATATTGAGCAAAAGTGAAGGAGTAACAGATAAAGAACTTTTTTTATTTTTAAATGCTATAGCAATTGCTATGCTTTCTTATGATTATAACTCAAGGTTAAAAGTTTATATTTCAAAAGAGATATTAGATATCTATTTAAAGGAATCAAAAAGATTGCTTGATTTAGATACATATCCTGATGATTTTGTTGTTTATTAGAATTTTATAAATAACAAAATTTTAATATATAAAAATCCTATCAATAGTAGATAAATTTTTAAAAATTTAGGTAATTATGTGAAAAAAATGATTAAGTTGATGCCAGATTATCAATGCTATCCTTTATGGGAATATGATGAACTTGGTTTAGTAGCTAATTTAAATCCAGAAGATTTACCAATATCAAAGGTATTAATAGATAAGCTTATATTATGGTCTGATATCTATGATGAAACTTTATGTTTAGATGATCCTATTAATTCTGGTTTTAAATCTATAGAGGATGAAAAAAAATTCCAACTATTAGGAGAAGAATTATTTAAATCATTAAGAGAAGAGTTAACTGGTCAGTATGACGTTATCTATGAAAGTTAAGATAGCTTAAAAAATTACTCCCCAATTAACCTAATTATATGACATTGTATGGCTTCTAAAAATTTTTTAATATTTTTGAAAAATAGAAAAATTGAAGCTTTTCCTTCTCAGAACGCACCAATTTCAAATCAATAGATATGGATAAAACATGAATTTAATAAATCGCAGTAGTAAGTTCTTTCTTGCAGTTTTTCTGATGATGAGTCTTTCAAATACATATGCAGCAAAGACACAGGTTGAAGAGGTTGATGCAATGGAAGCTGCTGGAGCAGAAGTGGCAGAAGCGGGTGGAGCTGATGTTAGTGGAATGAACGGTCAATGTCGTGCTGATGGAGCTTGTTATGGTGTAACTTCTGTAGCTCCTGTTTCTGAGGATGAAATGTACGGTGGTATTGAACAGGAATATGTTGTAAAAGGCTGTAAAGTAACGGTCTACAATGATGGGCCAGTGAAAATGGTCGATGTAAAGACAGATCAACCATGTGATGCTCCACTTCCTAAAGGTCATAAATTCTCTAAAAAGAACCATTAATTATTTTGTGTAGCATCTTTAAACGGGTGCTATTGAAATGAATTTACCAAGCCTCAAGCCAACTGAGAGTACGAGGCTTATTTTTCATATCCATTCTAATTGGGTACTACATAAATAGCCCAATCTTTTATTGCTGAACGCAATTATTTTTTAAAAAAAACTATAGAAATAACAACATCTGACTTTACTCGTAGATTTTGTAGTTCATCTTAAAACCCACTGATTTATCAAATACTTTGTCTGTTTTATTTTAAAACAGTTGTCACTTTTTGTGCTTGACGATAAATAGAGTGACTATTATCCTTTGCGTGCTGGCCTACATTGCCAGTCGGTTGTCGCAGACCGAATCAAACGAGCATTAAAAGATTCTTCTTTTAGTGTGTACACCCTCGTGCCCCCTCTACGGTGGAACGGAGGGGGACACCTTTGGGTGTGCTGGCCTCGTTTGACCAGTCTGCGAACCCCCTTCGTTCTGCCACCATAATTTTAATGTCTGGCAGAACTCCCAATAAAAAGGAGTTGGCTTTGCACATCCATTATTTCTTGGCTCTCGATGCCAAAAGCTATAACAACACAACTTAGTTGGTTACGAGTTTGATCGCCATTAGGTTTATCAAGCTTTAAATCATCACGACCAAAAACTTAGTAACTATAAAACTCAAGATGTGCCAAGCACAGTCTTTATGGGTTTTGCTGTGCCTTTTTTTCTCCCAGAAAGGGCACAGATTTTTATATCTCATTTATATACAACAAAAATTTATTTTATAACGGTAAAACTATGCCAAATTTAACGCTCCCAACACGTGCTTTTGAAGTTGTAAAAAAAGGGATTCATCTGTTCCATCACGGTGGGTTTCACACTGTTGGTGTCGACAAGATTGTGAGGGAAACCGAAGTCACAAAAATGACGTTTTATAACTATTTTCACTCTAAGCAACGTTTTATTGATATTTGTTTAATCGTGCAAAAAGAGCGACTTCAAGACCAAGTGACCGAACTGGTGGAGTATGACCATGACACAGCCGCAATAGATAAACTCAAGAAACTTTATTTTTTACATAGCGATATAGAAGGGCCATATTACTTATTATTTAAGGCTGTTTTTGAAACTAAAAATAGCTATCCAAACGCCTATCAAACCGCGGTAAGGTACAGAACATGGCTGACCAATGAAATCTATAGCGTACTTAGAACATTAAAAGCGGATGCATCATTTAATGAGGCCAGACTCTTTTTATATGTGATTGAGGGTGCAATTATCCCACTTGTGGATAACAGCAGTATAGGTGAAACAGATAAGACGTTAGATTATTTTTTACTGAAGGTTGGTCTGGTTTAGATAAATATCCCAAAGTACATGGGTAAGGTACTTTGGGATATACAGGTTTTAGATTTTACTTATAGTAAGATTGGATTTGGGCAGTAAGAAAGTCATAACTCGCTTTATTGAATAAAGCAAAGTCACTTTTTGATTGGTAATTGGTGTTCCATGTAGTTGGTGGTGCACCATATGTTTCAGAGAGAACATTACCTTTAACCTGCCATTCACCATCGTAAATTTTGCCATTCATTTCAATGGCTGGGTCTTTACCATTGTCAAACATTGGGTTATCTGCACTATCTACGAAATAAGTCACTTTATAGCCAGCAACAGTATCAAATTTATACTTAAAATTCGGATAAAGTTTTTGTTGCCATTCAGCTAGTGTTTTGAAATCAGTGAGTGAGCTATCAAACAAATAAAACTCTGTATTGTTATAAACAACAGACTTTGGTACATAAATAAAAGAGCCACTTGGGAACGTTGCATTACTATTTACTAAGCTTGCAAAGGCTGTTTGATTATCTTTAAGAATACGAGAAAATTGATCACCAATATAAATATAGTCTGAATTTTTTGGAGTTGAATTTATGATATTAGGAGGGAAAATATCAGCTATTTTTTTACCAGAAACATCAATTTTCTCATAATCGAAACTAACATTATCTGAATTTAAACTACAAGTATCATTAAATTGAGCAGTTGTAATTTGTGAACCTTGTGATGCAACAATATAGCCCTCAGGCCAACCATTATTTTGCTTCTGATAAGTCTTTTTAGTGAAAAGACCAAAAGAGTTAAGGTCGTAAGTTTGTACAACATCTTCAGCCAAACTACTTTCGATTTCGTCAGCAGTTACATTATAAATTGCTTTTGGAGATGAATATATCATCTGCCCATTTCTTTGGAATTCATCTGCATACAATTGTTTTACTGTAGTGTAGCTATTAGCTGTTGAGACTTGTTTATAATTGTATGTAAGAGAGTATAACGGCTCATCAAAAATTGTATTGGTTGAAAGGGTAGAATTTAAGAGAATACCTCTATCACACTTTAGACTATTTACATTTTGAGTAGATTGCCCTTGAGCTTGCAATGATACATTTTCAGTATTATTAGAGCTTGAACTGCCTCCACCGCACCCCGTTAACATAATAAATGAAATAGAAACTGCTAAAGTTGAAATTTTTTTCATGAATAAACCTTAAGTATTTATGTTTACTTTGCGGTGCGATTATATATTTTTTATTTATTAAAAACAGACTGTTAAATTATATTTGTTAAATATTAAATTGATTTAAATATACTGGATAGTCATTTTTATCTAAAAACACCACTATAAAAATTGTTTTATTAATGTCTATTATGAAGTTTTTTTAAATAAAAAGATTCATTATTTATAAAATTATGTATATCTTTCTATCTATATATAACTATTTTTAATCATTACTGATTCGTTTCTCAAGCATCTCCATAAAGGTTTTTAAAATATTATTATGGTTTTTGCCTTTATGCGTAATTAAGCATATAGGGGTGCTGTAGTGCATCTTCTCTTTTAAAATAGGTTGCATAACACCATCTTCAACCCATTTTTTTGCATAGTGATCGGGTAAAAAGCCTAAGAATTTTCCGGTTAAAATCAAAAAGGCAATCCCTTCACGGTCACTTGCCGTCGCTTTACAGTCTAAAAGCTGATGCAACTTCGCTGCTTCCGAGGTAATCGCATAATTAGGAAGAATGGCTTGCCATTTTTTTAATTCATTTAAATTGATGCTACTGCATTGGTTAAATAAAGGATGGTTTTTGCCGCAGTATAAAAATGAACTTTCACTATATAAATCGAAATAGTCTAGACCAGATAAAGGCGTAACAAGTGGAATAACACCTGCATGTAAACGGTTATCGAGTACGCGGCATTCAATATCTGACAAAGTACTCATACTAATATTAATAATAACTTCGGCATGTTCTTCGGCAAGTTGAGTCAAGGTGTTGGTGATATAGCCTCTAGGCATAGTCACAAGATTGTTAATAATGCCGATATTAAACTCACCCTTAAGACGGTTATGCATTTGGTTGACTTTAGAGCGGAAGTCTTCAATCGCTGCTGTGAGTACTTCAATATATTCTAAAATTTCCCGTCCTTCATCGGTGAGGGCAAACCCAGCACGGCCACGTTGGCACAGCCGAATACCCAGACGATTTTCTAAATCACTCATATGCAAACTAATTGCAGAGCGGCTAATACCTAAAATGCTTTCGGCAGATGTAAAGCTGTGACAGTCGCAAACCGTTTTAAATATTTTGAGAAGTTTTATATCAAAATCAGTAACTTGATTTAATTTTTTAGGTTTCATTTAGTTTTGTTTTTTTAAATCTAAACTCAAGATAATTTGAATTTATCAAACTTATCTCGCTATGTACACTCAAACCATAATTTGAAAATAAACAGGAATGGTTATGTTTGATACGGATAAATTCAGCGACTCTGAGCATACTTTGGATGCGGTTCAAACCAATAATAATATGCACATAAATTATCAGGCACACTGGATGCCTTTTTCTGCAAATCGAAACTTTGCTAAAGATCCGCGCATGATTGTGGGTGCAAAAGGGTCGTACTTAATTGATGATTCTGGCCGTGAAATTTATGACTCACTTTCAGGCTTATGGACGTGTGGTGCAGGCCATACCTTACCTGAAATTCAACAAGTGGTAAGCGCCCAATTAGGTCAGCTCGACTACTCACCAGCTTTTCAGTTTGGTCATCCGCTTTCTTTTAAGCTGGCAGATAAAATTGTTCAGCATATGCCTGAAAAATTACAACACGTTTTCTTTACCAACTCAGGTTCAGAGTCGGCAGATACGTCTATCAAAATGGCGCGTGCCTATTGGCGTATTAAAGGTAAACCAAGCAAAACCAAATTGATTGGTCGCGCCCGTGGCTACCATGGCGTAAACGTTGCGGGAACAAGTTTAGGTGGGATTGGCGGCAACCGTAAAATGTTTGGTCAACTTATGGATGTAGACCATTTACCGCATACCTTACAGCCAAATTTAACTTTTACTAAAGGCTGTGCAGAAACAGGCGGGGTAGAACTTGCCAATGAAATGCTTAAGTTAATTGAGCTACATGATGCTTCAAATATTGCAGCCGTCATTGTAGAGCCTATTTCTGGTTCGGCAGGTTGTATTGTGCCGCCAACGGGCTATTTACAACGTTTAAGAGAGATCTGTGATCAGCATGACATCTTGTTAATTTTTGATGAGGTGATTACAGGTTTTGGTCGCCTAGGAACGTGGACGGGGGCTGAATATTTTGGGGTAACACCAGATATTTTGAACTTTGCGAAACAGGTGACCAATGGTGCTATTCCTTTAGGTGGTGTGGTGGCAAGCCATGAAATTTACTCTGCCTTTATGCAGCAAGAGTTACCTGAACATGCCATTGAATTTACTCACGGCTATACCTATTCGGCACATCCGGTTGCTTGTGCGGCTGCTTTAGCTGCGCTTGAAGTTTTAGAAAAGAAAAACCTGTTAGCTCAATCTGCGGCGTTGGCTCCAAGTTTTGAAAAAATGCTACACGGTTTAAAAGGCGCACCGCACATTTTAGATATACGTAACTGTGGTTTGATTGGTGCGTTGCAGTTAGCTCCGCGTGATGGCGATGCCACCATCCGAGGTTTTGAGCTTGGTATGAAACTTTGGAAAGAAGGATTCTATGTTCGCTTTGGAGGCGACACGCTTCAGTTCGGTCCAATGTTTAACAGCACTGAGGCAGATATTGATCGCTTAATGAATGCCGTGGGCGACGCGCTTTATCAAGTGAAATAAGGCTTAGAGACATTTCATGGGCATCTATCACGGTAATAGATGCTCTTAAAAAAACTAAATGAAAAATACAGTTTGATCTGAAAACTAATTGTAGTAAGGAGTAACAATAATGACAAATGGCCTAGAAGATTTTAGCTATGACGAAGTTTCAACTGAAAATAGTACGCATAGTGAACAAGCCAAAAAAGTGCTAGGGCATTTCATTCAAGGAAGAATTGTATCTAAAACGGCAAGAAAACAGCCAGTTTACAATCCTGCGACGGGTGAAATTAGTAAAGAAGTCGAAATTGCAGATGCTCAAACGGTAAATGAAGCCGTTCAGGCAGCCGAGCAAGCATTTCCTGCATGGCGTGATACACCAGTCATTAAACGTGCGCGTGTCATGTTCAAGTTCAAACAATTATTAGAGCAAAATGCCGAAAAGATTTGCGCTTTGATTGGGCAAGAGCACGGTAAAATTTCTCATGATGCTCAAGGCGAATTGCAACGTGGTATAGAAAACGTTGAATACGCTTGCGGTGCACCAGAGCTTTTAAAAGGGGAATATTCAAAAAATGTCGGTCCAGATATCGACTCATGGAGTGAGTTCCAACCATTAGGTGTTGTGGCTGGCATTACTCCATTTAACTTCCCAGCCATGGTCGCTTTGTGGATGTTCCCAATGGCACTAGTCTGCGGTAACTGCTTTATTTTAAAACCTTCTGAAAAAGCGCCTTCTGTGGTTTTATACCTTGCAGAACTATTAAAACAAGCGGGTTTACCCGACGGCGTGTTTAACGTGGTGAATGGTGATAAAGAGGCGGTAGAAGCCTTATTGCATCATCCTCGTATTCAGGCAGTCAGTTTTGTGGGTTCGACGCCAATTGCTGAATATATTTACCGCACAGCAACTTCAACAGGTAAACGTTGCCAAGCATTAGGCGGTGCAAAAAATCATGCGATCATTATGCCTGATGCTGATATTGATAACGTAGTCACTTCATTGTTAGGTGCAGCTTTTGGCTCTTCGGGCGAACGCTGTATGGCACTTTCGGTTGCGGTTGCTATTGGCGATGAAGTTGCCGATGTTGTGATTGATAAGCTGACTCAAGAAATGAAAAAATTGAAGTTCGGCAACTATGCAGATGCAAGCAATGACTTTGGGCCACTGATTACCCAAGCACATAAAGACAAAGTACAGGCTTATATTCAAAGTGCAGAACAGCAAGGCGCAAAAATTGTGGTAGATGGCCGTGATGCAAAACCGGCAGGCTATGAAAAAGGTTTCTTCGTTGGACCAACTTTAATTGATCAAGTCACACCAAACATGACCAGTTATCAGCAAGAAATTTTTGGTCCTGTACTGCAAGTTATGCGTGTGAATAGCATGCAAGAAGCCATGCAACTGATTAATGACCATGAATATGGTAATGGTACCTGTATCTATACCCGTGATGGGGAAGCTGCTCGCTATTTTAGCAGTCACATTCAAGTCGGTATGGTGGGGATTAATGTGCCTTTACCAGTACCTGTTGCTTACCATAGCTTTGGTGGCTGGAAGCGTTCGTTATTTGGTGATTTACATGCGTATGGTCCAGATGGTGTCCGTTTCTACACACGCCGTAAAACCATTACACAGCGCTGGCCATCTGCTCAAGTCCGTGAAGCAAAACAGTTCTCAATGCCGACTTTAAATTAATTATTACTATCAGGGAAAACAGCAGTTTTCCCTTTTTTCATGACTGTAGGATTTTGACATGTAATAGATTGTTTTTATGGATATATTTTTAAGGAATGAAATATGAATAATGATACAACAAAAAAATTAGGCGAAGGACTCTCAAATCGCCATATCACAATGATTAGTATTGGCGGTGTTATTGGCGCAGGTTTATTTGTCGGTTCATCTTCTGCAATTGCCAAAGCAGGCCCGGCAGTGATTCTTGCATACCTGATTACCAGCATTATGGTATTTCTGGTGATGCGCATGTTAGGTGAAATGGCCGTTTTAGAGCCGGACACAGGTTCATTTTCTACCTATGCACGTAAAGCAATTGGCCCGTGGGCAGGCTTTACCATTGGTTGGTTGTATTGGTGGTTTTGGGTACTTGCGATTCCGGTAGAAGCCATTGCAGGTGCTGAAATTTTACATTCGTGGTTTCCGAGCGTTTCAGTTTCTATTTATGCATTTTGCTTTATTGTGTTCTTAAGCTTAGCCAACTTTTTTAGTACCAAAAGTTTTGGTGAGTTTGAGTTCTGGTTTTCTTTAGTCAAAGTGGTTGCCATTATTGGGTTTATCATTATTGGTATTTTGGCAATTTCAGGTGTTTGGCCTTTAGCTAAAAATGTCAGTGGAGTTGCCAATTTATACAACAACGCAGGTTTTATGCCGCACGGTATGGGAGGCATTTTATCTGCCATTTTAATTACGGCATTTTCATTCTTTGGGGTGGAAATTGTCTCGATTGCCGCAGCAGAGTCATCTAACCCTAAACAGAAAATTAGACGTGCCACCAACTTGGTGTTGTACCGTATTATTCTTTTCTTTGTGGTCTCAATGTTTATTGCTGTTTCACTTGTCGATTGGCGTTCACCGGACTTACAAAAGTATGGGACATTCCAATACGTTTTAATGACCTTAAACGTACCTGGCACTAAACTTATTATTGATACCGTTGTGTTTATCGCCGTGGCGAGCTGTATGAATGCGGCAATTTATACATCTTCTCGTATGTTATTCCGTTTAGGAACACGCAATGAAGCACCGCAGGCAGTTACTAAAGTGAATTATGCGGGTGTACCGGCAATTGCGGTGTTTTCCTCAACTTTTATTGGTTTAGTGTGCTGTGTCATTAATTATGTATTTCCGGGAAAAGTGTTTAGCCTATTGCTTTCAAGCACAGGTTCCATTGCTTTGTTGGTGTACTTGGTTATTGCATTCTCACAATTGCGTTTAAGACATAAGCTCGAGGCAGCTGGAGCGGAAATTCCATTTAAAATGTGGTTATTTCCATGGCTGACTTGGTTTGTGATTATCATTATTTTAAGCGTATTGGCTTATATGTTCTTCTCGCCAGCCTATAGTTATGAAACCACTTTATCATTAGGTGTGACTTTAGCTGTGGTGGGTTGCGGATTATTTGTGACCCGAAAGCGTAAAGCAACCCGTTCGGTTGCGATCAATCAGAGTAACTTATAAAAATATTAAATAAAAAATTTAATGCTATAAATAAAAAGCTCCTTAATGAAAAGGAGCTTTTTACTTTTTTAATTCTAATTGTTTTATTTTAATTGTTGTTTATATTTTTAAATAAGCTGCACAGTTAAAAAATCCCTGTGCAAAGAAGTTTAAATGGCTTGCCAGTTTTCTTGAACTTCTTTTGAGTTTTTATTTAAAATGACTTGATCATCTTTTACCTCCCCAATCCAAGAAGTAGGAATAAGGTGATGTTGATCATTTTCATCACGAGTGAGTTTCAACTGATTTTCACCTTCTAGATGATCGACAGTCCCTACTTTAGTACCACAAGAAGCAATAACGTCTGCATGTTTTTTAATATCATTAATATTTAAAGTACTCATTTTGGACCTCTTCTTTGGAAATAGAAAAACGGTAGAAACTAAATTACTGGATAAAACAGCAGAAATCTTTGTTTTTTAATAAACCTTACATGATTATTTTATAATTTCACTTAAGCGATATATTTAGATAACAATGAAATAAAAAGAAATATTCATTTAATAAAGTTATAGAAAATATCTTTTCATTACATTTTATATCTTTAATTAAACAGAATTATTTCGATATGTTTAAGTGAATACTTTTGAATAATTATTTGTAATGAATATTAAAATATCTATAAATATGACAGTCTTGAGTATGTTGAGTGAATTCGAGCATGCTCAGCCTGAAAACAAAAGTCAGCTACGCCAAGATTTGCTTCGCGAATTGGTAAGATTAGCTAAAAATTTACCCTATCCAGCTTCAGGTCAAACCTATCAGCGGTGGCAAATGTTTGCTCAAGTGGCAGGGTATGATTTAAGTCTAGCTAAATTATTTGAATCACATTGTGATGCCTTAAGTATTTTAAATGAACTTGGTTATCAAGATGAAATAGACGATCAGACTTGGGCCGTATGGGCAGCAGAGGGTGGACCAGTACCCGTACAAGTAGAGAACAATCAGTGTAGTGGTATAAAAACTTGGTGCTCAGGTGCTGAGTTTATTCAAAAAGCCTTAATGAGCTATAAGGACAAACAAGGCCAAGCACAGCTTTGTATTGTTGAATTGGCTCATCCTTCGGTTCAAGTTGACCTACGTCACTGGCAAGCAGTGGGCATGCAAGGAACCCAAACAGCCCAAGTACATTTTGACAATACTCCCGTTACTGCTATAGGTCAGCCAAATCGCTATTTGGAACGTCCAGGATTTTGGTATGGTGCAGCCGGTGTCGGGGCCTGTTGGTATGGTGCGGCGGTACGCTTAGTCAGTTTTTTACAGAAAAGCTGCCAAACCCATCCAAATGCATTTAAAAAAATGTATTTGGGAGAGTTAGCTCAACAGCTCTCTGTAACTAAGCAGTATTTTCAATATGTTGCCAAGCTTATAGATGACGAACCTATGCTCAGCCATGAGCGTGAAATCCGTATATTACGTGCCCAAACAGAACAATGCTGCCAGAGTGTTATTCAACTCGTTGGCAAAGCTTTAGGTGCACGGCCTTATTGTGAAGAAGCTACATTTTCACAGCTCATTGCTGATTTGCCTGTCTTTATTCGACAGAGCCATGCAGCTTTTGACTATGAGTCTATTGCAGAGCTCTGTTTGCCGGAGAAAAGCTTATGGGAACTTTAACGCATCCCTTGGTCGAAGACCGTGTGATTTCAGGTGAAGGGACACCGAAGTTCAGGTGGCTAGAGGCATTTAAAAATCATCCTTTAGACGGGCTGAATTTACAGTTATTTCAATCTAAAAGAGTGGTGATTGTCGCTCCGCATCCCGATGACGAAGTGCTTGGCTGTGGTGGTTTAATGCAACAGTTAGTCAAAGAAAATTGTCACCTTGTTATTGTGGCTGTCAGTAATGGAACGCAAAGCCATCCACACTCAACAAAATACAGCCCAGATGAATTAAACGATTTACGGCCACAAGAAACTTTAGCTGCTTTGGACAGTCTAGGTGTGTCAGATTTTTCTGAACGAATTGCTTTAAATCTAATGGATGGTCAGATTCATTTACAGGCTCATCAGTTGAGTCAAGCACTCAGCAGAATAGTTCAGCCTGAAGATATTTTAATTTGTAGCTATGCACTTGATGGTCATCCAGACCATGAAGCTGTCGGAAAAACGGTACAGGCCTTTGCCGAAGCTCATCAGTTACTCTGTCTACATGTATTGATTTGGGCTTGGCATTGGGCAGAGCCTTTAGACCCACGTATTAATTGGTCCAAAGCAAAAGCTTATGCCTTAACGGACAGCCAGTTAATTAAAAAACATCGTGCGGTTATGCAATTTAAAACACAACTTGAAGCTGATGAAAGCACTGGTAATTCCGCCGTTTTATCCTCAAGTGCAATTAGCCGTCTTTTAATGCCTTATGAGGTATATCTGAGTGACTCATTCTCGTATGTATTTTGAGGAGTTGTATTGTAGTAATAATGATCCATGGGGCTATGATTATCACTGGTACGAAGCCCGTAAAAGACAAATCTGCCTTGCATTATTAACACGACCACACTACGAAAAAGTTTTAGAAATTGGCTGTTCAAATGGGCATTTAAGTGTTTATCTGGCTCAGCGTGCGGCTCATCTGTTATGTATTGATGTGTCGAAGCAAGCCGTTCAGCTCGCATCCCAACGGTTAGAAGCATTTGAACATGTAACTGTTGAAAATAGAAAAATACCTGAAGAATTGTACGAACAAAAATTTGACCTGATTGTAATTAGTGAAGTGGCGTATTACCTCACATTCGAGGAGTTAGGTGAGTTCATTAAAAAATTAAAGCATGCACTAAACTCCGAAGGCGAAATTTTATGTTGCCATTGGCGACATGATATTCAAGATTTTGAATTGAATGCCCAGCAAGTCCACCAAAGCTTTCAACAATCTTTTCCATTTCATCACTATTTAAGTCTGAACGATCCGGATTTTATGGTCGATGTTTGGACGGTTAATCCTTCATCAATAGCTCAGCGAGAACAATTACGATGAAAATAGGTGTTGTAGTTCCAGCGCATAATGAAGAGCAACATTTGCCAGCCTGTTTGCAATCAATTCAGGAGGCGGTTGAAAAAGTACCGGATGAACAAGTCGAGGTCATGGTCGTACTTGATAGTTGTACGGATCAGTCGCGCTCAATTGTACAGCGCTACGGAGTAAGCTGGATTGAATGCAATTATGCATGTGTCGGAAAGGCACGGGACTTAGGGATTCGCCAACTTATTCAAAACGGAGCAACTTGGCTGGCCTGTACCGATGCCGATAGTGTGGTTAGCCCAGACTGGTTACGCTGCCAAATTTTGCATCAACCTACCGATGCAATTTGCGGTATTGTGACTTTAGATGACCTGAGCCGTTTATCGGTTATAAAACAAAAAAAGTATTTGTCACATTATCAAGACTGTATGGATCATCATCATATTCATGGGGCAAATTTAAGCTTTAGTGCTGCCGCTTATATGCAAGTTGGTGGTTTTGAGCCGGTTCCTTGTCATGAAGATGTTTCACTGATTGAGAAATTGATTAGGCAGTGCTGCAATATTACATGGAGCAATTTAGTTCGAGTAACCACTAGTAGTCGACTAGAAGGAAGAGCACCTGAAGGTTTATCAAAATTTTTAGAAAATCTTTAATTAATATTATTTTCTTAAGTTTATTTTAATAATTGATTTATATTCTAAACTCATATCCTCTGGTATACATTTGTTTCAGTATTCATTGAGTTATACCTTTTTGCCACATCACCCGATGTGGTTTTTTTTCATTATAACGATTAGAAAAATGAGTCAATGTAAAAGTATTCCCCAACAAGAATATGGTACATCTGACACGATGACACAAAAAATCACAAAAGCTAAAACTCACAGTTTCAAGAAATTGTTTAGATAACTATGAATAAAACAAGAGGAGAAGTTTTAATGAAAAAAATACTACTCACCACGATTACTAGCTTCGTTTTATTAGGTAGTAGTGCAGTATTTGCAAGAACTGATCCGGCGATACTGAATCAAGCTGCAAAAAATGTAGTCACCGTTTCAAAAGCAAAAACTTTGGCTGATGAAACTGGTGTCACTTTAACAGGTACGATTGTTAAACATATTGCTGGCGACCATTATGAGTTTAAAGACAAAACTGGTTCAATCATCATTGAAGTAGATGATGATTTAGCAAAGGGTTGGGAATTAAAAGCAGGCGATAAAGTCCGCATTGTAGGTGAGGTTGATACTCATCGTATGAAACCGACCGATATAGAAGTTTTACAAATTGAACGTGTTAAATAATACGATTTAAAATGCAAAGGCCCGAATTAGTTTCGGGTTTTTTTATTGAAATCAGTAAGGTTGCGATTTTTTTATAATAATGAAATATAAAGTATTTCTAATAAAGGTGTGTTAAGTTGAAAATTCCATTAATTATGAAATTTTAGATTTCACGGAAGTCTTATGAACGTTCGACTGTGTTATGCCAGCCAACGAAATGAAAATAATGAAGATTTGCTACAAGATTTGCGTGATATCCTGACAGAAGCTCGTGATTTCAACGATTTAAACGAGATATGTGGGGTGCTGTATTATGCCGATAATGCATTTTTTCAATGTTTAGAAGGCGAAAAAGAGATTGTTGAAAAGCTATTTGAGAAGATTCAGAAAGATCAAAGGCATTACAATATTAAATGGTTGTGCACATATTCCATTGAAGAAAACTCTTTTCAACGTTGGTCAATGAAATATGTGCAACGCAATACAAATATTGAGGCTTTCTTTCTTGGCATGGGAGAGAATACCTTTAACCCAATTTTGCTAAATCAACAAAATCTCAAATTTTTCTTAAATGAACTATTAATTGCAGAGCAAACTAAAATTAATACGGTTAAGAAAGTTGGAATGGTTAATCGGGGAGTAAACCCATTCTAGCTATTTGAAGCTATACCGATATGGATGTGCTTGAGTTTAGGTACAATTTTAGTCATGACTAAATATACAATCATTGAAACCGAAAGCATCCATATCACTTCTAAACTTTGACTAATCACAAACATTGCCCAGTAAAAAAAACTAAAAAGGGCTATACACAGTCCACTACCTTTGTAGTACCACGTAATAAACATTCCGAAAAGTGCTGAAGAAATTAAGAGATTAAGCGTCTCGTTCATTCCTACATAATTAAAGAAAATAATTAGTAAGCATAAAGCTAACATTGATAGTAAATATACAAATATATTTTTTGCGATAAACATTTTCTATATCCTATCTGAAGAGTTTAAAAGGTATCTTTCCTCTGTTTCCAGAGGAAAGATAGTACATATTAATTTTTTGAGATTCTTTTTCTATTATTAAGAGTTTTTATATTAATAAAGATGACTTTATCATTTTCTCCAGATCTCTTTATTAATATTCAGCTTTCTATTTAATAGTAAAGATTGCTTATATGTACTGAAATTAATTATAGGAAAAACAATCATTTGTATTGTAAGCTTTGGCTTACATAGTTGTGAGAGATTGCCTACATTTGTATAAAAAATGATCTAATTTTACAAAATTAATTGATTTTAAATTGTTATATTACAGTTGCTTAGTTAAAATTATTGTTGAGATGAGCTTTACATAAATAACAAAAAGTAACATCACCTTTAGAAAGTTAATTTTAAAAAGTTAAATTAATTGTTTGGCGGGAGCTGTTTGGATTTAAATTTTTTTAACGTTTGATAAAATTTTATTATATGAAAATATTTTTTAATAAATAAAATTTATATTTTTAGGGATTAAATATATTAAATAAGTGAAGGAGCGTAATATTTTAAAAATCTAACTTGTAAATTGTGATAAGCAAATGAACATGTTATCAATCAATAAAATGATATAGAAGAATGAGTTAAAATTTGAATTTTTAACCAGCGTAGAGATGACTACGCTGGCTTACTTTTTTGACTAGATTTAATCTGAACGTGTAGCTAACCAATTACTCATTTCAGGCCAAACAGAACTTGGAGCTTGGCTACCAGAAACAACACCCATATGGCCGCCTGGAACCACTTTAAAAGTTTTATCTTGGCTACTAATTAAATCCATAAGCGGTTTCACTGCGTCGGCGGTCACAATAATGTCTGTATCGCCCCCTACAGCTAACACTGAACAATTAATATCTTTTAAATAAGCTGTTAGTTCACCAAATTTGATTACACCTGTTGAGAGTTCATTATCTATCCAAAAACGTAGAATGATGTCGCGCATCACACCACCCGGATACGCCAACATATTGTCGATAAATGAACTAGACGTAGCGTGGTCAACAATAAATTCACGATTATCAAGATTTTTAAAAAGCTGCCAATAGGTTTTTAAATTTCCAATCGGATCAGTTAGCTTAAAGCCAAGTGTGTTTTGCCAGCCATGAATATGAAACACTTCACTTGGTACATGTTGGCGAATCCGGAAAGGGGTATGCTTACGAACCCACTGTGCAGGTTTAGTCAAGCTGCCATAGAGTTTACCCATATAACCCGCTTTATGGGTGTCGATAGGTGAAGCGAGAATAATCAGATTTTTAATATCGTTATCTTTAAATAACGCGGTATAGCAGAGTGAAAGTGCACCGCCTAAACTCCAGCCATGTAATGAAAGCTGCTGTTGTCCACTATGTGCACGGACTTGCTTTAACATTTCAGGCATAAAAACTTTAATGTAGGTGCCAAAATTATATTTTGCTTGGTGGCGGGTTGGCACACCCCAGTCAATTAAATAGACATCAAAACCTTGAGCTAAAAAGTAACGTATAAGGCTGCGTGTAGGGAATAAATCGTAAATGAGCATGTTCACTGCCAATGGCGGAACAATCACTAACGGTACGCGGTGTTTATGTGTAGGAGCTTCAGTCTCATTTCTATAGTGACGTAAACTCATAATCTCATGCTTATAAATCACATCAAAAGGTGCTTTTCCTGACAAGGCAATTTGAGGACCTCTAAAAAACAGATCTGATGCATTGGTTAGCATGTGAGGTAATTTCTGACCAGCATGCTTTTTAAGAGATGTTTTAATCGACTTCACTTGAGGAACATTCTGTCGAACTTTAAGCAATAAACTCATTGAATATAAAACCTATAAAGATGTTGCCCAGAGCAAATAACGAGCTGGTCTTTTGCGGATATTAAATGGAATAAAAGGTGAGTTCAGTGACTTAAAAGACAGGATTTCGCTTTAAAAATACCAAAAGGAATTTTTTATAAACATGTTTGCGAACTAATTATCTTAATTTAATAAAATAGTTATTTAATATTAAAAATATAAAATTTTTAAAAAATAGATCTAAATTTGATTTTAAGTAAATTTAAAAAAAATAAAAAATATGTCGCTAAATGGTAATTTTTGTCGCCAAAAGAGGTTCTTCTATTAAGTGAAATTAAATAGTATTTCCTCTATCAATAACAAAAATAAGGAAACCTCAATGGTAACTTATGGCAATGATCAAAATGGTTTATGGCTAAAGTTCGATAATTTTACTTCAAATGATATTAGGCAAATTGAATACATAAATAGTGTTTTATACGTCACTAATTATTCAGGAACTTATTATTCACTAAATTTTAACTCTCTTGCTAAAGCCCGTATGATTTTTAGTGACGGGGTAGAAAAGCAGGTTTTATTTACCAGTGCTGGAAATGGTTTAAATATTTCTACGGCAAATAGTGAGTGGATTGTTGGTACAAACTCAGCTGATCAAATCAGTAGTGGTGCTGGGAATGACCGTCTCTTTGGTGGAGTAGGAGACGATATTTATCAATTCAGTAAAGGGGATGGTATAGACAAGGTCACGGACTATAGTGGAAATAACACCATCCAGTTCATGGCGAGCAATTTGGCCGATATTTCTATACAAGGAAATGGAAGCAATTTACAGGTCAAATATTCGGATAGTGATGCTGTATTAATTGAAGGGAATGTAAGTAGCTTTAAATTTTTAGATGGGACAACTGCCACACTCGATCAATTACTCACCAGTAAAACCATTACGCTCACTGGCACCAAAGGCAATGAAACGATTAATGGCTTTGCATCCAATGACATTATTAATGGTCTTGAAGGTAACGACACCTTAAACGGAAATGCAGGGAACGATACGTTAAATGGCGGCGCTGGCGATGATAAGTTATATGGTGGAGCCGGTAATGACTTAACTGTCGGTGGAACAGGAAATGATTGGTTAGCTTCAGGAAGTGGCGACGATACTTATCAATTTAGCAAAGGAGATGGTAACGATACGATTAATGACTACTCGGGCACAAACACTATTCAAATTACCGATGTCTCTTCAAAAGACATTACATTCACAACTAACAATAATAATGAGTTAGTCATTAATTATTCAGCAACGGATAGCATCACTTTAAAAGCCTATATTAACAACTACATTCTTTCAGATGGTGTAGTCCAAACCTATCAACAGTTTCTAACAGGAAAAACTGCAACATGGAATGGTACAGATAATGCCGATAATTTTTTGGGCACTCTTCCAAATGATGTGATTACGGGCGGTAAAGGTAATGACACGTTAAATGGTCGCGAAGGTGACGATACTTATCGTTTTTCTTTAGGCGATGGAGTAGACACAATTAATGGAGACTATTCGGGTAACAACACGATTGTATTTACAGACGTTAAATCTACCGATGTTCAATATAGTTTTGATAAAACCACTTTAAATATTCAATACGGCGATAGTGATATTGTTAAGCTAACTGGCTATCTCGCTAACAACAATAAAAACTTTAGTATTCAATTTGCCGATGGCATTACGATTGATCGTGCTCAATTAGACACAGCGGTTGGAGTGAATTACTGGGTACGTGCACTTGTTGCCACAACTAATAGTAATCCAGATTTTAAGTATATTTTCCCTTCTACTGCCCCTGATTACCTACTCGATGCAAATGGTCAAGCGCCTTCATGGTGGAGTCCTTTTAGTAAAGCTCAACAGGACTTTATGACTCAGGTCTACCAAAAAGCTTCTGACTTTTCAGCTTTATCTTTTACGTTAACGGACAATGCATCACAGCTTAATACCATTGCTGCCTACAGGAACAGTACCGCAGCTACGGCTTATGCACAGTATCCAAGCGGAGCATTTGTTGGTTCAGATGTGGCTTTTGGACCAGGTTTTTGGTTTGACCCGGCAGGCACTTGGGTGACTGCAAGCTATCCGCATGAGTTGGGACATGCTTTGGGTTTACGTCATACCTTTGAAGGTTCCACCATTGATAGCTTCTCAAAAGAAGAAGACACACGGGCATGGTCAGTGATGTCATATGACCGTACTGGTATGTCATATGACGGATCTTTTGCGCCGTTTGATATTGCGGCTTTGCAAGCGATATATGGGGTAAACAATTCATCCCGTGCAGGTAATGATACTTATACCTTTGATGGCACTAAAGGCGTATTGGTCTGGGATGGTGCAGGCATCGATACAATCAATGCAAGCAATGCTACACAAGCCGCTACCATCGATCTTAATCAGGGCGGCTGGAGTTATATTGGTGAAAAATCTTCTCATATATCGAGTGCAAACCAACTAAGCATCAACCTTGGAACCCAGATTGAAAATGCAATTGGCGGTGCTTACGATGATATTTTAGTCGGAAATAGTTTAGCTAACCGACTTGAAGGTGGTTCTGGTAACGACACTTTAAAAGGAAATTGGGGTGATGATGTTCTATTGGGCGGTGCCGGAAATGACACACTTGATGGAGGAAAAGGTGCGGATAGCCTGATTGGTGGAACAGGTGACGATACTTATTATGTAGACAATGCAGGTGATAGCATTGTAGAGAATACTGCTGAAGGTAACGATAAAGTAATCTCGGATATAAATTATACCTTAGGAGATAACCTAGAAAACCTCACTTTAAATGGCGCGGATAATTTAAACGGCAATGGAAATGCACTGAATAACGTCATCATTGGTAATGCAGGTAATAACATTTTAAATGGATATGCTGGAAATGAAACATTAAATGGCGGAGCTGGAAACGACACCTTAGATGGTGGAGTCGGCAATGATAGTCTCGATGGCGGAAGTGGAGCAGATACGCTGATTGGAGGCTTGGGTGATGACATCTATTATGTTGATAATATTAGCGACATCATTATAGAGAAGATTAACGAAGGGTTTGAGACCGTCAACTCAACCGTGAGTTATACGTTAGATAGCGGCAATGCGCTTAATAATTTGAATCTGTTAGGTACAGATAATATTGATGGAACGGGTAATGGAAATGGAAATACGATTGTTGGGAACAGTGCTAATAACATTTTAAGCGGCGGTACCAATAATGACGTTTTAAATGGCGGTGCGGGTAATGATATTTTAAATGGTGGAAAAGATAATGATACCTTGATTGGTGGCTTAGGTTCTGACACTGCGTTATATAAATTATTAAATACAAACGATGTAACGGGTGGTAACGGAGCTGATGTTTGGAAAGACTTTAAAGTCGGCAATACCTTAACCGACAGTGAAGCCGACAAAATTGATATCAGTGAACTGCTCATTAATTATGCCAATGGCGGCACTGTTAACTCTATTTTTTCTTATCTCTCATTAGACCTCAATGAAAATAACAGTATTTTGAGTATTGACCGAGATGGTGCAGGAACTGCTTATAACAGTACCTCATTTTTAACCTTAAATAATGTCAACACTACTTTAAATACGTTATGGGACAACCATCAGATCCTTGTCTAAATGAAGGAAGTACAAGTGGCTAACTAATTTTAAAAAGATGCTTAGGTGAGACGGCTTAAGCATCTTTTTTAATAGAAACATCAGATCACTGATTAAACCTCAGAAAAATAAATCCATTGAATTGTATTCAATGAAACAATGAAGGAATAAAAAATGGGAATTCTAGCTAAAGTCTTTGATCGCGGTGCTCACTTTCCTGTGCGCCATATGAGTTTTAATTTTAATCAGTCTCAAGCTACTTTATTTAAGGATAACCCTTGGGGAGAGTACTGGCTGGCAACCTTGTCTGCCATGTTTCCTGCGGGTGAGCGATTTTTTGTACATAGTGTAAGAAACTTACAAAATCAGGCTAAAACAGAAAGACTTCAAAAAGATATTGCAGCCTTTATTGGACAAGAGGCGATGCATGCAAAAGAACATGAACATCTGAACCAACTTATACAGTCATCTGGACTCGATACCGAACCTGTTTCAGCCAATGTGGAATGGTTAATGGCTAGGCTGAAAAAATATTTCACACCCACCCAGCAATTAGCAATTACTTCGGCTGCTGAACATTTTACGGCCATTATTGCACGGCAGATTATGAGACGTTCCGATTTGCAGGAGCGTTTATCGAGTAATGAAACTTTAAAAAATATCTGGTTATGGCATGCGGTAGAAGAAAGCGAACATAAAAGTGTGGCCTTCGATTTATATCAAGATGTCTCTGGAGGCAATTTCATTCGGCTTCTTGTGATGCCTTTTGTGACTTTATACATGGCAGGAATAATGGCAGCGGGTACGGTATATTTAGGCATAACTCACTTTTCCGCATGGAAGTTACTCCACCTAAAAGAATTTAATGTATTAATTCTTGGAAAGAATGGCTTTTTAAGTACGTTATGGAAAGATTATTTGGACTATTACAAACTAGATTTTCATCCAGAACAACACGACTCAAAAGCATTAGAAGAAAACACTAAAGCACAGCTTGGCTTTTTATAGATTTATTTTTAAATGTCCAATCGTAATAGATTGGACATTTAAGCTGAAAAACTGATGAGTTAAGTTCTTTCAGAATCTAGCATTTCATTGTTTTTAACAACATCTTGCGCTTTTTGATAGCTTTCGATGAGCAATTGGTATGGTGGGAAAATTGCACTATAAGCTGCTGCAAAGTCTGCTGCATCACTACGATGCCATGTTTTTTGTAGTTCCGAACAAACACCCGCTGTATCAATTGGCACCACACCAGCTTGTACAACTCGAGCTAATGTAATTTCTTGAGCCATTTTTGAATATGTTCCAGATGCATCAATCACTGCAAAGACTTGGAAACCTTCAGCAACAGCACTGATACTTGGGAAAGCCATACATACGCTGGTAATGGTACCGGCAATAATGAGTTGTTTTTTACCTGTTGCTTTGACCGCTTCAACAAAGTCAGGGTTATCCCAAGCATTAATTTGACCTTTACGGGCAACATATTGTGCATGAGGAGCAAACTGGTGAATTTCTGGAATTAAGGGACCATTTGGACCTTGAGGAACAGAAGCAGTAGTAATGACAGGTACATTACATAGGGTTGCAACTTTAGCGAGTGTAACCACATTTGCACGTAACTCAGGAACAGTAAGATCTTTTACAGTTTGAAATAAGCCACTTTGATGATCGATTAGTAGCATTGCAACATTATTTGGGTCGATTACGGGTGCTTGACCGTTAAAATTTGCTGGTGTACTCATTTTATGCTCCACTTTATTTCGATAAATTTAAAGTCGGAAGGATGACTAAATAAAACAGGGGGATAGCTGTTTTTGTATAGTTATTCACTTCTTGTTTAATTAAGATATAACGAAAATATGAGCCTAGAAGCTGCCGAAATTTGATTTTAGTGTTCTATTATTTGAACAATAAGAGGTAGGAAATGCAGGATTTAAACGATCTATATTATTTTGCAAAAATTGTTGAATATGGTGGTTATTCTGCTGCCGCTAGAGCGCTCGATATTCCAAAATCTAAACTCAGCCGAAGAGTTGCACTTTTAGAAGAAAGACTCGGTGTACGTTTATTGCATCGTTCCACTAGACAATTTAGTGTGACAGAACTTGGCCAACAATATTATCAATACTGTCACGCGATTTTGATCGATGCTGAAAATGCCCAAGAATTTATTGATTTAAACCAGTCAGAGCCGCGTGGAACGATTCGGGTGTCTTGTCCACCTGCCTTATTGCATCATCACATGGGCGAGTTTCTGACTAAATTTATGCTGCAATTTCCAAAAATAAAAATCTATATTGATGTGACCAACCGAAATGTTGATGTCTTAAATGAAGGAATTGATATTGCTTTTCGTGTTCGCTATCCGCCACTCAAAGATAGTGGTTTGGTCATGAAAAAATTTGTGACCAGTGATCAGTGTTTAGTCGCGCACCCTCGGGTTTTGTCTAAGCAGCCGATACCTCAAACTTTAGATGAATTGCATCAGTTTAGAACTATTGGGCTTGGCAATGCAGAACAACAAAGTGTGTGGGTACTTCACCATCAGGAGCATGGAACAACTCATTTCCAGCATGATCCTGATCTAATTGTGAATGACATGACCGGGGTATTACAGGCTGTTATTCATGGTTTAGGTATAGCTCCTTTACCGATTATGATGGCTCACGAATATGTTTTGCGTAAAGAACTGATTGTGGTTTTACCTGAATGGAAACCTACAAGCGGTATAGTCCATGCGGCTTATGCTTCTAGAAAAGGGTTATTACCTGCCATCAAAAGGTTGCTGGATTTTTTAGAAGAGCAATTTAATCAACTCGATCAGGACTTGTTAGGTTATCGATAACTAAATTGAAAACAGTAAAAAACTTAAATTTTGATTATTTTTTATAGATTAACTTCATGAAAAATAAATAGAAATTAAAATGATTTTATATTGTCGTGAAATGGTCAGTTATGTCGTGAAATGAAGTTCTCCTCAAGAAGTTAAGTGGTTAATCTCTGGCTGATAAATCATCACAGTACCGTGAAAATATTTATCAAAAAAACAGTCATAACACCCTAAATACTTCTAAATATTTGAAGGAGACAAACATGTATAAAAAGAATATTGGGGGACTAATTAATGCTCTAGCATTAGTTATATATAGTTCTTCAGTCATGGCAGCAGATAACTCAAGTTCTTTTGTAAAACTGGAATTTACCGTCACCAAACCTTTCCTTTTTTTCTCACAGACATCAGGTAATACTTGTGGTGGAGTATTAATTCGTAATGATGTTGTTTTAACGGCGGCACATTGTACGGCGGCGGTTTGGGGTGATAGTGCGAATCAAGGTTATACACTTGGTGGGGCTGTGAAATATGGGGCGAGCTTTTTGTCTCAAGCTCAAGCAACATCTTTTAAAAAAGATGAAGGTTGGGTTGAGATTCCCGATGTAGATATCGCTTTAATACGTCTATCTCATCCTATTGATAATAATAGCGGTGCAACCATAGCCAAAATTCCAGCTGCATGTAGTCAAACTGAAGCAAGGCAAAATATTGGGCGCGGTGATGTAACGGCTTATTTAGGTCGTAGTAGTACGGGCACAGCCTTACCTGCAAATTTATATGGCACTTCATATGTCAATATTCGAGATGTAGGCTCTTCACCGTTAGCACGAGGGATTTACTACAAAGCAACTGCTTCTATGAATGCAGGGGATTCTGGTGGACCTTGGCTGTCAGATGATAATACTTTGATCGGTATTAATAACGGTATTGCGGGTACTGACAAATATGGCGCCGTAATCTGTCAGTATGCTCATCAAATTAATGATGTATTGGTGAAATGGTCTGCTGCCGGAAACCAAACTGGAGGAACCACGCAGCCAACTACGCCGCCTTCAGTAGAGCCAACGGCTCAACCGCCAGTGACAAATCCTCCAACACCTTCACAGCCGCCAACTGAACCTAAAACTACCGATAACGTTGTTTTTAGTTTCTTTAACTGGCTTGCTTCGTTGTTTGGTTTTTAATTTGTACTTATTAAAAGATCAAGATACTTCGGTATCTTGATCTTTTTTACTTAGATTGAATGGGTTTATTAAGCGACCACTTTAATTACTTTGGTTGTGGCGTCATAGTCTTTCAAATTGACGTGATGCAGCTTATGTTTAATCACAAAACCAAACTCGGGCCAAATAATATGGTTACGACCTGCATCATCTAGATAATAGCTTTTACAAACATCGGGCCTTACCGGCATTTTAGCCAATCGTTTATCTATACGGTCATTAAAACGTTTTTGAACATCTACTTTGACTTCGACACGGTCAAAGCGTTGCTGCTGTATTAACTTCACCATTTTTGCGATATAAACGGATTGCTGTTCAGCGGTCCACATCACTGAACCCACGGTGTTTTGAGAGTTTGGGCCTAGCATCATAAACATGTTAGGGAAACCATGAATTGACATCCCCATATATGCACGCGGTTGACGCTGCCATACCTCGCTTAAACTGCGGCCTGCTGCACCTTTAATAATTTTATAAATCGCAGGTTCTGCGACCGCATAGCCAGTACCGAAAATAATGGTATCTACTTTAATTTCTTTCCCGTCTTCACCGACTACACCATTTTCAGTGATATGAGACAAGCCCTGAAAGAGGACAGTCACATTCGGTTTGGCTAAAGCCGTATACCAGTTATTAGAAAACATTGGACGCTTACAACCTAAGGTATGTGTAGGTGTTAATGCCTTACGCATTTCTGGGTCTTTAACACCTAAAAAGATGTTTAACTTTCCTAAGGCATGCAGTTTTCGCATGATGTTTTCATTCATGAAAATAGGAAGTGAAGGTTCTAGGCTCCACAGCGCACTTTCACGAATAATTTTTTCTAAAATTGGCGCTTTCTTAAATGTAACTTTTACAATATTTGGAACGGCAAAGTCCGGTTTTGGTAAAACCCATGAAGGTGTACGTTGGAAACTATAAAGATGGCCAACTTTAGGCTGAATGGCTGGTAAAAACTGAATAGCTGAAGCGCCGCTACCGATCACAGCTACTTTTTCACCTGTTAAATCATGCTCATGATTCCACTTACCTGAGTGAAACATAGTGCCTTTAAAATTTTCTTGACCCGGGAAGCTCGGCATTTTTGCTTCGCCAATAAAACCTGTCGCAGGTACAAAGATTTTTGCACTATATTTTTTACTATCACGTGTGCTAATGAACCAGCGATTTAGGTCATTATTCCATTCGGCATGAGTGACTTCGGTGTTAAGTTTAATCTGATTCACAATCTCAAACTTATGAGCCACATCTTCTAAATATTGTCGAATTTCAGCTTGAGGCGCATAGGTTCGCGACCAGTTTGGATTTGGAGCAAATCCAAGAGAATACATTTCACTCGGTACGTCACAAAATAGGCCTGGGTAATCATTTAATGCCCATGTGCCACCAATACGGCTAGCCATATCTAAAATGACGACGTTTTTAATTCCTTGCTCTTTTAACTTGATGCAGGTACTTAAACCTGAAGGACCAGCTCCAATAATAAGTACATCTACAAGTTGAGCCTGAGTAGAGGGTTTGACTAATTTATTCATAGAAAAATCCTGAAATAAAGTATAAATGACTTGGCTGATAGAGTTGTGTGCAGCCTTAAATGGAATGATCAGTCTTTTGAAAATGTTGAATTAAGTACTGAGCGATAATGTTGGGTTGTTCAGCTTGTAAAAAATGGCCGCAGTCGGGAACGTAGACACTCTCAATTCCTTGTGGGAAATAAGATGTCTGGGCTAAAGCTTGATGTAGCCGTATATTCATACATCCATCGTCTAAACCCGCTAAAGCCAGTGTGGGTGTGGTGACTGGATTTAATAAGTGGCGATTTGCTCTGAGATTGTCAGAATTTAAAACTGCAAATAAGTTGTGGTAATAGCGGGTAGCTGCCCATGCAATATCTGGATTTTGAAAAGCTTTACGAGTTGGCGAAAAATCCGACTCAGTAAATTTCCATGTAGGCGACCATTTACGCCAGATTTTTTCTACAAAACTTGCGTTATTACGAGATAGCACCTGTTCAGCAAATCTTGATTGCATGAGCAGCATATAAGAAGACATGTAGAGCTGACGTGGAAAATTAGGTAAGGCTTTAAAAACATCCTTAAAATTAGGGATTGGAGGAACAGCCAACAAACTAATGCTATGCAAAGCTTCGGGTTGCTCACTTGCAAAGCTCATTGCAATTGCAGCTCCCCAGTCATGTCCTACGAGGTGAGCTTTATTTTTTAAGTGTCCTTTTGCTTTTAAAAGTTCTAACCAAGCTGTTAAATCTGCTAGAGCAGAGGCGAGACCGTAATGTGCCTGCTGATTTACAGAATCTTGGGTGTAACCACGCAACCAAGGAACAAAAACTTGATAGCCTGCTTTTACGAGTAAAGGATATACGTGGTCCCAGCTATGCGGCGTGTCGGGAAAGCCATGTATAAGTACCACCAAAGGGACATCAGCTTCACCATATAGAGCCCCGTGCAAAGTGAGTCCATCACGGCTTAAGGTTAATTGCTCGACTTGAATCATGGCACTGCTCAGCTTTTCATTTTTGAAGAAAGCGCTTTGGCGTAAGCCTCTGCGGCTAATTGAGCTGCTGGTGACTGAGCTAAATAAGCTAAAGCTTTTTCGACATCACCATCATGTTCAGGGTGATAACTTAATTTGCTCCATCCTTTTAAAGCAGTCAAAATCATGCCGAGATCAGGTAAGCTTTTCTTTTTCTTTGCAGTTTTTTGAAATAGCCAAACTAAAGCCAATGGATTTTTTTTAGCAATTTTTTGGGCTTCTTTGGTACCATCGAGATGACAAAGATAGACCGTTGAACCGAGCCAGAACCCAACCATTGCAGCAAAAGCAAACCCCATGCTGAGCTGTCTACCTAAATAGCCTCTAACGCCGTCTCCAGCTAAAGCGCGATAAGCATCATAGCCAACTGTGCGATGCTCAACTTCTTCGGCGCCATGCCAGCGTACAATATCTAGCATGGCTGGATCTGCACCTTCTAGACCTTCTGCATCTAGAGCCCATGTGCCAAAGAAACAAAAATAGTGTTCAAGCCCTGCAATAATGCCCATACGAAAAGCGAGCCACTGTTTTGGATAACGCTTAAAAGGACCATAAATTCCAAACGGCGTGTCGCCCATAAAGCCATCTTTAAAGAACCAGTTTAAAAAATCTTTAAATGGTGTTGGGTCTATGCCATGAGTCTGAAAATAAATCTCTGCACCTTTATGGGCATTGGCATGGGCCGCTTCTTGGGCAATAAAACCACGGATATCTGCTTTTAGGTTTTTATCTTCAACATAGGGCAACGTTTTGTTTGCAAGGCGACAAAACCAGTGCTCAACAGCAGGTAAAAGAACGTGCATGCTGTTCAGCACATGTGTCGTTAACACATCATTTGGAACCCAATGCCGAGGTGTTTGAGAAAAATCAAACTGTACTTTCCGTGCAACAATATGATGATCAATAAATGTGCTCATAGTAGAATCCTGCCTACTTAAATCAGATCGAAATTGACTCAATTTTTTTGATCAAGCTACGAGATTTGACGTAACCATTGGCTGCAAACCACTGCAATGCATCACGTACTGCAATTTCAACGGGCGTTTGAGGAAGTCCAAGCTCTTGAATGGCTTTTGTACAATTAAATGAGGTACCGAGCTGACCGATTTTGGCTGCTGAAGGGGTCACAAGGGGAGCTTTATGAGTAATATGCTCGGTTACCCACAAAGCTGCATGGCCTGCAAGTTGAGATGAGACGCCTTCAACTACACTTGGAATGGTCATTACTGGGCGCCAGATGCCTAAGAGCTGATGAACTGTTTTTGCCATTGCTACGCCGTCAAGATCTCGATTACCTAAAATATAGGTTTCACCACTTCTACCTTTTTGCGCAGCCAAGACATGGCCTTTTGCTACATCGCGTACATCAACCATATTGTTAATTGCACCCGGTACAGCAAGGGCAGGCATGGTAGCGATGGTGAGTAATAGTTTTCCTGTCGGGGTTGGGGCAATATCTTGAGGACCAATTGGACCTGTCGGGCAGACAATCACAATATCTAAGCCGCCCGCGGCAAACTGTAAGGCAACCTGATGTGCTTCAAATTTTGTTAAAACGTATGCATCTCCAGTCGAGCCTAAAGCAAATGGACTTGTTTCGGTGGCCTGAATGCCTTTTGGTTGACCTGCAAAACATGCGCCTGTACTGGTGTAAACAACACGTTTAACACCAGCCTTTTTTGCAGCATTGAGTACGGTTCGTGTTCCTTCAACATTGACTTTACGCATAAGCTCAGGCTTTGGAAGCCATAAGGCATAAATTGCGGCAGTATGAAAAACCAAATCACAACCAGATACTGCTTCATCCATTTTTGCTGGGTCGGTAATGTCGCCTGCAATTAACTCAACATCTAACCCTTCTAAATTGGTTAATTTTTCTTGAGGTAAATGCAGTACACGTACTTCGTAATTTTCGTTGAGTAAAGTACGTACAATGTGGGAACCAATAAAACCAGCACCACCAGTAACCAGAGCTTTCATATTTCACCAATCTTTATTAGATTTTTATCCTGTACAAAATGGATAAAAATGCGGCAACTTAGTAAGAGGTACTATGCCGAATCTGAAATATGTGTCATAGTTCTGGAAATGACAGTTTTGACCATTTCACGACATTTTATCGAGAAAAATAAAGAGAGCGTATTGTGAATCCGTCTTTACCTGGAACCTATGTCAGCCTTATGGCTGATGTCGTCCAAAAGCTAAATGTATCTCCTGAAGAACTCTTGGAAGGAAGTGGAGTTTCTGTTGAGCAACTGTTGGAGCCCTTTTGGTATTTAGATTTCAATATCTTTAATGATCTACTGAATAGAGCAGTCGAACTGACCAATGAGCCTGCATTAGGTATTTATCTTGGCCTGCAAATGACCGTGTCTTGTCATGGTTCGGTTGGTCTTGCTGCAATGGTTTCACAAAATTTGGGTGAAGCTTTAAATGTCATGGAACAGTTCATTGGACTACGTTGTCCGGCGTTAAAGCCACGTCTTGAAATAGAAAACGATTTAGCTTTTTTATATTTAGATCAACCCATGACAAACTTTAAAATGGGTATTGTAGGGATGACATTTTTAATGGTGGGCTTTGCTCAAATGTCGAATGCCATTACTGGACAAAAACTAGAAATAAAAGCCGAACTAAATTACCCAGAACCTGCTTTCTTAGAACAAGTTCAAGAATTATTGCCATGTGAAATTCAATTTAATCAGCCATTCAACCGATTGGTTTTTTCTGAAGCATTTTTGGCTCTGCCATTAATTATGGCTGACCCATTGGCGGCACGTTTAGCCCGTGAACAGTGTAAGCATGATTTAAACAAGTTAGCTGCTAAACGTGGAGAAAAACACCCACTGACGGCTTTAGTGCGTGAGTTACTTTTTGATGAAGTAGAAGGCTTCTTTAAAATGAAAGATGTTGCGGAAAAGTTGCATTTAACTGAGCGAACTTTACAACGTCAGTTAGCAAAAGAAGGGGTTACTTTCCAAGTATTGTTAGACCAAGTCCGAGAGCGTCACGCAAAAAAATTATTAAATCATCATGAATATAGTATTTCTTATATTTCTGAGAAACTAGGTTATTCCGAAGTCACACATTTTACGCGGGCATTTAAGCGTTGGACTAATCAGACTCCCAAGCAATATCGAAATTTAAGAGAGAGCACATCGTAATTTTTTACTAAATACTCAAAATAATAATTTGATTTATTTAGATATTCTTAAATAAATAGGGATTTTGTAAAGTTTGTTTGTGTTTTTTTTAAATATGCAAAAATAAAATATAATTATTTTACAATCGATTAGGAATGTAATCAGAAAGTAGTCTATGTAATATATATGGAATTTGTTTTTAATGGTTTTTATACGCTAATTTCGGCGGTCATTGTTTTATTGTTGGGCCGCTTTCTTGTCAATCGGATTGATTTTTTAAAACGTTATAATATCCCTGAACCTGTAGCGGGTGGTTTGGTTGCTGCTGTAGTTTCTTTACTTGTCCACACTTTGTGGGGGTACAGCATTGTTTTTAGTAGCGAATTACAAACCAGCTTTATGCTCGTGTTCTTTGCTTCAATTGGTTTAAGTGCCAATTTTATGAAGCTTAAAGAAGGTGGTACTGCTTTAGTCATCTTCTTAATTTGTGTGGCCTCATTTATTGTTGTGCAAAATGCTGTTGGTATGAGCCTTGCGACTTTATTGGGTTTAGACCCACTGATTGGTTTGATTGCAGGTTCAATCACTTTAACGGGTGGTCATGGTACAGCAGGTGCATGGGGTGAAATCTTAGAAAGTCAGCATGGCATTCAAGGTGCTTTAGCACTAGGCATGGCGAGTGCAACTTTTGGTTTGATTATTGGAGGTGTGATTGGTGGACCGTTAGCTAAATTACTTATTAACCGTTATAGCCTTGCTCAACCAAAAACCAATGCTGAAATCCAACATCGTGATACGCATGTTGAACAAAATTCAGATGACCTTGCGCCGTTTGAAAACCCGCATCAGGTTCGTTTAATTACAGCCGATAATGCAATTACCACGCTGGGTATGTTTGCAGCGTGTTTAGCGTTTGCTGAATTTATGACTGGCTTTAGTAAGGGAACTTGGTTTGAGTTACCAACTTTCGTTTGGGCACTTGGTGGTGGTGTAATCTTAAGAAATATTTTAGAGAGCGTGTTGAAAATTGATATTTTTGACCGTGCGATTGATGTTTTTGGTAATGCATCTTTGTCGCTTTATTTAGCAATGGCATTGCTTTCATTAAAGCTTTGGCAACTTGCCGACCTAGCTGGCCCCTTAGTTGTAATTTTGGGTGCGCAAACAATTACGATGGCTTTATATGCGGCATTTGTGACGTTCCGCGTCATGGGAAAAAACTACGATGCAGCAGTATTGGCAGCAGGTCATTGTGGTTTCGGTATGGGTGCGACACCAACAGCCGTGGCAAATATGCAAGCGATTACCAACATGTATGGTCCATCGCATAAGGCATTTTTAATTGTTCCACTTTGTGGTGCATTCTTCGTCGATTTAATTAATGCGACAGTGATTCAGCTCATGTTGAAATTTATTGCTTAATTAAAAAAGCCCGTAAGGGCTTTTTTTTTATGGGTGCTTGTTTATGAATATTAAGATGAATAGATATTTTTTATACATATAGGCTTAATTTTCAATTTTGGGTGATTTAAGCCATTTTGTTTTTAGGACACTTTTTCTCAAAACTAATAATCGCCCCCAAAGCTCGTTTCACTTAGAATAAATTGCAGATAAATAAAAAGAGAAATGTATGAGCTCAGAAGCACATTCAATTAGCTTGGTTGCCCCCGTAGTTTTATTGGCAGCAGCTGTTATTGCAGTCCCTATTTTTAAACGTATTGGTTTAGGTTCAGTATTAGGTTATTTAATTGCGGGTCTGGTTATTGGCCCATTCGGTTTCGCCTTTTTTCAGGATTCCACCGCAATTTTGCATATTGCCGAATTAGGAATTGTGATGTACCTATTTGTGATTGGTTTGGAAATGCAGCCATCACATTTATGGAGTCTTAGGCGCGAAATTTTCGGCCTTGGTACGCTACAAATTATCATTTGTGCGCTGGCTTTGACTGGCGTCGGGTTGTTGTTTGGTTTTACGTGGCAAGTCGCTTTTATTGGTGCGGCAGGGTTTGTATTAACCTCGACTGCCATTGTGATGCAGTTATTGGGCGATCGCGGTGACTTAACTCAACCTCGTGGGCAAAAAATTGTAGCCATCTTACTTTTTGAAGATTTATTGATTGTGCCTTTGCTGGCTATTGTCGCTTTTATGGCACCAAATCATGTGGTCGAAAGCACAGCGGTACGTCTAGAAAATATAGGAATTGGTTTACTCGCAATTGCAGGTCTGATTGCGGCAGGGTATTGGTTACTGAACCCATTATTTAGGCTTTTGGCTGCCGCTAAAGCCCGAGAAGTTATGACTGCTGCCGCTCTACTGGTTGTATTAGGTGCTGCGTTACTGATGCAAGTCAGCGGTTTGACCATGGCGATGGGTGCTTTCTTGGCGGGTGTGCTTTTATCTGAATCGACCTTTAGACATCAAATTGAAGCCGATATTGAACCGTTCCGTGGAATCTTGCTGGGTCTCTTTTTCCTTGGCGTGGGTATGTCACTGGACTTATCAGTGGTTGCGCAAAACTGGCAACTGATTGTGAGTGGGGTAATTGCCCTGATGTTTGTCAAAGCCCTCATGATTTATATAGTCGCCCGAGTAACGAAAAGCTCTCATACAGAAGCGTTGGATCGCGCTTTACTCATGGCGCAAGGGGGCGAGTTTGCCTTTGTACTTTTCTCTGCCGCACTAAGTGCACAAGTTATTGATAGTACTGTTAAATCTAACTTAACCGCGATTGTTGTGCTTTCAATGGTGTTGACCCCAATTGTTGGTATTATTTTCAAACGTTTTACTCAAGCGAAAACAAAGGTTTCATTAGAAAATATTAATATTGCCGACGGGCTAAGTGGCAGCGTTTTAATGATTGGTTTCGGGCGGTTTGGGCAGGTCACCAGTCAATTATTATTAGCAAGAGGTGTCGATGTCACCATTATTGATAATAATACCGACATGATTCGAAACGCAGAAAAATTTGGTTTTAAAATTTATTATGGCGATGGTTGCCGCCTAGATATTTTACATGCTTCCGGTGCTGCAACAGCACAGGCGATTGTGGTGTGTGTAGATAGCAAGGAAACGACCAATCGAATCGTAGAACTTGTGACTCACGAATTTCCTTTAGCAAAATTATTAGTCCGCTCATATGACCGCGAGCATTCACTACATTTAGTCAAACAAAAAGTGGACTTTATGATTCGTGAAACATTTGAATCTGCGATTAAGTTTGGCGGCGTGATTTTGCAAGAACTGGGTGTCGATGAAGACGAAGTAGAAAGAATTACCGAAGAAATTCGAGATTTAGATAACGAGCGTTTTGAAACTGAAATCGCAGCAGATGACGTAAATGCGGGAGCTGGTATGCAATATACACATACTCATCATCCAAGACCGACGGCGCCATTGATTCGACCAAAACAAGAAGGACGTATTCTAAATAAAGATAATGTCTCGGATAATGATAACGTAGATTAATATAAGGCTCAGTAAAAGCACTTTTTAGCAAACTTTTACTGAGCCATTTTATGGTGAGAATGACGTATTTAAACCGTTAAATCTGCTGCGCTCAGCATTTCTTGACCTACAATCATTTTAGCAAATTGATTGGCAATTCTTCCTGAACGGTTACCTTGCTGAGTTGCATATTGAATAGCTTTTAACTGAACTGTTTCCCAGCTTTCATGCTGCTGCCATTTATATTCATTTAGCCAGTATTGAACTGTTTTTAAATACTCCTGCTGGCTAAAACCATAGAAATTAATTTGTAGACCAAATCTGTCTGCCAAAGAAATCTTTTGTTCAATGCTATCCCCAGGGCGTAACTCGCCGTTTTCACCCACATTTAACTCGGTATTATCTTTATTGTACTCGGCTACCATATGCTTCCGATTTGACGTTGCATAAATGAGGGTATTATCCGAACTAGAGGCCAGTGAGCCGTCTAATACAGTTTTTAAAGTTGCATAACTTGTGTCGCCAGCTTCAAATGCCAAATCATCACAGAAAATGATAAAGCGCTCATCACGATCTTGCAGTAAGTTAATGATTTTAGGTAAATCTTCTAAGTACTTTTTCTCAAGTTCAATTACTCGAAGGCCCAAGTGGTGATATTCATTTAAACAGGCTTTTACAATAGAAGACTTACCTGTGCCACGTGAGCCAGTCATCAATACATTATTTGCCAATAATCCTTTTGCAAAAGCTTCGGTGTTTAACTTCACTTTGGTGAGCTGGTTGTCGATATTGCATAGATGATTAAAAGAAATGAGTTGAGGCTTGCGTATAGCAATGAGTGAACCTTTGTTATTTTCTCTTTCCCATCTAAAGGCAATCGCTTCATCTAGTACATCTACCGAAATTTCTTGGCCTTTAGAAATCTTTTCGACGGCCTGAGTAAGCTTTTGGATTTCAAAAATAAGATTTGAAATTGTCTGACTTAATTCCATGAGCTCAACCTTTAAAAATGTATGAAAGAGAATTTGAACAATTAAACATAGGATGATAGTATCACCGTATGTTTTAGCTTGCTAGTACCAATTTTAATGATTGAGCAAATCCAAAAAAGATCTCTCGTAGACGAAGTGATTCATGTTGTACGTCAGAATATTAAAAATGACATGTGGAAAGTAGACGAGAAAATTCCAACTGAACCCGAGCTTGTGCAAGGTTTAGGTGTGGGCCGAAACACCATTCGTGAAGCAATTAAAATTTTAGAATATTTAGGTGTTTTAGAGGTCAAACAGGGGCTGGGTACCTTTGTACGAACTAAAAATGATTTTTCGATTGTCATTAATTCCATTCATCATTCTGATTTATATGAACACCTAGAAGTGAGGTGTTTATTAGAAATTGAGATTGCAAAATTGGCTGCTCGACACAGTACGCCTGAAGACATGCGTGAAGTTATAGAGTGCTTAGAAAATAGAGCTAGAACAAATGAAGAAGATGTTGCGAACTTCATGTTAAGTGATAAAAAACTGCATTTGGCAATTGCTAAGGCAACTCATAATAAAGCCTTGCAAGCAACCTATGAGTATTTCTTAAACTCAAGCTATCAATACACTTTAGAGTTAGTCACCAATAAAAACTTACCTGACCCAAATCAGCACATACATAGCGAACTCGTTCAAGCCATTTCCAATAAATCTGAGACAGAAGCTATGCGTATTGCTGAGTCCATGTTGGCTCCAATATTACGCGCGTTAGATGTAATCAAAGCTGACCCTACCCAAAAGAACTAAATAGATAGACCAAATACGATGAGTTTTATGATTGTTTCGAATAATTTTGAGGTTCCTTACTATTTAAGTCTTAGGAAAGAGAAGGGTATGACTGCTTACTATTGGGCAACTCATCAATCTCACCTAGCTTTATTTGAAACTTATGAGTTGGCTTATCGGTTTTATTTTCCATCGCGACATATTCTGATTCGAAGTGAAATTAAAGCTTTTGCTCAACATGTTGAAAATAAAGTTTAAACCATGAAAGAGATGTGTACGGTCATTCAAAATGCTGATTTAAAATATCAAAATATATATGTAGTCGGCGATATACACGGCTGTTATTCACTTTTAATGGATGCGCTTGCAAACGTTAATTTTAACTTTGAGCAAGATTTATTAATTAGTGTCGGTGATATAGTCGATAAAGGGCCGCAGAGTTACCAGTGCCTTGAGCTGATAGAAAAGAAGTGGTTTACCATGGTTCGAGGTAACCATGAAGAACTATGTATTCAAGGTAACTATAATTCCTTCTTCCGTAAAATTCATAAAAAGTATGGCGGTGAATGGTTCTATGCATTAGAGAATACTGCAAGAAACCAAATTGTTGCGAAGCTAAAAAAGCTCCCCATAATGCTTGAGCTGCATACACGCCGAAAAAAGATTGGTATTGTTCATGGCGATATTCAACTCGATGACTGGAACGCACTGAAAGCTCGCGTTGAAGTGCAACATTCGGATGTAACCAACACATTTTTAACTTATGCCGATGTTCTGTGGGGTAGGTCCCGAATAAAAAATAATAAAGATTACGGCACCGTTCAAAATATTGACGAAGTTTATTTAGGCCACACTGTTGTTGAAACTATGGTTAAGCGTAATAACTGCTTTTATATCGATACGGGTGCCTATCAATCAAACCGTCTTACTTTAGTGAAGTTAGATTAATAATCATATTAAACTAACCTAGAGATGCTCTAACGCCGTGCCTTTAACTGGGTTTCTACGCCAGTAATAAGGTTGCAAAAATCTAAGAAAAAGCTTCCAAGGTGTAATCCACGCGATGCGTCGGTTAGCTTTTTTGTTTTGCATAATTTGCTTTGCTAAATACGCACAAACCACTTCTGGTGAATCAATCACAAAGAAAAATAACCGTTTCATCTTTTTCCAGTTTTGGATATTTCCGTTAGTCCAAGACGAAACTAATAAATCGGTTGCCACCATGCCCGGACTTAGTGTGCCAGTTAAAATTGCTGTCGATTTGGTCTCTTTATAAAGTGCTTTACTAAAATAACTTACCGCTCGTTTTGTGGTTGCATAGGGAGTCATACCTGCACTCCATTCACCGTTGCTTCCCCAACCTTCCATGTTGAAGATTTGGCCATAACCTTGTTTGAGCATCCCTTTTAAAGCGACTTGCGAACCGAGCATCGTACCTAAAATATTGGTTGAAACAGCTGCGTTTAATTCATCAGGTTGAAGGTCAATAAAGTCTTTCGTTGGGTGGCAGCTGCCTGCGTTATTAATCCATACATTGACTTGTCCAAAATGCTGAATTGCTCCATCCCATAAGGCTTGTACATCCGCAATTTGTGTCACATCACAGCATAAGCCAATAAACTTCTCTTTATTGAATTGAGTTTCTAAATGAGAAAGAGCATGGTGAAGATGCTTCGTGTTCCGTCCAGCGATGACAACTGAACATTCCAGCTCTAAAAAAGCGTGGGCGAGTGCTAAACCAATACCTTTTGTGCTTCCAGTGATAACTACACAGCCAACTTCACGACTAGATAAACTCATTGAAATCTCTATAAATTTTTTAAAAACTTAATGCTATTGAGCAGCTTTATGAAAATGAGTTGTTTGCTCTTTTAATAAAAGCAAATAGATAATTGATAAACTTATCATCGAAATATTCATTACGATAGGGTTATAAGGCGAGATAAGTGTAGGTGGTTTTAAAACACCAATTAAGAGCAGTAAGCCGAATAAACCTAAAATACTTAAATAGTGAATATATTTATGAGTAGAAAAAAGAAACAATAAACCAAAAATAATTTCAGCTATACCGCTCGCACGCCCTGCAAGTTTTGCATACTCAAAAGAAAGTCCGATGGTTTGCCATACAAATATTTCATCAGAGTTAATAAAAATTAGTTTAGGAACGAGTCCTTGATAAATCCATAAGAAAGCAAGAATAAAGTTTATAAATTTTAATGATTTAGCATTGTTCATTAAGATTCTCTAAAAGTTCAAAATTTCAATTTTCATTAGTGCGACTATTATGTTTTGATTTAATTTATTCTTCAACAGAAAATAAGATGAGCTTATTTTGTAATCATTTTTTATGGTTGTTTTTTTAACAGTAATGTAGGGCTAGGATAGAAAAAGTCTATTTTAATTTTATATTAAAAACATAGGAGAAGTGCTCCTATGTTTTTAATCTTATGGTTCACTAACTAATCTTGATATATTTTTTAAAAGTATATTTCTTAGGAATTCTTTATAACATTCATCTGTATTTTTGTTTGAATGTTGAACTAAATAACCGTTGAGTTGTGTAATTATAATTATGGCTCTTTCTTTATATTCTTCTGATGAAATTTCATTATGAATAGGAAGGATGATTTTATATATAAGTTCAAAATTATACTTTTGTATGATTGACAAAGAATCATATACATAGGGTAAGTGGTCTGAAATAGAAAAGACCTCTTTAAATGTATGCGTAATGACCGGTTGTTCAATTTCATATATTATATTGGTAATAATATTCATAAACCGATGTAAAGGTGGCTCATTTGCATTTAAGTTGATTAAAATTTCAATTCGCTGTATGTAATCGCAAATTAATTTATTAAGTAACGCTTTTAATAAAATATCTTTATTTTTGAAATAATGCTGTAAGGTGCTTAAACTAATATTTGATTGAGCTGCAACTCCTCGCATACTAAAACCAGAATAACCTTTCGTAAGGAAAACTATTTCAGCATTTCTTAAGATTTGCTTTATTCTTTCTTGTCCTTTTAGTGTGGTAAAGGACTTCTTTATTTGCATAGTATCAAAGGTATCAATTTTGATCATTATCCAGCCTGTAAGTACTATTTAAAAAAAGCATTCTAAACCATGAAATTAGAAAAATATAAATAAAATATTTAAATTCTATTAAACTAAATATAGGTCAATTGACCTATATTAAAAAACTATAGGTCAATTGACTCAATTAAAAACCAAAAAATAGGTCAAATGACTTAGTTTTGTTTGTTTAGTAGTAGTTAAAATAGGTCAACCTACCTATTTTAAGAAAGATAATTAATATTAAATATTATAAAATTTATAAACATTTGTATTTAAATGAATATTTTGGTTTTTTGATTAAAAAAAGAATATTTGTTTTTACTAATTTTTAGCCATTTTTCTAAAGTAGGGGTGGGTATTTAATCAGGCATTTTTATAAGAATTCAAAAATTGATTTTAAATAACACAACATAGTCTTTTTGTAATGTGTGTATACAAGTTAAATAATTGTTATTAAATTGTGAAGAGAATCACACAATAGTAAAAGGTAGTTTGTTTTATATATAAAACAAATTGGACATATTTTATTTATCACGTTTGATTCATTTTGTTCTACAAAACTAATCATTATATATGTAGGTTATGAATATGAAAAACATTCAGAAATCACTTCTTGCAGCATTAATAGTTGCTGGTTATGCGGTAAATACTCAAGCGGCTGTTACTGGACAGGTTGACGTTAAATTAAATATCTCAACAGGCTGTACTGTAGGTGGTAGTCAAACTGAAGGGAATATGAACAAGTTTGGTACTTTAGATTTTGGTAAAACTTCCGGTACTTGGAACAACGTATTAACAGCTGAAGTCGCTTCAGCAGCAACAGGCGGTAATATTTCTGTTACTTGTGACGGCACGGATCCTGTTGATTTTACAGTTGCAATTGATGGTGGTGAACGTACAGACCGCACTTTAAAAAATACTGCTTCTGCTGATGTAGTTGCATATAACGTTTACCGCGATGCTGCTCGTACAAACCTTTATGTTGTAAACCAGCCACAACAGTTCACTACAGTGAGTGGCCAAGCTACAGCGGTACCAATTTTCGGTGCAATCGCTCCAAACACTGGCACAGCAAAAGCTCAAGGTGATTATAAAGATACTCTATTAGTTACTGTAAATTTCTAAATATAAAAGAAATAATTAATTGAGTAGCAGGTTTACTTAAAAGTGAGTGAACCTGTTTTAAATGGAGGGAAGATGATATTCAATCGTGGTTCTATATTTATAATTTCTTATTTTTTAATTTCTTCATTAAATGCGGGTGGGATTGGAGCTAAATTAACAAATCAAATTGAATTATTACCCTCTTGTTCTATTAATAATAAAGTTGTTGAAAATAATACGACAAATTTAAATTTCGGAACTGTTGATTTTGGTGAAACCTCGACTGGTTTTAATGGGGTGATCGACGCAAGTTTGGTAAATAATGGAAACTCTGGTTTACAAATACAATGTGCTGGTATTTCTACTGTGAAAATAATATTTGGTTCTGGAAATAATGATAGTAAAGTTCCTACTTCATTTTCACAAAATTATTATCATGCATTAAGTAATGGTAGAGATTTTGTTGCTTATAACTTGCTCTATGGTTTAAATAAACAAGTGATTAGAGCGAACGATGCTTTTATTCTTAATGATATGAATACTAAAAAGAATATTGATATTTTTGGTCAAGCCATACACGATGGTGGACGTATATCTAAGGGTGAGTATACAGATATAGTGCCAATTACAATTGAGTTTTAAGAAAATGAAATATTTTTATTTTAAAGCAATATTATTGCTATCTGTAAGTCCATTTTTATATGCGGTAGATCCTCAATTAAATTCTAGTTTTAAAGTTCAAGCTAAAATTGAAAATGGATGTTCCATAGATAATATCGAACAAAAAATGGATTTTGGTCAGTATTCAGCTTTATCAAAAGATAAAGTCGTTTCCAATATTATAAATAGCAAAGAATCTTGGAATATCCGATGTACAGAAAGTTTGCCTGTTAGTATTTCTATAGATGGTGGTGAAAATCTACAGAATAATGTAAGACGCATGAAAAATGGTTCATCTTCGAATTATTTACCTTATAAATTATATAACTCTAGCAGTTTATCTACTGAATATATTGTTGGTAATAAATATTTATTGCCTGCCACAACACCTACAAACCGTCTGGCAAATTTTGAAATATATGGTGTCGTTGATTTAGAAAATAATAATGAACCACATACGGCCGGAATTTATAAAGATACTGTTTCAATAATGATTACATGGTGATTTGTATGAACAATTCTGCATTTATTAAAAATGGCATTTTAAACTCTTTTTTATTTGCAAGTACATTATCACTTGTTACACCTGTGATGGCACAAGCAACTTTTTTAATTTGGCCTATTTATCCAAAAATTGAAGCCAATGAAAAAGCAACTGCGGTTTGGCTCCAAAATACTGGCAAAACCGACGCGATGGTACAAATTCGGGTGTTTAAATGGAATCAAGAAGGTTTAAAAGATAACTATAGCGAGCAATCAGAAATTATACCTAGTCCACCTGTAGCTAAAATTAAAGCAGGTGAGAAGCATATGCTTCGTTTAACCAAAAGTTCCAATTTGCCAGACGGCAAAGAACAGTCATATCGTTTGATTGTAGATGAGTTACCGATTCGCCTTTCTGATGGAAACGAGCAAGACGCTTCTAAAGTGAGTTTCCAAATGCGTTACTCCATTCCGTTATTTGCCTATGGAAAAGGTATGGGTAGTGGTTTAACTGAAGAAAGCCAAAAAGCGAATGCAAAAAATCCTTTAGCCAAACCCGTTTTACAATGGTCAGTCCGCAACAATGATCAAGGCCAGTCTGAGCTATATTTAAAAAATAATGGACAGAAATTTGCTCGCCTTTCAGCACTTAAAACTTCAAAAACTGGCCATGATATTTCTTTAGGGAAAGCTGCTTTTGGCTATGTTTTATCGAATAGTACCGTGAAGTTTGCTATCGATAAATCGACTGCAAATGAGTTATTAAAAACTTCTAAAATTTATGGTGTTGATAGTTCGGGCATAAAACAAGAGTTGATCGAAATTAGCAAAATGGAGGATCCAACATGATCCTTCGGCATAATAATTTATGCAAAAGTATTTTGCTAATTTTGTTGTCGGGTGGATGTTTAAATATTCCAAATGTTGCTCTTGCTGGCGATTTACCTCCACCACCAAAAGATATTAACGAAATTAATCAACTGTTTAAGCTGTACCTAGACTTGGTTGTAAACCAATATTCAGTGCAGCAGGTTGTACCTGTTATTGTTAAAAATGATGAGTACTTCATACAAAAAAACAAGCTGATTGATGAGTTAGAAATTCAAATTCCTCAGGAGCTACTGACAAACAACGACACTGCTTTAACCAATCAAGATATCTTAACTTTGGGGTTTAGTGGTGATGCGAGTGACTGGATATCTTTAGATAAGTTGAAAGATGTAAGCTATGAATATCAATCATCAAACCAATATTTTAAGCTTAACTTTCCACCTGCTTGGATGCCGACTCAAGTTTTAGGTAAGGACTCATGGTATAAGCCTGTCGTTGCTCAGTCGGGCATAGGGCTACTCAATAACTATGATTTTTATACTTATAGGCCGTATCAGGGTGGATCAACCAGTAGTTTATTTACAGAGCAGCGTCTGTTCTCTCCGTTAGGGGTCATTAAAAACTCTGGTGTCTATGTCAAAAACCAATATAAAAATGAAGGTAATGCCGAGTCTTTAGACAATGACGGCTACCGTCGTTATGACACTTCTTGGCAATTTGATAACCAAAAGAATGCTACATCTTTTGTACTGGGTGACATTATTACCGGTAGTAAAACGACTTGGGGAAGTTCTGTCCGTCTAGGTGGTTTTCAGGTACAGAGAAACTATTCAACCCGACCAGATTTAATTACTTATCCCTTACCACAGTTTATTGGGCAAGCTGCTTTACCAAGTACAGTCGATTTAATTATTAATGGGCAAAAGACCAGCTCAACAGAAGTACAGTCTGGTCCGTTTATATTAAATAATGTTCCCTTTATTAATGGTAAAGGTGAAGCCGTTGTGGTTACGACCGATGCAGTCGGACGTCAGGTTACCACTGCCGTACCGTTTTATATTTCTAATACTTTGTTAAAGCCCGGCCTATTTGACTATTCATTATCCTTAGGGAAAATTCGTGAAGACTACGGACTTAAAAATTTCTCTTATGGAAAGTTTGCAAGTGCAGCCGACGCCCGTTATGGGGTAAATGACTGGTTGACTGTAGAAGGACGTACTGAGCTTTCCTCAGACTTACAGTTATTTGGTGCTGGGTCTGTACTCAAACTTGCAAACTTAGGTGTGCTGAGTGCTTCTTTTAGCCAAAGTAAGGCCGACAAATCTATGTCTGAAGATCGCACCAAAGACTTAGAGGGTAAGCAATATACGGTCGGGTACAGCTATAACCGTAATCGCTTTGGTTTTAGCATTAACCATAACCAGCGTGATGATGAATATACCGATCTTTCACGGCTGCAATATAGCAATTTAATTTCGGTCAATAGTAATAAAAGCTTAACGGCCAATACGTACTTTGCCACCAAAAACTCGGGAACCTTTGGGGTAGGTTATATCAATACCAAAGCAAATGACTTTAAAAACCGCTTTTTAAACTTGTCATGGGCACCTGTTTTACCGACCTATATGAATGGTGTGACCGTTTCACTCAGTGCCAACCGTGACTTTATCGAAAAAGAGTGGAGTGCTGCATTTCAGCTTTCGATACCACTGTTCCAGCGAAACGCGACTGTGAACTCGGGTTATGCATTTAATAAACAGGGCGATACGGGCTATGTTAATTTCAACCGTTCTGTACCGTCTGAGGGTGGTTTCGGAGTCGATTTAACCCGACGCTATAATGAAAATAGTGAAGATTTAAATCAGGCACGCGTCAATTACCGCAACAGTTATATTAATACTGACTTTGGTCTGTCTGGAAACCATGACTATAACTACTGGTTTGGTCTATCAGGTTCACTTATTTATATGGCGGGTGAGGTATTTGCTTCAAACCGTTTAGGCGATTCTTTTGCCTTGATTGATACCAACCAAGTACCGGACGTTTTGGTTCGATACGAAAACAGTTTAATTGGCCGCAGTAATAAAAGGACATATTTTTGTGCCGTCGGTGACGCCTTATTATTCGGGTAAATACAGCGTCGACCCAATCGATTTACCTTCAAACTTCACCATCACGCAAGTTGAACAACGTATTGCTGCTAAACGCGGCTCGGGTGTTGTGATTAAGTTCCCAGTTCATCAGTCTATTGCTGCCAACGTTTATTTAACTCAAGCAGACGGCAAACCTATGCCTGTTGGTTCTGTGGTGCATAGAGCTGACCAAGAGTCATCTTATGTGGGAATGGATGGCATTGTCTATTTAGAAAACTTAAAACCGAACAATACCGTGACTGTTCAACGTTCAGATCAGAGCGTATGTAAGGCAGATTTTTCTGTAGATGTAGAACAAGCCAAGCAACAGATTGTGGTGGTTAAGCCTGTTATGTGTCATGAGGTATCTTTACCATGAAAATAAAAACAAAAAAATTACTCAGTCATTTATGTATGTTTTCTGGACTGATGCTGGCTGGAAATTTGGCTCATGCTGCATGTAGTGTGAGTGCTTCCGGTTCATCTTCTATTTCGGTTCCATCTATCTATTTAACGGAAAACGGTGAAAACTCTTCACAGTTTAATTCGGGTTTGTCGTGTACGGGTTTTAGCTTGGCTTTGGCGAACATGACCTATTTAAAATATCGGGTTGAGCAAATGTCGAATTCATTTACCAATGCTCAAACTGGGGAAAAACTCAATGCTGTTATTTTAGATAGTAACAATGAAATCATTAGCTTAGGCCAAGAAAAAGACATGAGTAGCTTTACGCTGGTCAATCTTTTTAGTGGGCCAGATGGCAACTTGCCTTTCTATATCCGCCTTCCGGCTGGGCAAAGTGTATCACCGGGTGTGTATCAAGCTGACTCACCATTAAAAGTAAAATGGTTTTATTCTGTACCCGCAGTTGCGATTGTGGGAATCGGGGTCTTCTTTGAAAGCCCAGGGTTTAGACGTGGGGCATTAGGAATTGGCTTTAACTGGGGAAGTGGAGCCGACTCGCTTGGTTCGCTCTCTATTACCGTACTTCCGGACTGCCGAATTTTAACGCAAGACGTAAACTTTGGTACGGCCGCTTTTGCTTCTAAGCTTGAGCCTGTGCAGTCGTCTATGGGAATCCGTTGCTCGGTAAATACCCCATACTATGTGAGTTTAAATAATGGACTTTCCCCGCAAAATGGCAACCAACGAGCGATGAAGTCACAAACGGGAAATACATATTTAAAATACGATATTTTCAAAAACTCATCGAATGACCGATGGGGTAGTGGTAACGAGCGTTGGTCGAGTTTAAATGCGACTCTTAACCCCGGTGTACATAACGGTGTGACGCAGCAGAGCTATGTGTTTACCACAAAAATTGTCGATGAAAATGCAGACACAGTACCAGCGGGAACGTATCAAGATACGGTTACGGTACAAGTCGAGTTTTAAAAGCTGATTTATATAGAAGATAAAAGCTCAGTTCATGGGCTTTTTGACTTTAAAAGAAATGCTTAATTTTTATAAACTTACTCAAGCTCTAATTGGTCATCATCTTTAGTAATTTTAATCTTTATCTTTTTATATTTTCGTTTATTTGGATCTAACGCCGAGTTCATTACTTCATCTGCAAAAGGCGGGCATTGCATGAGCTTTGCATACGCTCTATAGCCGATGCGTAATCGAGTAGGTGGGCAATCGGTTCTTTTTGAATAGTATTCAATGAGAGAGTTCAGTTCTTGTAATAAAGTTTGCTGTTCCATCATACATACTTAACACTTAGATAACTCAAGCATAATAGACTTAAATGTTTAGTGGAATATGTATTTAAAATATACAAGTTGCTTAAATTGTGACCCAGTTCGCTAAAACTACTATTTTATGTATCAAGTTTGTTTTTATATAAGTATACGCTGTTTTTTTAACCGAAATGTCATAATGAAAAGTTAAGTTAGGCCTATAACAAGAAAAGATGAAGATTGTTGCGAACAATAAAACCAAGAAGCAATTTTCAAGTAAAGCTGGTCTGTTGTAATTAAGCTAATTCGAAAGAATTGGCTTTTTTGTTTAATCAAACTTCGTTGCTTCGGGAATTGATTCTAAATAATCAAAAAATTGTTGAATCTGTTCTTCAGTTACGCGTGATGTAGAAATTGGTGGTAATTCATCTCTACCAAAGAAGCCAACCTCTGGTGTTTCAATACTTGGGGTAAGCTCACCATCAATAATTTCACACCAGAAAAATGCCTTATACACATGTAAAAACATTGGAGGATGAGGGTGCTTGGTTCTATCAGTTAAAGCTAATAATTTAATGGCCTTAACTCGTAATCCTGTCTCTTCTAAAACTTCTTTTTCTGCGTTTTCCGATGCAGAGTAGCCTACATCAGCCCAACCACCGGGAACAGACCAGCATCCATCGCCAATTTCTTTTGCTAATAACAATTTATTTTCTTTAAACACAACTGCTCTAACATCTAGCTTGGGAGTCGCATAACCCACATCTTGAAGAACATTATTAATAAAATTTTCTGTATTAATTTCTTTTAGTTCTAATAGATGTTCAATATGCCCTAAAAGCTGCTCATAACGTTCTTTGTCATAAACATCTTTTGAGTAATGTAAACCTGTTTGAGCGATACCAGTAATTTTATTTAGAATTTCTAACCACTTAACTGAATCATTCATTAGAGCGAGTGCCTTTAATTTATATCTTTACATATATTAAGGCATACTCATGCTAAGAAATATTAAACAGTTGTTAATCGAAATTTCTAGTCATGATAGAAAGTAGTTTTATAACTAATATGTTTTATTAAAATTATTCTTTATATAAATTTGATTTAATCATGAGGGGTAATCCAAGGTCATATAATAAGCCTGTTCGCGAACTCGGAACATTTTTTCTCTCTAAATTAATAAGTTTAATGAATTCTTTATTAAATTGATTTCTAGGATATTTTTCTAAAATTTCATTTCTAAAAGATAAGGGGAGCTTATATTGGTTGTCACTAATTACATCACAAGAAGCACCTTGCTGTAATAGAACAACTTCAGGTGGATCAGAATCCTCTATATATCCATTCATGTGTAGACATATAGCATCTTTAATCACTTCGCTTTTCTTGTCATCAAAGTTATATTCTTTCGCCTTTCGCTCAAATTGTTTAGCGCTCTCATATGTAAAACATTGACAGCCTTTACTATGCATATGTTGCTCAGTTAGACCAATATCATGAAAAAGTGAAGCTAATAAGAGTGACTCAGGGTCAAACTGCCGGTTTTGTAAATGACCTAGGGCGGCTCCCCAGAAGTATGTTCGCCATGAATGATTGTAAATAGATATACTTGCTTTTGATTCTAATTCCTCAAGTGCGATTTTAATCATTTGAGTATCTGGTATTACAATTTGCCCTATATCAAAATCGTTACCAGTTTGAAATCGATAATAATTTATTTTTATAGAACTCAGGATGCTAGGCACCATAATTTTTTGAATTAATTTAATTTTTTCTTTGAAGCTGAGCTGACCATTTGTAGTTTGCATCCAGTGATATGAACCAATTCCTATATTTTTCATTATTAGATCTTATTTTAGAGTAATTACTCTAAAATATTGCTATAGCTGCTATTTTGCAAGTAGTATCTTTTATGGAGCTGATAGCCATTTGATTAATATGGTTTTTATAGAATCAAAAGCTAACAGGAATCTCATAGGTTACAACTTCGTATTTGGGACCAGTAAATTTTGAAACTACTTTGCCCCCTAAAGATTCAGCAATTTTTCGACTTGGGTAGTTGTCTTCGGCAACGGGATAAACAAATAATTCCGGCTTAACAAAGTCAATTGCCCAGTTTGCTACTGCTGTTACAGCTTCTCTACCATAGCCATGATAGTGATAGTCTTCGCGTATCCATATGCCTAACTCTGGGTTACTGGTTTGCATACCATGTAGACCAACAAGGCCTATAAATACTTGAGAAGATGCCTGTCTAATAACAAATATAATTTCGGTTCCAATAGCAAAGTTTTTTAGCCATTTACTCCAAGTTTGATCGAACTCATGTCTTGGTTGAGGGTCCCAAGCCAAATAGCGTGTGAGTGTAGGGGTAATACAGTTGTATGTTTCATCTGCATCATTTGCTGTAAATGGTTTTAAGTTCAGCCTTTGAGTGGAAATTTTTATATCATCTAAATTCATCATAATCCTTATACAAATCAATTAAATTGTTATCAAAAATCTATTATTCAGACTCAAGCTAAAGCAAATAATAAACTATTACTAAGTATATATACTGAGCTTTATATAAGAGATTTATAAACCCCAATTTAACAATAAACTTTAATTATTTATCCTTACTTTTTAATGCTCTAATTTAAAACAAATGTCATTTTGTATGCTTGACTGTAATAGGGTAGAGCACTATTCTTTGCCTGCTGGCCACATTGCCAGTCGGTTTTAGCAGACCGTTCCGAAAAGCATTAAAAGAGCAATCTTTTAGTGACGAACCCTCGTGCCCCCTCTGCGGCGGAACGGGAGGGGGACACCTTCGGGTGTGCTGGGTTTTTTCGGCCAGTCTGCTAACCCCCTTTCGTTCTGCCACCATAATTTTAATGTCTGGCAGAACTCCCAATAGAAGGAGTTGGCTTTGCACATTCTTAATTTCTTGGCACTCATTGCCAAAAGCTATAACGACACCACTTAAATCATCTTTAAACTGCTTGATGGCCTTTAAGGTTCTCAGGCTTTAAGTCATTACGGCTCAAAAACTTGCATCAACAATAAAACTTGAGATGTGCCAAGCACAGTCTTTACGGCTTTGCTGTGCCTTTTTTTTCTCCCAAAACAGGCACAGGCTTTTTATCTCATTTAGACACAACAAGAATTTTATAACGGTAAAACTATGCCAAATTTAGAAATATCTTCCAAGAAATTACAGGTTATTCAAACCGCAATCCAACTCTTTACCACTCGTGGCTTTCACACCTCAGGCGTAGATCTGATTGCTAAAGAAGCCAACATCACCAAATCCACGTTTTATAAATATTTTGGCTCGAAAGAACACCTGATCGAAATGTGCATCGCCTTTCAAAAAAGCTTGCTCAGAGAAGAAGTGCTCGCCATCATTTACTCAAGCCGTTATTACACTTCAAAAGATAAACTCAAAAAAATTATTGTTTTACATACCAATTTAAACAGCCTGTATAACCTTTTACTTAAAGCTATTTTTGAAATAAAACTGCTTCACCCGCAGGCTTACCGTATGGCGGTTGAATATCGAAAGTGGCTGCGCCATGAATTTTTTGATCTGATTTTTAGTGGTGAAATTAATGAACCAAAATTCGATGCCAACATAGTGGTAAACCTGATAGATGGTTTGCTGCTACAGGTCTTAAGCTCGAACAGTTTAGAAGAGAGGGATGTCGTTATAGAAAGTTTTTTTAAACCTACATGTTTAAGGTAAATCAATTAAATGATAGGAATATAAAAAGTTATATGGCATGGCTATAACCATGCCAGTTTTATGGGTAAAGGTAAGTGAATACTCTTTGGGACTTTACAATACGACTCTCAGAAAAAGTTGGTAAGTTATGATGAATCTAATAGAACCTCTATTAGATTCATCTAGCTAAAAACTATTTGGTCATAGCAACAAAGATATTTAAAACCCAAAATAATTATCTGTTTTATAGAGATGAGAAAAAAGTTAAGCAAAAGATACTTAGCATTCCAAAGATGACCACAAAAGTAGAGAGAGCCTTAGCATATCTTTTTAAAAGAATAGGTAGAGTAATTAAACAAACGAGATAAGAGAGCAGAGATACAACTATACATATCGATATCCAAGCATAACCACGCCCCCCTTCAAAGTTGGATATATTAATTGTCAGAAGTTGGGCAATTAAACTACCAATGGCCAGACTGGCTGGTAAACCTAATATGAGATAACAAATGATAAGTCCAATAGGAGTACGTTGCTTAAATGATGAATTTAGTAAATTATTATCTGTTTTCATAAAGTATTACTTTTAATGTTGTATGTCTAAATTATTGAAATAAAAGATGATAGCCTCATTTTAATCAGAAGCTATCCGAGATGAACATAAATTGGTTTCTTTAGAAAATATAGTGTCTGATTTAGATGGTCTCTAGCTCAATTAATGTATTGATATAGTTCCATGTTTTCTCTGGTTCAATTGGATTATCTTCGCAAACCGAACCGTTAATTAAGCCATCTAGAAGAGAGAGAAATAGGTGAGTTAGCGTTATAGGGTCCTTTATTTCTAATTCCTTAACAATAGAAGTAGTGGTGTCAAATAACCAATTCCGATATTCATCTAGCACGACTTGAATAGACGGGTATAAGCTTCCTACATCCATACGTGCTTTATGAAATGGACACCCTCTGGCACCATTTTGATTTACCCAATTGATATACCACATGTACAGTTGTTCTAATTTTTCTAAAGGAACTGATTGTGTCGAGATATGCTCTTCTACAGCAGTCTGAATATCGAGTTTTAACTGCTTTAAGCAAGCCACCACCAGTTCTTCTTTAGATGGAAAATGTTTATAAAAAGTCGCTTTGGCGATATCCGATTCAGCAATAATACGGTCGATACCGACAGCGATATAACTTTCCTGAATAAAGAGCTGAGTTGCAGTGCTTAGAATGATTTCTCGTTTTGATGGTTTTTTTAATTTTACTTGTGCATTCATAAGGGTTTATTGCAATTTGTGGAAGTGTTAGGTTTGTTATTTTAGTTTATAGAAGGGCGGTTAGACTAGTCGCAATGGATGAAATTTAAACAAAAAAGCAGACAGAACTGTATGTATTTAATGGCATGTGTTGAATTATGATCTAATTTATACAAATGTAATGTTTAATTTAATAAGATTGATCAAAATTTAGAGTATTTGGCATCATTCGTAACCTCGTTCGATGTACCTCCATTTTTATATGCATCTCTGAATTATCAGTTATTTTAAAATGTATAGATGGGCAATTTTTCTTCATCAAGCTATGACAGCAAAGTTGATCTGTTTACCAACTCATGCCCATATTTTACTCAAGATATTGAAACTAAGTATTAAATAAAGAATTAATTAACTTTGTTGATATATTAAAAATATTAAATAAAATTCACTCTTATAAAGTTTATCTAATTAATTGCAATTAACTTATTGATTTTTAATTATAAATATAAAGATGCTTAAATTTTAATTAAAAAATTTCATAGATAATATGTTTTATACTGAATTTTGCATTAACTATATAATAAATAATTAAATTATTTGATTTTATTAACCTTGAATGATGTATGTAACACCGCTATGAATTTATTTAAACCATCGAAAAAGGTTAATAATGTTTATTTTCGCTTTGGAGAACATCAGTTTGTTTTATTAGCAGTCTTTATTTTTGCTGCGTCCAAACAGAATTGGTCTAAAAGTGACATTAATAAAGTTATAGAAGAAGCTTGTAGCAAGGATTATAAGCATTTAGTACATATACTTAGACATCATTCATAGCTCCTTTCAGATTGAAAAGGGTATAACCTCATATATCCTTTTTACAGTACATTTGTAAAATGGTTAGATATTTGATTTTTAATTAATACTTAAAATATATTGAATAAAGTAGAGTGGAAGGCTTTATTTTTAGTGGTTTTTTTTACTTTAAGTTCATAATAGTTTTATTTTAATCTAAAAAATAAGCTTAAATAAAAAGCAATTATATAATTGAATTATTTGATAAAAGCTTTTAATCATTAAATTATTTTTTCATTTCACTCTTTAGGTGGCATACAAGTTTTTATGTATTTGACTGCATAAATCATCCCAAGCATACTCTAAAAAGCTATCCATTCATTAATAAATAGGTTTGGTAAAGCTTGTAAATAATAAATTGATAATTAAAAGAGTGTGAAAATTGTTTAACTACAAACCCACTCAAATTGCTGCCAGGAAAATATATGATGAAAAAATTAGGTGTATTTACACATATTGCTTTAGGCCTAGTCATGACATTGGGTACTACTGCCAGTCAAGCTGATTCGGTATTGTCAAAAAAAGATTCAAAAGAGCTAGCTCAATATAGAGAAGCAGAACGTATTGGTAAGGAACATCTCATTAAATTTGATACCTTAGATTTTGATGTTTATAGCAATCAAAAATGGGATCGTTTGAAAGAAAGCCATGCTGCTAATATTCGCGTGCATTACCCAGATGGAAGTACAACGGTTGGAATTCCAGATCATATCGTTGAACTAAAAAAAATGTTCGTTTTTGCCCCTAATACCAAAATCAAAACACACCCTATACGCATTGCTTCTGGAGAGTGGACAAGTGTTATTGGTGAGATAGAAGGTAATTTTAGTCAACCTATGCCAATTGGTAACGGCAAAACTATTCCACCTACGGGTAAAGCATTTAAATTTAAAATGGTGACGGTAGGTCATTGGAAGAATGGCACGATGGACGAAGAATATTTATTTTGGGATAACCAAGCATTCATGAAGCAAATTGGTTTAGAAAAATAAGAGTGTATGAACATTAGTTACAACACTCAATTCAGTATGTTTTACAAGGAATTAGACTTTTGGGCTTAAGTTGTTAAAAACCTAGTTTATTCAAATAGACTGGGTTTTTATTTCTATTGAGATTCAAAGGCATATTTTAAGAAACTCTGGTCGACTAGATAAATATAAATAAGTCAATTAATTAACGATATAAAGGTATTGGAGAAAGTTGTGGACGATCACAAGTTAAAAAGAAAAGTCGGCACACTTGAAATGGTTGTAGCTATGCTGCTTTCAGGGAGTATTGGTTTATTTGTGATTAAATCAGGTCAATCACCAATTAACATTGTATTTTTTCGCTGCCTTATATCAGCACTATGCTTAATACCCATCTGTTTATTCTATGGCCACTTTAAGAAAGTATACTTTTGCAAAAAAGAACTATTTTTAATGGTGACTTCGGGCTTACTTATTATTTTTAACTGGGTTCTGCTGTTTGCGGCTTTCCCTAAAACTTCTATTTCTTTAGCCACGATTGTTTATCACGTAAACCCGTTTGTAATTTTATTTTTAGGGGCTTGGGTCTTTCATGAAAAGCTAAATAAAAATGATGTGCTATGGACCATAGTCGCTTTTATTGGGCTCATCGTAATTATAGGTTTGGGCAGTGCCTCGGTGAACTCTAATCAGTTAGTCGGTTTGGGGCTGGTTTTAGTTGCTACTACACTGTATTCAATATCTGTTCTAATGACTAAAAAACTAACTAACACACCGCCGTTATTAATTGTGCTTATACAAACCTTAAGTGGAGCCATTGTTATGACTCCGTTTATATCGGTTTTTGCAAACCCACCGATAGGCCAACAATGGCTCTTTGTACTCGGGCTTGGAGTTTTACATACGGCATTTCTTTACTATTTAATGTATTCGGCATTTAAGAAAATACCTTTAAATAACATTGCGATCTTATCTTTTATTTATCCTATATCGACCATAGTGATTGATTATTTCTTCTTTGATCATGTGCTGACCAGTACTCAAATTTTAGGTGCAGGTTTAATTTTATTGGGTGTGCTGGGAGTAAAGTTGCATTGGAATGTTTTTGCGTTGAAAAGATTAAAATAGCAATACCAAGAGTTTTGCTTATCAACAAAGTTGCGAAAATGAGTCATCAAAGATTAAATTGCAATTGAGGTGAGCAAAATGAAAAATCAGTGGATAACAGACGAAGATAGATGGCAAGCAATTGTAGATCGAAATACAGAAGCTGATGCATATTTTGTTTATGGCGTGAAAACCTCCGGTATGTACTGCCTGCCATCAAGTACAAAAAGGCTGCCTAAAAAAGAAAATGTAGTGTTCTTTGAGAGTGCCGCGCAAGCCGAGAAAAATGGTTATCGAGCAAGCCAAAAAATACAAAATAGACTCTCGAATGCACACGATCAAAAGCTTGTAGACAAAATCGAGAAAGCTTGTAGATACATCGAACTACATGAAGAAAACTTGTCTTTATCGGACGTGGCAGATCATGTGGGAATGAGCGCATACCATTTTCACCGAGTTTTTAAGCAAATTACTGGCTTAACACCTAAAGGCTATGCCGATGCCCATAAAAGTAAAAAGCTAAGAGAAAACCTAGATGAAAATATCAGTGTGACTGACGCAATATTTAATGCGGGCTTTAATTCAAATAGTCAGTTCTATGAAAATTCAAATTCACTATTGGGTATGACAGCGAAAGAGTGGAAATCTGGTGGTAAGGGGGTACGTATTTTTTTCGCCATAGGTGAGTGCTCTTTAGGAGACATTTTAGTTGCCCAAAGCCAGAAAGGAATTTGTGCAATTTTATTAGGCGATGACCCTGAAAAGCTTTTAAAAGATTTACAAGATAAATTTCCAGAAGCTGATTTGATTGGGTGTGATGATGAGTTTGAGCAACTGATTGCACACATTGTTGGGTTTATTGAAGCGCCGCAAATCGGATTAGATTTACCACTAGATATTCAGGGAACTGCATTTCAACAAAGAGTATGGCAAGCCTTGAAAGAAATTCCTGCGGGGCAGACAGCCAGTTATTCCGATATAGCCCAAAAAATAGGTTCACCTAAAGCGGTTCGGGCTGTTGCAGGAGCATGTGCTGCAAATATGTTAGCTGTTGCTATTCCATGTCATCGTGTCGTTCGAAATGATGGTTTTATTTCGGGGTATCGTTGGGGTGTTGAACGTAAACGCGCATTGTTAGAGAAAGAAGCAGAACTGGCACGGAACTAAAATTGTTTTAGTAGGCTGTTTTTATAGAGTTAATTTTTCAAAACAGCAAGAATCAGAGAGTCTCTTTTCTTCGGGTTATTCAGAATATATCCATCAATTTAATAAAGATGGAATTGTGAGTATGACCAGATTAAAAGACAAAGTGGCTATTATTACGGGTGCAAGTTCAGGTATAGGTTTAAGTGCTGCGTCTTTATTTGTAGCGGAAGGCGCGAAAGTTATTCTTGTTGCACGCCGTGAGAGTGTTTTAAATGAGCTTTGTAATAGTTTGAATCGAGACGGAGTCGTTGCGCATTTTATCGCAGGTGATCTTAACAATCCCACAACCATGCAAAAAGCGATTGATACGACCCTGCAATATTATGGACGGTTAGATATTGCATTTAATAACGCAGGGCTATTGGGCGAGTATCAACTTACTCACGACACAACCGATGAAAATTGGAAGTATGTTCTTCAGAATAATTTAACAAGTGCGTTTCAGTCGGCCAGAGAACAGCTTAAAGTCATGTTAAAGCAGGGATATGGCTCAATACTCTTTACATCATCTTTTGTTGGTCATCATATCGGGTTCCCTCAAATGGCGGCTTATGCTGCAAGTAAAGCGGGACTCATTGGTTTAACCAAAGTGATGGCAGCAGAATATGCGACGTCAGGCATTCGAGTAAATGCGCTTTTACCCGGTGGAACAAATACTTCAATGGGACAAGAAGCGGCACCTTCTTCAGAAGTTTTAGAGTTTATAAAAAGCATACATGCCATGAAACGTTTAGCTGAACCTGATGAAATTGCCAAAGCGGCGCTCTTTTTAGTGAGTGATGATGCAAGCTTTATTACAGGGAGTGCTGTACTGGTCGATGGTGGAGTGACTATTTGTAAAACCTAGATGAAGAATGAATAGATAGGTCGTAAAAAATGAGGCTGCTAGAGCCTCATTTTGGGATTTCAAATAAAGATCTGCTCGTTGTGCTGTCATATGCTGCTTACTTATAAGTGTAATTCTGTTAAATTTTAGTCTCTATTTCAATTCCACCACACAATCTGTACATATTATTCAGCAGTTTCAACAATATATTGAACAGCACCTACGGTAATTTTTATTCTAAAATTTCCATTGTCTGATATAGCTTTTAGATTGATTTATATTTTAATTTATCTTAGTAATAAAAAGAGCGATATGTGACACAGTAAAAAGATAAACCTTAGAGTATAACTATGAAGCTTAAAGAATTAGCAGGTTGTGAGGAGTGCGATACCGTCTATCGTAGAGTCCCGCTTGCTTACGGAAAAAGAGCTTATTGTGTCTGCTGTGGTGCGGAGCTTTATCGGCATACCAAACCGTTTACTACGTTGTTAGCCCTAATTTTAACGGCCTTAATTGTATTTGTTATTGCCAATAGCTTTCCGATTGTAAAAATTGAGCTGCAAGGTAACATATCCGAAACCACTTTATTGGGCGCTGTCTGGGTCATGTTTCATTATGATCGGGCTTTTGTCGGTGTCCTCATTTTAATCACTACATTTATAGTGCCGCTTTCATATTTGTTATTAATGGCTTATGTCCTTGGTACAGTCAGTATATTTAAAAGACGACCAAAATTTTTAGTTGGCGCCCTCCGAACACTGTACTTTATGAGAGGGTGGGGAATGGTTGAGGTATTCCTGATTGGAATTTTGGTCACCCTTGTAAAGTTAATGGGTATGGTGCTCGTTATTCCGGAAATTGCCTTATGGGCATTTGCAGTCTTAAGCCTATTGATGGTTTATATTACATCCATAAAGGTCAGTGACATATGGAATGAAATTGATAGGTCACCGTTATGAAAAAGATAAAAAACGTGACTGCACCGAAAAATGAAAACACTGATATGGTTCTAAAGCAGTATCCAAGGGCCAAAGATCTTTCGCTTATATTGTGTCACTGCTGTGGTTTATTAAACTCATCAAAACTAGACAAAACAGACGCCGGTAAAAAACATCAAGTTTTACGCTGTGTGAGATGCCATAGTGTATTGCATGAGCGTAAGCCGGGAAGTTTAAACCGTACCTTTGCGCTGGTGGTGGCTGCAACTATTTTGTATATACCGGCAAACGTGCTGCCCATGACGATAACCGACTCACTTTTAGGTAGCCAGCAAGATACCATTATGAGCGGGGTGATTTACTTTTGGCAAAATGGAGACTATTTAGTGTCGGTGGTCATTTTTATGGCCAGTATTTTTATTCCGATGCTTAAGCTATTTATTTTGTATTTCCTGTTATTGGTTGTATATATACAGTCATCAGTCGCATGGAAATTTACCCCAGAGCAATGTATCAAACTGTACCGTATCGTTGAGTTTGTCGGGCGTTGGTCCATGATTGACGTGTTTGTGGTGGCTTTATTAACTGCGCTTATTCAGATTCAATCGCTTGCGACTATTTTAGCAGGACCGGGTTCTATTGCTTTCGGCGCAGTTGTGGTTTTAACCATGTTTGCATCTTTAAGTTTTGACCCGCGTATTATTTGGGATAATTTTTATGCATCTCAAAATACCAACAAGCCCAACCGTTTTTCTACGGAAAAAACCACAGTTATTCAAGACGAACACTCGCCGTTGAATAATGATTCTATTAATCCCAGTCAATAAAAGAACAATGAGTATGTCTGAAAACAAAACAACCGGCGATACCTCAGATCATCATGAGACAGATGTTGAACTGGAAAACATGAATGATTTACCCGAACCGCAAGAAAAGAAAAATCGGTGGAAACCTCTATTAATTTGGATAGTTCCATTGGTTGCACTTTTAATTGCACTTTCACTGGCTGTGAAGGCGCTGCTGTCTAATGGACCAACCATTGAGGTGTCTTTTCGCACAGCAGAAGGCTTAGTTGCAGGTAAAACAACTGTGCGCTATAAGCAGGTTGATATTGGTGTTGTACGGCAAATTGATCTAGCCGATGACCGATCACATATTATTGCGCGTATTGATTTGCGTAAAAATGCAAGCAACTTTGCCGCGCAAGATTCACGTTTTTGGGTAGTACGACCGCGTATTGGGACAGGTGGCGTTTCAGGCATAGACACCTTATTGTCAGGTTCATATATTGAAGTAGATGGCGGGAAGTCACCCGAGAAAAAACTTGAATTTACGGGTCTAGAAATACCGCCAGTGATTACTTCCGATGTACCGGGTAAAGAGTTTTTCTTAACAGCCGATGACTTGGGATCTTTGGACATCGGTTCACCGATTTATTATCGCCGAATTAACGTTGGACAAATTACTGCTTATAAGCTAGCTGACGATGGTAAAAGTGTGCAGCTTCAGACTTTTATTCGTGCACCGTATGATAAGTTTGTGACTACAGACGCACGCTTTTGGCAAGCAAGTGGTATTGATGTAAGTTTGAATGCTTCAGGCTTTAATTTAGATACTCAATCGCTTGCGAGTATTGTTGCAGGTGGTATTGCGTTTGGTTTCCCTGAAAATTCAAATGCGACTACAGCCGCCAATAAGAGCAGTTTTACGCTTTGGGATTCAAAATCTGAAGCTCTAAAAGAACCAGATGGGCAGCCTCGTGGCGTAATTATGTATTTTGATCATTCATTACGTGGCTTAGCAGCTGGTGCGCCAATCGACTTCATGGGCATTGAAATTGGTAATATTAAATCAATTAATGCAGAGTTTTATAACAACTATAAACAGATTCGTATGCGTGTTGAGGCGGTTATTTATCCGTCACGTGTTGAAAATGGCTTAGCACTCAATCCAAACAGCACTATCTTCAAAGATTTTGTTGAGCATGGATGGCGTGCACAAATGAGAACGGGCAACCTCTTAACGGGTCAAAACTATATTGCTTTAGATAAGTTCCCTAAAGCGAAACCGGCAAGTTTACAAGTCTTGAAAGATGGCCGTGTAGTGATTCCAACTACGCCAACAGAGTTAAGTGGCTTACAGGCACAGGTTTCTCAAATTGCTGACAAGTTAACCAAATTCCCACTAGTTGAAATTGGGCAAGATGTGCGTAAAACGCTTAACAATATGAACACTGCCATTGAGTCTACAGACAAGCTGGTTAAACAGTTAGACGGTAAAGTCGCACCTGGTTTACAAGCAACCTTAGATGATGTTCGTAAAACTGTAAGATCATCTGAGTCTATTTTGTCGAGCGATGCGCCGTTGCAACAGGACGTCCGTAAGGCACTGCAACAAATGACCCGTGCGGCTGCTTCTTTACAACTCATGTCAGATTATATTGAGCAACATCCTGAATCTATTATTCGTGGTAAGAGACCAGAGGCCAACGATGAAAAATAAAAAGAACCAATTATTTCAGCACTCTAAAGCAGCCAAATGGTTGCTTGGGAGTGGGGTACTTTTAACAGCAGTTGCCATGACAGCCTGTTCTAGTTCGCCAACGCCAAATTACTATACGATTAGCCCTAAAATTACTCCAGCAGTTAGCTCCAGTATTCGAGTCATTGAAGTTTTACCGGTTGGATTACCAGACCGTTTAGACCGTGCGCCTTTGGTGCTGCAAGACAGTAATGGTAAGTCGACTGTACTTGATAATGAGCGTTGGACATCAACCATGAGTACGCAATTACGCGATACCTTATCTGCGGGTTTGCAACAGAAATTAGGGGCAATTGACAGTTATAGCAGCGGGCTGGCTGGAAATAATCAGCCTTTATATCGAGTTTCTACAGACTTTTCTCATTTCGATATTGTAGATAAGAGTGATATCAATATTGCGGTGTCTTGGGTGGTGAAGCGTCAAATACCGCCGACTCAATTAGAGTCAAATAATGCAAAAGTTATTACCAATGCTGGATCTCAACTGAATTGTCGAATTGCTTTTAAGCAGCCAATTGATCAGAAAGCTAAGAAAATGGATGCGATTGTGAATGCTTCAAGTGAAGCGATGACTCAAATTATTAACACAGTGTCCGCTTCAATTGTTGCACTCGATTCGAATAAAAAATCAGTTATTAGCAATGGTGTTTGTTCGTAAAACGAATCGCTTTTAACCAACCCCTTTATTTGTGTACAACAGATAAAGGGGTTTTCTATTTTAGTTGCCTCGATAGGTTGAGTAACCGTAAGGGCTAAGTAATAAAGGAATATGGTAGTGATTTACGCTTCCATCCACTTTAAAAATGACAGGTACTTCGGCAAAAAAAGCTTGCTGTTTGTTCTTTTTGAACCAGTCCTCAGTTTTAAAGGTCACTTTATAAATGCCTTGCTCTAGTTTTTTATTTTCTGGATAGAGTGCTGTAATACGACCATTTGAATCGGTCACTTGCTGGTTGAGTTTAACCCACTGGTTATTGGTGTTTTTTTCTAAAACCACTTCAACTTGAGAAGAGGGTAAACCCGTTTCTAGATTTAACACGTGCACACTTAGCGGGTTAGTTTGTGCAAATGTAGCGGAAGCTATAAATAAAGAAGATAAAGCAATGAATGATTTAGTCATGATGAAGCTCCTTATGAGTTAAAAACGGTTTCAATGGCTTTGCTTGCGCATTGATTGTCATTTTGTGCACCGCCAGCACCCGCAACTCCAATCGCGCCGATCACTTGGTTCTCAAAACGAACAGGTACGCCACCACCTAACAAAAGTAAATTCGCTACGGTGGTTAGATTTTTTGCATCGGGGTTTTGGTTACTGTTTTGGCTTAAAACTAAGGTCGATGTTTTGGTAGATAAAGCGGTATAGGCTTTTTTCTCGGCAGCCATTAAATTATGCGGGCCTACCAACTCATGCCGCTCGGCAGTTAATGGATTACCGCCACGATCTACAACAACGACCGCAATATTTTGATTTAGTTGTTTACATGCCTGTTTAGCACTGTCGGCTAGCAGATGGGCAGTTTTAAGATCTAACGAATAAACTTGATTCAAAGCAGGGGGCTGTGCAAAAGTACTATTTGCAAATAGCACTGTTGTGAGTAGCAGCCAGTTTATTTTGTTCATAATGATTGCCTCTATGTCGCTTTGAAAATCTTAAACAAATTGCCTAATTTCAAGCATGACAATCACATTACAAAGTTGTCATCTTTCAAATGAGTCTCTACAAAATGCGTATCCTTATTATTGAAGACGAAATCAAAATCGCCACTTATTTGGTTAAAGGATTAAAAGAGTCTGGATATCAAGCGGAGTGTGTTCACTTAGGGCTTCAAGGTTTGGAAATGCTAAAGAGAGATCAATATGACTTACTTATTCTTGATGTGATGTTGCCGGACATAGACGGCTGGAGTGTATTACAAGTACTACGCCAGTTTTCAAAAATTCCGGTGATTTTCTTAACGGCAAAAGATCAGGTCATGGATAGAGTCAAAGGTTTGGAGTTGGGCGCAGATGATTACTTGGCTAAACCTTTTTCCTATATTGAACTGTTGGCACGCATTAAAAGTTTGTTAAGACGACAGCAATATCTGCAAGAAAACGAGCTAGCTATTAGTGATTTAAAAATGGATGTGGTCAACCATAAAGTATGGCGTAATGGAAACTTAATTGAGCTCAGTAAAACCGAATTTAATTTGTTGCGTTATCTGTTACTTAACAAAGAGCAAATTGTGACGCGCAGACAAATTGGTTCCGAAGTTTGGAATATTAACTTTGACACCGATACCAACTTTATTGATGTCGCTGTACGCCGTTTACGAAGCAAAATTGATGAAGGCTATGAGTTAAAACTCATTCATACCATACGTGGCTTGGGCTATAAAATATCGGTTAGCTTATGAACTTTAAATTTCTACGTTCGCTTGAAGTCCGTATTACATTATTGGTCACGCTTTGTTCTGCCTTAATTTTATGTTCCGTCGGCTTTATGACCTATTTAGGCATTAACCAGATTTTATTAAAGCAGCAAGATAAAGCTTTAGCAGACAGAATTAACCGTTTGGAAATTTTGCTGCAAGATAGCGAAAATGTAGAGCAAATCATTGCGCGGCCTAAGCTGTATCAAAACATGCTCGGCAACCAAGACAACTTGTTTCTGCTCATTCATAAAGACAAAACTTTAATTAATATCAATCCACTCCATATTCAGTTACCTCGGCTTGTAGAGCGAACAAATCTTCAATTTCAGGACTTAGCTAACAACTCATATCCAACGCGAATTGCATGGAAAACCATAACCATTAATCAGGAGCCTTATCTACTGATTGCAGGTAAACAATGGTCGGAACGCATCAATATTCTTTTACCTTTTCAAGAAACTCTTTTGATGTATGTGGTCGGGGGCGTGTTTGCAATCTTTGTGCTTTGCATTTTAGTGTGTCATTTAGGTTTACGGTCGCTACAACAGCTTCGCAAGCAAACTCATTCTATTAACGTAAATCAGCTACAGAAACGATTAAACCTCCCAAATTCACTTTTAGAAGTTGAGCTGCTTTCTAAAGATATAAACCATATGCTTGAGCGTATCGAAAAGGGCTATACGCAGCTCAACCGTTTTTCTGAAGATATCGCTCATGAGTTCCGCACGCCTTTAAATAATCTGATTGGGCAAACCGAGATTGCTTTAACTGGCGAACGTTCGGTTGAACAATATGAAGATTTGCTAGTGTCTCATTTAGACGACTACCACAGATTAAAACGCATGATTGATAGCATGCTTTTCTTGGCAAGAGCCGATCAGAAAATGGTTCTTGTAAACAAACAAGAAGTAAATATACAAGACGTTTTAGAAGGGTTATGCCAGATTTTTGAATATCAAGCTGAAGAACAAGATTGTCATTTTAGTTTTAATTTAGAAGCTCAAAAGTTATTTGCAGATCCAGAGCTATTTCAAAGAGCCGTTTATAACCTTGTGTTAAATGCGCTGGTTCATGGTGGTAAAGGGCGGACTATTTATATCGCAACTAAAAATCAAATGATTGAACATAGGCAATGGGTGAGCCTGACTGTGGTAACGGGAGGTGTTTCAATTGCTGAACATCAACTTGAGCATCTTTTTGAAAGATTCTACCAATGCCACTCAAGCCGAACTGATGAGAGTCAGACAGGTGGATTAGGTTTATCGATTGTCGCTTCAATTATGGATTTACATGAGGGCCTTTACCGCGTTTATAACACAGTTGAAGGCGTGTGTTTTGAGCTTGATTTTCCAGTTTTAAATACATCAAAGACTCTAAATTAACGATTTAAAAGTACTTCTTAATTTTTAAAATTCACACTTTGTTCACAACCCTCTGGCGTATGTTTAAACATATGAAATAAATAGAAGAGGGTAATGATGAAATTATTATTTAAATCACTGGTGATGAGCAGTGGTCTGGCCGTAGTTAGTCTAGCAGCCTCTTTGAGTACTTATGCAGGTCTAACGACTAACCCAGTGGCTGTTGATTCTATCGATATTAATCAATACGCAGGTAAGTGGTATGAAATTGCACATTTGCCTATGTTTTTTCAGCGTAATTGTATAGCCAATACAACAGCAACCTATTCGATTAACGCAGATAAAACCGTGGGCGTTTTAAATAGTTGTACGACTAAAAAAGGCGAAGTGATTTCATCTGAAGGTGTAGCTTATCCGCAAAATGAAGGTAACAGTAAATTAGAAGTAAGCTTTTTGCCTTCAGGCCTCCGATGGATTCCTTTTACCAAAGGTGACTATTGGGTGTTAAGAGTTGATCCAGATTATCAAGTCGCTTTAGTGGGCGGACCAAGTACAGACTATTTATGGATTCTTTCTCGTAGTCCTCAAATTGATCAGGCGACATATAACTCCTATTTGCAAACAGCAAAATATTATGGCTATGATGTGTCCAAACTCATTAAAACAAAACAAACGAACTAATGAAGTTGCTGATTATGTTAGTTTTTAGATTTAGCTCATAATCTTGTGATCTTCACATAAAATTCATTGCGCATTTTCTAAATTAATAAATAAAGAAATGCTTTAGATCAGGAAGAATCAATGTCTAAATTTTTTCTACGCTGGATCGATAGCTGGTCAGATTCAGAAAATGCGCAGCTTACTAGTTCGGGTGAATATATCATTGAAAAGAAAATTCAATGGTTAAGAATCATACCTTTTATTTTATTGCATATCGCTTGTTTAGCCGCTTTTTGGGTGGGGGTGTCTTGGTTCGCTGTGGTCTTCATGCTTGGTTTTTATTTTCTTCGCATGTTCGCAATTACTGCTTTTTTCCATCGTTATCTTTCGCATAAAACTTTTCAAACATCACGTATTGTTCAATTCATTTTCATTCTGATTGGAACCATGAGTGCACAGCGCGGACCGTTATGGTGGGCAGCACACCACCGTTATCACCATCACTTTACCGACACCGAACAGGACCCGCATTCAGCGAAAGCAGGGTTTTGGTACTCCCATGTGGGCTGGTTTTTAAATGAACAAAATTTTGCCACTCGAAAAAAAGTCATTAAAGACTGGTTGAAATACCCAGAACTGATTTGGCTCGACCGATTTAGCTTGCCTATTGTGATTTTGACAGCTTTGGCAATTTATGGTTTTGGTTCATGGCTTGCGCAGCATTTCCCTGAATTGGGGACCAATGGTTTACAGCTTTTAGTATGGGGATTTGTGATTTCTACTGTTCTTTTAATTCATGCCACCTTGTGTATTAACTCACTTGCTCATCGTTATGGCTCACGAGAGTTTAATACTCCAGATGATAGCCGTAATAATTTCTTTCTCTCTTTAATTACCTTGGGTGAAGGATGGCACAACAACCATCATTTTTATGCGGGTAGTGTGCGACAAGGTTTTCATTGGTGGCAGATTGATATCACCTTTTATATTCTCAAAGTCATGTCTTTATTTGGTTTGGTATGGGGGTTAAAACCCGTACCGAATAAAGTTTACCAATATAAAAAAATTAAAGATCTACCGATAGAAAAAATTGAAAATGGGGAAGTGTTATGAAGATTGCCATTATTGGTTCGGGTATATCGGGGCTTTATGCTGCTTGGAAATTGTCAAAACAGCATCAAGTTACGGTATATGAAAAAAATAACTATTTTGGTGGTCATACTGACACTCACGAGCTAGAGATAGAAGGTGCTAAAGTCGCGGTAGATAGTGGTTTTATCGTGTTTAATGACTACAACTATCCGTTATTTACCGACATGCTTAAAAAATTAGGCGTCGAAACTCAAAGTAGCGATATGAGTTTTTCGGTAAATAATTTGGTGAGTGGGCTTCAATATAACCCTTCAAAAAAGTGGTCGCTGTTTGCGCGTCCACAGAACTTTTTAAACCGTAAATTTCTGCAAATGCTCTCAGATTTGCTGCGTTTTTATGATGACAATAAAGATATAGACGTGGCAGATATTGATCCTAATTTATCGATTGAAGAATATTTAGACCTCCATAAATATAGTCATGAGTTCCGTTATGAGCATCTTTATCCGATGTGCGGCGCATTATGGTCGGCTCCCGTTGAGCAGGTAGGCCAAATTCCATATCGATTTGTGGTGAGTTTTTTTCAACATCACCGCATGTTACAGCTAAAAGAGCGGCCACAATGGCAAACAGTTAAAAACGGCTCGGCAAGTTATATCCGTGCTATTCAAAAGAATTGCCCATCCATTGAATGGAAATTTGCAGAAGTAAAAGCTGTGAGCCGTTCACCAGAAATAGTGTGGATCGAAACTTCAGAAGGGCGAGCACAATATGACTGGGTAATTTTTGCCAGCCATGCTGACGATAGCCTAAGTTTAATTAAAGATGCGTCAGAACCTGAACGGGAAATATTAAGCCAATTTGGTTATCAAGATAATCGAATGGTGGTTCACCGTGATCTTTCCATTATGCCTAAAAGCCGTTTGCAGTGGGCAAGTTGGCATGTACATGTAACGCCAATATCACAAGCTCAAAACGATGAGTACGACATACATTATGGTTTTACCTACTGGATGAATAATTTGCAGAACTTATCCTGCAAAACTCAGATTTTTTGTACTTTAAACCCGAATATGAAAATTAAAGCTGAAGACGTCTTGGTTGAGCGTAAATATCGTCATCCTGTATTTGATGCAAAAGCGATTCAAGCTCAATCTCGTTGGCACGAAATTAATGGGCAAAATCGGACTTCATTTTGTGGGGCATATTGGGGTTGGGGCTTTCATGAAGATGGGGCCCGTAGTGCAGCACGTATTGTAGAGCAACTCTTAGCGTTATAAAAATAAATAAGGAGCTATCAAATGTTATTAAACAAACTTGCTATCGCTCCTGCGTTTATTCGTCATCGGCGTTATAGCCCCAAACCCCACCAATTTAGCTCGACCTTAAATTATTTGTGGTTCGATCCAGATCAACTAAATGAAATTACAAAAGATTGTTCACTCTGGTCGACGGATCACTGGAATGTATTAAAACTATCCGAAAATGATTTTTTAAATATGTACAGCGGTTCTGTTAGGGAAAAAATAGAAATAGCATTATTGCAAAATAACAACTTATATATGGGTTCAGATTGGCAAATCAGAGTATTGGCTTTGCCTCGTTGTTTGGGTTTTCGGTTTAATTCAGTCGTATTTTATTTTGTTTTATCCCAAACAGGCGAACCCCTATTTATCTTAAGTGAAATTACCAACACCCCGTGGAATGAACGAAAAGTCTATACACACGACTGTATAGAACAACAAGGTCAGGTGGGTGATTATCAGAGTTTCGATTTTAACTTTGAAAAGTCATTTCATGTATCGCCGTTTATGCCCATGCAACTCACATATAAATGGCGATTTAGTTTTTCCGACTTTCAAAATGTTATTCATATGCAGCTTTTTGAGGAACAAAAACAAGTCTTTGATGCCACTATGCGTTTTGAGCTTAATGCCATCACATTTCCTTCACAGCAATATCGATATGCTCTTATTAACAGCCTAGCACCTTTTAAAATGCTGTTTTCCATATATTTAGAAGCATTTAAGTTATGGCGAAAAAAAGTTCCATTTTATCGTCATCCTAAAAAGATCAAGGTAGATAAGACATGATAAAAACATTTCTTTATGGTGAAGATGACTCGCTACCGTTGCTACTCAAGAGTCTTCTTAAATTACGTCATGGACAGATTACTTTTCAGGGCGCGTGGAATGGTACGGTTGGCGAAGTCTCAGACCTGCATGCGGTGGTTGAAGTTCACAACCCGTTACTCATGGATCTCATTTTAAAAAATGGCGTTTTAGGAGCGGCAGAAGGTTATATCCGTGGCGATTGGAGTAGTCAACAACTTGTCGAGTTGATTCAGATATTAGCGCGTAATCGAGATGTATTAGACCAGATTAATCAGAATGCGATTGCTCAAGCCAGCCAGTTTTTGCTCAAGGCTTGGTATAGAAATAGAAAGAATTCTATAACGGGTAGCCGTAAGAATATTGCTGAGCACTATGACTTAAGCAATGACTTTTTTAAACTCTTCTTAGATCCATCTTTAATGTACTCAAGTGCAGTTTTTGAACATGAAAATATGACACTTGAAGAAGCATCTGACTTAAAAAAAGACATTATCTGTAAAAAGCTCGATTTAAAACCATTAGATCATTTGGTTGAAATTGGAAGTGGGTGGGGTGGTTTTGCAATTTATGCAGCTCAACACTATGGCTGTAAAGTGACCACAATTACTATTTCGCAAGCGCAATATGATGAAGCTGTTACTCGTGTAAATGAAGCTGGCTTGGCACATCGAATTGATGTGCAACTCAAAGACTACCGTTTGCTTGAAGGAAAGTTTGATAAGTTAGTGTCAATTGAAATGGTTGAAGCAGTTGGTGCGCAATATTTGTCGACATATTTTGATCAGTGTAAGGCATTGTTAAAACCGAAAGGTTTGGCATTTATTCAAGCTATCACCATTGAAGATTTTCGCTATAAAAAAGCACTAAATACAGTCGATTATATTAAACGCTATATTTTCCCTGGTAGCTTTATTCCTAGCATAGCGATATTGACCCAAACCGCCTCTGAAAGTGGTTTGAGGTTAAAACATTTAAATGACATTGGTCTAAGTTATGCACAAACAATTCATCACTGGAGAGAAAGGTTTTTAGCAGCCCGAGAACAGGTTTTGGCTCTGGGTTTTGATGAAAACTTTATTCGAATGTGGGATTTCTATTTATGTTATTGCGAGGGTGGCTTTAAAGAAGGCGTAATAAGCAATGTTCACTTGTTGTTTGAAAGTACCAGTTACTAACCCAAACACATCAAGCAAGGAGAATGCTCATGTTATGGAATTTACTGATTCTGGATTTACTCATCATGTTGCTGAGTTGGCTACTCGCCACTGCAAATGGTCGTGCTGGGATTGTGGACGCCGCATGGAGTTTCTGTCTGGCAGTAAACATTATTGTGTCTTCTTTACTCATTTCAGTTGCTCCTGTTGAAGTACGAATTTTTATTGGTCTTTTTAGTGGCCTATGGTTTTTAAGATTATTTTGGCATCTGTTAAGACGTTATCAATCTGAACAAAAAGAAGATGGCCGTTACGCGAGTATGCGTAAAGCGATGGGAAAGTTTCAGTATTTTGGCTTCTTCTTATTTTTTATCTTTCAAACACTTTTAGTGCTTTTGTTCTTCTTACCAATGTGGATGCTCCTCAATGTAGAAGCAACTGAATGGAGTAGTGGATATAAAGTCACTTTAGTGATTGCGGCCGTCATCATGGCGATTGCCTTTATTGGAGAGCAGCTCGCTGATCAGCAACTATACCGATTTAAATTAAATCCAGATCATCATGGCAAAACCATGGATCAAGGCTTATGGCGTTATTCACGTCACCCCAATTATTTTTTTGAATGGTTACATTGGTTTGCCTATCCAATCATTGGTTTAGCTGCGGGCCAATATGTATTGTGGATTTATCCGTTATTGATGTGGCTATTTTTATACTACGTCACAGGTATTCCATTTAGCGAAAAACAGGCAATTAAAAGTCGCGGTCAAAATTATCTTGATTATCAACAGAAAACATCAATGTTTATTCCGCGAAAACCCAAAAAATAGGTGCGCATATGGATTTTATCGTTCATCAGTCTTTGAAAATTGTTGAAAGTGGTGTTGTTCCAGACCATGCAATCAGGGCTGCAATTCGTGCTTTAAGCAAAAAGCGTTTAATTCAAGAAGGCCGTTATGACCCTGAGCAAGGGGCACAGCGCTATATGGATGTGCTTAATATGCTGAAGAAGAGCGAAATCGCTGTTGAAACAGACAAGGCAAACGAGCAGCACTATGAATTACCGACTGAGTTCTTTCAGGCGGTGCTTGGAAAAAGACTCAAATATAGTGCATGTTATTTTCCGACTAAAACAACAACTTTAGATCAGGCAGAGAAGCTTGCACTTCAGCTTTATTGTGAACGTGCACAACTCAAAAATGGTCAACACATTTTAGAGCTAGGCTGTGGATGGGGTTCTTTAACCTTATGGATGGCAGAAAACTTTCCACATTCACAGATTACGGCTGTTTCAAACTCTGCAACGCAGAAGAAGCATATTCTTGGGCAAGCAGAATTGAGAGGTTTGACTAATGTTGAAGTGCTCACCTGTGATGTAAATGTACTTGAATTAGATAAAGGCCAATTTGATCGTGTTGTATCGGTCGAAATGTTTGAACATGTCCGAAACTATCAACGTCTATTTGAGAAAATTCAGGGATGGTTAAAGCCTGGCGGCTTACTCTGGTGTCATATTTTTTGTCATCGCTTTTTGCATTATCCTTTTGAAGTAAAATCAGACTATGATTGGATGTCCAAGTATTTCTTTACTGGCGGTTTAATGCCTTCAACTTCAACTTTTCTACATTTTCAAGAGCATTTAGAGTTGGCTCAGCACTGGCAGTGGTCCGGTGAGCATTATATGAGAACTGCGAATGCTTGGCTTGAAAATATGGATAATCAAGAGCAAGAGCTTAAGCCGCTATTTAAAAAAATCTATGGAAAAGATGCCAATATTTGGTGGCAACGCTGGCGTATTTTCTTCATGGCTTGTGCCGAGCTTTTTGGTTTTGAACAAGGACAAGAGTGGGTCATTGGTCACTATTTATTTAAAAAGCGATCATTGTAATTTTGACAGCCTATTCCGGCGATAAAGATATGATAAGAACTCGAAACGATGGCAAAGCTAGTCATCCATTAGCCCAAATGTTCAATCGATATTATTGGTTGCAGATAGGTCTAATTGCCTTATCAATCGTGGTCGGGTTGGCATGTAGTGCTTGGGTGATTAAAGGCTCTTTACTTAAAACGGCTTTAGAGCAGGAAATGGAGCATTATTGGTTGCGTATAGATCGCAATCCCAATGCAGACCTGCCAGACACTAAAAACTTATATGGATATCGGTGGAATACACAGATCGCTCCTCAACCCTTTAAAGATATGCATTTAGAGAGTGGGGTACATCGAATCTTTATTGATGGTAAAGAACGTATGACTGTATACGGTGAGCGAAACGGCCAGCATGTACTGTTGGTGTTTGGCGAAAGTAATGTCAATAAGTTGGTCTGGTTATTTGGACTTGCCCCGCTCATGTTCAGTTTGTCTGTTTTATATAGCTTTTTGTGGTGGTCAAATCGAAGAGCGAGGCGCTATTTTTCTCCTATTACACGTTTAGCAAATGCGTTAGAAAATATTGATTGGGCACATCAAGACACACAAGCATCTCCATTTAAAGATATAAATACCAATGGCAATATGGAAGCAGAGTACTTAAAACAGGCTCTGGAAAAATATCATCAAGTTTTAAGTGAATTTATTCGGCGTGAAAGAGAGTTTACCGGCGATGTTAGTCATGAACTGCGCACGCCACTCACCATTTTGAAGGGTAATGTGCAACTTTGTCAGACCAAATATGGAGAAGACAAAGCTTTAACTCGTCTTCACAATACAATCGAAGATATGCAATTGCTCGTCGACACTTTACTTGCGATTGCGCGTAATACGGTAAAAAGTTTACCGTCTGAAAAGAATTTATTGTCTGAAATTGTGGAGGACTTAGTCGAAAGTTTAGAAGGCGTAAGTGTGAGTAAAGGTATACATATGCATATTCACCCAGACTCAGCCGAACAACCACGCTGGTTATATCCATCTATGACCAAAATGGTTTTAAGTAATATTTTGCGTAATGCTCTTAATTATTCCCAAGGTTCACAAATCGATATTATCCAACAAAAAAACAGCCTAATTATTGCGGATAATGGCATCGGAATTTCGTTACCAAATGATATGAAGGTTCAGGAACTTAGTGATTCACAACTCTCTTTAAAAGCTAAAGGTCATGGCATTGGGTTACAACTGGTACAGAAGCTTTGCAAACAATTAGGTTGGCGAGTGGAATTGTTTGATCGGCAATATTACTTAGCGACCCATCCTGATCTGGACTTAGAAATGACTACGGGTTTAATAGTTGTAGTTTATTTAAGTTAATCAGCATCATCTAAAGCAATTTTTAAACCGACACCTGCTACCGTGTGTAATAGTTTAGGGTCAAAAGGTTTATCTACCATTTTCCTTAAATTATAAATATGACTACGTAAAGCATCGCTTTCGGGCTCTTCATCTCCCCATAGTTCCATCATAAGTTCTTGTTTGGTTACCACTTTCGGAGACTGGCGCATCAAAATTTTTAATAGTTTAAATTGGATAGGTGGCAATTCGATACTGTTTCCAGCACGAACAACTGTTTGAGTTGCGCTATCAAGAATTAAGTCGTGAATCTGAATTTTATGATTGGCGACTTCACCCGCGGCTCTTTTAATTAAGGCACGAATACGCATCACTAATTCATTAAAATCAAAGGGCTTAACTAAATAATCATCTGTACCAGCAGTAAATCCTTTAAGTTTGTCGTCTAAGGTGTCTCTTGCTGTCAGCATCAGCACAGGAATATCAACCCCTTGTTCAGTACGTAGCCAATTACATAGGTCATAACCTGAACCATCGGGTAAGTTTATATCAAGAAGTAAAAGATGATAGTGCTGCGATTTAAGAAAAGAACGTGCTGCATCTAAATTACGGGCATGATCAATGACATAACCGTGTACTTCAAGAAATTCGCAAACGGTTGCCGCCAGTTCAAAATGGTCCTCAACCATGAGGATAAAGTGATTACCCATAAGATTTTATTAAGCCATTAATTTAATAGTTGTTGTTTTAATTTAGCATTAAATGGTTCAGCACCAAACCAGATTTTAAAATATTGATTTGCATTTGGATTATTTATAGAACCCAGTAGCTTCTGGTTTAATTTTAGCTCTAGTTTTTGATTTTCATGTTGATAAGAGAGACTATATAAATCTCCGCTCTTAATTGGTCTATAAAGGTCATTAATGTGATTAAGCGGAGATTTTGTATCAAATCCACTAATATTTTTCTTCAAATAATGGGCTGCTGCTCGTTTAAATGCCCATTCGGGAATATCTCGGTTATAGCTAAAATCCATTTTTATGCTTTGTTTTTGCCAATTTTTTAGGCAATCCTCAGCAAAGTAACTGACATTTCCTACTTTTTGACTCGTTACTGTTAAAGGTGCTGAACTACATTTTTTCAGTTCAGCCGCATTTGCGTGGGATGCAATTAAAATACCCAGAAGTATTAAGATTCGGCTTTTTTGAACGGCAATATCCATTTATAAACTCCTCCAAATACAGGTAAAGAACGATAAAGACCGTTTGCTGGGTCCCAGAAATCTTGTTGGAAAATAATTTTTTGTTGATCATTAATTTTGATTTGACTAATTCCATAAGAAGCCATGGTTTTTGAGCGCCCTAGCATTTTAAAGTCATAGGTCATGTACCAATGGATGTAGGTGCTATCTTGATGATGAGTTGCACTTATGAGTTTGACTGTGACGTTACTGACGCGTGTGTTCATACCCTCAAAGTGTTTAATCAAATCTTTTTTCTGAGAAAACTGTGAGAGGGTATCGTTGATATACAGTTGATCTGCATAAAGATCGCTTGCATTCTTTACAAAAGATGGTGTGCCCAAAGTGTTAAACGCAGCAACAAAGTGATTACCAATCTCTAGTGCTTGCTCATCATTTAATGTAACACCAGTAATTTGTTGTTCGGCTTTACCATAATCACCTGAATAACTAGGCACACTTTTGCATGCTGTTAGACCTACTAAGGTAATCAGCCCTAAGGCAGTAGTTATAATTTTCATGTATAAATCCTAGCCAACTTTATAAGATTAAATTAAAGAGCTAGTCGTGAAGTTTGCGTGAATTCTTGAGTTTTTCACGTTGAAGGGAAAATCACTGATTATTGTTCGCTTGTTTGAAGATATTTTGAGGTTCTAATATTTTTTAATATTAAAAATAACTAGGCTAAGAAAAGATAAACAGCAATTTTCTTCTAGTCATGTTTAGCTTTATATCGATATAAAGAATAGATCAAATATAAGGACTGAAAAATGAAAACGATTGGCTTATTAGGCGGAATGAGCTGGGAATCTACAACCCTTTATTATCAACAAATGAATAGAACAGTTCAGGACATATTAGGAAATTTACATTCGGCTAAAGTCATTTTAAACAGTGTCGATTTTGAAGAAATAGCCGCTTTACAATCGAAAAGTCTATGGCAAGAGGCAGGCGAATACTTAGCTCAGCAAGCAATGAATTTAGAGAAAGCTGGGGTAGATTGCATAGTGTTATGTACCAATACCATGCATAAAGTTGCCCCTCAAATTGAAGATGCGATTACCGGTTCCCTTTATACATATTGCCGATGCCACAGCAAAAGAAATTTTAAGTCAAAATATCAGTAAGGTTGCACTGTTGGGAACAGCTTTCACAATGGAGCAAGACTTTTATAAAGCCAGATTACAAAACCATGGAATTGAGGTGATTATTCCAAATGAAGCAGACCGAAAGATAGTCCATCGTATTATTTATGACGAATTATGCTTAGGCGTGATTAACCCAGATTCACAACAAAAGTATATGACCGTGGTAGAGGAGCTAATTGCGGAAGGTACCGAAGGTATTATTTTAGGCTGTACTGAAATTTGTATGTTGATTGGTGATGTTAAATTTTCTGTACCGTTATTTGACACCACCACTATACATGCTAAAGAAGCTGTCAATTTTGCTTTAGAGCAAAAAACTAAAGCTAACTCGGTTGCTGATAAGTCTGTATCAGTATGACCTAAGCTTTTAATTCTTTTTTGAAATAAGAACGGATAACTGCCCAATTTGTTGAAAGCCAGCAAATGAGAGAACCTGTTGTAACCATAGTCGTTCCTTGCCAAAAGCTCATAGATAACTCTGTTTGTAAAACCAACATGGCAAGCAAAGAAGAGATAATGGGCGTAAAGTAAGAAGCAACCACCAACATGGTGGTGTTGCCATGAATAATGCCAATATTCCATGCTGCATAACCTAGCCCAATTGCAGTGGATGCGAAAACTAGAGATAAAGTTGTATTTAAATCGAGTGATGGCAAAACAACTTGACCATTAAAGAACAACTTTAGCCACAAAGTTGCAGCAACGCCAATAAAGAAAATAGAAATAGGGTTTTGCCCTTTACCTATTTTCTTAGTCAACACGCAGTAAAAAGCCCAAATAATGGCACCTATAAATGCCAAAATATAACTTAGAGGATTGCTATAAAAGTTGTCGACAACTCGACTTAGACTAAAATCTCCATTTCCGGTCTGAATAAAAATAATGCCAAAAATTGAAATGATTAAGCCTAAAATAATAAATACATTAAATTTTAGCTCTTTAAAAATGACAAAAGCTAAAACCGTCAAGCTTGGCCAAAGGTAGTTCACAATGCTTACTTCAATTGCTTGATGAGCAGTTTTTGAATAGGCAAGTGCAAACGAAAAGCAGAGCTCATAAGCGATAAATAAAATTGCACCTAAAATTAAATATTTTTTAGAAATTAACTTAAAGTTTGGCACTCTAAAAATAATAAGGAGTAGCAATGCACTTAAGGAGTAAATCAGTGTAATTCCAACATCTGGCCCGATGACGGTCGTGATATGTTTTACAAAACCTACCATAGAGGCCCACATTAGGATGGCACTTAAACCAATCAGTGTTGCTAAATTTTTTGACATAAGAAATAAATGAACTTAATTAAACGCCTGAGCTACCGTGAAAGTTAAAAATAGTTAAAGTAGGTCAGGGTAAAGGAATTTTTAATTAAAAAATAGTGTATTTAAAAAGCTAACTTAAAAAAACAAATCGTAAATATTTAGAATTATTTTAATTTTTCATAGGTATGAACTTAATCCTTATTTCGTCAGATAAATATAAAACCAACTTTAGTAAAGTTCGGCTGTCATTAAACGTTAAGCTTGTGTCGTGAAATGTAAAGTGGCCCATATCCTAACTGTTGTAATTTTGGTTATTGCTTTTATAGGCACTCAATAAAAAACCAAAATATGGAATAGGACATGACGGTGACTAAAGCTATACGTTTCTATGGGACAGGAACGCCAGAAGTAATGCGCTATGAAGATGTAGAAGTAGGAGATCCCAAAGCAGGGGAAGTACGCCTACGTCATGTGGCAGTCGGCCTAAATTATGCCGATACATATTTTCGCAATGGAACCTATCAAATTCCAATGCCTAATGGCATGGGCGTCGAAGCTTCAGGTGTCGTTGAAGCTTTAGGCGAAGGAGTCACTCAGCTTAAAGTCGGTGATCGAGTTACTTATACAGGTTTTTTAAATACCTTAGGTGCATATAGCACCCATCGTCTAATTCCAGCAAATGCTTTAATTAAATTACCCGAAGAAATTTCTTGTGAAACAGCGGCAGCCATGACCATGAGAGGGCTGACCGCTGCTTATCTGATGCGCCGTATTTATGACTTTAAAGCGGGCGACTCAATTTTATTACATGCAGCCGCAGGTGGTGTTGGGCTGATCGTTTCTCAATGGGCCAAATTACTTGGCTTGACTGTTATCGGGACTACATCTTCTGAAGAAAAAGCTGCGGTAGCGCGAGCTCATGGTTGTGATCATGTCATTAACTATAGCCATGAAAATGTTGCCGAACGCGTACGTGAGTTAACAGGCGGCGTTGGTGTAAATGTCGTTTTCGATAGTGTCGGCCAAGCCACTTTTATGAGTTCATTAGATTCTCTCAAACGCCGTGGTTTGTTGGTCTGCGTAGGAACAGCGTCTGGTCCAATCCCTGCTTTTGATCCGGTATTACTCGCCGTGAAAGGTTCATTGTTTGTCACACGTCCAGCTTTGGCAGATTACATTGCAGATCCTGCCGAGAAGAAAGAACTGGCAAATGAATTATTTGATCATGTTCGACATGGACGAATCAAAATTGAAATTAATCAGCGCTATGAGCTAAAGGATGCCGTGCAAGCTCATCGTGATTTGGAAGCACGTAAAACAATAGGTTCATCAATCTTTGTAATTTGAAAGGATTTCTTATGCAAATTGAACAGTTAACTTGCAATATTGGTGCAGAGCTCAGTGGCGTCAAACTTGCTGATGCAATTTATGATGATGGATTATTTGCTGAAATTCGCACACAACTACTTAAACATCGTGTGTTGTTCTTGCGAGATCAGCAATTAACCCGTCAGGATCATGTCGCATTTGCGGAAAAATTTGGACAGCTTGAAGATCATCCCGCTGTAGGCAGCCATCCTGATCATCCGGGTTTGGTGCAGATTTATAAACATCCTGAAAGTCCCGTCGATCGTTATGAAAATGCTTGGCACAGTGATGCAAGCTGGCGCAAGGTTCCACCGATGGGATGCGTGTTGCATTGTGTTGAATGCCCACCTGTAGGTGGCGATACCATGTGGACCAATATGGTGATGGCCTATGAGTCGTTACCCGACGATATTAAGGATAAGATTGCTGACTTACGCGCCTACCACAGCATAGAAGCGAGTTTTGGTGCGGCTATGCCACTTGAAAAACGCTTGGACTTAAAAGCAAAGTTTCCCGATGCTGAGCACCCAGTGGTACGTACTCATCCTGAAACGGGCGAGAAAATTTTATACGTCAACGCGTTCACAACTCACTTCAGTAACTATCACACTAAAGACCGAGTCAGATTTGGACAAGATGCCAATCCGGGCGCAGCTGAACTACTGCGTTACTTAATTTCTCAAGCGTATATTCCAGAGTTTCAAGTGCGTTGGCGTTGGAAGCCTAACAGCATTGCCATTTGGGACAACCGCAGCACACAACATTACGCAGTCATGGATTACCCACCTTGCCACCGAAAAATGGAGCGGGCCGGCATTATTGGTGACGCAACCTATTAAATCTATAGGTTAATAATTTTATCTAATTGAAAATTCTAAAAATACATAAGGAGATGCACATGCAATTCTTTGACGACTCATTGCACCCAGAAAATATGGAAAAAGTGGTAATCACGGTTGCGCCGTATGGACCTGAATGGATGCCAGAAGATTTTCCCGAAGATATTCCAGTGACCATGGATGAGCAAATACAAAAAGCGGTTGAGTGTTATGAGGCGGGCGCGACGGTGCTGCATTTACATGTCCGTGAGCTTGATGGCAAAGGCTCTAAACGCTTGTCAAAATTTAATGAGCTTATTGCAGGGGTTCGTGAAGCTGTGCCTGACATGATTATTCAGGTAGGTGGTTCGATTTCATTTGCACCAGAAAGTGAAGGTGAGGCAGCCCTATGGCTAAGTGATGACACCCGACATATGTTGGCTGAACTTACACCAAAGCCCGATCAGGTTACGGTGGCAATTAACACTACACAAATGAATATTATGGAATTGCTCTATCCTGAATATTTAGAAGGGACTTCATTGGCACATCCAGCGACTCAGGCAGCATATGCAGAGATGACTGTGCCAGCAGGGCCTGCATGGGTTACTGAACATATTAAACGCTTATGTAAAAACAATATTCAACCGCACTTTCAGTTAACGGGTATGCATGGTCTTGAGACGCTAGAACGTATGGTGCGTAAAGGATTGTACATGGGGCCGTTAAACTTAACTTGGATTGGAATCGGTGGTGGTTTTGATGGTCCAAACCCATTTAATTTCTTTAATTTTATTCATCGCGTACCCGATGGATGTACTTTGACATCAGAATCGCTACTCAAAAATGTCTTGCCTTTTAATACGATGTCGATGGCAATGGGTTTACATGCACGTGTGGGTAACGAAGACACGATCATTGATCATCACGGACGCCGTTTTTCATCTGTAGAGCAAATTAAGCAAACTGTTCGGATTGCCCATGAATTAGGCCGTGAAATTGCCTCAGGAAAAGAAGCCCGTGAAATTTATCGTATTGGGGTGCAATACAACAGTATTGAAGAAACCTTAATCGCAAATGGTATGGTACCCAATCGTAAAGCAGGGCAAAAGGGTGTGCCGCAGCGTAACTAATGTGACAAGGTCTAACGGAATTTAGACCTCAAATGTAGTGCAGCTTATTCGCTTTGTTTTTAAAAGTGCGCTGCTGCACTAGCAAAATAGAAATTATAAAAAATACAAGGAGGTCGTATGAATGCACATCAGTATTCAGATCAGATGAGCGATGTTGATACGTCAATCAGTATACCTCGTCGTTATGCATGGCTTGTTTTTGCTTTGACATTTGGTTTGCTCATTTCAGATTACATGTCACGACAAGTCTTAAACGCAGTTTTTCCTTTACTTAAAAATGAGTGGTTACTCAGTGACAGTCAGTTAGGTTTGCTCAGTGGCATTGTCGCCTTAATGGTGGGTTTATTGACTCTGCCGTTGTCTTTAATGGCAGACCGTTTTGGGCGAGTGAAAAGCTTGGCCATTATGGCGGCGTTATGGAGTTTGGCGACTCTAGGATGTGCACTCGCTGAAAATTATGAGCAAATGTTTATTGCTCGTTTTATGGTTGGTGTGGGTGAAGCAGCTTATGGCAGCGTTGGAATCGCGGTGGTTGTGGCTGTTTTTCCACGAGAAATGCGTGCAACACTCGCCAGTGCTTTTATGGCGGGTGGCGTATTTGGCTCGTTTTTGGGCGTGGCTTTAGGTGGTGTACTGGCACAGCATTTCGGTTGGCGTTGGGCTTTTGGTGGTATTGCTTTATTTGGTCTCATTTTGGCTTTTCTATATCCAATTTTAGTGAAAGAAAACAGAATAAACGCAGCACCTCAAAATAAAATTCGTAGTAAAACCCAGCATATAAAAAGCCCTTTAAAAACTTTATATTCAAGTCGTTCAGTCATTGCCACTTACATTGGTAGTGGTCTGCAATTATTTGTTGGTGGCACAGTAATTGTCTGGATGCCGAGTTATCTCAATCGCTATTACGGCATGAGTACCGACAAGGCAGGTGTGATGGCTGCGGTCATTTTGCTATGTAGTGCAGTAGGCACAATTCTATGTGGCATGTTGTGTGATTATTTGGGCCGTAACTGTCCAGATCGCAAAGTCAGTTTAGCGATTACATACTGCTTGCTCGGTTGTGTTCTTTTATTCATTGCTTTTACTGTGCCTGCGGGACGTAACCAGTTACTTCTCATCTGCCTCGGAATGTTTATTGCCCTAGGAACCAATGGGCCATCTAGTGCCATGGTGGCTAATCTCACACATAACTCAGTTCATGGCTCTGCATTTGCAACACTCACCTTAGCTAACAATTTTCTTGGTTTAGCACTTGGTCCTTTAGTCGTTGGCAAAGTATCTGATGTGATTGGTTTACATAGTGCATTTCAACTCATGCCATTGGTCAGTATTGCAGCAGCAGCCGTATTTTTTTATGCCAAACGCCATTATCACAAAGATATCGCACGCTTTGAGCAGCAAGGAATGACTGAGCTTAAAAATCATTCAGGTAACCAAATACAAAAATGCGGGATGAATAACAAATGATGATTCGGCAATTACATATTGATGTATTTTTTGACTTTATTTGTCCTTGGTGTTTGATTGGAAAACGTCAGTTACTGATCGCGATAAATAGATTTTATCAGCTTCACCCCAAAGTCAAAGTTGTCGTGCATTGGCGAGGTGTTCAGCTCATACCTGATTTAGCTGTTGAAGGCGTACCGTTTCAAACGTTTTATTTGAAACGGTTAGGTAGCTTGACAGCAGTTCGTATGAGACAAGAACAGGTCAATAAAGCTGCAAATAAAGTTGGGCTTAAGATCGATTTTGAGCAAATTAAACGCATGCCAAATACAGCCAAAGCTCATCGCTTATTTGATAAAGCTTTAAAGATAGGCACTCCAGAGCAGTGCAATGCGTTGTTAGAACAACTCTTTGCTGCATATTTTTATGATGGGTTAGACATCGGAAATACCACTACTTTATACAAAATCGCGAAACGTTGTGGCTTCTCACCTGAGCTTATCAAAGATTTACTTATTCAAGATCATCAAGATTTTATCTCTGCAAGTACAGGAGGTAATGGCGTGCCTTATTTTATTTTTAATCGGGCTTCTGCCTTGGTGGGTGCGCAATCAGCAGATGTACTTTATCAAGCGATGCAAGAGGCAATGCTGGCACAAGGAGAGTTGATATGACCAACCGATTTGAAGTGCCTTTTGAGAAAATACCGAATTCAGGTGAGCGGACTTTTTTAAAAGTTGGAGATAAAACTCTCGCACTATTTAACGTTGCGGCTCAATTTTATGCAATCGATGACAGCTGTCCTCATCAGGGTGCATCGCTATTTAGTGGACGTCTAGAAGGACGAGTGATTCAGTGCTGTGCCCATGGTCTACGCTTTGATTTAACAAATGGCTGTTTAGTTAATTCTGCTCATCTCAAAGTTGCAACCTATCCCGTAGAAGTGATCGAGGACAAGGTATTTATTGTGATGGGCTGTGGGGAAAATCATGAGTAGTTTAGTTTTGAAAAATTTTTCCCAGCGTACAAGAGAATTAGCGCCAGGCTTTGTGGTCAGTTCGGTCGTTGCTGCGGCTGCCTGTTTTTTATCAGAGCACTATGGTGCGCCAGTCATGCTATTTGCACTATTGCTCGGCATGAGCGTGAATTTTTTAGCGGCTGAAAGTAAATGTAAGGCAGGTATCGAGTTCACCGCACGTAGTGTGCTGAGGATGGGCATCGCGTTACTCGGCATGCGTATAACTTTGGGGCAAATTACCGCACTAGGTTGGCAACCTGTTGCGTTAGTCGTTACTCTGGTTATTGTCACAATCGCCGTTTCTGTTATTGCCGCTAAAATTTTAGGTTTCCAAAAACTATTTGGCATGTTAACTGGTGGATCAACCGCAATCTGTGGTGCTTCAGCCGCATTGGCACTATCGGCTGCTTTTCCAAATCATCCGCAAAAAGAAAAAGCGACTTTGTTTACCGTGATTGGCGTGTCGGCACTTTCAACCTTTGCAATGATTGTCTATCCGATGATTGCGAAGTGGCTAGAGTTATCGCCACAAGCGGCTGGAGTGTTTCTTGGTGCTACGATTCATGATGTGGCGCAAGTGGTCGGCGCTGGTTATAGCATGTCTACCCAAACAGGGGATACGGCGACTGTAGTTAAACTGATGCGTGTGGCAATGCTGCTTCCAGTAATCGTTTGTGCAGCCATGATTACCCGTATGCAAGGAGCAGATTCAACTGGGGAACGACCGCCATTACTGCCTTGGTTTGCTGTCGGTTTTCTATTACTCGCTTGTATTAACAGTACAGGATGGGTACCAGCGATGGTTCAAAATGGAATTAATGATTTATCACGCTGGTTTTTAGTCATTGCAATTAGTGCTTTAGGGATGAAAACTCAGTTAAAAGAATTAGCATCTGTCGGCATTAAACCAATCCTTTTAATGATCGGCGAAAGCATCTTTTTAGTGGTATTGGTTCTTGGACTTATGCGCTTGTGGTTTTAATTTTAAAAATTAGATTTTTAAGGAAGTTCTGGAGTGGTTCTCCAGCTTCCTTACATTTTAAATGACTTCATTTAGCCTCACATAAAGAGAAATTAATTGAGCAGGGCTTTATTGTGACTACGCCACGTATTCGGTGACATACCAAATTGGCTAATGAACCAACGCGTAAAAGAACTCGGCATTGAGTAACCTAAAATATCAGACACTTGAGTAAGTGAATAATTTAGATTTTTTAAATAACGAAATACGAGGTCTTTGCGTACTTCATTCATTAAGTCACTAAAACTCGTCTGAGCTTCTTCTAATCGACGTTGTAAAGTCCGCACATGAATACCATGTGTTTGTGCGACTTGATCAATCGTAGCGCGGCCCATTGGCAAAAGAAGATAAATACTTTTACGAATATCAAAAATCATGGTCGATTCATTGCTATTTTGCAAAATATCTAAATAGCGCTGCGCATGGTTAGCCATAGCCAAATTTGCTTGAGGGTTTGTGGTATCAAGTTCGGCCGCCGTACAAACAATGCCATTAAAGTCACTACCGAACTCGAGCGCACAGCCAAAAATCCGCCGATGCAAAGTTAAATCACTAGGCGGGTTATGAGTGAAGTGTACACTTAACGGCCGCCATTTTTGCATCATGAGTGCTGCACAAAAACGATGGGTGATTCCTAAAGCAAGTTCCGTCGCTTGGCGACTATACCCGCAAGTTGTAGTTATAACTTCTTCTCGAATAACAACCGTATCATCAATTTCTTCTATATATATTTCAAGTGAGTTATTCAGTAAATTTCTATAACGAACAATCGTTTGCAGCGCTTCTCTCAAAGTATATTGGTAACTTAATAATAAGCTCAGTTCACCAAAATCCGCGATTTCGCGTTGCTCTGCCATATGTAAACCGAAAACATCACAGTTACTCATCTGGGCTGAGTCTTCAAGCAAAGTAATGGCTTTATCTACAGGAATACGTTGTTTAAGATCATTCAATTGAGTTTGGCTAAGCCCAACACGTGATAATAAATGGTAGGGATTTAGATCTAATTGCTGAGCAACTGCCAAATAATTTTTTAAAGAGGCGGTATGCGCAAGAGGCACCATTTTATTATCTCCTGTTCTTAATCAGCCATATTCCTTACAGCTCATATCTAGTTATAACTAAAATATCCACATTACAAAAGCTTTTATTTAAGCGCCTAATCATGATGTCGATTCAATTTTAAAGTTGTTCTTTTAATTCATTTGTAATTACAAAAACTAATTTAATTAATTTACGAAATTTTAAAAAGATGTGTCGTCAAATGAAAAGTCCGTGACGTCTTATGTACACCATTAACTGAAATGAGACTTTATTGTGAATGGAGTTTTATAAAAATTCTTAAGCCTCCTAGATGGCAAAATTCACAGGCGTCGACATGGAAAAAATACAAACCAAAGCAACAATTTTAATTATTCCGGGGTTACGCGATCATGTTCCCGAACATTGGCAAACGATCTTAGAAACAAAGCTAGCAAAGGTTCGCTCTGTACCACCTGTGCAAACCAACAAACTCAATTGTGAAAATAGAGTTGCTGCTATTCAGGCACAACTCGAACAAATACAAGGGCCTGTCATTTTGGTTGCACACAGCGCAGGTGTGCTGATGACAATACACTGGGCTGAAAAATACCAACGTCCAATTCAAGGAGCTCTACTTGTGGCTCCACCTGACTTAAACGAAAGCTGGCCAGAAAATTATCCAAGCCCAACCGTACTTGATCAAGAAGGATGGAGTCCTTTACCAGATCAAACACTACCTTTTCCCAGCATTTTGGTTGCAAGCACCAATGACCATTTAGCTCGTTATGAAGCTGTAAGTGAAATGGCAGAAAAGTGGGGGAGTCAACTCGTAAATTTGGGTGAAGTGGGTCATTTAAACCCTGCATCTGGCTTTGGCTATTGGCCTTTAGCTGAACAATTTATTCAACAGTTAGATCAGGTCGAACAACCTGCCTAGTAAGAAAAAATATCTGCTTAGGTAAACCACTTAAAGCCAATGGATGGCTTTAAGTAATAAGCAATAAATAAGAAAAATCATATTGATAGGGAGATAATATGATGGGTCATTACGTCTATTTAAAACAAAGAAATAATCACGTTTTATATATTCAAAAAATAGGTGTCTCATTAAGCTTAATTTTATTCATGTCTAAAGCAAATGCAGCCAGTTTTGATATTGATAAAGACTGGAAGGTCGATACAAAAACGACATTAAGCTTAGGAGCCAGTTGGAGTACGCAAGATCCATCCGTTTCATTACTTTATCGGCCTGACGCAAACAAAATAGGCAAACAAGGCGCTAGCATTGATGTGAATGGTGATGATGGGCGTATGAATTTTAGTAAATATGATGCCATTTCACAGATCATCAGAGGTATAACTGAAGTTAAGCTAAATGGAAAACAGCAGGGTGCGATCATTAGTACTAAATACTGGTATGACCATGCCTATGAGACAGGACACGGAGATTTTAAACCCTTTAATGATTCAGCGTGGCCAAGGCTTGCAAAATTCAAAGGTATCGATTTATGGAATGCCTATATATGGAAAGATTTTGAATTAGACGATGGAAAAAGCATCAATTTAAAATTAGGTAAACAGACATTAAGTTGGGGGAAATCTCAGTTTTTCCAAAACGGGTTAAATTCGGTAAGTGCATTCGATTTTGCTGCAATTAACCGACCGGGTGGTGATGCAAAAGAAAGAATCATTCCAACCGAAATGTTTTCGTTCGACACAAGCATTAATAAAAATTTGAAAATAGAAGGGTTCTATCAATTTAAATTTAGACCTTCAGTTGTTGATGGTAACGGAACTTTCTTTGAGATTTCAGACTTTGTGCCTGAAAATGCAGGTCCAGTTCTGATTGCTGGAGGTGGAGATAAATTATCGGATACCGCAATTCGTTTACGTACCTATATTCCACGTGCAGAAAGTAGAAAAGCAAAGGACAATGGCCAATATGGTATTGCTTTAAAACAGACATTACCCAGTTTAAACAATGCTGAGTTAGGTATTTACTATGCGAACTACCATAGCCGTAATGCAAACTTTGATGGAACCGCTGTAACAGCACCAGGACCCGAACATTTTAATACCGCGAGTTATTTTTCTATCTATCCTGAAAATATCAAAATGTTTGGATTAAGTCTGACTGGGAAAGTTGGAACAACAACCGTTTTTAGTGAATTAACCCACAAACCTAATCAACCTTTACAACTAAACGGTACAGACATTGTATATGCTCAAGTGCTATCGGAAGGAACACCATTTGCACCGCCGGGAAAAACTGTTGAATTAGGTCAATATATTCAAGGATATGTACGCTTACCCGTAACACAATTTTCGGTTGGAGCAACTGACAGCATATTCAATGTTTGGGGCGCGAATTCACTGACATGGTCTACAGAGTTTGCCTTAAACCATATTGCAGATATTGGTAATCATCGGATTGGTCGGACAGGCGCATTTGGCCGTAGTGAGCTGTCAACAGGGGCTTATCATCCTGAAACAGGCGACTTTAAATGTACGCCGTATGGTACAGCTCATCTTACCAATGCAGAAATAGACAAGTTAAATGAACGCTTTTGTAATAAAAACGGATTTTTTAATGAATGGTCATTTGGCTACCGATTACGTGGCGCATTAAATTATCAAGATATTTTACCCTCTACAGTGATTACGCCAAGTCTTAGTTTTAGACATGATGTTTATGGATATAGCCAAAACTTTCAAGAAGGGCAAATGAGTATAAGTGCGGCGTTATCTATGACTTATCAGCAAAAATATACAACAGAGATTGCCTATAATAACTTTTTTGGTTCTAATGAATTTAGCACCATAGATGATCGAGATTTTGTATCATTAACATTTAAAGCTAATTTTTAGTTCGATTATTTTATAAAAAATATATAGAAATACTCGTTATAAATGAGATTTAGACGTGGAGGATAACTTTTGAAATTTAGATCAAAAATTGATTGGTGGCTTTTATTAATATTTGTTGTTATCACTGCCAATATTATTTTTAAAACTTATCAAGAAGTTCATCATTCTTTTATGGGCACCAATTTTTCGCATCTCATGATTTATAGTTTAGTCATTCTGGTCATTTGGCTTCCAATCTTTAGTACTTACTATGTGGTAGAAACAAATATATTAGTCATTAAGAGTCTCATTTTCCGTTGGAAAATTAATATTGATGATATTATTCAAATAGAACCTACTCATAATCCACTTTCATCACCAGCGCTCTCATTAGATCGGCTCAAAATTAGTTATATGAAAAATGGAAGAATAGCGAAGGTGATGATTTCTCCAAAAGATAAAGAGGGCTTTTTAAATACTTTACGTAACAATCCTAATGCGAAGTTTTAATTTGTAGTTATGATGAAGGGGATTTAAGTGCCTAGAAAACACTCGATCATGTATTAAAATTTTTAAAATATAGACTGTACTGCTCAGCACAGTTAAATAAATAAACTATAAGTCTCTCTCCTAAAGCATTACCCTGTGCATATTGCGAAAAAATAAGAAATGGAGATGAAAGATGCTTACACGTTTTTTACTGCCGATTTTAGGCACAACCGTTGTAGTTCTAGTTACTGGGTGTACTTCATCCTCTCAATATCCGATTGCCGAGAGTTATGGCCCGGAACCAAAATTACCTGAACCTAAATCAAGCCTATTACCGACAGTGAATATAGCCCCAGCAGAAGGCTGGCCGAGTGGTGTTATGCCAACTCCGGCAGAAGGTTTAAAGGTAAAAGCATTTGCTAAAGGACTTGAACATCCACGTTGGCTCTATGTACTACCAAATGGTGATGTATTGGTCGCTGAAACAGATGCTCCGCCTAAACCGGAAGACAGTAAAGGGATTAAAGGTAAAATCATGACGTTTGTGATGAGACGGGCAGGCTCATCTCATCCGAGTGCTAACCGTATTACTTTACTTCGTGACACTAATGGAGACGGAGTTGCCGATCAGAAAACGGTATTTCTTCAAAATTTAAACTCACCATTTGGTATGGCGCTAGTCGGTAATAATTTATATGTTGCCAATACGGATGCACTTGTGCGTTTCCCTTATCAGGAAGGCGAGACAAGAATTACTGCGAGTGGCACTAAAGTATTGGATTTACCTGGTGGCCCTTTAAACCACCATTGGACCAAAAATGTTATTGCTAATCGTGATGGGACAAAGCTGTACATTACCGTCGGTTCCAATAGTAATGTTGGCGAAAATGGTCTAGATCAAGAAAAAGGCCGTGCACAAATTATGGAGTTTGATATCGCAAGCGGGCAGTCACGTTCATTTGCAACTGGACTGCGTAATCCAAATGGTATGGCGTGGCAACCTCAAAGCGGTAAACTTTGGACGGTGGTTAATGAGCGCGATGAAATTGGTAGTGACCTAGTACCCGATTATATGACCTCAGTTCAAGATGGAGCTTTTTACGGCTGGCCTTATAGCTACTATGGTCAACATGTAGATGTGCGAGTTAAACCACAAAATCCAGAAATGGTCGCTCGTGCAATTAAACCTGACTATGCATTAGGCAACCATACGGCTTCTTTAGGTCTTGCGTTTTATGCAGCCGAATTGATGCCGCAATTTAGAGGTGGGGCATTTGTCGGGCAGCATGGTTCTTGGAACCGTAAGCCGCACAGTGGTTATAAAGTCATTTTTGTACCATTTAGAAGTGGTCAGCCCTCAGGTCCACCGCAAGATATTTTAACTGGATTCCTCAGTGATAAAGGGAAGGCTTATGGACGCCCAGTGGGGGTAGCAATTGATTTTTCAGGAGCTGTGTTAGTCGCAGATGATGTTGGTAATACGATTTGGCGTGTCTCACCAGTTGCTGAAACAACCTATGAGAGTCCATATAAAAAATAAATAGCCTATTTCCACGTTCTGAAATAGATAAATATTTATAATAACTAACCAATTGATCTTGTTTTTGGATTGATTGGTTAGTTTTATTTATATATCTATTTTTAGTCTGAGCTAAATAAGGTTCTTTTTACAATTAATAATTAAATTTTGTTAGCATGCGCGGCATAGAGAATAAGAACTGTTGATATGAATTATGACCGATCAATTAAGAGCAAGATTTGAAAATTTAGAGCTTAATGCAGGTTTAGGAAAAATTAGTGCTTTTATATCCATGGCATTAAGCTTACTTTGCTTATTTGGAGCTTTATGTTTTTTGTTTCCCAGTGTGCTGACAACTCCTGAGTTACGTCCACTTTATGCAAAGCACTATAGTCTTTTTTATTATGGCCTCATTACAGGCATAATCATTAGCGCAGGTTTTGGAGCATTTAGTGCAATCATCCGACAAAATCGATATGGTTTTTATGGTTTATGCTTTGCACTCATCGCAGCAGTCTTAGGCTGTGGTGTTATTCATGCTCCAGTCATTCCAAGCGTACCATTTTATGCAGGTATTGATTATTTTGTACTTACCCTAGTCATCTTGGCTTTTATTTTCATACCGCTTGAAGGATTTTTTGCTAAAAACCCTGAACAAAAGATCTTAAGAGTGGGCTGGGTGACCGATATGAAATATTTCATGGTCAGCCATATTGGCATTCAACTATTTAGCTTCTTAACGGTTATGCCAATTCAGTATTGGATTACGCATTTACCTGATAACCCAATTGTGCCGTATGTTCAAGCTCAGCCAATTTGGCTGCAATTCATTGAATTGCTCATTGTGGTTGATTTTACGGTGTATTGGTTACATCGAGCCATGCATGAAGTTAACTTTTTATGGCGTTTTCATGCGATTCATCATTCGACTGAATATATGGATTGGTTAGCATCTTCCCGTTTACACGTTGTTGAAGTTTTAATGACTCGCTTTATTGCTACCCTACCAATTTTCCTTTTAGGGTTTCATACTTCTGCTGTTTTTGCCTATTTAATCTTTATTTCATTTCACGCTATTTTTATTCATTCCAATGTACGTTTTCGATTTCCATATTTACGTTGGTTTATCGCAACACCGGAATTCCACCATTGGCATCATTCCTCTGAAAAACCTGCGATTGATAAAAATTACGCTGCTTTTATTCCACTTTATGATGTTATTTTTAAAACCGTATATATGCCAAATCACTTGGCGAGCGTGTATGGTACGGTAGGGTATAAAATTCCAAATAGTTTTATAAAACAGTTTACTTGGCCATTTAAAAAGTATGTAAAACGTTTTTTAAAACGCTGGCGTGACCAGTAAATATTAAAAAAAAGCCTCAGTTCGAGGCTTTTTTATATAGTTATTTATTTTTAAAATTTTTAAAAATCATGAAAAGGGCAACAAGTGATAGTAAGACAATAAAACAGATGTAGCTATTTGCTGTATGCATCAGTCCAATCTTACCCACAAAATAGCCAGCTAAAATTGCAGGAATACTAAAAGCCAAATAACTTTCAACGAAAAATGCTGCCATAAGTCCAGCACGTTCTTCTGGAAGAGCCAGCGGCATTACACTACGAATGGCTCCCATAAAAGCCGTACCAAAACCAACGCCAGTAATAATAGAACCTAAAAATAAAACTACAGCATTGGTTAGGTTAATGGCGATGAATAAGACAATGGCACCAATAGCAATCGAGAGCGTACCGGTTAATAAAATACGAAAATTTGTCGACTTTCTAAGCGTTAATATACCTGCCGCACCGGAAAGGGCGAGCGCCATAAACATAATACCGTTTAGCCATGCTGATGAAGTATGGAAAATTTTTGCCAGCAAAGATGGCATGAGTGACAAGAAGAAACCACTGACCATCCAAAGTGCAATATTAATTGGGCTAATACTTAATAACGCGCTTTTCGTTTGCGCAGGAATAGCCATCGCGGGTTTTAAAGAAGCAAGCGCACCAGCTCTTTTTTGTGCAGTCTCTGGGGTAAGAAAACTTAAAATGAGTTCACAAATAAGAAGAAAACATAAGAATTCAAAAACAAGCTGTAAGGGGTGAGCGGAGAGCTGCAAAATAGAACAAGTCAGAAAAATCCCAACAGCCATACCTATCATTGGTGCAATACTATTAATCAGTGAGCCATGGAGCTTACTAAAATCTAAAATGGCTGCTCCTATAGCTGAAACAGCAAGCCCTGTTGCGATTCCTTGTAAACCTCGAGCGATAAATAACATCGAAACATCTGAAGCAAATAAGAAGAAGCTCATTGAAATAATTTGCAGAGAAATGGCAGCAATAATGACTGGTCGACGTCCAATATAGTCAGACAAAGAACCAATAATCAGTAATGATCCCAGCAGCGTAAAAGCATAAGTTGCAAAAATTAAAGTTAATGTAACTGGTGAAAATTGCCATATCTGTTGGTATAGGCGGTAGAGCGGTGTTGGTGCACTAGATGCAGCCATAAATGTCATAAGCGTAATTGTGTTGAGTGTCAAAGCGCTTGCAGCATCTAATTGAAAAACAGCTCTCGACCGTTTTGAACTTGAATTGTTCATAGAACATGAATAACATAAAAGCGAATATTTAGCTTTTATACATTATTTTGACACTAAAGCAAATCCTTAGCTTTAGTGTATTTTGTATATAGATATAAATATTTATAAATTTTTTGATCCCTTTGCAGAGTTTATAAATGGCAAAAATTGTTACTGGATTACGCCCTGGTGGTCGCAGCGAGAGAATACAAACTGCGGTACATAATGCTGTAAAAGAATTACAAAACGATTTCGAGCAAAGCCACATTACAATTCCAATGATTGCAGTACAAGCAGGGGTAACGCCTTCAACCATTTACCGTCGATGGGGAGATATCAACCAGCTATTTTCAGATGTAGCTTTAAATGAACTCAAACCAGATATGGAACCCAAAGATTTGGGTTCATTTGAACGAGATATCACAGCATGGGTTGAACAATATTTTGAAGAATATGCTTCCGAAGTTGGGCAAGATTTATTACGAGACGTACTCTATACGTCAAATTCGGATTCTAATAATGCGCGTAAATGTGAAACCTTGATTATTCAACAACTCGACATTATTCAAAATCGAGCAAAATTACGTAATGAGTTCACTATACCGAACCAAGAAATAATCGAGACTGTAATCGCACCTATGCTATTTCGGATTTTATTTACCAATCAGGAATTAAGCCTAGATTACGTACATGGTCTGTTAAAACGCCTGTTTGTTTAAAGTAATAGGCGTAACTTCCTATTTTTTAGCTAAAAAATAGCTTATTTAAATAGCTCACCAAATAGATTTCTGTTTTTATTAGATAACTATATATCAATATTTCTTATTATTTAAAAAATAAATTCTCATAATTTAAAATAAACATGAAATTGGTTTGATCATTTATTTTTAAAATGGTGATTTTGTTAAATTAAAAACAAAAGATAAAAGCTCATAAAGAGATGGTTAATAGAATTAATTAAATAACAAACATGTGGTTAGGTGTATTTTTAAAGTTTTTTTCTAAATTTTAATTTTAAAGAATGCAGAAAAAGATAGACTTTATATACAAAAATATACATGGTTTTTAAATTTTACATTTTCTAAATTTATAACACAGGGTATTTTTTATTCTTTACAATGGCTTCACTTCCTTTAAAGCAGCTTGTGGTGCACGCTTTATATTTTATTTTTTTATCCCCATCGAACAGGTATTTAGATAATGGATTTCAATACCCTTGACCAAGAAACCGTACAGAAAAAACAGAAATTTCACCAAATTTTGTATGTACAGGTCATCTTTGCAATTATTTTAGGCGTTTTAATTGGTCATTTTTACCCTGAACTTGGACAGAGCTTAAAACCGCTCGGTGATGCATTCATCAAAATCGTTAAAATGATTATTGCTCCCGTAATCTTTTTGACTGTGGTTACTGGTATTGCCAGCATGACAAACATGAGTCGGGTTGGACGCGTGACTGGTAAAGCAATGCTGTATTTCATTACTTTCTCAAGTCTTGCACTTGTGGTTGGTATGATTGTGGCAAACATCATTCAACCGGGTAAAGGTCTAAACATTGACCCAGCAACCTTAGTCAGCGATAAGGTAAATACTTACGTTGAGAAGGCTCATGCCACCAATATTACTGATTTCTTCATGAATATTATCCCGCAAACACTGGTAAGTCCGCTTGCTGGTGGTGAAATTTTGCAGGTTCTATTTGTGGCAGTACTATTTGGTATTTCTTTAGCTGCTTTAGGCGATCGTGCACGTCCAATCACTGATTTCCTAAATAACTTAACGGCACCGGTTTTCTACTTGGTTGGCATGTTAATGAAACTTGCGCCAATTGGTGCTTTTGGAGCTATGGCATTTACTATTGGTGCTTATGGAATCGAATCAATCGGTAATTTATTACTATTGATTATGACTTTCTATATCACGGCTGTACTGTTCGTATTAATCATTTTAGGTGCTGTAGCGCGTTACAATGGCTTTTCAATTATTGCTTTAATTCGCTATATCAAAGATGAACTCTGGTTGGTTTTAGGTACAAGTTCATCTGAAGCAGCTTTACCATCTTTAATGGATAAAATGCAAAAAGCGGGATGTGAAAAATCTGTAGTGGGCTTAGTTATTCCTACAGGTTATTCATTTAACCTTGATGGTACTAACATTTATATGACTATGGCTGCTTTATTTATTGCACAAGCATGTAATGTGGACTTATCCATTAGTGAACAACTTGCCTTGCTTTTAGTGGCAATGGTGAGTTCAAAAGGTGCAGCAGGGGTAACAGGTGCAGGCTTTATTACACTCGCTGCTACTTTGTCAGTTGTCCCATCTGTACCTGTGGCAGGTATGGCGCTCATTTTAGGTATTGACCGCTTTATGTCTGAGTGTCGTGCATTAACTAACTTAATTGGTAATGCATGCGCAACAATTGTTGTTGCTCGTTGGGACAAAGCTCTGGACAAGGATGTTCTAGATAAAGCATTAGGTAAATCTAAAACGAATTAATTATTTAAAATTCTAATTCGAAATAAAAAACCTGTAGCAATTGGCAATTTGGGAGAGGCGCCATGCTACAGGTTTTATTTTATCTAGTCGAAAATTTAATTTAAAAAAACTATCTTGTATGTAAATGCTTAATTATGGAAGGCCAATATAAAATTTTCACAAACTCTCATATAGATCTACTTTGAAAGCAGAACTTTTAAGTTGCCTATACTGAAAATAGTATATGCAAAACAGCTCAAGCTTACGCTTTTAAGTGATCCTCAAACTCTTCACCTAATTGCATCGCTAAAGCGTTACCAGCCAAATCACACGTGACTAAGCCATACTCTTTTTTAAAACTGAAGGTGAAACCTTTTCCATCGGCCAAGTTTTTAACCGAATACCCTAATTTTTCTAACCAAATACGGAACGCAATTAAATTTTTAGCTTTAACAACCTTTTTCACGTGAGAACTCCTTCTTCTATCCGTGTCTTACACCTTATTTATTAATAGGGATTTACCTAGATTTTTTAAAGGGGGAAAACTTTGTTTTATTTTGCAACTTGTAAAAAAAGTAAAAGAGATAAAGTAATCTTCTTCATTTTATAAATTTATTCAGTTTTTATGTAATCAATTTTTGTACTAATAAAATGTAAGTATTTAATTTTTATGGTTATTTAAAAATAAAAAGATTAGGACAAAATTTAATCAAAACAAGTTAATTTAAAATCAATAAATGTAAAAAATAATTTCATGAAACATGCTTTATTCAAAAAGATACAGTTCTTAAAATGAAACTGTATCTTTCTATAGAGCCCATAAATTTAGAAATTATCTTTTAAACTACGTAAATGAGCGAACTCATCTACACTTTCAGCACGTAAAAATGGATTAGTTGCCAATTCAAGTTCAATACTACTTGGTAGGGTAATTTTACCTTCCGTGCGAAGCTTACGAACTTGTTCTGCACGTTCTTGTAAGGCATGATTTTCAGGTTCTACGCTTAAAGCAAACTCAGCATTAGAAAGTGTATATTCATGCGTGCAATAGACTTTGGTTGTGGTTGGAAGGGCTGCAAGACGATTTAATGAATGATACATTTGCTCTGCCGTACCTTCAAATAGTCGGCCACACCCCATTGCAAACAAAGTATCGCCACAAAAGAGGGCATTAAGTTCCTCAATAAAATACACAATATGCCCTAAGGTATGACCTGGTGTTGCAATAATCTCTGCCTTTAAATCATTAAATTTTAGATGGTCATCATGTTGAAGGGGATGAGTAATACCGGGAATTTTACTTAATTCATCTCTTGGACCATATACAGTCAGAGTAGAGTTAGCCGTTAAATCTGCAACGCCACCGATATGATCTTTATGCCAATGCGTAAGCCAAATTTGCTTTAAGGTTAAATGATGGTCATTGCAAAATTGAGTGACTAACTCAGCTTCTGTTGGATCAACTGCAACGGCTTCATGAGTTTCAGTATCTTCTAAAATCCAGATATAGTTTTGTAGGGCATTTTGCACATCAATAAAATGAATTCTATAACGCATTGTTTTATCCTGAAACCAAATCCAAAGAGTAACCACTAATTTTGATGATAACAGAAAATGGCATTAAGCCATGTACTCAACTTTTTAATAACAGGAGACTATAAAAACAAAAAGCCCCCGTTTAGGGAGCTTTCTATATAAATGACTTAGCGTATCTTAGAGAGCCAGTTACCTAAAGTCTGTACAATCTGTACCAAAAGCAAGAGGATAATCACTGTTAAAATCACAACGCTTGTATCAAAACGTTGATAGCCATAAGAAATGGCTAAGTCACCAATACCACCAGCACCAACTGCACCAGCCATAGCGGTCGCACCAATAAGGCTAATCGTAGCAGTCGTCAAGTTCAAAATAAGAGAACTACGAGCTTCAGGTAAAATAAAGCGTGAAATAATCTGCCAAGGTGTTGCACCCATTGCTTGAGCAGATTCGATAATTCCTTCATTTACTTCAAGTAGGGAAGTTTCAATAAGTCGGCCCATATATGGTCCAACATAAATCGTTAAAGGAACGATTGCCGCCCATGTACCAATCGAAGTACCTACCAAGAACTTTGTAAGTGGAATAACTGCAATAAGTAAAATAATAAATGGTAGAGAACGCAATGCATTTACAATTGGGTTAAGCAAATGATAAATGAATCTGTTTGGTAAGATCCCTTCTGGGCGAGTTACAAGCAGAATAATGCCTTGGATGAAGCCCCAAATACCACCAAATATAAGCGCAAAGAACACCATATTAAAGGTTTCTTGTAAGGCAGTTACAAACTGGTCCATAGAAAGGGAACTGTGCCAGAAAGGCTGAGTAAGTTCAGTTAACCATTGTACGATTAAATCTCTCATACTTGATCTCCTGATTGAACGACGCTCACTTCATTTTTCTCTAAAAACTCAATCGCTTGACTGATCAACTGCGGGTCACCTAAAAGCTGTACAAACATTTGACCAATCACTGTGCCATTAATTTCAGTCATATTGGCAAATAAGATATTTAAACTAATATCATATTGTTTAATAAGTGACTGAATCACAGGTTCTTGAGCCGAACGTCCTAAGAATTGTAGGCAATAAATGCTGTGGTGATGTTGATTTTCTAATTGATTTAGAATGTTAACTGGCAACTGTTGATGTAAAACAGTTTGTATAAAGTTTTTAGTTGTTGGATGCTGAGGATTACTAAAAATATCAATAGTTGAGCCTTGCTCAATCACTTTGCCAGCTTCCATAACTGCAACATGGTCACAAATAGATTCAATGACATCCATTTCATGAGTAACCATAACAATTGTGATTTTCTGTTCTTGATTGATTTTCTTTAAAAGCTCTAGAACGGATTGTGTAGTTTGTGGATCTAGTGCAGATGTGGCTTCATCGCATAATAAAATTTTAGGATGATTTGCCAAAGCACGAGCAATACCAACACGTTGCTTTTGACCGCCAGAGAGTTCATCTGGATAGGCATCTTTTTTATGCTTAAGATCAATAAACTCTAATAATTCGTTTAAACGCTTTTCACGTTCTGCTTTTTTATAATTTAGCAGACGCATTGGCATTTCGATATTTTCAGCAACTGTTTTGGTTTGAAGCAAATTGAAATGCTGAAAAATCATACCAATATTTGCACGCTCCTGACGTAATGAACGTGCATCTAAAGCAGTGAAGTCCTTTTGATTAATAATAATCTGACCTTCATTTGGTCGTTCGAGTAAATTAATCAGGCGAATTAAAGTACTTTTACCTGCACCACTATAGCCAATAATGCCGAAAATACTGCCCTCTGGAATCTCTAAATTGATTTGATCGAGTGCGCGTATGGTTTGGCTTTTGAGCTGATAGTGCTTTGAAATGTTTTTAAATTGAATCATATCGTCAGAAACTATGCTTGAAAGAAAAAACAGGCAAAGATAATTTGCCTGTTTCACGTTTGGGCTATTATATTACTATTTAGCTTCTGAGAGATAGCTGATTGGTTTGTCTACGTCAACTTTTGTTCCACCAAAGTGTTCTTCAATGTATTTTTTAACAGCTGCAGTGTGGTAAAGCTTACCAACTTTTTGCAAGACAGGATCATTTTTACGTGATTCAGCAGTTGCTAGAACGTTTACACTAATTTTTGAGATTTGATCAATAGGTTCATAGAACATAGAATCTTTGAGTACGTTTAAACCTCCCTCGAGTGCTATGGTATTATTTAATACAACTGCATCAAATTCATTTTTAAGACGTAATGCAGTTTCCATTTTGATTGGTTTGATGTTGATCTTTTTGGGATTTTCGATAACATCAATTGGACTGCCCTGAACAGGATTATAGTCAGCTTTAAGCTTGATTAAGCCAGCAGTTTGTAACAAGAGTAGCGCACGAGATTCGCTGGCAGCATCATCCGGGATTGAAATAATTGCACCTTCAGGAAGTTCTTCAATTTTTTTGTATTTACTTGAATAAATCCCCATTGGCTCAATATAAGTGGTAGAAACCGCTGCAATCTTATCCGGGTTTGAATTATTAAATACAGTAAGATAAGAATAAGCTTGGAATGCGTTCAAATCTACTTCTTTATTTGCAACTGCTGTATTCATTGAAACGGAGTCTGAGAAGTTTTTTACTTCTAACTTCAGTCCAGCAGCTTGGGTTTCAGGTAAAGATGCGATATAACGCCAAATGTCAGCATCTGAACCTGTAGAGGCAATTACTACCTTTTGTACTTTGGAACTATCATTGTTTTGTTCGGCTTGTTGAGCATTTTCTTGTTTGCTACATGCTGTCAATAATACTACTGACATGCTTAAAAAAAGGCTGATCAGCTTTTTCATTTAAAAAAGTCCTGATTAAGATATAGAACAATAACGATTGATCTATATCAATATGAAAAGAGAGGAGTTGGAATTACAACTAGTCTAAACTCTGTGATCTTTTTCTGGGGTTCCATAATTTGCTTGCATATTTTGGCTATAACAGAGGGTAATTGTTTAATAAACAAAAACTGTTTCCCCAAACAGTTCATCCCCAACAGTAGCCAAACGAGCATTCATAAATTTAGAATATTAAAAAACTCTCTACAGGCATAATTTGTAGAGCAAGTCTTTATGGAAATTATTAAAACAGCAGTGTCTGATGACAGTTACAACTATGTACTAATGATAGCAATAAAAATGTAGTTGATATAGAGGGCTTTTTTCTATTTGTTGATATCTTAATAAATCTTATAAAAATTTATATCATTTTCTTTTATTGGTGTACAAAATAAAAAAGCTCCCTAAATAGGAAGCTTTTTTTTGCTAACTTTTATTCAGCTTTTTCACGTGCAATCGCGCGGTAACCGATGTCACTACGGTATTGCATACCTGTGAAAGTTACTTGGCCGCATACTTCTAAAGCATTAATTTGTGCTTCAAGAACGCTGTCACCTAAAGCAGTTACGCAGAGTACACGTCCACCAGAAGTCACAATGTGACCATCTTCACGAGTTGCAGTACCTGCATGGAAGATTTTAGTATCTTCAGGTGATTGGCCGATACCAGAAATCACATCGCCTTTACGTACGCTATCTGGGTATCCTTCTGCTGCAAGTACAACACCGATTGACTTACGCTCATCCCACTCAGCTTCTTTTGGTAAATTACCTGCAATACCTGCTTCAACCAAATCAACAAGAGATGACTTTAAGCGCATCATGATTGGTTGAGTTTCAGGGTCACCAAAACGGCAGTTAAATTCAATTACGCGTGGTTGACCTTGTTCATCAATCATTAAACCAGCATATAAGAATCCAGTGTAAACATGTCCGTCAGCAGCCATACCATCAACAGTTGGACGCATAATTTCAGTCATTACACGTTCAAAAACATCTGGAGTTACAACTGGAGCAGGAGAGTAAGCACCCATACCACCAGTGTTTGGACCCTGATCACCTTCAAAAATACGTTTGTGATCTTGTGAAGTTGCCATTGGTAAAATATTTTTACCATCAATCATACAAATGAAAGAAGCTTCTTCACCAGCAAGGAACTGTTCAATTACAACACGTGAACCAGCATCACCAAATTTGTTACCTGCAAGCATGTCATCAATCGCTGCAAAAGCTTCTTCGTTGGTCATTGCAACGATTACACCCTTACCAGCAGCAAGGCCGTCAGCTTTAATAACGATTGGTGCACCATTTTTTTCAACATAAGCTTTAGCTGCATCAACTTCAGTAAATACATCGTAAAAAGCAGTTGGAATGTTATGGCGTTTTAAAAAGTGCTTAGCAAATGCTTTTGAGCCTTCAAGTTGTGCTGCATATTGAGTCGGTCCCCAAATTTTTACACCAGCTTCACGTGCAGCATCTACTACACCATTTACTAATGGTGCTTCTGGACCAACAACAACGAGTTCAACATTATTTTCTTTAGCAAAAGCAATAATTGCCGGGTTGTCTAAAATATCGAGCTGAACGTTAACGCATTTTGCTTCAGTTGCAGTTCCAGCATTACCAGGTGCAACAAAAACTTGAGTAACTTTGGTATCTTGCGCGATTTTCCATGCTAAAGCATGCTCACGACCACCACTACCTAAAACTAAAATATTCATTTTTAATTTGTTCCTTAACTTTAATCCTTTTTCATCCCCCTCTATTTCTCGAAGTGGAGAGATAGTTCCATTATTGTGGAAAACCCTCCTGAATAAAAGGAGGGTTAGGGAGGACTAAATTTAAATTAGTGGCGGAAATGGCGCATACCAGTGAAGACCATTGCAATACCAGCTTCATCAGCTGCTGCAATGACTTCTTCATCACGCATAGAACCACCTGGTTGAATAATGCATTTAATGCCAGCTTTAGCCGCATTATCAATACCGTCACGGAACGGGAAGAATGCATCAGATGCCATAACAGCGCCTTCAACAACCAAACCAGCATGTTCTGCTTTAATTGCAGCAATACGCGCTGAGTTAACACGGCTCATTTGACCCGCGCCTACACCAATAGTTTGACGGTTTTTTGCATAAACAATAGCGTTTGATTTTACATATTTCGCAACTTTCCACGCGAAAATAAGGTCATCAATTTCTTGTTCAGTCGGTGCACGTTTAGTAACTACTTTAAGATCATCTTTAGTGATCATGCCCAAGTCTTGGTCTTGAACAAGTAAGCCACCGTTAACGCGTTTATAGTCAAGTTGTGGAGCGCGTGCATCAATTGCAGGTAATTCGCCACATACTAAAACACGAACATTTTTCTTCGCACCAGTTACTTCAAGTACGCCATCAGCAATGCTTGGAGCAATAATAACTTCAACGAATTGACGATCAACAATTGCTTGAGCAGTTGCAACATCTAACTCGCGGTTAAATGCAATAATGCCACCGAAAGCAGATTCTGGATCTGTTGCATAAGCTAAATCATAAGCAGCTTTAATGCCATCTAAAGAAACCGCGACACCACAAGGGTTAGCATGTTTTACGATTACACAAGCTGGTTTAGCAAATGATTTAACACATTCAAGTGCAGCATCTGTGTCAGCAATATTGTTATAAGACAATTCTTTGCCTTGTAATTGTTTTGCTGTAGAAACAGAAGCTTCTTTTGCGTTTGCTTCAACATAGAAAGCAGCAGATTGGTGTGGGTTTTCACCGTAACGTAAATCTTGTGCTTTGTTTAATTGAGTGTTGAACGTACGAGGGAATAAATCAGCTTCACCTTCGGTCTTACCAACGCGAGCGCCTAAGTAAGAAGCGATCATGCCATCATATTGAGCTGTATGTTCAAATGCTTTAACAGCTAAATCGAAGCGTGTTTCATAAGAAAGTGAACCAGCAGCTTTTAATTCGTTAATCACTGTATCGTAATCTGAAGCATTAACAACAATACCCACAGAAGCGTGGTTTTTAGCAGCAGCACGCACCATTGTTGGACCGCCGATGTCGATATTTTCGATAGCATCAGCAAGTGAACAGTTCGGTTTAGCAACTGTAGCTGCAAATGGATAAAGGTTGACTACAACTAGATCGATTGGATCAATGTTGTGTTCTTGCATAACTGCTTCGTCTAGACCACGACGAGCTAAAATGCCGCCATGAATTTTTGGATGTAGTGTTTTTACACGGCCATCCATCATTTCTGGGAAACCAGTATGTTCAGATACTTCAATTACAGCAATGTTATTATCTTTAAGCAACTTATATGTGCCGCCTGTAGATAATAATTCTACCCCTAAAGCTGCAAGGTTTTGAGCAAATTCGACAATTCCTGTTTTGTCTGATACAGAAATCAAAGCACGTTTAATAGTCATGATGTTCAAGTCAACAATTTCAAGTCTACGGATTAAAACCAATTAGAAGCATAAAAAAATGCCCACGACGTCGTGAGCATTTTATCATTTATTCACTCATTAAACCGTGAGCTTTTAACTTTTTGCGTAAAGTGCCGCGGTTTAGTCCAAGAATTTCTGCGGCACGTGTTTGGTTGCCACGAGTATATTCAAGAACTACAGATAAAAGAGGTTTCTCCATTTCTGCTAGCACCATGTCATATACCTGAGATGGTTGCTCACCTTGCAATTGTGCAAAATAATGACGAACTGCGCGATCCACGTGGATGCGAAGAGCAACATCAGATTGTGCAGTAAAAATAGGAGATTTGCTATTCATGCGAGTTAATCCGAAAATCAAATACTAGCTTGGGTAAAGTAGTATATAAATGTGGTCTAAAAATACGGAGTCCTGTTTTAGATCCTAAAACAGTGACTCTAAAACATAAGAACAATTAGCTTGCCATAATTCTTCGTATTGAGTAAAAAATAAGCGTAACAATAGTTAAATATTTGTTACAGCCCCCTCAAAAACAAAAAAAGTTAGGCTATGTGCTTAATGTAGAAAAGCACACATGCTTAACAGTATATTTTTTGAATTGAGAGCGAGGAGTATATGAGTCAAAGCTTTCGTGGCGCGTATCATACCATTGTCTAGGAAAAAGTGAGCAAATTAACTGCATTTTTTTTTAATTTTTTTTCACTTTTTTTACAATTTAGGGGTGGACAATTTCTAATCGATAATTTACTAGGCTTTTTTTGCTTTTATTTAAATCAAATTGAAATCTAAAAGGTGTATTGGTAGGGATGCGTTGAATGCCACGTAAATTTTCAACCAAATATTCCTGCGGTTGAAAAATGATTTCTTCTTGCTCGTCTTCTTTACCAAAGCTGAGTTTTAGATTAGGTAACTCAATACTTTTATTATTTTGATTGATTAGAACGCCAGAAAATTGGGTATGTTCTGTATCAACTCTACGTAGTTTTACCTTTTCTATATAAAGAAGTTGATATTGTTCAGCTGACTTACTGCAATGCAATATTTGACAGACATAATTAAATGCATGACTAATAGCAGGGCTCTGCTGCATGAGTTTTGGGTTGAACCAGAGAATCTGAAAAGTAAAAACCAAAATCAGTATCAGATTCGCAGAACTCCAAAGCGTATAGTACAACCAGCTATGCTTTTTACCATTATCTTGTTCAGGTGAAGTTGCTTGTTCAGCTAAGTTGAGGTTGGGGAGCGCATTGATTGGCTCGTTATGGAAGTAATTTAAATTATTTAAATACGTCAAAAGATCAATATTAGAATTTTCAACTTTTTGATCAAAGATATCTAACACATGTGAATGAGTCATATATCGTGTTTGAATCGAGCCGTCAGCTAAAACAGATGAGTTTGTTGCTTCTGGATGTTCAACATTAACTAAGTTGGTTAGAGCATTAAAATTTAAATTACATTTAGGGCAACAAACCATGCCCTGAGCAACAGTTAACTGGGTCAGAGAAACTTTATAAACTGTTAAACATTTAGGGCAGCGGGTTTGTTTTTCATTCATGAGTTAAATAGTCTCAATTTATTGTTTTGCGTTTTCCGGATATGCGACACCAGTTTTCTTCGCGCTTTTCGACGTCTAATATATCAAAAAATTCAGAATAAACACCTGAAACATCAGCTACTTGCTCTTCAATTACACCAGCAAGTGCGAACTCACCATCAGATTTAAGTAATTTTGCAAACTCTGGCGCAAGTGCCATTAAGGGTCCCGCTAAAATATTTGCTACCAAAACGTCTGCTTGTTGAGGTTTGAATTCTTGATCAAACTCTTCAGGAAGGCCAACATATAGGCGATCTAATACCCCATTAAGTTCAGCATTTTGTTTTGTTGCTAAAACTGCTTGTGGGTCGATATCTGTCGCAAATACTTTTTTAGCGCCTAATAATAAAGCTGCAACACCTAAAATGCCTGAACCACAGCCATAATCAATCACGATCTTATCTTTTACATCGGTTTTACCTAACCATTGTAAGCATAAGAATGTACTTGCATGGTTGCCTGTACCAAAAGCAAGGCCTGGATCAAGTTTAATATTGGTCGCATCAGCTTCTGGTGGTTCTAACCATTCTGGCACAATCCAGAATTTTTCCCCAATTTGAATCGGTTCATAATAATCCATCCATGCGCGTTCCCAAACTTGGTCTTCAAGTTCTTCATGACGCATAGGTACATTTGGAAGCTGAGCTTTTAAGAAAGCTTCTAAAGTGTCAACATCAATTGGGTCTTGTTCGTCTTGTTGATAGATACCTGTAACAATGACTTTATTCCATAAAGGTGTTTCACCTGGTAATGGTTCAAGTAGAGCCTGATCTTCGGCATCATCCAGAGTTACGCTTACCGCACCTAGAGACATTAATAGTGTTTCTGTGAATTCAACTTGTTCTTGATCAACGGTAATGTGTATTTGTAACCACTTCACGAAAAGGACCTAAAATTTTATTTAAAGGCATATTGTAGCTGACTAGGAGGCTTTAAAAAAGAAAACGGCCCATCTTTAATGGACCGCTTTTGAAAATGATGATCTGGTATAGAAGAAAACAAAGTGATTTCTTTATACCTTAAGTCAAAACTATATTAAGGAGCAGGGGCTTTAAATTGTAATTTGCCATTTTCATTTGGTTGGCAAGTACCATTAAAGGTTACCCCATTATGGCTGTAAGACACCCATTCGCCCTGACGTTTTTTAGCACAAGCTCTCAGTTCTTTTTGCGTTACTGATGTACCTGACTCTGTAGCATGCTTAGTTGTTTTAGCAGTATGAGTCGATTTAGCCGTATGATTAGTCGCAGCGTGGGTCAACGTTACGCCTGAAAAGCAAAGGAGAGATGCGGTTAAGATTTTTAACATGGTACTTTTCATTTTGTGTTCCTTCTAGTTGCGTTAGTTTTAAAGTCATAGAAGTGCTGTACAATTTTTATTCTAAAATGAAATATTTGAAAAAACATTCACTTTGTATTGAATTCATGCAACAAAATGTCAAAACATGTGGTGTAGCGTAAATCATGTGATGACAATTTTGTAATTATGTACATCAATAAGCAGATAATTTTGCTATAATGTTCCGTCTTTTTTTTCTGGTGTTTTTGTACTCATGCACTATCCTAAAGTTTATGATGTTATCGTTATCGGTGGCGGTCACGCAGGTACGGAAGCGGCACTTGCTGCGGCGCGTATGGGACGACAGACTTTGCTTTTGACCCATAACATTGAGACTTTGGGTCAGATGAGCTGTAACCCAGCAATTGGTGGTATTGGTAAATCACACTTAGTTCGTGAAATTGATGCACTTGGCGGCGCAATGGCTTTGGCTGCCGATAAAGGTGGTATTCAATTCCGTATTTTAAACTCGCGTAAGGGTGCGGCAGTACGTGCAACGCGTGCTCAGGCTGACCGTGTTCGCTATAAAGCTGCGATTCGTGAGACTTTGGAAAACCAAGCGAATCTTGATATTTTCCAACAAGCGGCCGATGACCTGATTGTTGAAGGTGATACTGTTAAGGGTGTTGTTACCCAAATGGGTATTCGCTTTGATGCAAAAACTGTTGTGTTGACTACAGGTACATTCTTGGGTGGTGTTATTCACGTTGGTTTAGAAAAATCAAGTGGTGGTCGTGCAGGAGATCCTCCTTCTATTGCTCTTGCTCAACGTCTGCGTGAATTAAAACTACCAGTAGGTCGTTTAAAAACAGGTACTCCACCGCGTATTGATGCCCGTTCAGTTGATTTCTCTGTTATGACACCACAACCAGGTGACTTCCCGTCTCCAGTGATGTCATTTATGGGGGATGCTTCAATGCACCCTGAACAAGTGAACTGCTATATCACTCATACCAATGAAAAAACGCATGACATTATTCGTGGCGGTTTAGACCGTTCACCAATGTATACCGGTGTCATTGAAGGTGTAGGTCCACGTTACTGCCCTTCAATTGAAGACAAGATTCATCGTTTCTCTGATAAAGACTCACATCAGGTATTTTTAGAGCCTGAAGGCCTAGATACACATGAGCTTTATCCAAATGGTATTTCGACTTCATTACCATTTGATGTTCAGTTTGAGCTTGTACGTTCAATTCGTGGTATGGAAAATGCTCATATCTTACGTCCGGGTTATGCAATCGAATATGACTATTTCAATCCACAAGCATTGAAATTTACCCTAGAAACCAAAGCAATTAACGGTTTGTATTTTGCTGGGCAAATTAATGGTACTACCGGTTATGAAGAAGCAGGTGCCCAAGGTTTACTTGCAGGTTTAAATGCTGCGCGTCGTGCATGGGAACAAGAAGAATGGACACCTAAACGTGACCAAGCTTATATGGGCGTATTGGTTGATGACTTGATTACTTTAGGTACGAAAGAGCCATACCGTATGTTCACTTCACGTGCAGAATATCGTTTGATGTTACGTGAAGATAATGCCGATCAACGTTTAACAACTATTGGCCGTGAGCTTGGTTTGGTTGATGATGTTCGTTGGGCTGCTTATTGTGAAAAAATGGAAGCAGTTGAGCGTGAAACATCACGTCTACAGCATTTGTGGGCAGCGCCTAATAACCCAATGGGTAAAAAGTTTGTCGAAATGACTGGTGCTGACCTGAGTAAAGAATGTAGTGCGATTGATTTGCTCAAACGTCCTAATATTAATTTTGCTCAAATTGCAGAACTTACGGGTTCAGAAGTTTCAGAACAAGTTGGTGAGCAAATCGAGATTGCTGTTAAATACGAAGGTTATATCAACCGTCAGCATGAAGATGTAGCTCAATTAAAGCGTCTTGAAGAAACCAAAATTCCTGCCGATTTTGATTATGATGTCGTTTCTGGTTTATCTCGTGAAATTACTCAGAAGTTAAAAACTGTTCGTCCTGAAACATTAGCTCAAGCGAGCCGTATTCCTGGTGTTACTCCAGCCGCTGTTCAGCTAGTAATGATCACGATTCGTAAAAATAACATGATGAAAAAAACAGCTTAATCATTTAAGTATATAAAAAAGCCCAGTTAAGACTGGGCTTTTTATTTTTTGATCAGAAAATATATTAAAACTTCCTAAGGAAGAAAATAGATTTCACTTCCTTTTTTTCTTATTTCACATGTTTAAAAGCGAAGGTTATATTGAATTCACGTTCAAACAAGAGGGCTTTAAACATGACAATGAAATCAATTCGCTACAATGGATATGATTTGGCATGCCAATGCTCATGTTCAATATAGCGCAGAAGAAGCAGATCAGTTTTGATGGGGGAGAACATATTGATCTGAAAATAAATAAAAGTATAAATGCCAATATAAAATTAAGAAAATTACAATTCAAAATCTAAAGAGAACCATATGGTTCTCTTTTTTATATCTACTGATTATTTGCTCTCAGTTTCGATTTCTCGTACAGCATTGTGTACTTGAACTGGTTCAATATGAAGCAGCTTTTTACCGAAACTTCGTAACCACCAGACTAATTGAGAGGTAAATGGAACAGTTGCCGTAACTTCGACAATGTTTTCTTCAATTGGAGTAATGGTCTGGTCTTTACTTAACTGACTTTCATAAAAAGTTTTGGCAGTTTGTTCGGTCATGGTTAAGGTGAGTTGAATGGACTCCGTAGGTTGGTTGTAATCTACTCTAAAGCCTAAAGCACCCGAGTCAATATAATGGTCAATATCAAAATTAACAGGGTGGAGCGCACGGCTTTCTAAAACCTTAGCGGATTTGAATCTGTGTAGAGCAAAGGTTTGTACTTCAGTTTTGTCGTGTCGGGTACAAATTAAGTAAATAACAGCACCTTTTTGGACCAACGCGAGTGGATTTAAAATATAAGTTTTATCTTCGCCTTGATTTACTCGGGCCTGATAAACACATTCAATTTGTTTGTCTTGTAATAAACCTTCATAAATTGCCTGTTGAGCAGCACGGTCGACTACAGGTGGAATGAGTGGTTGGCTTGCTGGCACAATTCGCACACGATTAATCCATTGCCTTACATTATTTTGTGTAGAAAGACTGCGTTTTGCTAAATCAAACCAAGGTCCCATCTCATCAAGTAGGCTTGGTGGGAGCAAATGTTTAAGATGTTCTTCAACCATCATAAAGGTTACTGCTTGAGAGCTTGTCATATGCGGTAAGCTTTGAATTGGTGCATCTGATTGCCAACGCCAGCCTTGAGGCACAGCTTTGTTACTTTCAATTGGAAAACGCTGAGCAATTTGATTTAAATCACGCTGAATTGTCCTTAAACTGATTTCAATACCTTCACGCTCAAGCATTTCTTGCAATTCTCGAGTCCCGATCCATTTACCGGTAGGAAGGCGAGATAGAATCTGCCACTGGCGATATAAACTATTTGAAGTTTCTTTTTCTATTACAGACATAAGCGTAATACATCTATATCCAATTGCTTTGGTGTCAACACAATAAAAAAACTTTACACATTTAGCAAGTTTGTCAGATTCGGTTTATAGCTACTTTTACAATCAATGCTAAAATTTAGAAGAAAGTTATAACAAAGAAAGCCAATAAGCATTATAGATATATAAGTGGCACTGAAATTGCTTATTTAAAAATGAAATATAGATAAATGATAAGACGAGGTTGCTATGTCAGAACAAGAGAAAGACCTACAAGCCGATATTGATTATTTTTTACAAGAGCAGGCGACCAACGCATTATTTAACCAAACTTCGTTTATAGAAAATCTTTCGGTACAGACGAACTTATTTGAACAGCTAAAATCGCAGTTTTTTAACGAAATGCTAGATGATGTGACATCTAACGGTGCCGCTTCTAAGAAAATTGAGCAATGGTTGAGCATTCGTACTTTAGATGAGCTTAAACAGTTAAATACGGAGGCCAAACAACATTTTCTCTATCACGGTATTACATTTAATGTTTACGGTGATAAAGAGGGTGCAGAGCGAACAATTCCTTTTGACTTAATTCCAAGAGTAATCGAAAAAAAACAATGGGAGAAAATAGCCGCTGGCTGTGCACAGCGAGTGAAAGCTTTAAATTACTTTTTAGATGATATTTATCATGGGCAGCATATTTTAAAGGAGCAGTTAATTCCAGAAAGTCAGATTATTTGTCATGAAGCTTTTCAGCCACATATGCTCAAACATACGCTCAAAGGTAAAATTTATTCTCAAATTAGCGGGATAGATATTATTCGTGACGGTGAAGGTGAGTTTTTTGTACTGGAAGATAATTTAAGAACACCTTCCGGCGTATCGTATATGATTGAAAGTAGAAATATTAGCCAGCAACTTATGCCAGAACTTTGTGCTGCTAATAATTTACAAGGAATTGAACACTACCCAAGCTTATTAAAAGAAATACTTCAAGAAAATTCAGATATTGATCGACCTTTCATTGTAGTTTTGACCCCAGGGCGTTTTAACAGTGCTTATTATGAACATGCCTTTTTAGCACGTGAAATGGATGTGCCCCTAGTTACTAACCGAGATTTATTCGTAGAAAATGATCAAGTTTTTGTAAAAACGATTCGAGGACGTCAAAAAGTTGATGTGATTTATCGTCGTTTAGATGATGATTTTTTAGATCCGCTTGCGTTTAGACCTGATAGTGCTTTAGGTGTAGCGGGCCTAATGTCTGCTTATTTACAGAAAAATGTAGTGATTGCTAATGCACCCGGTACTGGAGTAGCTGACGATAAGTCGATTTATCCATATGTTGACCAGATGATTCAATATTATTTGGGAGAAACACCAATTCTGAAAAATGTACCCACTTATCAGTGCCGTGAAAAAGAACATTTAGACTATGTGCTAGCTCATCTAGATCAATTAGTGATTAAGGAGGCTCAAGGATCTGGTGGGTATGGCATGTTAATTGGTCCTAAGGCGAGCTCATGTGAAATTGATGAATTTAGACAAAAACTGATTGCTACACCGCATGAGTATATTGCACAGCCAACTTTAGCTTTATCTGTTGCACCGACTTTAACCACATCAGGAGTGGCTGAGCGCCACATCGACCTACGCCCGTTTGTATTGAGCTCTCCATATCGCACAGAAATTGTGCCCGGAGGTTTAACTCGAGTAGCCATGCAGGCAGGATCTTTAGTCGTAAACTCCTCACAAGGGGGAGGTATTAAAGATACATGGGTCGTTGAAACGCTACATTCCTAATCGCTGGTTAAAGAGGACATTTATGGTTTTACTCAATTCGAGTGCACACCACATTTATTGGTTGGGCCGTTATTTAATGCGGATTAAATTTGCTGTATCACACTTGCCATTTACAGATGATGAAAAAGCAACTCAATTTGCAGCAGCATTTGGGCTGGTCATTGATCAAGCAGAATTACTGAATTGCTATATGTTAGATACGAAACAAACATATTCGTTACTGAACCAATTCGTTATTGCTAAAGATAATATTCAGGAGTTAAGAGGAATATTATCTTCGAGCGCTTATGCAGAATTGAATCATACGATTAAGTCTATTCAAGCTCATCCTGACTCATTAAAGCAGGCTTTAGCGAAATGTAATCAAATACTCGATGCTGAACATGAAGATATAGCGTTATTTCTGCATTTAGGACAAAAGATAGAACAATTCGATATACAACTACGTTTTCAGCAAGACCTTACAGGTCTTTTACAGGAGCTAGAGAAATTACTTCAACGGTTGAATGATTTAGGATGGAATAGACTTAATCAATCGTGGCAATTATTAAAAGATCATCCGACTTGGGATGCTTATTATAATTTTACTCAGCAGCTGGAATATATGTTCGAGGCATGATTATGAAATTGATGGTTAATCATCAAACGCATTATAACTATACTGAAACTGCGAAAAACAGCATTCAGTATATTAAAATGATGCCTCAAACATCGCTGCATCAACATGTTGTAAATTGGGCAATCAGTGTTCCTGGTGATAAAACACTGAAAAGAGATATTTTTAATAATGTCTGGTTAACTGCTACTCAGCGTTATGAATATCAACATCTCACTTTCATGGCGCAGGGTATTGTAGAGCTTCTAAATACAGAAATAGGTGGGGTAGATGTACCTATACCAACCAATCTATTTCTTCAAAGTACAGAAGTGACTAAATATGATTCTGAAATGTTGGATTTTGCCCAGAAAATTGTAACTGTTAAAGATCGACAGCATATTGCCTTGCTTAGCGAAAATATTTTGCAAAAGATGCCATATCAACCAGATAGTACATCTGTTCATACCACTGCTACACAAGCTTTTCATACAGCTCAAGGGGTATGCCAAGATCATGCGCATGTTTTAATCGCTATGTGTCGTGCGTTACAATTACCAGCACGCTATGTCTCTGGTTATCTATTTGATCAAAACTATCCGCACCTTGCCAGTCACGCTTGGGCGGAGGTATTTTTAGATAATCAGTGGTATTGTTTTGATGTAAGCAATCAATTGTTTACGCCAAAGCATCATATTTATCTGGCAGTTGGTCGGGACTATCTTGATGTTGCCCCAATTCGAGGGGTGCGAGAGCAAGGTGGTATTGAAAATATGATGTCTGTGGTTCAAGTGCTGGCTTGTTGAATGTAAAGAGAACGAAATGACCTATTGTTGTGCGCTGAGATTAGAACAGGGTTTGGTGTTTATAAGTGACACTCGAACTAATGCCGGGGTCGATCATATTTCTGTGTTTCGTAAATTACATACTTTTGGTGTGACGGGAGAGCGGTTTATTGCCTTGCAAACAGCTGGTAATTTAGCAACGACACAAGCGGTTATTGGGCATTTGCAAAATGCGCTTACTTTGCAGCAAGAGCCTAATTTATATAGCATTAATACAATGTTTGAAGTGGCCGATTTAGTCGGTAAAACTTTAAAAAATGTTTTAGAAGATATTAGCTCAGATACTCAAGAACAAATGAATTATGCCTGTAGTATTTTAGTGGGTGGGCAAATCAAAGGCGGCGATATGCAGCTTTATAATGTTTATCCGCAAGGCAATTTTATTTGTGCTACAACGGACACACCTTATTTTCAAATTGGTGAAAGTAAATATGGTAAGCCTATTTTAGATCGTGCTTTATATTATGCGATGCCGTTGGATGATGCACTGCGCTGTAGTTTAATCTCGTTTGACTCAACTTTGCGTTCTAATGTCTCGGTAGGTTTGCCATTAGATGCGCTGGTTTATAGCAAAGATAGTTTTGTAATTCCTATGGGTAAACGGATTAGTGAAGACGACCCATATTTTTCACAAATTAGTCGTCAATGGTCGGATACTTTGCGCCGTGGTTTACAAGAAATGCCAAAACCTACAGATGATTACTGGCGTTAAAAGTGACTTCAAATAAAAAAATCCAAGCAAGCTTGGATTTTTTTATTTATTCAATTATTAAGTGCTTTGACGGACTGGACGAGTACTTAAGCGGCAAAGTAGTTCATAACCAATTGTGCCGTTTGCTTCAGCGACATCATCAACCAAACGTTGATTGCCCCAAAGTTCAACTTGGGTACCAAGCTTTACTTGAGTATTTGTGACATCAATTGCAATCATGTCCATACTTACACGACCAACCACTGGACAAAGTTTGCCATCAATAGCAACAAAGTTTTGCTTTATATAAGCTCGTGGATAACCATCGCCGTATCCAATAGAAACTATTGCGATATCCATAGCCTTTTGAGCGCAAAAAGTAGAACCATAACCAACATGTTCACCAGCTTGAATATGGTTTAATGCAATAACTTCTGCTGTGAAAGTCATGACTGGTTTTAAATCAAGCTCATGTACTGTTTTATCTGCAAAAGGTGAAGCACCGTAGAGCATAATACCCGGTCGTACATAATCAAAATTCAGTTCTGGCCATTTAAAAATAGCAGCTGAATTACAGCAAGATGCTAAAACTGGATCACAAGCTTGTTTAACATGCAAAAATTGCTGTTTTTGTTGCTCATTTAATGGGTGGTCTACATCTGCGTTTGCAAAATGCATCGCGAGTACACATGTAAAACCTTCAGATTTTAAGGTTTTAATTACTTCAATAATTTCTGGATTCTTAAAACCTAAACGGTTCATACCGCTATTTAGTTTAACCCAAACTTTTAAGCCTTGAGCGATATAGGCTTGTTTGTGTTTAATTAACCATTCAAACTGTTGTTGATGGTGAATTACACATTCAAATTTTTCTTCAATTGCGATAGGCATTTCATCTTCAGAAAATACGCCCTCAATTAAAGTCACAGGTTGCTTGAATCCGAATTGTCGGATTTCTAAGCCTTCTTGTAGACAGGCGACACCAAAGGCATCTGAGGCATTTAAGGCTGCTAAACAGTCTTTGACTCCATGTCCGTAAGCATTAGCTTTTACCATACTTACGATTTTTGAATTTGCTGCGAGTTGTTTGACACGGTTTAAATTATATTGAAGCGCTTGGCGATCAATATAAACTGTTGCTTGACGCACCCTCATTTACTCCTTTGGGCTAGAGATAGAGCTTATTCTTCATCATCATATTGGCTGTAATACTCAGGAGAGAGATTACTAAATCGGGTATATTGACCTTCAAAGGCAAGACGAACAGTACCAATTGGACCATTACGCTGTTTACCGATGATAATTTCTGCGGTGCCTGCTTCTTTAGATTCTTTGTTATAGACTTCGTCACGGTAAATGAACATGATTAAGTCGGCATCCTGCTCAATCGCACCCGATTCACGTAAGTCAGACATTACTGGGCGTTTGTTTGGTCGGTTTTCCAGACTTCGGTTAAGCTGAGATAGTGCAATCACAGGGCAGTTCATTTCTTTAGCTAAAGCTTTTAAGCTACGTGAAATTTCCGAGATCTCGCCAACACGGTTGTCACCCATACCCGGAACTTTCATAAGCTGTAAATAGTCGACCATGATACAGCCGATTTTACCATCATGCATTTTGGCAACGCGGCGAGCACGGGCGCGGAGTTCGGTTGGAGGTAAGGCTGATGAGTCATCAATATACAAATGCATTTGCTGAAGTTGCAGGATGGTACCTGTAACTTTAGTCCATTCATCGGCATCTAAGTTACCAGAACGCAAATGTCCTTGGTGAACTTTACCCATTGCCGAAATTAGACGCATTGCAATTGAGTCTGCTGGCATCTCCATAGAAAATACCAGAGCAGGGAGTTGGTTGTATTGTAAGACGCTTTCAACCAAGTTCATTGCAAAGGTAGTTTTACCCATAGATGGACGTGCAGCGACAATAATTAAATCTCCAGGTTGCATACCGGAAGTTTTATTATCGAGTTCTAAGAAGCCAGTCGTTAAACCTGTAATATTTCCATCAAGTTTTGAAAGCTCATCAAGTTTGCTAATAACGTCAGCAGTTACAGAGCTAATTGCTTTAGGACCAGAATCTTTCTTGTTGTTATTATGCTGTTCTGCTAAAGAGAAAATACTGGTTTCAGCCAAATCTAAAATTTCACTAACACCGCGACCTTTTGTGTCATAAGCATTCTGTAAAATTTCCGTACTGACTTTAATCATGCTACGTAGGGTAGAAAATTCTTTAATTTTGGTCGCATAAGTTTCAAGGTTATAGAAACTCGATGGTGAATCAGCCATAAGCTGCATCAAATATTCTTCGCCACCGATTGCACTGAGTAAATTTTGTTTTAAAAGCCAGTCATTCACTAAGACCGCATCGTACGGTGAATTTTCCTGTGCTAGTTTTTCAATCGCGCGATAAATATATTTATGACGAGTGGCATAAAAATCATTTTCTTTGAGTAGATCACTAACTTGCTCAAAAGATTCAGCAACGGTCATCAGCGCAGCAAGCACGGCTTGTTCGATGGCTAAATTGTGTGGGGGAGTGCGAAACTCTTTAAGTTGGCCTGATTCACTCGTCTTATTTTCTGTTGGAGATGAAAGCGTTAAAGAAGTGGCATTCGCCTGAGACATAATTAGACCTGATGATAAAATGTGTACACAAAAAGGGTTTTAAGCCGAGAACTATCTTAAAACAAAAATAAATAAACTACCTAATTAAAAAACCAATTAAACTGAAGAACTGATCAGGAATTAATATATCTAATTTTATTGCATAAATTTAAGAGATAAAAAAAGAGCATGCGTGAGCATGCTCTTTTTTTGATGAGAAATTACTCAGATACGATAGTAACGAGAACTTCTGCAACAACATCATGATGCAATTGGATTGCGATGTTGAATTCACCAGTGTGACGAAGCGCACCGTTTGGTAAACGAACTTCTGCACGGTCAACTGTAAGACCAGCATTCGTTAACGCGTCAGCGATGTCACGAGTACCGATAGAACCGAAGAGTTTACCTTCGTCACCAGCTTTAGCAGTGATAACGATGTTAACTTCGTTCAATTGTTCAGCACGTGCTTGAGCAGCAGCTAAAACTTCAGCTTCTTGCTTTTCAAGTTCAGCACGACGAGCTTCGAAAGCAGCAGTGTTAGCTTCAGTAGCTGCAACTGCTTTACCTTGAGGGATAAGGAAGTTACGGCCGTAACCAGCTTTAACTGATACTTTATCGCCTAATTTACCAAGGTTCTTAATGCGTTGTAATAAGATAACGTCCACAGATCACCTCACTTATGGTTGTCAGTGTACGGAATCAAAGACAAATAGCGAGCTTGTTTGATAGCAAGTGCTAATTGACGTTGATAACGAGCTTTAGTACCAGTGATACGGCTAGGAACAATCTTGCCGTTTTCAGTGATGTACTGTTTTAAAGTGTCGATATCTTTGTAGTCGATGTACGCAACATTCTCAGCTGTAAAGCGGCAGAACTTGCGACGACGGTAAAAACGTGCCATTGATGTTCTCCTTATTCAGCTTCTTGAGCAACTTGCTGTGCTTCTTCGCGTTGAGCTTTACGCGCACGCTTTTCTTCAGCACTCTTAGCAAGCAATGACTCTTCAGTGATTGCGTGTTCACGACGGATGATAAGGTTACGAATGATCGCGTCGTTATAACGGAATAATTCTTCTAACTCATCAAGCGTAGTTTGACCACATTCAACATTCATAAGAATGTAGTGCGCTTTGTGAATTTTGTTAATTGGGTAAGCCAATTGACGACGGCCCCAATCTTCTAAACGGTGAATTTGACCATCAGCTTCTTTGATCTGAGAGATATAGCGTTCAACCATACCTACAACTTGATCGCTTTGGTCTGGATGTACCAAAAGTACGATTTCGTAATGACGCATTGTCAGCTCCTTACGGTTTAAACAGCCCCTAAAAAATTAGAAGCAAGGAGTCATAGCTAAAAATAATAATAGCTACGTCGCAAAAAATGCGAAGGCTGAATTATAGGTAAAAATTAGACTAAAAACAAATCTTTTGATAAGAAATATAAAAAGTTGTTTTTGAGGAGGAAATCCTCCCTTAATTAAAAGAGAGGAAGATTTGGAGCAGGGGATTGATAGGTAAAGCTAAAGCTCAAACTTAACAGGGTAATTAATATGACCGAGTAGAGGAAAAAACGTTTAGCCCATAGTTGGTCGTTTTCGGCTTTAAACCCAATAATCGATAAATAGAACCAGTATGCAGTCAAAGCATTAAAGGTAATTAAAAAGAATACATTGGTATAACCAAAACAATATAACCCATTCAAAACAGCTGCAAATAACAGGATATATATTACACATTCAATTTTTGTACGATAAATAGAACGTGCTACAGGCAAGATTGGAATTCCCGCATTTTTGTAATCATCAAAACGATAAATTGCAATTGCCCAAGAGTGGGGCATTTGCCATAAACCGTATGCTAAAAACAAAAGCAAGGCTGCCACATCAAATTGATGAGTTACTGCTGTATAACCAATAACAGGAGGACTCGCTCCGGAGATACTACCAATAACGGTTTGATGGATTGAGGTACGTTTGGTCCACAAGCTATAAAAACCGACATAGACAACAAAACCAATTACTGCAAACAAAAATGCGTAGCCATTTACACCAAACCACAAAATGCCAAAACCAATTAATCCAAGTACGAATGCATATATAAGTGCAACAGTAGGAGAGATGGTTTTTTTAACAAGTGCACGGTTTTGAGTGCGCTGCATCTTTGTATCAATATCTTGATCAATAACATTATTGACGACACAACCGGAAGCAACAACTAACGTTGTTCCAATCAGAGTGAGCAATAATAATAAGATGTCTATAGAGCCTTGGGCGGCTAAGAAGAAGCCGCCCAAGGTGGTAATGAAATTACCGAAGAGAATTCCTGGTTTAGTCAGGAATAAATACTTTCTCAACATGACAATCAGTTTAGATCATCATATTGTAGTGAAGGTAATTCATAATCCACACAGAACCGATTAAAAGTACAGCGATACATAGGATTGTGTAGATAAATGCAATCATATTCCAACGTTGTTCAGATGATGTATTCATGTGTAAGAAGTACACAAGCTGTACAAGAACCTGAGCAACGGCAGTAATTGCAATCACTGTAACTAAAAGACCGCGGCTAAAACCACCTGCCATCACCATCCCGAATGGGATGATGGTAAGAATAACAGATAGAATAAAACCTACAGTGTATTGCTTAAAGTTACCGTGTGACGCACCAGCAGCATTATGCTCATGACTACTCATTAGAGAACTCCCAGTAAGTAAACGACGCTGAATACACAGATCCAAACGATGTCAAGGAAGTGCCAGAACAAGCTTAAACAAGCAAGACGACGTGTATTCGGTAAAGTCAAACCTTTAGTTTTGATTTGATACATCAATACTAACATCCACACTAAACCAGAAGTTACGTGGATACCGTGCGTACCAACCAAAGTAAAGAACGATGACAAGAATGCACTGTGAGTTGGACCATGACCTTCCTCTACAAGGTGATGGAATTCATAGAGCTCCATACCGATGAAGGTTGCACCAAAAAGGAATGTAATAAATAACCAAGTGATCACTTGATTTACATTCTTTTTATAAGATGCAAGTACAGCAAAACCGAATGTTACCGATGAAATCAATAAGGCAAATGTTTCAGTTAACACGTAGCCTAATGAGTTATGGAACAGGTCATATGCACTTGGAGTCCCTGCTGGAACATGACTGCTTAATACAGCGAACGCAATGAAGAGTGATCCGAAAAGAATCAAGTCACTCATCAAGTATGTCCAGAAACCAAAGACCGTTAAATCTGTATCATCATGTTCATGATGACCATCGTGGCCATGGTTGTCGTGATGAAGTACTTCAGCCATTTCCTTAGTCCTTCTTCAAGTGTTTTTCAAGTAAAGCATAGCGTTCGTTTTCAATACGCTCAACTTCAGCAGCTGGAACATAGTAATCAACATTCTTAGTGAATGAGCTTACGATCAAGCTAACAACAGCTGAAGCGAATGAAACAACAACGAGCCACCAAATATGCCAGATGAGTGCAAAGCCAAGAAGAGTAATGAACATTGCAATGACAAAACCAGCAGCACGATCAGTCGGCATGTGGATGTCTTCATATTTAGTGTTACGTGCGTATGCTACACCATTTTCTTTGTCAGTCCAGAAACGGTCAACACCGCTTGCATCTGGTTCATGCGCAAAGTTATAGAATGGAGCAGGGGAAGAAGTTGCCCACTCAAGCGTACGAGCATCCCATGGATCGCCTGTAAGGTCCATGTTATCTTTGCGTTGTAAGAAACCAACGATGATTTGCATTAAGAAACATGCAATACCAATAGCAACAAGAACAGCACCAAATAATGCAATCGCAAGGTATGGGTCCCATTCAGGGTTGTCATATGTATTCAAACGACGAGTCATACCCATGAAACCAAGGATATAAAGTGGCATGAATGCAAAATAGAAACCAAAGAACCAGAACCAGAACGCAGCTTTACCCCATGCTTCATTGAGCTTCCAACCAAACATTTTCGGCCAGTAGTAAATGATGCCGGCAAACATACCAAACACCACACCACCGATAATTACGTTATGGAAGTGAGCGATCAAGAATAATGAGTTGTGTACTAAGAAGTCCGCAGGTGGAACAGCCATAAGTACACCAGTTAAACCACCGATACCGAATGTTACAAGGAAGCCAAGCGTCCATAACATTGGAGTAGTAAAGGTGATGCGACCTTTATACATGGTGAATAACCAAGAGAAGATTTTCACACCAGTAGGAATCGCAATAACCATGGTCATGATACCGAAGAACGCGTTAACGTTCGCACCAGCACCCATGGTGAAGAAGTGGTGAAGCCATACAACGAACGCAAGAACTGTAATCGCGATAGTTGCATACACCATAGACTTGTAACCGAACAACGCTTTACGAGAGAAGGTTGCAACGATTTCTGAGTATAGACCAAATGCTGGTAATACCAAGATATATACTTCAGGATGACCCCATGTCCAGATCAAGTTCACATAAAGCATTGGGCTACCGCCAAGCTCATTTGTGAAGAAATGGAAGCCGAAGTAACGGTCTAGAGTAAGCATTGCAAGTGTACCTGTTAATACAGGGAATGATGCAATGATTAATACAGCCGTACAAAGTGAAGTCCACGTGAAAATAGGCATGTCCATTAATTTCATGCCAGGTGCGCGCATTTTAATGATGGTAACGAAGAAGTTAACACCAGATAAAAGCGTGCCTAGACCAGAAACCTGAAGTGCCCAGATATAGTAGTCAACACCTACACCAGGAGAATATTGAATGCCAGATAGAGGAGGGTAAGCCATCCAACCAGTCGCAGCAAATTCACCTAATACAAGTGAAAGCATCATTAAACCAGCAGCACCAGCGAATAACCAGAAGCTTAAAGAGTTTAATAATGGGAAAGCAACGTCACGAGCACCAATCTGTAAAGGTACAGAGATGTTCATCATACCTACAACGAGACCCATTGCTACGAAGAAGATCATGATTACACCATGTGCGGTGAAGATCTGGTCGTAGTGGTCAGGATGTAAATAACCTTCGCCGCCGCCTTTAGCGAGGAAAAGTTGTAAACGCATCATGATCGCATCGGCGAAACCACGCAAAAGCATGACAACAGATACGATGATATACATGATACCAATTTTCTTATGGTCTACTGTAATAAACCACTCATTCCACAAATATCCCCATTTTTTGAAATAGGTGATACCGCCAAGCACTGCAATTGCACCAATTGCCATAAGGACCATGGTGACAAGTACGATTGGCTCTGTCGGGATAGAGTCCCAACCCAGTTTACCAAAAATCATATCCATGTCTTATTCCCCTTGAGCAGCGTGTTCAGCTGCAGCATGAGTGTCAGCTGTTGCATGTTCAGCAGAGTGGTCAACACCATGATAGTTACTCATATAATGGTTGATAACTGTTTCAAACAGTTTTGGTTCAACTGAAGAGTAATAAGTCACAGGGTGCGGCTTAGTCGGGAACGGTTTCATCGCTTCTGCTTTAGCAAGCGCTTCTTGATCACCAGCAGCTTTAGCACGATTTACTAAATGCTCGATTTGGTGCTTAGAACGATCGCCATCACGTAAGGTTGCCAATTCAGCTTGGTCAAGCGTAGCTTTTTGAATTGCTTCTGGATTAATGGTTGAACCATTACCTGCTTTAACAGCTGCTACCCATTCGTTGAATTGTTGCTCTGTAACGCTATGCGCTTTGAAACGCATTTGAGAGAAACCATAGCCTGAGTAGTTAGAAGAGAAACCACGATATACACCAGTTTCATTTGCTAACAAATGAAGGTGAGTTTGCATACCTGCCATTGCGTAAATCTGACCGCCTAACTGTGGAATGAAGAATGAGTTCATTGTGAAGTTAGAAGTGATTTTGAAGCTTAACGGAGTTTTTTCTGGGAAACGTACTTCGTTAACAGTCGCAATGTTTTGTTCAGGATAAATAAAAATCCACTTGAACTGTTCAGCAATAACCTGAATAGTTAAAGGTGCTTTATCTGATTCTAAAGGACGGTATGGGTCATACTTGTGGGAACCCCACCAAGTTAACCAAGCTAAAATACCAATAATAATGACAGGGATACCCCATACTACAACTTCAATTGCAGTTGAGTGTGCCCATGTAGGTTTATAGTCTGCATCTTTATTTGACGCACGATATTTCCAACCAAACCATAATGCCATGATGATTGAAGGAATCACCACAAGTAACATTAAATAGATCGCAGTCATCATAAGGTCACTTTGACCTTGACCAACTGGACCTTTAGAGTTTAGAAGTACCATATCACCACCACACCCAGTCAAAAGTGCGGCAAGCGTTGATAAAGACAATACAGCTAAAATCGTTTGTCTCATTTTACAACCTCGGTGAAGAGTCCCATTCCCTAATTAAATATGGGATAGCGATTAAAGTGTCGCATGATTGAGAATGCTAGTCTTAAAAAATTAGACTTCTCAATGATGCGACACCGCTACGTTGTAGGGCATTATGCCTCATATCGACAAACTAAGCTACACATAAAGCAGCTTGAAATAATTGTTTTAAAACCCGATTTTTTTTGTAGGGTATTGAATCGCGATAGAGCTTTTATTTAAATATCAACTCTCTATAGAAAAAAAGGAGGCGGGGTGCCTCCTTTTTTTTAGACATTAAATGAATGAGTCATTCACTATCATTTGATCACTTTTGTTCTTGCAATTTTGTCATGTAGAGCTTGACGCTTTTGTCCTAATGCAAAAGCATAGTCAATAATTGTACTAATTGGCATAAACAGTAAGTTTAATATAATGAAAACGATACTTCTGAGTAAGAAGATACGCGTTAAATTAACTTTGCCATTCGTTTCAGCATCGACAATTCTAATTCCAACAATTTTTTTGCCAATACTTTGTCCAAATTTGGTCAACAAAAATGCTTGAATAGCGAGCATTATTACTACATAGAGTAACATTGTATGCCACGCTTCAATTGGAATAAGTGTAAAAAGCTGCTGTTGAAGTTCAGCTGCTTTAGTTGATGCAACTTCTGCAGACTGCATCTGTTTTTGTAACTCAAAAAGTTGTTTATATTGAGCTTCATTAAAGAAAAAAGATGGAATGGCTGCAATAGGTAGCCAAAGTAATAAGTCAATAATTTTTGCAAGCGCACGAGATGAAATTGAAGCAAGCTCATGTGGTTTAGCTTCAACACGAATTTGCTGAATTGTCTCGTTATAAGGCGTATTTGTATTTGCTGAAAAAGCAGAATAACCCGTAGGTTGATATACAAGTTTACCTTGGGTTAATTCTCCTAAAGCTTTCCATTCTGTCATGCCTTCATGCCAAGCTAAATCAGTGAGTAAAACTTGTTGGCTTGCCAACATTTGATTTAATTGTTCTAAGGTATAAGGCCCAGCTTGTTGATTATTACGTGCCAAGTAAATTTGCATAAGTAAAAATTCTCTATTCTAAAGATGAAAAAAGACCCACGGATGGGTCTTTTTCTATAACAAATTAGATTTGCTTGATTTTTTCTTCAGCAAGGAAGAACCATGTATCTAAAACTGAGTCAGGGTTTAGAGATACTGATTCAATACCTTGTTCCATTAACCATTTCGCAAGGTCAGGGTGGTCAGATGGTCCTTGACCACAGATACCCACATATTTACCAGCTTTGCGACAAGCATGAATTGCCATAGAAAGAAGAGCTTTTACGGCTGCATCACGTTCGTCAAACAAGTGAGAAACAATACCTGAGTCACGGTCAAGACCAAGTGTTAATTGAGTTAAGTCGTTAGAACCGATAGAGAAACCATCAAAATGTTCAAGGAATTGTTCAGCTAACAATGCGTTAGTTGGTAATTCACACATCATGATTACTTTTAAACCATTCTCACCACGTTTCAAGCCATTCTGAGCAAGTAACTCAATTACGCGTTTTGCTTCAGAAACGGTGCGTACGAATGGGATCATGATTTGGATGTTAGTGAGGCCCATTTCATCACGAACTTTCTTAAGTGCACGGCATTCGAGTTCGAAACAATCACGGAAGTTGTCCGAAACATAACGGCTTGCACCACGGAAACCAAGCATTGGGTTTTCTTCTTCTGGCTCGTATAACTTACCGCCAATAAGGTTTGCATATTCGTTTGACTTAAAGTCAGACATACGAACAATGACTGGTTTGTCAGCAAAAGCAGCTGCAAGTGTTGCAATACCTTCAACTAGCTTTTCAACATAGAATTCTACAGGTGATGCATAGCCAGCTGTACGTGTCATTACAGCAGCACGAGTTTCACGAGGTAAGCTTTCAATGTTAAGAAGGGCTTTAGGGTGAACACCGATCATGCGGTTAATAATGAACTCTAAACGAGCAAGACCAATACCTTCGTTTGGAATTTGAGCAAAGTCAAAAGCTCGGTCAGGGTTACCTACGTTCATCATAATTTTGAATGAAAGTTTCGGCATAGACTCAACAGAGTTACGTTGAACTTCAAAGTCTAACGCACCTTCGTAGATGAAACCGGTATCACCTTCAGCACAAGAAACAGTAACTTCTTGACCATCAGTCAATACTTCTGTTGCGTTACCACAACCTACAATTGCCGGTACACCAAGTTCACGTGCAATAATTGCAGCGTGACAAGTACGGCCACCACGGTTAGTAATAATAGCAGCAGCGCGTTTCATTACTGGTTCCCAATCTGGGTCAGTCATGTCTGATACAAGTACATCACCGTCTTGTACTTTGTCCATTTCTTTAATTGAGTTAACAATACGGACTTTACCAGAACCGATACGTTGACCAATTGAACGACCTTCACAAAGTACTGTACCTTTTTGTTTGAGAAGGTAACGTTCCATTGTGCCAACATTTTGACGGCTTTTTACAGTTTCTGGACGAGCTTGAACAATATAGATTTGACCATCGTCACCATCTTTTGCCCACTCGATATCCATTGGAGCACCATAGTGCTGCTCAATAATAAGCGCTTGTTTAGCTAACTCTTGTAATTCGTGGTCATTTAATGCGAACTGTTGACGTTCTTGTTTTTCAACGTCGACAACAACAACAGATTTACCTGCTGAACCTTCTTCACCATAAATCATTTTCTGGTGCTTAGAGCCGAGGTTACGGCGTAATACCGCATGTTTGCCCGCATTTAATAATGGTTTAGATAGGTAGAATTCATCAGGGTTAACGGCACCTTGTACAACCATTTCACCTAAACCGTAAGATGCAGTAATAAATACGACATCACGGAAACCAGACTCGGTATCAAGGGTAAACATTACACCCGCAGCGCCAGTTTCAGAACGAACCATACGCTGAACACCCGCAGACAATGCGACAACATCATGATCGAAGCCTTGGTGTACACGATAAGAAATAGCACGGTCATTATATAAAGACGCAAATACTTCTTTAATGGCGATAAGTACGTTATCAATACCGCGAATATTCAAGAAAGTTTCTTGTTGACCCGCGAAAGATGCATCTGGTAAATCTTCAGCAGTTGCAGATGAACGAACGGCAACCGCGATATCAGCGTTGCCGTTAGAAAGTTCTGTAAAAGCGGCGCGAATTTCTTGTTCTAAGGTTGCAGTGAGTGGAGTCTCTACAATCCATTGACGAATTTTAGCGCCTGTTTCTGCAAGTGCATTTACGTCATCAACGTTAAGCTGTGCAAGTTCTGCTTGAATTCGAGCGTTAAGACCGCTTTGGTCTAAGAACTCACGATAGGCCTGAGCAGTAGTTGCAAAACCACCAGGTACCGATACACCAGCATTTGATAAATGGCTGATCATTTCACCCAAAGATGAGTTTTTCCCACCTACGAGTTCGACATCGTGTTTCCCTAATTTTTCTAGACCGATTACGCGCGCTTCCAAAGTTTTCACTCCACTTTTGCAGTATTAATGTCTATCTTGGCATGAAATTATAAAAATAAAGTGCTTAGTTGAGAATTATACTAAGCGACAGTCATGTAAGATCAGTTTACTATAAAGATTATATAGCACTAAGACAAATGTTTAAGGAGAATTTTAATGTCAGAAAGTAAACAGTTTAGACGGAGCGTTTTTTTTATTTCTGATGGAACTGCAATTACTGCCGAGACTCTTGGACATTCGTTATTAGCCCAATTTCCTAATGTGGATTTTGATATTCACATCATGCCTTATATCACAACTGAAGAAGCAGCGATGGCGGTTGTGGTTGAGATTAATAAATGCCAAACCCGAGATGGATGCCTACCATTAGTATTTGATACTTTAGTTGATCCGCATGTGCGAGAAATTATTAATACGGCTAAAGCGGTTAATTTGGATGTGTTTGAAGGATTAATTAGTAAGCTAGAGCAGGAACTTGGCACACCACCAACGACACTGGTTGGGCAAACACATGCGGTAACCGATTCAGAATACTATAAGGCTCGTATTGATGCCGTTCATTTCGCGCTTGATAACGATGATGGTGCACGCACCCGCCACTATGACAAAGCCGATTTAATTTTAATTGGTGTGTCTCGTTCAGGAAAAACACCAACTTCTATTTATCTGTCTTTACAGTTCGGTATTCGTGTTGCTAACTATCCTTTAACCGAAGAAGATTTAGATGATAACCGCCTACCAGCGGTATTAAGAGAACACCGTAGTAAGCTTTTTGGTTTAATGATTGATGCGGAACGTTTAGTTGCTATTCGAAGTGAACGTAAAGCAAATAGTCGGTATGCGAGTTTTAGTCAGTGCCAAATGGAATTAAGAGCGATTGAAGGTATTTATATTTCAGAAGGTATTAAATATTTAAATGTCACTGAAATGTCAATTGAAGAAATCTCTACTCGTATTTTACAAATGACTGGTTTAAAACGTCGTATCGGTTAATTAAATCAATTATTTATTGTAACCATTCAATTTGAATACTATTAATGTAATTGGATTGAATGGTTTTAAAATTTATGAACATATTAAAAATAAAAGTTTTAAATATAAAACGCTAAGTTAATAAATGGTTTCTAATTAGTTATCAGCAAGTAAACTTTTTACATGGGATTTGTGAATTAAAATAAGCTTTTTGAAAAGAAATGTATGTATTTGATATTGGTTAAAAATCCTAATTATTTATTTTTACTAAATATTTATTAAAAAAATTAACTTAATTCATAAAAAATAAAAAATGTTAAATAGATCACGCTATTTTGTATTTGTGTGACTTAATTTTTATATGTCCTATAATTTTCCATCTCGATATGGGACTATCCGATTATCAAAATGCTAAAAAAATGTGTTTTTTCATTGGTATATCTCTTGCCAATTCATTTATACGCAGCTCAAGTTGATGTATTACGTGAGCAAGCTATTCAAAATTATAGAGCAGGGCAAACTCAACAAGCTGTCTCTCAACTAGATCAATTGTTAAAACATTATCCATATGATCAAAAACTGCTTGCTGATTATTTAGTTATTATGTCAAGTAAAAAAAGAGACCTGACGAATTTTACAGAGTTTTTGACAAACGTGGATTATGTGAATTTTCCAGAATATGCACAGTTACCTTTAATTCAAAATTTTCGTGATTTTAAACACTTTAAAACTGCAATTGATTGGTCAAATAAATTCAATATTCAAAAGTCAGTCGATGGACGTATTTTATTATCAGTTTTGAATGCTGAAGCTCAAGATACGGCAAACGCGAAAACTCAGTTATCGAGTATCAACATTAACGGTTTAAATGCTAATCAGCTGGTACGGGTTGCCTATGCTTACCGTTTGATAAATTTACCCGTAGACGCTTTAGCTACAGTTGAGCATGCTTATCAGCAACAACCAAAGTCGTCAGCTGTTTTGCAAGAGTATGTTTATGATTTGGTTGCTATTGGAGCATATCAAAAAGCTCAGCAATTACTCCAAGCAAGCGAAAAAAATCAGCAAACTGAGCAATTACAACAAACTTTACAAGTCAGTGAATTTTCTCAGCATGTCAATAATGCAATTGCTCGCTATAAATATTTAAATCGTCAAGGCTTATCAGATGCAGAAAGCTTTGCTGAGTTAGATATTGTGTTGGAACAAGGGCAAAAGATACAAAAGCAGATGAAACCTGATGACCCTAACTATTTAAGGTTTCATTATGATTATTTATATGCATTAGATTTCAGAGGTCGAGCGAAAGCAGTTTTAGAGAATTTTACTCAATTAAATATTCCACTTGAAAAATTACCTGCATATGTACGTCATGCAATTGCTGATAGTTACTTGGCTGAGCAAAAACCGAAGCAAGCTGAACTTGCTTATAAGACGCTTTTAACCGAAAAAAATTATCCGGATATGATCGTCTATAGCGGGTTGTATTATTCTTATATTGAACAAGAAAAATATAAGGAAGCTGAACAGCTTTTAGCAAAAGTTGATCACCTTATTCCGACTTATAAATATAGTCAGGCAAAAGGTGTAGATAAAACTAGCCATCCTGACCGAGACGATTATATTGCTTTAAAAGGGATGCATTTAGCTTATGCCAATCATTTAGATCAAGCTGAAAAACACTTTCAAAAAACAGTAGAGCAGGCACCTGCAAATGAGAGTTTAATTAATAACCTTGCCCGTGTGGAGCGGTGGAGGGAAAAGCCTCTAGAAGCAAAAAAAACAATTTCTCGTTTAAATGGTATAGATCCGATTGCTAAAGATACTCGCATTAATGAAATGCAAAATGCTCAGGCTTTAGGTGATATCCAGACATGGCGTAAAACAACGCAAAACTTAGTGCAGTTTTACCCCGAAGATACTGGCGTTATTAAAAGCCGCAAAGAGTTGGATGATCGTAATAGAGCTACGATTTCACATTCAACGACTTGGGGCCAAAGTAAAGCTAATAATAGCGATTCTGTAAGTGGACAAAACGGTTTAAAAGACCGCGAGATGGAAACTCGCCTTAATAGTCCGTGGATAAAAGATAATTATCGTTTATTCGCTTGGCATCAAGATCGTTATGGCGAATACAATTTTGGTGATGTCCATAACCAGCGCTATGGTGTTGGGGCCGAATGGCAAGCCAATCGTAAGGGATTATCTGCAATTTTGTCGCAAAGTACAGATGGCGGACAAGCTGGTGTTCGTCTTGATTGGTCACAATGGCTCAACGATCACTGGCAGTATCAATTGCAATATAACAGTCAGGCTGACATTCCTCTACAAGCGATTGATGCAGGAGAAGATGGTCAATCTTACCGAGCTGCATTGACATGGCAAAAGGATGAATCACGTCAAATTGGCGCAAGTTACGGTCTGACTGATATTAGTGATGGTAATAAACAACAAGAATTTTCAACTTTTTGGCGTGAAAGACTATTTGCAGCGCCGCATCACATTACTTATGGCACTGTCCGTGGTTTTTACGGCAGTAATAGCCAAGATCAAACCGCTTATTTTAGCCCAAGTTCGCATTACAGCGCCGAGTTGAACTTAAGTCATGACTGGGTGACTTGGCGTGAATATGAACGTTCATTTAAACAGCATTTCGAGGCTGGGGTGGGCCTTTATAAACAAGCCGATTATTCCACTAAGCCAACCTATTCTTTGCAGTATCAACATCAATGGCAGCTATCACGTACATGGCAACTCAATTATGGAATTGGCTGGCAATACCATCCTTACGATGGACATGGTGAACAGCATACCTATGGTATTTTCGGATTTGAAGGGCGTTTTTAATGAATAATTTATTTTCGAAAGTGTTGGGCTTTGCTTTGGCCTCGACATTGTTACCTCTGCAATTTGCATATGCCCAGATAGAAAAAGATTTACCAAAAAATCGCACAGTTTCTTTAACTTTTCATGACGTCAGAGATGATGTTTTAAAAGAGGGCGATCGGGATATATATGCAATTCAAACTAAAAATTTAGCGCAGTTCTTTGACTGGCTTAGTCAATCTGACTGGAAACCAATACGTCTGAAAGATATTGAAGAGGCTCGTAAGCAAGGCAAAGAGCTACCTCATAATGCCATTTTGTTAACCTTTGATGATGGTGCTTTAAGTAGCTACAGCCGTATATTTCCATTGCTTAAGCAATATCAGATTCCGGCAGTTTTTGCACTCCCAACCAGTTGGCTAAATGGTAATACAAAAGCTGGCTATGAAGCCTATGGACAAGGGAACTTGGTCAATTGGAAGCAAGTACGAGAAATGCAGGCTTCTGGCTTAGCTGAGTTTGCAAGCCATAGTGATGATTTGCATCATGGTGTGCTTGCTAACCCTCAAGGGAATGAACAACCCGCAGCAACTTCTTATATGTATTTAAAATCACAGGCGCGTTATGAAACGGACGCGGAATATCAACAACGTATTTTGAATGATTTAAAAAAATCTCATGATGTCTTAAAAAAAGAATTGGGTGTGGAGCCAAAAGCGATTGTATGGCCGTATGGTGCGGTAAATCAGCAGTTAGAGAAGCTGGCTCAACAAGCAGGTTTCACTTTTTCTTTTAGTCTTGGACGTGATGGCGTAAATCAGATTAATGATCTGACCTTTAAGCGTAGTCTTATGGTCGATAACTCTACAGCTGAACAGTTGACTGAGACGTTGCTTAACATTTTGAACTCGGCAGAGAAAGATTTATATAAGCAGCCAAAACATTTTGTAAGTATGGACTTAAAGCAATTAGCTGCTTCAAGCAATACTCAGTCAGATGAAAAACTAGGGTTATTGTTGTCCAAACTTTATAGCTTAAAAAACAATACGCTGATATTGAAGCCGTTAGATGACCAAGATGGAGATGGGCAATATGACGTTGCTTATTTCCCAACAACTCAAATGCCAGTTAAGCAAGATATTTTGAACCGTAGTTTATGGCAGGCACAAACGCGGGCAGGTCAGGCGGTTATTTTAGAACTACCTATTTATCCTCAAAAAAATAAATCATTTTTGGTGGCAGATTTAGCTAAAGATATTGCGCGTTTTAATAGCAATTTAAGTGGTATTCAGCTTAATGCCGGAACTGCTTTAAATTGTGCAATGCAAAACACAACGCTGAACGAAAGCAACTGTGTTGAACAAGTAAAGCAATTATCACAACTGAGTCAACTGACTCAAAAAGCTGCAAAGCCTTATTTGAATATGAGTAATCAGGCCCAGTTTAGTTTGTTGCTGACACCAGACTTAGAGCATATTGAACAGTTACCAGTGCTTTTAAAATCACTCTTAACCCAACATGATTTAGTGAACCTAAAATTTAATATGGTGGGTAAGCAAAAACAATTTAAACAAGCCTTAGAACTTTTAAATACTCTTGATGCGAAATACAAACAACGAATTATGTTGACATTAACATTGCCAGAAAATGACCAGAGAAATGCTTGGCAAGAAGTAAAACAAGGCCTTTTTGATATTCAGCGCATAGGTATTCAGAAATTTGGTGTTGATGGCTATAACACTGAAAATGCAAAAAATGTTCATGAGTATTTATATAACCCAATGAGCTTGAATTCGAGTTCGGTGATGTATCAGCCCTTTGCTGGTTTAGTAACGGAGGGGAAAAAGTAATGAGAGTATTACTCGATATTCTATTTGCTTTTGCCTTTTTATATCCGCTGCTTATGGCTTGGACATGGATGGTAGGTGGCCTTTGGTTTTTCTTTAAGCGGGAATACCATGAGCAACAGTTACCTGAGCCGTCAGGTGAAGGGTGCAGTATTATTATTCCTTGTTTTAATGAAGAAGCCCAAGTACGGCAAACCATCCGTTATGCCTTGCAAACCAAATATCCAAATTTTGAAGTCATTGCTGTAAATGATGGTAGTAGTGACAGAACTGCAGAAATTCTTGATGAGTTGGCAGCACAAGATGCTCGTCTGAGGGTCGTTCACTTAGCAGAAAACCAAGGTAAGGCAGTCGCTTTAAGGTCGGGAGTATTGGTCAGTAAATACGAATACTTAGTTTGTATTGATGGGGATGCTTTACTACATCCTCATGCTGTACTTTGGCTCATGCAGCCGTTTCTAAAATTTCCGCGTATTGGGGCCGTCACTGGTAACCCTAGAATTTTAAATCGCTCAAGTATTTTAGGAAAATTACAGGTTGGGGAGTTCTCTTCAATTATTGGATTAATTAAACGTGCGCAGCGAACATATGGTCGTATTTTTACAGTATCGGGGGTAATTGTAGCGTTTAGAAAAACCGCTTTGGTTCGTGTCGGTTTTTGGTCTGATGATAAAATTACCGAAGATATTGATATCTCTTGGAAACTTCAAATGGACCATTGGGATATTCAATATATTCCTCAAGCTCTTTGTTATATCTATATGCCTGAAACCTTTAAAGGACTTTGGAAACAGCGGTTACGCTGGGCACAAGGTGGGGTAGAGGTTTTATTAGAATATATTCCTAAAATGTTCAAAGTTCGCTTGCGCCGTATGTGGCCAGTCATGCTTGAAGCTTTAGTCAGTATTGTTTGGTCATATGTGATGATATTTATTTTCTTACTTTTCTTGATTGGACTGTTTATTGACTTGCCTCAGCAATGGCAAATCAACTCTCTAATGCCACAGTGGTATGGCGTGATATTAGGGGGAACATGTCTCATCCAATTTTTAGTCAGTTTATGGATCGATCATCGTTATGACCGTGGGCGTCTTTTTAGAAATTACTTTTGGGTAATTTGGTATCCGTTGTTTTTCTGGCTACTAACGTTATTTACCAGCGTGGTTGCGGTACCTAAAACTATATTTAACACGAAAAAACGTGCCCGCTGGGTAAGTCCCGATCGAGGCTTCCGTGGAGATAATTCATGAAAAATGAAGAAAATACTGACGTAGAAGTTTTAGATATACCTGAATATATTGATCAGCCTGAATATGTAAAAAATAAGACCGCGAACTATACCTTGCAAACAATAGGTTGGTTTTGTTTAATGTGGCTGCTTTTTCCGCTAGTGTCATTATTTCTGTGGTTTTTTGAAGGACATCTTATTTATGACTATGTGTGGGTAGATCATATTTCGGAAGTCAAAACTTTACTGCATTTACTTCTTTTAATTTGCTTAAGTGCTTTGGTTTTAATTTTATGGGCAAGTTATAACTGGCTTAGATTTCATGGTGATGATCGACGTAGTAAGGCTCCCAATAGTTCTGTTGAGTTATTGGCTTCACAATTTATGGTAAATAAAGCGTCTTTATCAGAATTACAAAATGCACAACGTGTGGTCTTACATTACGATGATCAGGGTCATTTAAAACAGTATGATTTGAAATGAGTAAAAAGCATGGTCGATCAACCATGCTTTTTTTATTTTTAAGATGTTGTTCTAATAATGACATCAACAGGATGTTGAGTGCCATCCATACTATAAATAGCGGTTTGGGTAACTTTGATAATTGGCCAAGTCTGCAATTTACAATTTGATTTTTGCAAAGCTGAATAGTAGCTATCAGATTTAAAAAAGGTTTTATTGGCTTGTGCTGTATTAGGCATTAAAAGTCGTCTCAGCCATGTTTCATTTACTTGAGTTTCAAGAAAACGTAGAGCTAGGATGCTTTTAACACGATTGTTAAATAACCTTCGGTTTTTGGCAATAAGCGGGTGGGTAATGAGGCGATGTATGCCGATTTGACTATGGGGCAAAATAAAATGTGGTGTAATTTGAAATACAGTTACAAATTTTGCTTGTTGGCAAATTTTTTCTAAGTGCGTGACAGTTTCCTGATCTGTTCCAATAATCGCTACATTTAAATTAGAAAAATCATATGCTTTGATTGTATTTGATAAAAGAATTTGACCAGTAAAGGCGTCAAAATCCTGAACTGCATTTTGAAAAGTAGCTGATTTGGCAACATTATTTTTAAGTTCAATACTCATTTTCCAAAAGTCCTTTTGGTTTTCATTTATGATGATTTTTTATCGTTTTAATATAAATAACCAAGCAAGTAGTTTGGGTAAAGTATTTTCAGATAGGTGGTTATCTCATGCTTGAAACTGATTCAAGCATGAGACTTTGTGTATATATTAATTGTTTGATTTTAATTGCATTAATTGAGTAAAGCTGTCTAAACGCTTATTTGTATCATAGACATCACAAGTAAAAATAAACTCATCGACTTCATATGTAGCCAAAAGCTTTTCTAAACCTGAACGTACTGTTTCAGCTGAACCGATTTGTGCCATCGTATAGAAGTTTTCAACAGAAAGTTGTTCTGCTGTGTTCCATAGTCCTTGCATTGTTGTAACTGGCGGTTTGAGTTTCAAACTTTCACCACGAATTAATCCTAAAACACGTTGGTATGCGCTTGTTGCTAGGAACTGAGCTTCTTCATCTGTATTGGCAACCACAACAGGTACACCCATGGAAACATAAGGCTTGTCCAAATATTCAGAAGGCTCGAAATTTTCACGATAAAGTTCGATCGCTTGACCAAGCATGCGTGGTGCAAAATGCGATGCAAATGAATAGGGTAATCCTAGTTTCGCAGCCAATTGCGCGCTAAATAAGCTTGAACCCAATAACCAGACAGGTACATGAGTATTTTGTCCAGGAGTGGCAATAATTCTTTGGCCGGGTTGAGGCGCTTTAAAATATTGCAAAATCTCAACAACATCTCTTGGAAACTGATCTTCTGTTTCCTGATGCCCGCGACGTAAGGCACGCATAGTGACCTGATCTGTACCCGGAGCACGACCTAAACCTAGCTCAATACGATTTGGATATAAGGTTGCTAATGTACCAAATTGTTCTGCAACCACTAACGGTGCATGGTTTGGTAGCATGATACCACCTGAACCTAAACGAATGCGCTGGGTATGAGCTGCGATAAAACCAAGTAAAACAGCGGTTGCTGAACTCGCAATTCCATCCATATTATGATGTTCTGCAAGCCAAAAACGGTCATAACCTAATTTTTCTGCATGTTGGGCGAGCTCTAATGCATGACGTAATGAAAACTCGATTGTCTTATCATCACGTATAGGAGCAAGCTCCAAAATTGAAAATTTGGTATCTTGAAGTGATCGCATGCGATATTCTCAAAAAACGTTATATCGAAATAATACGATATAAATGGAGTGATGTATATCGGTTTTTTTCGATATAAATTTTACTCCCAAATAAAAAAGCACCGCTAGGGTGCTTTTTAATATCTGTGTACCAATTAGTGGTGTTTATACCAACCACGATGTAAGCCATTATCATGACGATAAGAAGCGCGGTCATTGTAATAACGACGATCATCACGATCATAGCGACGATCGTAACGGCGGTCGTCACGATCATAACGACGGTCATAACGGTCATCATAGTTACGGTCTTGACCAACTTTACGACCTAAAGCAGAACCACCAGCTGCACCTACTGCTGCACCGATGTATCCACCGTTTGTACCACCCATGTTTTTACCAACGGTATAACCAGCACCACCGCCTAAAGCACCACCAATAGCAGCTTCTGTACGGTTACGACGGTCACTCGCTGCAGCCGCACCACCAGCACCACCTAAAGCAGCACCAATTGTTGCGCCAGATGTACCACCGATACTTTTACCAATTGCTGTACCTACTACACTACCTAGAGCAGAAGTTGCCGCTACACGGGTACCATTATCTGCATGTGCAACTGACACCATAGAGGTTGTTGCGATTAATGCACTTGCTAACCAAATATTCATTTTCATTTTGGAACTCCATGCTCATTTTGCTGAAGAGCAATCTTTATATCTTGAGCTAAATGTAATTAAAAATTTCGTGAAAATTATGGAGAAGGGCTATGCTGGTACGATAGTTTTGTGTCTGCTTTGTATGGTTTATATTAAGATGTGAATAAATCATGAACAATATATCGGGAGCGGGCAAAATTTTGCCTATAAAAAAACACCCGAAGGTGTTTTTAAGTCTAAGTCTTCACTGTGATTAGTGGTGATGACGGTGTTTTTTCTTCCAGTGTTTAGAAGATCGATCATAATCGCGGTCTTTAGAAATTTTATTACCTAAAGCACCACCACCTGCCGCACCTAAAGCAGCACCGATGTATCCACCGTTTGTACCACCCATGCTTTTACCAACAGTATAGCCAGCACCACCGCCTAAACCACCGCCAATTGCAGATTCTGTACGGTGACGACGATCACTTGCAACTGCTGCACCACCAGCACCACCTAAAGCAGCACCAATTGTTGCGCCAGATGTACCACCCATGCTTTTACCAATTGCAGTACCGGCAACACTACCTAAAGCCGAAGCAGCTGCTACGTGAGTTGTATTGTCTGCATGTGCTACAGTCATCATAGAAGTAGCTAAAACAGCACTACATAACAAAGTATTTAATTTCATCATTTACTCCATGTCCCAAGTTGCAGGACCTTATATCTTTCGTTACGGCAAATGTAACAAAACACTTCTCTTCAAATATGGAGAACCATCACTCGATTATTAGAGTTTAGTGTCTTCTTTGTATGCTTTCTATTAAAAAAGGATGGAAAACCATCAATCTTATCTAAAAACTGAACAATAAAAATTAGTGAACGTAAGTCATAAGTGATTGAGAGGGACAATATATAATTTAATAGGTTTACAGATAATGAATAGACCTTTCTAAAGTTCAGGAATTAAAGGATTACATATGTCATTTAATCAGCATAATCTGTAAACTATGCGCTATTTTTATGATTTGGCTTATCTTCTTATATTTATCTAGATAAGTTTTTTGGACTTTTGAGATATTTCCTCTTATGAAAGCGTCACTCCGTTTACGACTTGATCAACTCTGTGATCGTCATGAAGAACTTACCGCATTGCTTGCAGATGCAGAAGTGATTTCCGATAACAAACGTTTCCGTAAACTGTCTCGTGAACATAGTGATTTAACTGAAATTACAGAAGTTTGGGGCAAATACCGTCAAGCAGAAGAAGACATTGAAACTGCTGAAATGATGAAGTCAGACCCTGACTTTAAAGATATGGCAGAAGAAGAAATTCAAGCGAATAAAGCATTGCTTGAAGAACTAGAAAGCCAGCTCAATATCTTGATGATTCCAAAAGATCCAAATGATTCTAATGCTGCGTATTTAGAAATTCGTGCCGGAACGGGCGGTGATGAAGCTGCGATTTTCTCTGGTGATTTATTCCGCATGTACAGCAAATATGCCGAGACACAAGGCTGGCGTATTGAAGTTCTTTCTGAAAATGAAGGCGAACATGGTGGCTTTAAAGAAGTTATTTGCCGTGTAGATGGTGATGGTGTGTATGGCCGCTTGAAGTTTGAAAGTGGTGCTCACCGTGTACAACGTGTACCAGCCACTGAATCACAAGGTCGTGTACATACTTCAGCTTGTACGGTTGCGATCTTGCCTGAAATTGATGTTGATACTAACGTTGAAATTAACCCAGCAGATTTGCGTATTGATACTTACCGTGCGTCAGGTGCCGGTGGTCAGCACATTAACAAAACTGATTCGGCAGTGCGTATTACTCACATTCCAACGGGTACAGTCGTTGAGTGTCAAGAAGAACGTTCACAGCATAAAAACAAAGCTAAAGCGATGGCCTTGTTAGTATCACGTTTAGAAAATGCGAAACGTGCAGCAGCCGATGCAGCAACTTCTGAGATGCGTCGTGATTTAGTGGGTTCTGGTGACCGTTCTGAACGTATCCGTACGTATAACTACCCACAAGGTCGTATGACGGATCACCGTATTAACCTAACTTTATATAAGTTAGATGCCATTATGGAAGGTGATTTAACTGAACTACTCGATAGTTTACATCGTGAATATCAGGCAGATCAGCTTGCGATGCTTGCACAGGAAAATGGCGGCTAATGAATATTGCTCAAGCGCTTGCAATTCGTGGTGAGCCTGATAGTTATGAACGACAAGAAAATGCTTGGTTGCTTGAGCATTTTCTAAAAATCAATTCGCTTGAATTAAAGTTTAGACTTGAGCAAGAGTTAACAGCCCAACAAGAACAAGATTATTTGGCTGGTCTTGAACGTATCCAAAAAGGTGAACCTTTAGCTTATGTAACGGGTTCGCAACCATTTTGGACGCTCGATTTAAAAGTAACGTCAGATACTTTAGTGCCGCGACCAGATACTGAGGTTTTAGTTGAAACTGTTTTAAATCTAAATTTGCCAAAGAAAGCAAACATTGTTGATTTAGGAACGGGGACAGGTGCAATTGCGCTTGCGTTAGCGAGTGAACGTCCGGATTGGTTCGTCACAGCAACTGATATTTATGCACCTACTTTAGAAGTCGCAAAAGAAAATGCACTAGCTCATAATTTGCAACGTGTAAAATTCGCTTGCGGCGCGTGGTTTGAAGCACTAGAGCCACAAAAATTTGATTTAATTGTTTCTAATCCGCCGTATATCGACCCTGAAGATGAACACATGCAAGCTTTGGCAACAGAACCACGCCGTGCATTGGTTGCAGATCATCAGGGACTGGCTGATATTGAAATTATTATTGCTCAAGGGAAAAACTGGTTAAAACCACAAGGCTGGATTGCACTAGAGCATGGGTATGATCAGGGGCAAGCTGTTCGAAATATATTTGCTGAGCATGGTTTTAGTCAGATTAAAACCATTCAAGACTATGGCCAAAATGATCGAGTCACTTTGGCATGCTGGATTTAAAATTACTTTTGAAGTGTATCCCGCCAACGTAATAACCAGTTTTCAATAAGTTTCATTAAGGTATCGGTTACTTTACCCAATAGGGCTAATAAAATAATTGCAATGATAACAATATCTGGGCGAGAGGTTTCTCGGCCATCACTGAGTAAATAGCCAATCCCTTGAGTAGCTGCAATCAGTTCAGCTGCAATCATAAACATCCAAGATAAGCTTAAGCTGTTGCGTAAACCGGTTAAAATGCCCGGAGAGGCTGCTGGTAAAATAATAGATATAATCCGCTGAAAAGCATTAAGCCGATAAACTTTTCCAACTTCAATGAGCTTTCTATCTACATTATGAATTGCTGCAACTGTATTGGTATAGGTTGGAAAAAATGCTCCGATGGCAATAAGCGTAATTTTCGAGCCTTCGTCAATTCCTAACCAAAGTAATAACAATGGAATCCACGCAAGACTTGGAATTGATTTAATTGCTGAAAAAGTTGGTTCTAAATAAGCTTCTGCTTCTCTACTTAATCCCACCCAAATCGCAAAAATTAAACCTAAACCACTTCCTATAATAAAACCCAATAGAACGCGCCATGTACTAATATAAATATGGGCAAATAGGTCGCTATGAGCTAAATCTAAAAAAGATTGCCATAAACTAGACGGTGCAGGCAGTAGATAAGCATCGATATAGCCATTTCTGACTAAAAACTCGCAAGCCGCTAAAAAAATAAGTGGAATGAGTAGCGCTTTAAACCACCGTGTGAATTTGTTGTTTAGATGCTTTTTCTGAGATTTTAAAGCCTGCTGAGCTAAGAAATGATTTAGCTCAGCTTTGTTAAGTGAATCACTCATATACTATTTCACGACTTTTTGAGCAAAGCGAGGATCTAACAACTGATCAACCACTTGATTGACGTTAGTACCTTTTCTAACCAAGTCTTCTTCTGTCAAAATTTTCCCAGAACGTTTTAGCGCTTGTGCTTGAGTTGCTGATGGAATGCTTTGATCAAAGTTGGTTCGATTCAGTTGTAGCTTAGCCACAGGGAGAGGGAGTTTTGATTCTTGAGCTAAAAGTGCTGCCACTTTATCTGGATTGGCTTTTGCCCATTTTCGGGCTTGTTCGTAGGCTTTAATAACGGCTTCAACCGCTTCAGGGCTTTGCTTTGCAAAGTCTTCTTTAACACTCAGTACGCTATAACTATTAAATGCTACATTACGATAAAGTAATTTCGCGCCCGATTGAATTTGAGCTGAAGCCATTAAAGGATCAAGTCCAGCCCAAGCATCTACTTGACCGCGTTCTAATGCAGTTTTTCCATCGGGGTGCTGTAAATGAACCAGCTGTACATCGCGTTTACTCAAGCCTACAGTGTCTAGCGCTTGTAGTGTAAATAAGAATGGATCGGTTCCTTTGGTAGCCGCAATTTTTTTACCTTTTAAATCTTTTAGGCTTTTAATTGGTGAATTTTTTGCGACAACAAGGGCGGTCCATTCCGGTTGGCTTTGTACATAAACCGTTTTAATTGGACTACCATTCGCTCGACTTAATACAGCTGCTAATCCAGCGGTAGAAGCAAAATCGATGCTGTTACTGTTGAGATATTCTAATGAGCGGTTACTACCTTGACTAAAAACCCATTTAATTTGGGTATTTGGCAGTGCTTTTTCGAGAAGTTTTTGATCTTTAACGACTAAACTGGTTGGTGCATAGTAAGCATAATCAAGTTTAAGCGTAGTCGGAATTGCTGCAAAAGCAGATGAAGCAAATACAAACCCCAATGTTGATGCCAACAAAGTCTTTGGTATAGAAAATTTTGATTTTAAAGACATGATAAAAATAAAACCGAACTAAAATAATAAATCATCCTTTCATGTGTTTAGTGGCTTACAAACTTAGTTATTTTGATTTGTAAATCAGTTTGAAAGATAAAAGTTTAGATAAAATTATAAGTTAATGTTTTATAGGCATTATTAATTTTTAAATAATGCGTTATATGAAATATTCAATTTAAAAGACATAAATATCATAAGCTTAAGTGTTTAGACTTAAAGCTTCGTTGGATACATATGCTACTGCTTGTGCGTAGTTAAATTATCTCGGTATGCACCTGGGCTAACACCTGTCCATTTTTTAAAAGCACGGTGAAAAGCACTTGGGTCGTGGAAATTTAAGTCTTCACTAATATCTTGTATTGAATCATTGCTTTTGCTTAAGCGTTCAATCGCAATATCACAGCGAATTTCATTTTTAATTTGCTGATAACTCACCCCTTCATGTTTGAGGCGGCGTTGAACAGTGGCTTCTGAAATATTGAGTTGTTGTGCTACATCTTTGAGTTCGGGCCATTGGGCTGGGTGAAGCTTTAATAAATGACGACGAATAAGAACACTCAAAGCATTTTCATTTTTAAAACGAACCAAAAGATTTTGTGGAGTTTGTTCTAAAAAATCATAAAGCGCTTTTTTGTCTTTTTTAATTTTAATATCTAAGTAGTGGGCATCAAACTCAACCTGATTTATCTCGGCATTAAATTGTATATCTTCACAAAAACGGACTAGATAATCTTGAATATCGTTCGGTTTTGGACAACGTACCGCAATACTGTTTAAGCTAATTCGCTGATCTACTAACCAACACATAAGCCCATGTACCAACATTAAAAAGGTTGCATAGGTAAACATACGTTTGGGCTGTTCTTGATCATGAATCACCAAATAAGCTTTTTCTTGTTCTCGAATTAACTCTCCACGCATATCATCTAAAACAAAGTTAAAAAACTTCAAAATATCATAGAGAGCCTTTTCTAAAGTTTCAGCCGTACTGACGAGTTTTGTAAGTAATTTATAGCTACCACGACGCATAGGGTGGCTATCCATACCAAAAAACTCATCGTTCATGGCATTGGCAAGTTCTATCCATAATTGTGCATACGTTGCTACCGGAACACGCGCTTTAGGTGTCATAAGTAATTCAGCAGGAATGCCAGCTTTATTCAAAATAATTTGAGTATTGAGCCCTTTGGCATAAGCCGCACTTAATGCTTCATGTACCAGTGCAATCGAAATTGTTCCTTTACTTAAAGAAGATTGGACAACCATGTCAAAGACTCATTTTTTTAGGTATTTCAAGTGAAATATTTCATATTCAAAATTTGGATTGATCAAAAGCTGCAAGCATTTTGAGGTTTTTTGAAATTGTATCGGAAAAAAACAACTTTTACTCTCACTACTAAGCTTAAAGAACATTTCTATAGGACGTTACATAATGAAAATTCAAGGAAAACATTTTGTGATTACAGGTGGTGGCTCTGGTTTAGGGGCTGCAACTGCTGAGTATTTGGTAAAGCAGGGTGCCTCAGTCACATTAGTAGACATGAATGTAGAAGCAGGTGAGCAGCAGGCGAAACAGTTAGGGCCAAAAGCTGACTTTGTAAAACTTGATGTAACCGATGAAGCAGCTACTGAACAGTTCTTTAAAGATGTGTTGGTTAAACATGGTCATTTGCATGGTTTGGTTAATTGTGCCGGTATTGGCCCTTCTGCAAAAGTAGTTGGCCGTGAGGGCGTTCATGACTTGGGGTTATTTGCAAAAACTTTAAATATTAATGTCACAGGTACATTTAACATGCTGCGTTTTGCAGCAAATGCAATGAGTAAAAACACGGTTGAAGAAGGTGAAGAGGATCGTGGCGTCATTGTTAACACTGCTTCTGTTGCAGCATTTGACGGTCAAATTGGACAGGCAGCTTATTCTGCATCAAAAGGCGCTATTGTTGCGATGACTTTACCGATCGCTCGTGAGCTAGCACGACATGCCATTCGTATTATGACCATTGCACCGGGAATTATGGAAACTCCAATGCTTAAGGGTATGCCACAAAATGTACAAGATGCTTTGGGGCAAATGGTTCCGTACCCATCTCGTTTAGGAAAACCAGAAGAGTTTGCTCATTTGGTTGCCCATATTGCTGAAAATTCCTATTTAAATGGTGAAGTTATCCGTCTAGATGGTGCAATTCGCATGGCAGCAAAATAATAAAATAAGGATGTTGAAATGATTCTAAATGCTGAACAAAGCATGGTTCAGGAGATGATGCGTAACTATGCGCAAAATCAGTTAAAACCAACAGCTGCACATCGCGATAAGACCCATGAATTTCCGGCTCAGGAGTTAAAAGATTTAGGTGCACTAGGCGCTATGGGAATGACTGTGCCCGATGAGTGGGGCGGTGCCGGAATGGATTATGTATCTTTGGTGCTTGCAATTGAGGAAATTGCTGCAGGTGATGGTGCTATTTCGACAATCGTCAGCGTACAAAACTCTTTGATTTGCGGTATTACACTGGCATACGGTTCAGAGCAGCAAAAACAAACCTATTTGCCAAAATTTGCTTCTGGCGAATGGCTAGGGTGCTTTTGTTTAACTGAACCACATGTTGGTTCCGATGCGAGCGCGATTTTATGTAAAGCCGAGCGAGATGGCGACCATTGGGTACTCAATGGCGTAAAGCAATTCATTACCAGTGGTAAAAATGCTCAAGTGGCTTTGGTATTTGCGGTTACAGATAAACAAGCTGGCAAAAAAGGCATTTCATGCTTTCTTGTACCGACCAATACACAAGGCTACTTGGTGACTCGAATTGAAGACAAAATGGGTCAACATGCTTCGGACACAGCGACCATAACGTTAGAGGACTGCCGAATTCCTTTAGAAAATTTGGTTGGACAAGAAGGTGAAGGTTATAAAATTGCGTTATCTAATTTAGCAGCTGGACGTATTGGTATTGCTGCTCAATCTGTTGGTATGGCAAGAGCGGCTTTTGATGCTGCTGTCCAATACGCAAATGAACGTAAGGCCTTTGGTGTAGAGCTGGTTCAGCATCAGGCGGTTGGTTTTCGCTTAGCTGATATGGCAACTCAGATTGAAGCTGCACATCAGTTAGTTTTACATGCTGCAACTTTAAAAGATGCGGGACTACCTTGTTTAAAAGAGGCCTCAATGGCGAAACTCTTTGCATCCACCATGGCTGAGCGAGTATGTTCGGATGCAATCCAGATTCATGGAGGTTATGGATACGTTAGTGATTTTCCTGTTGAGAGAATTTATCGGGATGTCCGTGTAAGTCAGATTTATGAAGGTGCTTCAGACATTCAACGTTTAGTGATTGCCCGTGAAGTGGCTCAAGTTTAGATCATAAAGTATTGAGTTTTTAAACTTAAAACTGCAAGAAGCCGCATGCCATGTGCGGTTTCTTGCAATTGAAATGATGCATTTTTGCTATTAGTTTTGTTTGAAATAGATGGAAAAGTTGAAGAAATATTCTTCGAGCTTTAGCTAAAACAATAACAGTCAGGACAGATTTTGTGATCTTACACAAAATCAATCATCAAACGGAATGAAGGTGAGCATCATGAAAACTTTGGCAGAAGCTTATCAGCAATTTGATCTTGCAAAACTCATTGAAGAGCAACTTATTGGGCACCCCCAAGCGATAAATGCTTATGTTGAGTGCTGTGAGCGTTATGTAGGAAAAAATAAAACAGCGCTTATTTGGGAAGGAAAAAACGGACAGGCAGAGCACTATACGTTCGAACAACTTGCTGAGCTTTCTGGAAAATTTGCTAACTTCTTTAAAGCACAAGGAATTCAAGCTGGAGATTGTATTGCAGGACTTCTACCGAGAACACCTGAGTTATTAATTACAATTTTGGCAGCGTGGCGCATTGGGGCTATTTATCAGCCTTTATTTACTGCCTTTGAAGCAAAATCTATTGATCACCGTATTACGATTGCTCAAACTAAATTGATTGTGACCAATGATGAACAGCGCCCTAAACTGAATACTTTAAATGTTCCGGTTATTGTAACTGTTCATCAAACAGGTCTTTTATCTGAACATGACTTCGATTTTTGGCAATCCTTACAACGCTATTCTGAGCAATGTGAACCAATTAGTCGTAGCTTTGACGATGACTTTTTAATGATGTTCACCTCAGGCACAACTGGACTTGCTAAGTCTGTACCCGTTCCACTAAAAGCAATTTTGGCATTTAAAGGTTATATGACTCATGCTGTCGATTTGCGTGAAGAGGATATGTTCTGGAATCTGGCAGATCCGGGCTGGGCGTATGGTTTGTATTATGGCATTACAGGCCCTTTAAGCTTGGGGCATAGCATTATTATGGATGAGCGTTCGTTTAATGTAGATCAGGCAATTGAGTTAATTAAAAAGTATAAAGTAAGTAATTTAACAGGATCGCCAACAGCATTTCGAATGTTCTTTGGGTTTAAGGAAAAATTTGACCCTTCAATTAAACAACATTTACGCGTAGTGAGTAGTGCAGGTGAGCCATTAACTCCTGAGGTTGTGAACTGGTTTAAACAGGATTTAGAGGTCAATATTTTTGATCAATATGGACAAACTGAACTCGGCATGGTGATTGCGAACCACCATGCGCTTGAGCACCCATTAAAAGTAGGTTCAGCTGGTTTTGCAATTCCTGGGCATCGTTTTGCGGTGTTAGACCAAAATTATCAAGAATTACCAACAGGTGGTGTGGGTATCTTAGCGATGGACTCGGAGCAATCGCCATTAATGTGGTTTAAAGGCTATGCTGGCAATAATCGCAAATCATTTGTTGGTAAGTATTATTTAACAGGTGACACGGTCACTTTAAATGAACATGGCGGCATTGATTTTGTGGGGCGTGCTGACGACGTCATTACAACATCAGGCTATCGAGTTGGACCATTCGATGTTGAAAGTACTTTGTTAGAATGTGAGGCGGTATTAGAGTCAGCCGTAATTGGTAAGCCAGATCCGGAACGAACCGAAATAGTAAAAGCTTTTGTGGTACTTAAGCCTGCTTATCAAGCGTGTGAAACATTAAAAGATAAGTTACAGCAATATGTTCGTAACCGTTTATCTCGTCATGCGTATCCAAAAGAAATTGAGTTTGTGGATAGTCTACCGAAAACCACGAGCGGGAAAATTCAAAGAGGACTGTTGAAGCAGCAAGAAATTGCAAAAATGCAGCAAGCCTATGCAAGCTAAATTGAATAAAGGGAAATATTTAAATATTTCCCTTTATTTTTATCTTAAAGATCAGCTTTCACTTCTTCACCAATTAAGTAAAACGTTCCACCTGCAATATAATGCAGGCTTCGAAGTTCTTTTGGCGCATCTTGAAAATACCAGTGCCCATCTCTAAAAACGCGACTATCTGCCCATGCACCTACAACAGAGCCAATAAATAAATCATGAGCTGACTGATTGTGCGGTTCAGGAATAAGTTTACAAACCAGCCATGCGATACAACCTGATACAAGTGGGCTACTCAGGCCTTCTTGATAAAACAGTTCAACACCGCAGTGCTCAAGTTTTTGTGGGTTATCCAACTTACTAATGGTGCCAAGTTGCTTGGTCATATTGAGCTGTGCATAGCAAGGAACTTGTAGTGTGAAATAGCCACTTTGCTCGACAAGCTGTCGGGTTTTAGTGCTTTTATCTAAAACGACGGTCACTTTGGCAGGCTTGAACTCTAAGACACATGCCCATGCAGCAGCCATTACATTGCGGTCGTCACCATGTTGTGCAGAAACCAGCACAGTTGGACCATGATTTAATAAACGATAAGCTTTTTCTAACTCTACTGGTGCAATATATGATTGAGACATATTTAGCCTAAGTAACAAAGAAACTAGTTCGTTCTATTGTTGCAGAAAGTGTGAAAGAAGTAATGTGAACAATAGTGCAGTAACCGAATAAAAAACTGTTTCTATTTTATAGCTTTCATAATGATTGACTTAGTCATAAAATCATTTGGCTTCTAAGTGAAAGGATTAACGTGTGACCGAGCTTCAAGATATCGATTTTGTAGAGTTAAGTGATGAAGAAATGCATCTCTATAGCCGTCAGATTTTACTTGATGGATGGGATATTGAAGCTCAGGAAAAACTCAAACTTGCCAATGTACTGATTGTCGGCGCTGGTGGCATAGGTTGTAGCAGTGCAGAGCTACTCGCACGAGCAGGAGTTGGAAAAATTACACTCATTGATGCAGATACCATTGAGATAAGTAATTTACAGCGTCAAATTGCATTTGGTCATGAAGATATTGATCGTTATAAAGCTGAAGTTCTGGCAAAACGGTTACAGAAAATTAACCCTTATATCTGTGTTGAATACTACAACGAACGTTTAGACGAACATAACATTGATAGACTTGTTGAACACCAAGATGTGGTACTGGATGGCTGTGATAACTTTACAACTCGCTATTTAGTAAATAGTGCTTGTAAGAAACATCAGGTCGCATTAATTAGTGCCTCCGCAATTGGCTTTCAGGCGCAAATGTTTATGGTAGAAGGTGATTCAGCTTGTTATGAATGTTTATTTCCAAAAGAACAGCATGACAATGAAGGTCTGCGTTGCGCTGAGTCGGGAGTGCTTGCAACGACTCCTGTAATGATAGCGTCATTACAAGCACATCACACTTTGCTTTATTTAGGGCTTAATCGCACTCCTTTGAAACAGAAACTGTTACTTTGGGATGGATTAAATATGACACAACGTATTGTTAATTTTGATAAAGATATAAATTGTTCACTTTGTCAGGCAAGCTAATCAGCAAATAAATCAAAATTTGCTACACTTGAGACGAATATTCTGGTTCTAAAGAAATATGAAAAAAAATATTTTATTTGATGGATTGCGCTCAGTTGCCCGTATCGGTGAAACCGCAGTGGTTGCTGCTAAAGCTGGTATTAAGTACGCAACTGATAAGCCAAGTAATGCCAAACTCATGCGTGAGACTTTTGAGTCGCTTGGCTCAACATATATTAAGCTTGGTCAGTTTATCGCGAGTACACCATCGCTATTTCCGCGTGAATATGTAGAAGAATTTCAAGGTTGTTTAGATCAGACTCCAACTTTGCCATTTAGCTATATTCAAGGCGTACTTGCCTCTGAGTTTGAAGGACGCGATTTAAGCCAAATTTTTAGCTACATCGATGAAAAACCTTTAGCTTCTGCTTCAATTGCTCAGGTACATGCGGCTAAACTGATGACCGGCGAAGATGTCGTTATTAAAGTACAAAAACCTGGTGTTGAAACTATTTTATACACTGACCTAAATGTAGTGCATTGGGCAGCCAAACTACTTGAGCGTGCAGTACCTAAAATCAAGTTTGCTGCTCTTTCTGACATTGTCGATGAAATTAAAACCCGTATGGTGCGTGAAGTCGACTTTATTGAAGAAGCCCAAAACTTAGATGACTTTATAGAATATTTAAATATTTCTCAAAACCACGCTGCGACAGCACCTAAGGTTTATCATCAGTTTTCTACACGCCGTGTTTTGACCATGCAGCGTTTATACGGTGTGTCTTTGACAGATTTTAGTGTGGTAAAACAATATGCTAAAGACCCATCACAAGTGCTGATTACTGCCATGAATACATGGTTTGGTAGTCTTATGCTCTGTAAGAGTTTCCATGCGGACTTACATGCTGGAAATCTAATGCTGCTCGAAGATGGCCGAATTGGTTTTATCGATTTCGGTATTGTGGGTCAGTTAAAACCAGAAGTCTGGACAGCATGTATTGCGTTTATGGATGCGTTGCAAAAGACTGATTATCAGGCAATGGCTGAAAATATGCTGAAGATGGGCATGACCCATAACAAGGTCGATGTTGATGTATTGGCACAAGATTTGGAGCGCTTATTTAATGGCGTATTAATGGCCGATCCACAGCAAATTCTGTCTACCAATCCAGCCGATTTAAATGACATCATGATGGATATGGTAGGGGTTGGTGAGCGCCACGGTATTAAATTCCCTCGAGATTTTGCCTTATTATTTAAGCAAATGCTTTATTTCGATCGTTTTATGCGCGTACTCGCACCATATACTGATATTTATGCAGACCAACGTTTGAAAATGGTTCAAAATATGGAACCTGCTTCGTTGTTAAAGCACTAAGGTCAGTTTAAATTTATGGATGCCATTATTATTGAAGGCTTGAAGGTTGAGACAGTGATTGGCTGTTTCAGCTGGGAAAGACAAATCATTCAACCTTTAATGTTGGATTTAACCATCCATAATGATTTGAGCCGAGCTGCGGAGTCTGACAAGCTTGAGGATACACTCAACTATGCGCAGATTTGTGAGTTATCGGCTCAAACCATTCAGCAAGCTAAACCTGAGTTAATCGAGCACGCAGCTCATCTGGTTTTGCAATGTTTATTTGAAACCTTTCCAACAATTGAAAAAATTACCATAACCATCCGTAAGCCAGCCATCATTGCAGAAGCAAACGCTGTAGGAATTCGTCTTGAACGCACCAGAAACAATTTTTGCGCTCGCCCTAGCGAGTAATTTAGACGCAGATCAACACTTTACTTTTGCTTATATGCAATTAGCAACTTTGGGGAAAGTGCAGTTTTCATCTGTTTATCAAATTCCATGCCGAGATGGTATTGGAGATGATTACTGGAATTCAGCATGTCTATTAAGAAGCACTTTAGCCTGTGAACAAATTGAATCTTTTCTCAAAAAACTTGAGTCAGATTCTGGACGTGTTCGTCCTTCACATCATATTTCTTTAGATGTAGATTTGATTGCATGGGGAAGTGATCTCGACCATATGCAATTTAATTCTAAAAAACTACCTTTAGCACTCGATGTCAAAATCCCTTTATATGAGCTTTGGCATTGTGAAAGTTTAAAGGTTGATAGTCCACTTTATCCGGTCGTCAATTTTAAAGTTTAAAAGCTTTCAAACTAGATTTTACGCAAAATTTACGCGGCCTTTGAGTTCCTCAATAGAGAATTTACGAGCATTTTATCCATACTGAAATCCACTAAATTAGTGTTACTTCAGGACAATAAAGATGCTTATAAATTCTCAAATGCGCATCTTGCATCAGTCTGGCATAGCCTTATGCGGACTAAAAACAAATGATATCTCTTCATCTCTCCTTATTTCCAATTTGGCAAATCAAGCCAAGGGGTATAGAGGAGAATAGCCATGTTAGAACTTATCCTTGTTTTATTTATTGCTATTTTTTTAGCATGGTGCCTCAGCAAATATCTATCCAAAGTGATGACAAATCAGCCGATGGTTGGCGATGGATTATTTCGTTGGATTGAAAATCCTGTATATCGCTTGTTAGGCATATCTCCACAACAACAAATGAACTGGAAACAATATTCTTTAGCATTTGTTGTTAGCTGTGTTTTTCTAGCTATAGCCGTTTTTGCTATTTTTATGACGCAAGCATGGCTACCATTAAACCCAAATCATGCACCAAATATGAGTTGGGATTTAGCATTACACACGGTTATTTCATTTTTAACAAACACCAACCAACAGCATTATTCTGGTCAAGCTCAATTATCTTATTTGTCGCAAATGACAGGTATTGTAGGTTTGCAAGTCATCACACCAATGATGGGGCTGGCTTTAGTTGTAGCGACCTTAAGAGCTTTCTTTTATCAGCGCCCAAGCCATATTGCAGCCGATGTTGCCGAGCAGCCAGACCAAATTTTAATTGGTAATTATTGGGCAGATGTAATTCGCCCTACAGTCCGTTTCTTGCTTCCTCTTTGTTTTGTCTGGTCGTTATTGCTTAACAGCCAAGGCGTACCAGCAACTTTTCAGGGTGGGCCGGAAGTACAGCTTATTGATAAAGCAAATACCGTACAAACCCAAAAAATTCCATTAGGTCCAGTTGCACCCATGGTTGCTGTTAAGCAATTGGGTAGTAACGGTGGTGGCTGGTATGGTCCAAATAGTTCTGTACCTTTAGAAAATCCAACGCCGCTATCTAATTTATTAGAAATGATTGCGATTCTACTCATTCCAATTACAGTCGTTTTTATGGTGGGACATTTTACTCGACGTAAAAAATTTGCCTACTTTGTGTTTGGTAGCATGCTTCTAATGTCGATTATTTCAGGTGCAGCTGCTGTCTGGTCTGAGAGTATGTCATCGACAGCATCTCAACTTGCCGTAATGGAGGGTAAAGAACAACGATTTGGACCCGCAGCATCGGCAGTATGGGCTGCGTTTACTACACAAGTGAATAATGGTTCGGTCAATATGATGCACGATTCTTCTGCGCCACTTACTGGGCTGGTTGAACTCATTAACATGTTGATTAATGCTATTTGGGGTGGTGTGGGCTGTGGTCTGCAACAGTTTATGATTTATCTGTTACTTGCAGTATTTATTGCAGGCTTAATGACAGGTCGTACACCTGAATTGTTTGGACGCAAAATTGAAGCAGCAGAGATCAAGTTACTTGCGATTATTATCTTAATTCAGCCTCTTATTATTCTGGCTTTTACAGCCTTGAGTCTTAGTATTCCGGGATTATCAGGTATCACAAACCCTGGACCACACGGTATTAGCCAAGTGTTTTATGAATATGTTTCTGCTTTTGCAAACAATGGTTCAGGTTTTGAAGGCCTTGGAGACAATACGGTATGGTGGAATGTCACATGTAGTCTTGCTCTTCTTTTAGGACGCTTCCCGACCTTAATTTTGCCATTAATGATTGCGACACGTTTAGCAGCAAAAAGAAAAGCACCCGAAACAACAGGTAGTCTTCAGGTTGAAACTCCAACCTTTGCCTTAACGCTGATTACGATTGTTGTATTGCTTACCTTATTACAATTTATGCCAGTTCTTGTCCTTGGGCCAATTGCCGATCAACTTTTGTTGGTTAAAGGCTAAGGAGGCGAGTGAAAATGAATACACAAACTCATGTAAATAGCCATAAAACGACTGTGGCAGTACCAAGTTTTGAAGTTTGGAAAAATGCTTTTGTAAAATTGCTACCACAGCATGCAATTAAAAATCCAGTCATGGCAATTGTATGGCTTGGAACAGTAATCACTGCTCTAAGTACCTTAATGGGATATGCCACACTGGTGTTTGGTTTGGTCGTTACAGCAATTTTGTTTATTACGATTTTATTTGCTAACTATGCTGAAGCGGTTGCAGAGGCTAGAGGTCGTGGACAGGCATCTTCATTGCGTGCAGCAAGAGAAAACTTGACTGCTCGAAAACTTAATTCTTTGACAGACCGCCAAGCAACTCAAGTTGCAGCCACTGAACTTCATTTAAATGATTATATTGAAGTTCATGCAGGTGAGCTTGTTCCAGCCGACGGTGAAATTGTAGAAGGCTTTGCCACCATTAATGAATCGGCGGTTACAGGTGAGTCAGCTCCCGTGTTACGTGAAGCTGGAACTGACCGTTCAGGTGTTATTGGTGGGACGAAAGTTCTTACAGATCGTATTGTTGTGCAAGTGACCGCGGAATCTGGCCAAAGTTTCTTAGACCGTATGATTGCTTTGGTTGAAGGTTCAAATCGTCAAAAAACACCAAATGAGATTGCACTTGGCTTCTTGTTAATGGTGATGACACTTACATTTTTAATTGTGGTGATTAGTCTACCATTTATTGCTCATTATTTGCATATTGAACTTGATCCGGTCGTGCTTGTGGCGCTGTTGGTCTGCTTAATTCCAACAACCATTGGTGGCTTGTTACCTGCGATTGGTATTGCAGGTATGAACCGCGCGCTCAAAGCCAATGTTTTGGCGAAATCAGGTAAAGCAGTAGAAGTTGCAGGTGACATTGATGTGCTTTTACTCGATAAAACAGGAACCATTACTTATGGTGACCGTCAAGCAACCTCATTTTATCCTTTAACTTCTGTGACTGAATCTGAATTAAGAGCTGCTGCTTGGGTAAGCTCACTTGCTGACCCGACACCAGAAGGCAAGTCCATTGTTAAGTTAGCAAAAGAACAGGGTTTAAAACAGCAAGAACCTGAGCAAGCCGAATTTATCTCTTTTAGTGCTTCGACTCGAATTTCTGGTGTGAATTTACCGAATGGTGAGCAAATTCGTAAAGGCGCTTTAGATGCAATCTTGAAATTTGTAGATGAAGATTATTCTCAAGATCTAGAGTTAAAAGCGCGTGTTGAACAAGTTGCCAAAAAAGGAGCAACACCTTTAGTCGTTGCTAATCAACATCATGTATTGGGTGTGATTGAACTCTCCGATGTGATTAAACACGGTATTAAAGAACGTTTTGCACGCTTAAGAGAAATGGGTATTAAAACTGTCATGGTTACAGGTGATAACCCATTAACTGCTGCCGCGATTGCTGCTGAAGCTGGTGTAGATGACTATATTGCCGAAGCAAAACCAGAAGACAAATTGGCTTGTATTCGCACCGAACAACAACAAGGTCGTTTAGTTGCAATGGTTGGTGACGGAACCAACGATGCGCCAGCATTGGCACAAGCCGATATTGGTTTGGCTATGAACTCAGGTACACAAGCTGCTAAAGAAGCTGGCAATATGGTTGATTTAGACTCCGACCCAACCAAACTGCTTGCTGTAGTTGAGATTGGGAAACAGCAGCTAATTACCCGTGGTGCGTTAACAACCTTTTCGTTAGCAAACGACGTCTCTAAATACTTTGCAATTTTGCCTGCATTGTTCGCTGCTGCGATTCCACAAATGCAAGTATTGAATGTGATGCACTTAGCAAGTCCAAACAGCGCAATTTTATCTGCATTAATTTTTAACGCGATTATTATTCCGCTATTAATTCCAATCGCATTACGTGGCGTGAAATTTAAACCTTCAACTGCAACTCAGTTACTCCGTCGAAATATGTTGATTTATGGAGTGGGTGGTGTGGTTCTACCATTTATTGCCATCAAAGCGATTGATGTAGTGATTGTTCAATTATTTGGTTTGTAATCTGGAGTTTGAAATGAAAACTTATGCACAAAATTCAGAAGCAAATTTGGGTCAGACCTTAAGAGCATCTTTCGGACTTCTAATTTTTACCCTTATCGGTTGTGGTGCTGTTTATAGTGCGATCGCTACAGGTGCGGGACAGGTGTTATTTAACAATCAAGCAAATGGTAGTTTGATTGAAATAAACCATAAAGTTCTAGGGTCAAAATTAGTCGCTCAGCCATTTGTTGGAGAGGCTTATTTTCATCCACGTCCTTCAGCGGTTGCTTATGACCCAATGTCTATGGGGGCCACAAACCTAGCCCTTACCAATCCAGAGCTTCAAAAACAAATTGATGCTCAGATTCTTGCGGTGAAAAAACAAGACCACACAGGTAATGCTCCTATTCCAAGTGATTTGGTGACTAAATCGGGTAGTGGTATCGACCCGCATATTAGCCCTGAGGCAGCTCAGTTACAGGTTGCCAGAGTAGCTCAAGCGCGTCATTTAAACCCTAAAGTTGTAGAAGAGTTACTTCAAAAGCATATTGAACCAGTTCAGTTTGGTGTACTAGGGCAAGCTCGTGTTAATGTATTAGAACTCAATATTGCTTTAGATCAATTACAATCTACACATTAACTTAAAAATAAAGTTGTTAGTTTACCGGATGATATCAAGTGCAAAGCAATCGCGAAAATCAGGCTGAGGCCTTATTAAATCATGTCAACAGATATCAAGCCGGTCGACTAACGGTCTTTTTAGGTGCGGCACCGGGTGTTGGAAAAACCTATGCCATGCTTGCCCGCGCCAAAGAGTTATTTCAACAGGGCACAGATGTTGTTGTGGGTATTGTTGAAACTCATGGACGAATAGAAACTCTAAAAATTTTGGAAGGCTTACCTGAAATTGCTAGAAAGGAAATGCAATATCAGGGGCATACATTAGAAGAAATGGACTTGGATGCTATTCTGCTTCGGCATCCGGAAATCGTTTTAGTTGATGAGTTGGCTCATCGCAATATACCCAATAGTCGTCATGAAAGACGATGGCAAGATGTCAATGAATTGCTAGATGCAGGTATTGATGTATTTACCACCATTAATATTCAGCATTTAGAAAGCTTAAACGATGTGGTGCATCAGATTACAGGCATTCGAGTAAATGAAACTGTGCCAGATCGTGTATTTGATCGTATTCGAGATATTCGTTTAATTGATTTACCTGTCAGTGAACTCATTGAAAGGCTCCATCAAGGAAAAGTTTATGTGCCAGAGCAAGCGAATCTGGCATTACAAGGCTTTTTTAGCATTTCAAACTTAACTGCCTTACGTGAACTGGCAATGCAATGCGTTGCTGAGCATGTCGATTTAGATTTAAAACAGAGTTACACCTCCAAGGGTTTGAAGTCTATCTCGTTGCAAAATGAATTGATGATTGCGATAGATGGACAAGATTCTTCTGAATATTTAGTGCGGGCAGGTTGTCGATTAGCTGAACGCTATGGGGCAACATGGACTGTAGTGAATGTTGCTAAAAGTTTAGACTTTGGACAGAGTTCGGGAAATTCATATAAAAAAGAATATATTGAGATTGATCGGGCGTTTGAGCTGGCTCGACAACTCGGTGGTCGAACAGAAATCTTATATGGCCATCGAGTTGCGTCAGTATTAATGGATGCCGCGGTTGACCGAGGTATTTCCAATCTGGTCATTGGCAAAAGTATTTCACCGTGGTGGTTAAAGTTATTTAAGAAAAATTTAGCTCAGCAATTATTAAATCAAGAAAACTCGATTGCTTTAACCATTTTGCATCCAGAACAAGGCACTAAAAAGACAACTCAACTTGAAAAGCCATCATTTTTATCATTAAAAGAAAGTGTTTTTGTTTTAGCGGTTACATGTGTAAGTATTTTTATAGCTCACTTTGCCGAAGTTCTATTAGGTATTGAAGACTTTTCTGTCATTTTTATTATTTCAGTTTTAATTGTAGCAACCAAAACTAGAATGCTCGCTGCAGTAGTGGCAGCTCTTATTTGTTTCTTGGCTTATAACTTTTTCTTTATTGCGCCACGTTTTACGTTTCAAATTTCAGCACACCAAGGGGTGGTTACCGTTGTTGCTTTTTTTGCAGCAGCTTTAATTGCTGGGCGGTTGGCTTCTCAGTTACGCCAGCAAGTTTTGTCTTTAAAAGCTGCCAATGCCTATACCACAGTGATGCAAGACTTGGCTCGTAAGCTTTCTAGTGCAGTAAACCTTGAAGAAGTCATGCAAACAGGACGTATGACTTTAGAAACCCAGCTGCAAACTAAGGTGTGGATTTCTATTCAAGATAGAGTCATTTCATCTGATATTGAGCTAAATGATAAAGAAAAAGTAGCCGCAGAATGGTGTTTAAAACATCAACAACCGTGCGGGCGCTTTACCGATACTCTTAGTCAATCAAACTGGTGGTTTTTACCTCTTTTAGAGCAGAAAAATAGCCTAGGTATAGTGGGAATTTACTTTAAAGATGAAGTGGTTTCTCTAAATTTTGAGCAAAAGAAATTGACGGAAAGTGTAATTGAATATATTGCACAGGCAGCACTTCGAACCCAATTGGTCAATGAACTTGAACAAGCAAAAGTCACCAGTGAAACAGAGCGCTTACGTTCTGCTTTATTATCTTCGGTATCGCATGATTTACGCTCGCCACTTGCTTCTATTATTGGCGCAGCAGACACACTTGCTAATTTTAAAGCTGAAATGTCAGAACAAGACCAACAAGATCTGCTTGAAACAATTCATTTAGAAGGTGAGCGTTTAGACCGTTATATTCAAAACTTACTTGATATGACCCGCTTAGGCCACGAAGGTCTAACTTTAAAAAGAGACTGGATTGGGGTAGATGAGTTAATTGGTTCGGCAACCCGCCGTTTAAAGCGTTATAAACCAGATACACAAGTGGTCGTTCAGTTACCTGAGCAACCGATTAGTTTGTATGTTCACCCAGCGCTGGTAGAACAAGCCATTTTTAATGTTTTAGAAAATGCCGCAAACTTTTCACCTCCAGATGAACCTGTCATGATTTGTGCTCAATTTTCGTCAGAAGATGAAGTGAAAATTGAAATTGAAGATAGAGGTGCGGGAATTCCTGAAGACGAAAGACATCGCATTTTTGATATGTTTTATACGATGGAACGAGGAGACCGTGGAAAATTTGGTACAGGTTTAGGGCTAACAATTGTTAAGGCAATTATTGGTGCTCATATGGGTACAATAGAAGCATTTTCAGGGCGCCAAAATAAAGGTACTTTAATTCAAATCAGATTACCCATTCATCCAGTAAAAGAATAAGTTGTAAAGTCATGATAAGTTCAGAAACATCACCTGTAGAAACACGTATTGTGATTATTGATGATGAGCCTCAAATCCGTAAATTTTTAGACATCGCCTTAAGAACACAAAAATACAAAACCACGCTCTGTGAGACCGGTTACAAAGGCTTAGAAACATTGGCGACCCAAGGTGCTGATTTGGTTATTCTAGATCTGGGTTTACCCGATTTAGACGGGAAAGAAGTACTCCAAGAATTACGTAGCTGGTCGAATGTGCCGGTTATTGTGTTATCTGTACGTGCTGATGAATATGAAAAAGTTGCTCTGCTCGATGCTGGCGCAAATGATTACATGACCAAACCTTTTAGTGTGCAAGAGCTTTTGGCGCGCATACGTGTCATCTTAAGAAATCAACCAATCCAGCAAGAAGCGCATGTCTATGATGATGGTTATCTTAAAGTCGATGTCACGCAACGTTTGGTTTGGGTCGAGCAACAGCTAATTACTTTAACTCGAAAAGAGTTCCAACTTTTGACCCTATTAATGCGCTATCAAGGGCAACTTTTAACACAGCCACAGCTTTTAAAAGAACTATGGGGGCCAACTCATCAGGAAGATACGCATTATTTGCGTATTTTGGTGGGTAAGTTGCGAAGCAAACTGGGAGATAACGCGATTCAGCCACGTTATATTGCTACTGAGCCTGGTGTTGGGTTACGTTTTTTAGCTAAGCAGAAAAATCATTAATTTAGATATAAAAAACCCTTAGGGTATTTCTCCCTAAGGGTTTGCAAAGTGGTTTATAGTTTTTTTGCTTTTTTTATTTATATATCCCAATGTTGTTCTGCTTCAGTCATCTGACTATAAATATTTTGATATTCAGCCTGTTTAACTGTGTACCAATGCTCGACAAAGTCAGTTCCTAAATATCCTTTTAAAATAAGACTTCCTTTAAATATTTTTAAGGCTTCCTGTTGATTGTTGGCTAATAAAATGTGCTCGTCTTGAAACTTCAAAAGATGTGCAGGTTTTGGCAGCGGTAACTTATGAGATAAGCCGTAAGATACACCTGCTAGAATAGTGGCTGTAACAAGATAGGGGTTACAGTCAGCTCCAGCAACTCGATATTCTAAACGTTGATTTTGTACATCTGAACATGGAATACGGATTGCGACATTACGGTTATTGGTATCCCAATTGGCTTCTAATGGCACATGATGCCCAATTTTAAAGCGTCTATAAGAATTAATATTAGGCGCTAAAATCGCCATAGATGCAGGCATTAACTCAATGAGTCCGCTAATCGCGCTGAGTAATTTGGTAGAAAGCTCATCTTTTTCTTCTTCTGAGCTAAATATATTTTCATGGTATTGATTAAGCATACTCATATGAAAATGCATGCCGCTTCCAGCTTTTGCTAAGTTCGGTTTCGCCATGAAACAAGCAGTTAAGTCATGCTTTCTTGCGACTTGCTTTACAATTCTTTTTAAAGCATTAATTTGATCGCATAGCTTCAAAATGTCATGGCTGTGTTGAAGATTTAGTTCATATTGTCCAGGAGATGACTCTGCAACAATCGCGGTAATTTCAATAGATTGTAGTAGAGCGGCTTTTTCAACCTCATCTAGGACTTGTTGATAGTTATTTGGTGCATCTATATCAAAGCATTGGTTTTCTATACATGTTTCAGCCTGATACTGAGGTGAGAAAAGATAAAACTCTAGCTCGGCAGCCATGACAGGAAAATAATTATGATCGTGTAACTGATTTAATATTTTTTTTAATATATTGCGTGGTTCATAACGGCAGTCTGTACCATCTTCTTCTTGCATGGATAGGTAAAGCTGGGCATTTAATTCAGGGGATAAGGCACTGGGTTGCAAGCTGCCTAAAATGGGCAGGCAAAGTCTATCTGGTTCACCAATATATTTTCCTAGGCCTGTTTCTTCAATCACTTTTCCATCCAGACTCATGGCGTAAACAGAAAGTGGAAAATAACATCCATGAGAGAGATTTTTGAGGCTTTTAACGTCAATTCGTTTGCCACGAATATGCCCGTTTAAGTCATGTAAACAAATATCAATATGCTGAGTCTGAGGATATAAACTTAAATATTCATCGACTTCTTTTAAAAAAATTTCTGCGTTGAAAGTGTGATCTTGTGTCGGTGGAATAATATCATCTGATATTTTAAATGCCTTAAAGTGAGAATCTTTTAAGTTTAAATTTGGGTAAATAAGCGTACTCATTATAAAAAACCTTGGTGGTTATTTAGCTAAAATCCTACCTTAGCCTTTGAAGTAAATCGCGTAAAAAAAGAGTAAAATGATTAAAGAGAGTTTTATAAAAAAATTTTTATTTTTTATATTTATAATCAGTGGTTTGAGTTTTATTTTGATAATAAATTTTCAAAGTAAAATTAACGTATAAGAGCCATCTGATAGTTCATGATTTCGCTTTTAAAAATTAAACATAATTAGAATTTGTGATCCTTAAATTTGGTGAGATGGTTAAACTGCTTTAAACTTAAACGCTTATCCAGTTAATCATTTATGTATAAGTCTCGAATAAAGCAGGACTTACATCGTGTATGTACTGGAGTTTTATTTTTTGCGTTTTTTTAAATTTTATTTTTGAGTTCTCTTAATATGAAAAATATCGGTTTAGCCATTTTGGCAATCAGCCTCTCGGGTTGTGCTGCAATGAGCGTAGAAGAATGTAAGACTGCAAATTGGTCATTAGTGGGTGAGAAAGATGGTTCAAAAGGTTCTTCACCACGTTTAGATCAATATTACAAAGCGTGCGGAAAAGCCAACATTGTTCCAGATCAAAAGTCATATGAACGTGGATATAAAGAAGGTCTAGGGTATTATTGCCAGCCATCAAACATTTTTTATAACGCTTTGGAAGGGAATGGGAATATTAATGTATGTCCAATCGAGCAGCGTAATCGTTTAAGACCTTATTATCGAGCTGCCTCAGATTACTACAATGCAAAAAATGAATATGACCGTTATGATGAAAAGTTTAAGCAGTATTCGGACAGTGCTTATAACGAAAAATTAAAGCCAGAAGAGCGTGAACGTTATCGCAAGCTTTTAAGAGAACTACAAATTGATCGTGACCGTATTAATCGTAACTATTGGAACTCAATTCGAGATATTGAACGTTTCAAATATGAACATGGTTTAAAATAATATTTGAAAAAGGATTGATCTAAATGAGATCAATCCTTTGTTTTTTTAAAGGTAATAACTCGTTTTTGTCATTAACTTTGAAATGGCGGTCATACTGATTTTTACTGCATAAGGTAATTCAACACCACCTGCTTCAAGCGCTGTATGGCGATGATGTAATTCATCTTCATTCATTTGCTCTAAAATTTTACGAGAGCGCTCATCTTGAACTGGTAATTGGTTTAAATGGTCTTGCAAATGCATGCTTACCTGACGTTCAGTTTCAGCAACAAAACCTAAGCTATATTTATCACCAGCAATACCAGCAAGAGCGCCCATACCATATGAAAGGCCGTACCAGATTGGGTTCAATAAACTTGTATGGCTATTCAACTCTTTTAAACGGTCTTCACACCAAGCTAAATGGTCTTGTTCTTCAATTGCTGCTTGTTGCATTTCACGGCGTACATTCGGTAATTTCGCCGTTAATGCTTGTCCATGATAAAGCGCTTGAGCACATACTTCACCACTATGGTTAACACGCATGAGGCCTGCAACATGGCGAGCATCTTCTACTCCAAGTTGTGTTTCAGCCGTTTCAGCTGGGTTTTGGCGCTGTGCTGCTGTTGCACCCGGAACAAGACTACGTAATGCCTGATCAAAGGAGTTAATAAGTTGATCAATTCCAGTATATTGGCGCATAAATTAGTCCTCCAAAGAAAGATGTGCTGTGGCAAGCATTGGTTTTAGTCGGGCAAGAAGCCAGATACTAAAGATTGCACTAAGTACAGCTGTAATAATAAATAGTATTTTAATATCAATTTTTAAAACACTTAATATTAAGATTGAGAAAATTGCAGAAGAAACCATGAATACAGCATTTAAAATGTTATTCGCTGCAACAACACGGGCACGATGGGAGCGTGGCGAATAAGCCTGCATCATGGCATATAAAGGAACAATATAAAAACCACCGCTAATACCCAATAAAGTCACAGCAATCATGACGTGGTAGTAAACCCAGCCTTGAGTGAAAATATCTTTTAACGTCAGTAATGCGCCAGTTCTTTCTGGTACAAAAGCTAGACTGGCTGCAAGATAAAGCGCAAAAACAGTAAGGCCAATTGCACCGATTGGTACCATTTTAATATTAATTTCTGAACCACCAATTTTGCGGCAAAGTAATGAACCGACACCAATTCCGACTGAGAAGAACGTGAGTAATAGACTAACCACATTTTCTGATGCATGGAGATTTTGCTGAGTCAACTGCGGAATTTGCGTTAAATAAGTCGCGCCATAAAACCAGTACCATGAGTTACCTAGCAAAATTGTGAATACTAGCGGTAAGCTTTTGGCATATGTAATGGTTTGAAAGCTTGTACGAATAAAGTTCCAGTCAATATCTAAATCGGGTGCAGCAACTTTTTGAGGCAAAATGAAACGACTAAACACATAGCCTATACAAGCAATAGCGACGACAGTCAGACTAATCCACAGTAAATTACCTTCTGATGATGCAATTACGGCACCACCTAAGATCATTCCAAACAAGATCGCCATCGATGTACCTGATTGAAATAAGGCATTGCCCGACATGAGTTCATTCGGTTTTAAAATCTCAGGCAAAATTGCATATTTAATAGGTCCGAAAAATGTGGAATGAGTTCCCATTAAGAATAAAGCGAGAAGAAGCAACCATAAATGCCCCAATAAAAAACCAGCAGAACCAATGAGCATAATGATGATTTCTAATGTTTTTATACCACGTACAAGCTGTGCACGTTCATACTTATCAGCAATTTGCCCAGCTGTTGCCGAGAAAAAGAAATATGGCAATATAAACAATAATGCTGCTAAATTATTGAGTGTGCTTACTGGGGCAGATTGTTGTTGAATCCAACCATACGTAATGACTAACAATAAAGCTTGCTTAAAAACATTGTCATTTAATGCGCCAAAAAACTGTGTAAAAAACATCGGTACAAACCGACGTGATGTCATCAGGGATTCATCTTGTTTCATCATGTGCAAGCTTCATTGAGTTTTATTAAAAAATGTGACGGAGTGTTAATTTGCATCGAAAACCATGTATGATATTTTTAACGCTTGATTAAATGAAAAATCAATGGTTTCGAGTGAGTTTTATCCTCATATTGGTGCGTTTATTAAAAAATAAGTTTAGAGTTTTCCATGCCTTCTAAAATTAAGTTTAAACAGTCAACTCTTTCTCACTCTATGCATTTAATCTTGAAAATGCAGAGTATACCTAAACTTATTTGTAGCAGCCTATTGTTAAGTTTATGTGTTAATCCTTGTTATGCTCAAAGTTCGGCTGATACTGTAACACCAGTCGCAAACCAGACGGTAGCTGATTCATCATTACAACAAACAAATACAAATAACCCAAACGATGTTCCGATTACTGATATTGCTACGCTAGTAACTCAAGCACAGCAACAACAAGATAGCTTGGCTATATTGCAACAACAAGAACAATTTCCAAATCAGATTGAAGAATTTAAGCCAATTACGCTCGATAACCTTGAAGACTTACCGGTTATGCCTGTTGACCAGAACATGGCAAATGAAATTTATCGGGTAGCAGAAGAGGCAAAGACTGAAGCTCAGAACTTCCAGAATGGAACGCAAAAACATCCAGAAATGGTGGTCAATGATGCATCTCAAGCAGAATTACATGAAATTAATCAGGCGCCTGTAAATATTGATCAGCTTATGCATGAGATTCAATCGGACAGTAAGATTGTAGTCGAAGCCAATGAAACAGGAAAAACTTTACCTGAGCTTACAGCTGCCACTGAAGAACCACCTGAAGAAAAAGGTTTCTTTAAGCGAATAATAAATAAAATCCGTCCACCGCGTGTGATACCGATGGAGCAAATACCTCGTATTACTGCTGAGGTTAGTGGAGCTCCAGATGATCTTGCTAAAAATATCAAAGGTAAATTATCTACATTTACTCAAGAATCATTTGAAGATTTTAATGCAGCATTGCCGCAATTAAGAAGCTTGAGTAATCAAGCTGCCCAAGCTGTGGGTTATTACAATGCTGAGTTTCGTTTTGAAAAATTAAGTGCAAGCCGTGTTCGTGTTAACGTTACTCCAAACGAGCCTGTACGAATTAATGAACAAAATATTGAATTTAGTGGAGCTGGTGCAAAACAGCCACAGTTTCAGGTTATTCGTTTAGTGCCAGACCAAGATGTAGGTGATATTTTTAATCATGGTCTGTATGAAACAACCAAAAGCCGAATTGTCGATGCTGCATCGAATAACGGTTATTTTGATGCGTACTGGCGTTTACATGATGTGAAAGTAAGCCAGCCTGAAAACAAAGCAGGTATTAATCTCAAGTATGAAACAGGTGAGCGCTATAAGCTTGGTAAGGTTGAGTTTCGTATGAGCGATCCATCCAAACCATTGCCAATCAAGTTAAAAATTCTGGAAAGTATGGCACCTTGGCAAGAGGGTGATGACTACACATTCTGGCGTGTAAATGCTTTAGCCAATAACCTGACTAACTCGCGTTATTTTAACTACACTTTGGTCGATTCAATTAAGCCTGACCCAATTGAAAAACCACTTGAATTACCGCCAGATTTGCAAGCATTGGTTGATCAGCAAAATGTCACTATTGATGAATCGAAATTGCTTTCTCCTGAGCAACAACAGCTTGCTAAAGCACGACAGTTAGCTTCATCTAGTAAAGAAGTTACTCAAAATGTTGTGGACGAAAAACAATTTGCCGGAACTGAAAATGCACAATTAGCTGCGGCGCCCGCTGCTTTAAAAACTGCTGCAGTACAACATGCAGAGCAAGAATCGGAACAAGACCGTTTACAAGCTCAAGCACGTGAAGAAAAACGAATTCCGGTGATTGTGACCTTAAATGCTGACAAACTAAATAGTCTGGAAACAGGTGTTGGTTACGGTACTGACACGGGAGCTCGTTTACGTAGTCAATATCGCCGCTCGATTGTCAATGAATATGGTCATTCATTTGACGCCAACTTTGAACTTTCACAAATTCGTCAGTCTATAGATGGCCGTTATAGTATTCCTTATAAGCACCCATTAAATGATTACTTTAATATTGTGGGTGGTTATGAGCGCGAGACTAGAGATAATATCGGTCCTGATGTGAGTTTATTAACTGAATCTGCCGTATTGGGTGGTGAGCGAGTTATTAAAAAGCCATTAGGAAACTGGCAACATACGATTGGGGTACGTTACCGTCTGGACCGTTTAACTCAAAAAGGGGATGTTGATATTTCTGAGTTACCAGATGCTTTTAAAGCTGCTGCATCAGAGCAAGAAGCCTTGTTATTCGGTTATGAAACATCTAAAACTTCAAGTAATACACGTTTAAACCCAACTAAAGCATTTAAACAAAGCTATAAGATAGAACTGGGAAGTAGTAGTTTACTTTCCGATGCTAATATGGCGATTGCAACAGCGGGTTGGAGATTTATTTATTCTTTAGGTGAAAACGATAACCATCAGTTTGTGGGGCGATCTGATCTTAGTTATATTTTTACCGATGAATTTGATAAAGTTCCCTATAATTTAAGATTCTTTACTGGTGGCGATCAGACAATTCGTGGTTTCGATTATAAAAGTCTTTCACCAGAAGAAAATGGATATAAGATTGGTGGACAAGCTTTAGCTATTGGCTCTTTGGAATATAACTATCAATTCAAAGAGGGATGGCGAGCAGCTGTTTTTTCTGATTTTGGTAATGCTTACGATAAGAATTTTAGTAATCCGAGTGCTTATAGTGTTGGTGTCGGTATTCGTTGGAAGTCACCAATTGGACCAATTCGTTTAGATGTGGCTTCAGGTATTTCTGATGATAATCATCCGATTCGTTTGCATTTCTTTATTGGTCCACAACTTTAAAAATAAAATTTATTAGGTTTATTTTATGGCGGAAGTAGAACAGCAGCCCACTTCGGCACCTGACTCTCCTAAGAAGCGACGCATTTTGCGCAGCTTCTTGCTGACGATATTAATCATACTTTTATTACTTGTTGCTTCTATCATTATTATGATGTCGACTGACCGTGGAAGCCGTTTCTTATTAGACCGTGTTTTACAGGCGCAGCAAGTCATTAAATATGAATATGAAGGGGGTAATTTACTTAAAGGAATTATCCTTAAAAATATTATTGTTCAGTTAGCAGAAGTCGATGTTACTTTAGATAGAGCTGATGTTCGCTTAGGGTGGCGTTCTTTAATCTTAGAAAAAGAAGTGCATTTGAGTAATGCAGATGTACGTAACTTAATCATTATTAATAAAGCTCCCCCATCAGATAAACCATTTGGATTTAAACCCATTAAATTGCCATTTGTGCTGCGGGTAGATCAGGCAGATGTCGATCATTTAGAAATTAAAAATTCAGGTTCTGTTGTAAATTTTAATGATGTTCATCTAAATGATGCGTTGTGGTCAGAGACAAAGCTGAAGTTTGAAAATTCAAGTATGGATATGGGGTATCTTTCTGTTCATAACGCAACAGGAAATATGGACTTTAGCGGTAAATATCCACTTAATGCGACTGCAGATTTAAGAATTCCTTCTTTAAAAAGTTTAAACATCCAAAATATTAAAGTAGCAGCCCGAGGAAGTTTAGACACTTTGCAAGCTGGTGTAGCAACCACCACACCAGACTTATTAACAGGTTGGGTCGTTTTACATCCTGTTCGTCATGAAGTACCTATGCAAGGTGCATTGTTATTCAAAAACTATCACTTGCCTTTACTGGTCGAGCAAAAATTATTTGCTAAAAATGGTGTGATCAAGTTTCAGGGTGATGTTAAACAACTGAACTTAGCACTTGATACAGATTTAAAAGGTGAGAATTTACCTGAAGGTCAATACAACGCCTTAATGAATACCGATCTGGTTCACCAGTTGAATATTACTGACTTTAATGGTCAGGTCATGAAAGGTGCAATTAACCTTAAAGGGTTAGTGAACTGGAAAGATCATGTCACTTGGGATGTAAAAGGTCGTTTAGATCATGTTAATCCTAAAGATAAAGCGATTCCTCAAGTCGTTCAGGATTTCTTGCCACCAAGTTTAGATGCAGCCGTTTCTTCAACGGGTTCTTTGGAAAAAGGCACTGAAGTATTAGCTAATGTAGACTTTGATCGTTATGAGTCTTGGAAACTTAAATTAAACCAAGCTCCTGAAAAGAATAAAAAACCTCAGCCAATGTTTATGAATGTGGCTTGGTCAAAAATAGACCGTGCTATGCCATATATAGGTTGGTTAAGCAGTGATAGTGGTCAAGTTGATCTGACTTTGCGAGATGGTCAGCAAGATATTAAAGTCTCGACAAAAGTATATCAGCATGAACAGACTTTATTACCAGCTGGACAATATCTGGCAACGTTGAATGTTAAAGATAATATTCTTAATATTCCTAGTTTTAATTTTGTGGCTCAAAAAGGTAGCCTTTCAGGTCAGGCCAAAGTTTTATTGCCTACTGAAAAACGTCAGCTGGCATGGAATGCGTTATTAAATGCAAAAGACTTTAATCCACAAAGTATTCATGCAGCTGCACCGGTTAACCTACTCAATGGATCAATCAAGGCAAATGGCTTTGCGAAGCCAAATCAACAAATTATTCAACTTGAAAAAATTGATTTAAAAGGCCAATTGGCTCAAGCAAACCAAGAAACTGTTGCGCTAGCTGGAAAAAGTACAGCAGCTTTATTATTTAATGATGTTAAAGCTGGTGGCGGTTTTAAAGGTTTTGCCGTTAATTATGATGGATCTTTAAAAGCACTTAATCAGGCCAATGGATTATTAAAGTTCTCTATTGCAGGTACTCCAGAATTTATACGAATTAACCAGTTACAACATGATGGTGTTGCTGGAAAAATCTATGCGACTGGATCATTAAATTTAAAAGATCGTATTGCTTGGGATATCAATAGTTCGCTTGTGCGTTTTAAACCTCAATATTTTGTTTCTAGTGTAAAAGGCGAAATTTCAGGAAATGTAAAAACACAAGGTATTTGGTCTGATAAGTTAAAGCGTATAGATATTCAACAATTGAATCTTGCAGGATTTTTGAATAACAAGCCAGTGAGAGGTAAAGGTAACTTATCTGTACTTATGGATTCGAACCAAAAGGGCTTTTTACCTCAACAATTTGAAGCGAATAATCTATTTTTAGTGTATGCACAGAACCAGTTGCAAGCGACTGGTAATGCGCAGAATTTAAAAATTAAGCTCAATGCACCTGCACTTTATGAGTTGTATCCTGGTTTAAGTGGTCGTGCTTATGGAGATTTGAGTGTCCAATCTCAACCACGTTTGAAAGCTACAGCTAATATTGCAGTTGATAACTTTGCCTATACTAATTTAGTGAGTATTAAAAAACTGCGTGTACAGGGTGAACTTCCTACTTCCGAAACAACACCAACTCAACTCACAGCAAAATTAGACAATTTACGTAGTGGTAGCCGTCTAATCCAGTCTGCTGAGGTGAATTTGGCCGGAACACGAAAAGCGCACTTATTAAAAGTGCAGGCGAATAATAATGTTTCTAAGTTCTATGTGCAGTTAGCAGGCGGCTTTAACCAGAATAATGATTGGTTAGGCCAAATTCAAAAAGGTAGTTTTGATTCGCGTCGAATTCGTTTAGCACAAAATCAAAATGCACCTGTTGTTTTCTCATCAGCACGTTCTGAGTTATATGTGGGACAACATTGTTGGCAAAGTAGAAACAGTCAGTTATGTCTTGATCAACCTGTACGTGTAAGTAAAGCACAGGGCAATATTTCATTTGTTACCCAAAATCTGGATTTAGGCGATTTTGCTGCGTTTATGCCAGAAGGTTTGGCAATGACGGGGCAGCTCAATGGTTATGCAAAAGCTTCTTGGGTAAATGGTGGACACCCTAAACTTGATGCACGTTTAGTGACACGAAAAGGTGAGCTAGGTCTAGCAGCAGAAGACCCTCAAGACCCACCAACGACATTGACTTATGATGAACTGAGCGTAATCGCGAAGAGTATTTCAGATGGTCTATTGTTACGTGTTGATGTAAAAACACCTGATATTGGTACTGGCTATGCAAATGTCATTATTAACCCATACCAACCCTCTATGCCAATGCGTGGTGAGGTGGCCTTTAATGATGTGCAGTTGAAAGTTTTAAAACCATTCATTCAAGATGTACGTTCAATGAGTGGTACCTTAGCCTTAGCAGGTAAAGTGAATGGTACATTAACCCAACCGCAGTTTACGGGTGAAATGCGTTTGAAAAACGGGGCGATCAGTATGATTTCCCTGCCAGTGAACTTAACCAACGTACAAGTGTACTCGTCTATTCGTCAGGATATGGCAACAATTGATGGTGCATTTAACAGTGGACAAGGGGTAGGTTTACTTAAAGGTAGTTTCGACTGGAAAGATTCACCACGTCTACAGTTGAACTTAAAAGGTGATAACCTACTAGTACGCCAAGCACCATTAATTACCGCAATTGCAAATCCGAATTTGACACTCGATATGTATCCTTTCGATAAACGTCTAAGTTTGAAAGGGTCTGTAGATGTCCCTCGTGCACGTATTTCAATGCCTGAAACAACGGCACCTGTCATTAATACATCTTCAGATGTTCGTATTGTCCGTCAAGGCCAAGATCCACTTGCAATTTTACGTGCAGCAAAACCTTGGGATATTCGTGCAGATATTTCGGTGAATATTGGTAATCAGGTTATCTTCCAAGGCTTTAACAGTAATATTCCTTTAGTAGGTCGCTTGAACTTAACTCAGCGTGGTTATGAAACTGCAATGCGCGCAATGGGTGCTATTGGTGTGAGCCAAAAAGTGAAAATTGAAGCTTATGGTCAAAGCTTAGATTTAAACCGTGCAATTGCCCGTTTCAATGGTCCGTTGGCAAACCCGACTTTAGATATTGATGCGAATAAGAATGTTCAGGGCAGTATGGTAGGCGTTCGTGTTACAGGCACTGCATCATCACCAAACATTCAAGTTTATAACGATGCAGGCTTATCTGAACAAGAAGCATTAAATGCATTAGTAACAGGTCGTATTAATGAAGGTTCTAGCGGTTTAAGTAATTCAGAAGGTTTTAAATCTGATGTAAACAATACAATCGCTGCGGCCGGTATTAGTATGGGCTTGGGTGGTACTCGTGCTTTAACGAATCAAATTGGCCGTACTTTTGGTTTAAGTGGACTTGCATTAGATGCTCAAGGTACAGGGGATGATACTCAGGTAAGTTTAACTGGATATATTACCCCTGACTTATTTATTCGTTATGGTGTCGGTGTATTTACACCAGTTAACAAGCTTACCTTGCGTTATCAAATGAACCGCCGTTTATATTTAGAAGCAAGTCAGTCTTTAGAAAGAGCAATCGACTTATTCTACAACTGGCGCTTCTAAAGTATTGGAAATATAAGTTTCTATAAGCAATTGAAAACATTATAGTAAATTGCTTATAGATGTTTGCCAAAAATAGCAGTGTAGACTATGTGTAGACTGTTGCCTATTTTGGACCTAAAATATGAGTGTAAAACTCATGTTTTGGTCCGCAAATGAAGCTTAATAAAACTAATGTAGATGCTATCCCTTTGGCTGAGTCTGGTCAAAAGATTTACCGAGATTCTGATCTAATTGGCTTTGCTGTTCGGGCCACGACAAAAAGTAAAGTTTTTATTGTGGAAAGGCGCAGTGAAGGAAAGTTATACAGAATCACTATTGGTAAAACAAATGAATTTTCAGTAGCTGAAGCTAGAAAGCAAGCTCAAGTACTTCTGGCTGAGATTGCTACAGGTAAATATAAAGCTAAAAATGAGATTCCTAAAAGTAATCCTACTTTTCAAGAGGCATTTGAGCTCTACTTAAAGCACAAGAAACTTAAGCAGTTGTCTATTAATACTTATAACCATTGTTTCCAATCCTTCCTCTTTGACTGGAAAGATAAAGATATTTTTGAAATCACTAAGGATGAAGTATTTGATAAGTTTCTAAAGCTTTCTAAATATAGCCAATCACAAGCTAACCTAGCTCTCAAGATGTTTGGCTCAATCTGGACATTCGCAAAGATTCATTACTCGACTGAGCATAACCAAATATTAAAAACTAATCCGGTAGATATTATTCCAGCTAAAAGAGGTTGGAATAAAATTAAACCAAGATCACGACATTTAGATGAAGACCAAATTCCAATTTTTTATAAGGCTGTCATGGAGTATCGAGGAGAAGACTCCTTAAGAGTAACTGAATTTACCAATTCGACTAGAGATCTGGTTTTATGTGTAATGTTCACTGGTTGTCGAAGAGATGAGGGGCAAACATTAAAATGGTCAGAGGTTGATATAGAAAAAGGCACTTTTGTGTTTACTGATCCAAAAAATGGAGATGACCATTTATTGCCAATGGGGGATCAATTGTGGGCAATATTGAAAGAACGATATAAGAATAGAAAAGGGGATTATGTTTTCGCAGGATACTCTAGAAAGGGCAATGGTGGGGGTTATATATCAACACCTAATGGAGTGCTTGATTATGTTGAGAGAGAAACTGGCATAAAGATTTCACTACATGATCTAAGAAGAACGTTCGCTACTATCTGCAATAATCTTGATTATGGCCAATATACAATTAAGCGCCTTCTCAATCATAGATCCGGCGCTAGAGATGATGTCACAGGGAATTATGTTCAGGTGTCTATTAAAAAGCTTCGCAAGGCCATGAATGATATTGAAGCCGTTTATCGTGGTGAACTTAATCCCTTTGACTAACTAGCTCTTGCCAGTTGAGCCGTATTAAATACTTTCTTTGAAGCCTGATATGCCAGTACATCTGCCTTTTGATAGGCAACACATCTGCCGACTTTTGAGTAAGGCAGGCTGCTACCATTACAACGCATAGCTTGCAGAGTATGGGTAGAACATTTCAAAAACAATGCTACAGCTTCTTGCCCAAAACTCTTTTCTAAAGGGGCTTCTAGGAATTCTTCTAAAAGCTCCTTTTTTTCTTGTTCAGACATTTGATCTAATTTAGACATTTCACCCCTCCTTACTTTCCGCTTTAACTTCTTTTGCAAACAACGCTTCTGCACCATCTTCAGTAAATCCAATCTCAATTAAGAAAAAGCCATGAGGTGCTACAGGATCCCATTTTGATAGGTCCGATGAATCCATAATTTCCAAAAATTGATCATCTGAAACACTCCCTTCTAAATAAAGTCGAACCGTGACAATATTGAAATGCTTCTTGAGTTGATCCCATTCGCTTTGACTCAACCATTCTTGATCCGAATGGTTATCATCAAGATATTTGAGATATTCAGGATGAGACCAACAACCCATTTCATCTCTGATAATCTCTATAGGTGTTAATTGATTTATCATCCCTCAGCTCCCGATTCGCTTGCCTTCACAATTCCTGCATAAATTGACTTTGCTACAGATGTTTTCATGATGTGTGCGCAATCTGACTCCCACCATGTCAACTTCATTGAGGCAATAATTTCATCATTAGGCTCCTTTGGCACCACAACATAACCCTCTGGCACCGCCTGAGCTTTGGCTTTTACACACTCTTGCCAAATGAACCATCCTGTATTTAGTTCTTCACAAGCTTCTGTTAATTCACTTGCCCATTTTTCGCCACTAATTTCATACTGATTTGATTCAGCATTGAAGCTAATTCCAACAAGATGCTCCATTTTTATGCCTTGAGTCTTTTCAATTACTGACTCGTATAGCTCTCTTTCCTTATTCAAATCTATCATGCTGCCACCTTTGCCTTAATGCGCTCTTGATATAACTTTGCGTAATACTCTTGAGCGTGTGGAATTTTGTCATTAATCTTCTGAATCATTGCTTCGTCACGTTTGTAGGTGACAGTTGTTAGGCGTTCTCTAAGGTCGATACGCTCAACTAAATCAATTAGCTGCTCTCGATCATCCCAGTCACTTGTTAGTTCGATAGGGCAAGGGAGTAGCCAGAAATCAACCATTGCTTGTTCACAGTCGTAAAGCCACATGTAGCCTTGCATCTGCCAGTCATAGCCAGCTTTCTTTGCCTTTTCTTCTGCTTCATCTTGAAAGAATGGATGAGTTCCAATATCCCAAGTACATTTAGTGTCGATGATCAATTTGTTATTCTGATCAAGAACATCACACTCGCCAGTGATTAGTTCATTTTCCAAACGACCTTCATGTTTTACATACTGGCGAAAACGAACCTTGCCAGACAGGCTAATTGCGATTTCTTCAAGCGCATTGCCCTTAGCTGTGTACTGGTTGCCTTTGAAAGACTTGAACGTGGTCAGATCTTCTTTAACAATTGATCGGATCTCAGACTTTGCCGTATCTGACAAAGTCTTAATTTTTAATTGCTCAATGGTTGCATTTTCAGATTCAGAGCGCTTCTTCTTTTTGATCAAAGCCTCAATCTCTTCTGTTCTAAGCTCTTGGGCGATGCTTTGAGCATCACCCATTAACTTATGTAAGCTTGAGCATCGGAATAGCTTCATAGTGCATTCACCTCAGCTATTTGCGCATTAGTAAGTGCATAGCCTTCTAATACATACTCTTTACTAACTGCATCAGCCTTGATCTGCTCTAAGAGTACGGGGAACTCACTGTCTGGTACAGTTGGTTTAACTTCTTGAACTTCTCCAACTTCCTTCACAGTGACATTTTTAAACCAGTCTTTAGGTGAACTCATGCCATCGCGTAAGCTAGTGAATATCTTGCGAAGCGCAACGATATTGGCTGCCGTGATGGCATCAAGACGACGCTGAATGTAGTCTTCAATGTCTTTTTTGGTCACATTAAATTGCTCAAAGGCTACAACAAGATTTTGCACCGCTTCCGGAGAAGTGTCAGCACTTGCATGAATTGTCTTTTCGCACTGATTAACTGCATCATCAATCACATCACCTGGTATTACACCTAAGATGCATGCACGTAGACGACGTGCACCATTGTTTGCAACCAATTCATAAATATCGCGTGGATCTGTTAATTTTCTAGATCCGTTACGGGTATAGCGAATATGGGGAACCTGAAAAACCTTTGTTTGACGGGTATTTGTCTCAACATCCCAAGCAAATGCTTCAACCGTTGATTCGCCATTCTCCGAAGATAATTCACGGATACCGTACTGAATATTCCCCCAATTCTGAGCAAGCATTTCCGCAAGTCGAATTGATGGACCAGTTACTGAACTACCACCACGAGCATAAGAATAAACAGCCGATTGAGCTAAACCGGGACGCTGGCAAGCGTTCATAATCCGGTCATAAGCTTCAATTGGGTTACGAGGGAACTGTTTAGCAATAACTAAAGCAGCTTGTACTTCTGCAATTGCACGTTGACTATCAGATTGAACTGTAGACATTGCTTGAGTAGTAGGAGCAGCTACTGTAAAAGGGTTTTGTCCTGAGTGTTGCACTGGCGCATTCATAATCTTCTCCTAATTCTTTTCTGCTGGGCGTTGTTCTAATGACAATCCCCAATCTGAAATTGTTCTTCGTGGTTTATTACCAAAGAAGTGAAGGTATTCATTTGCTGGCAGCCACTTCCCATAAGTCATTGGTACAGGTGGAACATCAAACCCAAAAATGTCACCATTTGAATCTTGCGCAATGAATTGAACTTCTTCGGGTACATCCGACCAATCGTATTTAGTCTCCATCACCCACCTCTCAACTCTGTAATTTTTTCTTCTCTTGCCAGTTCTTCTAAATACTCATTCAACTTAAGGATCTGAGTAGAAGTAAGGCCAAAGGGCATACCTTCGATTGCATCCACATAATCAAAGTCATCGACATGAGGGCGGCTAGATGAATCGACTGTCATTCTTGTGTAGTCCACATCTTTCCAGTCTTGATAATCCAAGCCTTCGCCATATTCGAATGTGTCGTTTTTCTCAATTCCTTTGACACTTGCCACAATGTAGATGTGCTCAGCGTTTTGAATTGATAAAGAGAACTGAACAATGCCATCCTCAACACCTACATTCATCACTTCAAGGCTTGTGAATACAGCAGCATCAAACGAGATATTGGCTAACATATTCATTAGATAATCCCCCAGTGAACCGCCAAGATGAGGTTAAACATCACGATATCTAAAAAGGCTATGATCATGAGGCACCTCGTATCTTTCTGAGTTGATCTACGACTTGCTCGATCTCGTCTTCGGTGCGCCATGCTCCGAATTGACACCAAACACCATCATCTTCTTTTGAATTAAAATAATTAAATCCATAACCCTTTTCGTTTTCTGGATAAAGGAAATAATATTTTTCACCATCAACTTTCGGCTCAAAAGGCTTCGGCAGCTCAAGTTCAACCTTGATGGTTTGGGGTTTGAGGCGTAGCTTATAGCTGTCATTCAGAACGCACTTAACATGAACATTTGAATAAATAAGTGAGTACCAATTTTCATTTTGTTGAAACTCAACCTCTTTCCCATCCGCCAAAGCTCGCAACGCCTCCGCACCGCTAATCAAGGCTGGGTCTTGGGGTTGGGCAATTGGTATTAGCTTTGATGGGTTGATGCAACCCGCCATCCAGCCATTAATCCATTCATACCATTCGCCATTTAGGTAGACATACTTAAGCGATGCATCATATTTGTCTTGGTGAGTCGCATCCTTCACATCATTCCGCTTCAACACAACAAGGTCTCGAAGCTGAGGAAGGGTGAATTCTTGGTGATTAGGATTTTCATCATAGTAATCACAACATAGTTCACCATCTTCAAATCCTGAGTAGATGCAAGAGGTGGTAAATTTCATTGGAGTCTGACACTTGGTGTCTGCCCAAACGTAACCTAACTTGAATAACAACTCCTGAGCCTCTTTGCTCTCAGCTTCATCTTTAACTTTAACTTTGTAGTTATCCATCACTTCACCCCCTCAACCTGAACGCGCACATACATGTTCTGATTTGCTTTGAGTTCGTTGATGTGTTGCTCGTCGGCACATGAACGGAGGAAAGGGACTACAATTAATAATCCGAGAATTACTGACAGTGCTGATCCGATTAAGTAACCCGAAAAGCTATCAACCGTAGCCTGGATAAACTTGTACTTTCTGGTTCTTTGATTCATACTTATCTCACTCATTGAGTAAAAGTCCCGCGTCGCCAAACAGTCGGGGCTTTTTATTAATCTGTATGTAAAGCATACTTGATATGGTGAGAAGTGTAAAGCATGGTTGACAAATTATTTGTAAATTGTGCTTGATTAGATTTAAGTATAATTGACGCAATAAAAAACCCGCTTTCGCGGGTTGGTTTGGCTAGCTTCAGCTTTTAGTGTTTTTCTGGTCTTACTGTGCCTACTACGACTCCTAAAATATAACAGCCATCTTCACATGGCAGATACTTAGGTTGCCATTCGGGGTTAAGTGCTTTTAATCTGCTTATGCCATCTTCAATAACCAACTCCTTGAAAGTTACCCCGATTGGGGTGCTGGCAATTACACGCATACCATGCTCTGGCACCTTATCAGGGTTTACATAAATAATATCGCCTTGTCTGTAGTCTGGTGACATTGACTCACCTTCAACACGCAAAGCGTAACCGTTTTTCCCAGTGTCAAAAATACTTAGTACCATTTGATATTCACTGCGACCTAAAGATTCAAGCTGTCCATTTTTCCAATCTCCAGCCTGTACCCAAGAAATGATAGGTACATTCAACATGCGCGAACCAATCTCAGATACGTTCGTTGTTGTCCCATCCGCAATAAACACCATGCTTCCGCCCTGACCATCTAACCATTCTGGCCTAACTCCTAAATATGAAGCGACTCTCAACAGTGTTGATGAATCAAGAGATTTTGTAGTCCCTGTAAACCACTGACTAACTGCTTGTCGTGAAACTTGAGCAGCAGCAGCCAGATTAGTTTTAGTAACCGTTTTGTCTTTCTGCTTCGCATAGCTAAATGCCGCAGATATGCGTTCTTGCAAAGTGTTCATTGGGAAATAAATCATGAAATAGCCAAAAGTAAAGCTAGCTTAACCTGTTTTTAGTAAACCATGCTTGTCAATTACTGTCAACTGTGCTTTACTAAGAAATATAAAAGGTGGAGTTATCTATGAACGTCATAATGCGAAAAAAGGATGCACTTGACTGTTATCACGGCAATCAATCTGCTCTTGCAGGTGTTTTAGGGATAACTCGTCAAGCGGTAAATCAGTGGGGAAAATTTATTCCAGATGAGGCAGCAGCAAAATTAGCTCTGTTGAATCCGCAAATCCCTTATCAAATTCTTGGACACAAAAAAGCCCCAGTTGCTGAGAACAACTAGGGCAGACACATTCATAGGAGTCAAGTCGAATGAATGCAAGACCAAATATAACACAGCAATCAAGACAGGTGAAGCATGGCGAAATCTGTTCTCACGGTTCAGGAGGACGAAATGTCTAAACTCCTGATAAATGAATCGCCATTGCAAGTACAGCCGTCACTCGCTATGGCAATTGGTTTGAATGAAGCAATCTTCCTGCAGCAACTTCATTATTGGCTTGGTGCATCTAAGTTCAAACGTGATGATCGTGTGTGGGTTTATAACACTTATCCAGAGTGGTTGCTTCAACTCAAATACATGTCTTTAGCTACTCTTAAGCGCACAATTAAATCTCTCAAGGAGCAAAAATTAATCCTTGTTGAGCGCTTCGATAAGGCTAAATCTAACCAAGTTAATTTCTATGCAATTGACTACGATATTTTGGCAATAGTAGAGGAAAATATCACTCAAGCTCTTGATTCTATTGATAAGCTCAAAATGAGCCAATCGAGTAGCTCAAATTGCACCATTCCATTAGCTCAAAATGAGCCAATGGATAAGCTCAAAATGAGCCAATCTCTACAAGAGAATACACAAGAGATTACACAAGAGAATATTAATAAAAAAACAAAGCAAAAAAGTTCTAAGTTTTCTTTGGAAGATGCATGTGCTGTAACTCTACCAAATGGTGTTGATCGTTCACTTTGGATTGCATACATCGAGATGCGTCATGGAATGAAAAAAGCACCTACTCAAAAAGCGGTAGAGCTTGCAATTGGTGATCTAACAAAAATGGGTAGCAGTGTTCTTGCTAACCAAGCTCTTGAGAATTCAATCAAAAACTCTTGGGTTGGATTGTTTAAACCGAAAGAAGCTGTTCAGTCTTACTCGAATGCACGTAATGATCGTGAAGCAGCATGGGCTGAGTATTACCGTAACCGTGATCAACAGCATGAATCAAACCTTGTAGATATTCAGGGGGTGACACATGTCTGAGTTCGTATTTGGTAAAGCTCAAGCTGAGCAGCTAGTAGACACAATGCGAGTTATTCATGGTGGACTATTTGCGAATCAAATGGGCAATGTTAGTCCAGCTCAAATTGAAACCATCATCATAGGCGCTCTATTTGGCATCACAGAGCAACAATTTCACTTCGGGCTATCACAGCTTAGTTCAAGCCGTTTCTGTCCCACTATCGCTGAATTTAGAGCAATGTGCCTCACAGGTTCATGGTGGTCTGTGGATGAGGCATGGGCAAGAGCTTGCGAGTACACAAAAGATCGTAAGCAGAAGATTACAACGCTAACCAAATATGCACTTGAGCAGGTAGAGCACTTAATCACCTTAGGGCAAATGACGGAGGCTCGTAGCCAGTTCAAAGGCGTTTACTCTGCAAACCTCATGAAAGCTCAAGCCTCTGGAAAACAGCAAGAGTGGTATCAGGCTCCCAAGCAGATTGCGTTCAAAGTAGCTGAGAAACCAGAAGGCAATAAGTTTGAACTCAATGACGATGAAAAACGTATTCAACTCATGACTTCACAACTTATGAAACAGGGAATGGGTTTTAAACAAGCCTTCGATCAAGCACAAATCGCTATTCGTGGCGAGATCAAGAAAATCAACAAGATGACCGACGATATAAAAAAGCTTGAACTCAAACCCGACACTGAATATTGGCCCGATCCATTCGACCAGAAAGAAGAATTTAAGCAAATGCTTGAAGGCGATGGTCTTAAGTTGCCTATGGCGTTGAGAGGTGCGGCGTGAGCGTGCAAGTCCAAGTAACTTCGATTAATCGCCAGAAGATGCAATTCAACGTAGAGGCGATGGATGGCTCAAGAGTGATTCTCAAGCGTGCATTTAACTTTAAGACAGAAACGAAAAAGCACATTGAGTCAGTGATCAATAAAGAACTTAAGACATTCAACAAGCCTTCGTATGGCGGCATTGAAATTGTCTTTATGTGTCCAGTAGGAGCGTTCTCATGAGATTTGCAAATGATAAGCAAACCTTAGATTGGATTGAGGAAATTGGCGGTGAACAGTATGAAGCTAAATTCACTCATGGGACAGTCTACGGATATAACAAGTTCAAATGTCGTTGTGAGTTTTGCAAGGAAGCTAAGGCACTAAGTAATCAGCGTGCCGCTTTGAAGCGAGCTGTTAAGGCTAATCCACCTCAATCAGTGTTGATTGTTGGAGGCGCAGCATGACTCTATCAGAAATCAGAGACAGCTTGGTTAAGTTGGCAGCGTTAAAAAATCGTCCGCCTTACGAGATGTGCGTTGTGAAAGCGGTAAGAGATGCTTTTGAGGATGGCACATACAACTACTTAAAAGATGAGTTGATCTGTCTTTTACGTATTGAAACTCAAGAACGCAAGGATGAGTCAGAAGTCTTCTTAAGCCAAGCACAGAAACGCATGCCCGCTAAACAGAATGATGTGAAAGCTCTCATTGAATGGGTGTCAATGGAAACAGGTAGAGCTGAAAGATTGGCAGAGGCGGCAGAGCTTGATTCTAGTCTTATTTCAGCAATGAGAAAGAACGGCCGGTGCACCATCGATCTATACAACCGGTTGATGAAAGGCAAAGCGAAATTAACTTTAGGGGAGCTTGCGGCATGAAAGCACAGGAAAAGCAATTCGAAATCTTCGAACGTTATCTGGATGTTCTCTTATATGCAGCAAACGCCACTAGTCCTTTCACAGTAACTCAAATTGTGGAACGAGTTGTAAATGGGAGTAGAGCCTGCGCGTACAAATGTTTGTCAGTTTTGCACAAGGAAGGTTACTTAACAAAGGTTTCAACAATCCAATTTGAAGCAACCCAAAAAACTAGAGAGCTATTCGGGGCTAAATCATGAGCATTCAAAGCACATTGCAACAACGTGGTGAGCGCTACGGGGAGTTTAGTGAGGTTGCAGAAACAACATACCAACTACAAGAGGTTTTAAAGCGCTCACAAGCATCAGTCATGACGTCGAGTCAAATCATTGCTCTAGACATGATCTGCAACAAGATGGCTCGCATCGTTAATGGTGATCCTAACTACATCGATAACTGGCACGACATTGCAGGCTACGCAACGCTTGTAGAGCAAGAGTTAATCATGACAGGACATGACAAGGAGGCGGTATGAGCATGATCGTATTTCCTTTAAAGAAGTCTGAAAAGTTAGATCGTCTTTGCTTGTGTATTAATTGCAACAAGCTCTTTGTTGATGCTGTTGATAGTCGCGACCATGGCATTTGCTCACTGTCTTGTGGCTATGCATTCCGCGGAATTAGTTGGAGTGACTTCCTATGAAACCAGAACAGTTTATTCGTGAGTTTGGGGTGGAGAAGGCGAGAGAGGTTGTTGAGGGTTCTCCAAATTATAACTATCAACGTATTTACTTTGCATTTACTAATGGCACCAAGGTTGACGTTAATGACCTCAAGCGTCTGGTGGAGTCATTAGAACGAATTAACAAATGTGGTGGCTTGTATGGATTCAAAACATATTGCAATGGTGATTACTCGGAAGAGGATTCACAAGCCATCCGCGACTACAAATCAATATACGGAGGCGGGGATGAGTAAATATTCAAACATCATTAAAGCTGCCAAAGAAATTTGGTATGACAACGGGATGATAAACCAATTCGAGCCAGAAAATGAAAAAGTAGAGTTACTGCTTAACTGGTTGCAGATACTTGATAACGAATTGCTGAAATCAATTGATATGGAGCTATCTAAATTAAGTGAAGATGAGCTCTTTACAGCATGCTGTGGGGAAGAGACAGAACAACAGAAATTAATTTCAGGTTCTTTGAATGAACTCCTAAATCAAATTGCCGATGAGCACTATGAAATCCAACCAAAAGATATGGTTGAGATTGTTAGTTATCAAAAAACAGAACAGTTATGCGGCCGACAAAGTCAGAAGTATATCGGTGATCTAATGTTTGTAATTGAAGTTGATGGGCAGGTTTTAAAAGGATTTGACTTCAACTTTGTAGCAAAGGGTGACGTTAGATTGGTTGAAAAAGGAGCCAGCCATGAGTGAGTTTAAAGTTGCTGTCATAGAAGGTTCCAACGGAATTGATTTGTACAGAAATAAGGATTGTGTTGCGAAAAGTCGCTTTAGCTATACAAGTGAGCAAGCAAAGAGAATTGGTGATCGTCAGCTAGAGCGCTACATGAAAATGGCTGAAACACTAGGCGACGACTTCCCCATAGAAAACCACATCAGCCCATATTGCCAATCAAAGGATGTTTGAGATGAATACATTTGACACATGGTGGGAAGAAAACTACGGAGAGTTTAGCGGCCAGTCTCCTCAAACAAAACGCAAGATGAATATGGCCTACGACGTTGGGGTTGAGCACCAGCAAGCGAAAGTGGAGGAGCTGCAAAAGCAAAATGCATGGTTGAGTGATGTTGCAGAACGTGAAAATAAACGTGCTAACAAGCTCAAAGAAGAACACGTCAGCACAACAGTATTGCTTGGAAAAGTAGAGCAGCAGAAGGCAGAGTTGCAAAAGAGGGGGGATTCATTAGAGGAAATATTAAAAAAAGCAACTGAGCTTGTGGAACTCAATATTGAGACTGTAGAGCGTATCCGAGATAAGGCTAAAGATATGCACGAGCGCAACTATAAAGTCTCCATGCTTTATCTACTAAAACCAATTCGCAGAGTATTAGAGCAAGCGCTCAAGGGGGAAGGATGACCACATTCAAAGAGGCTCAAAGGAAAAGTTCTAAACCAGTGGCGCGTTCAAGCGTGCCATTGAAGCATAGACAAGGTGTTAGCAAAGGCGAGGCAATGCTTTGCCGTCAGCTAGATGTGATGAAGATCGCTTACGAGCAAGAGTTTAGATTCCATCCTGAAAGACGTTGGAAGGCTGACTTTCGAATCGAGGGCTACCCGATCTTAGTTGAAGTGGAAGGTGGCGCATTCAGCAATGGTCGTCACACCAGAGGCGAAGGATACACAGCAGACTGCGAGAAATACTCAGTTGCAGCTATTCACGGATGGACTGTAATTCGCGGCACTACAAAGCAAGTTCAAAGCGGCTTAGTGCTCAATTGGGTTGAAGAAGCAATGAAACGGATGAAGGTGGCGTGATGAGAAGAAGAACTGATTATGGATTGCTTTGGGTTTTGTTTGGCGTGCTTCTGTTTGTTGTTGGAATTGGTGGCACTTTAATTAACGCAAAGATGGTTTGTCAAAAACAAGAAGTGTTCTGGATCAAAGGCACTCAATACAGTTGTTCAATATTTAAATAGGGTTAGGTGACGGTATGAATGCGGCAGTAGTAACACCAGTAATGGATTGGAATAAATACACAATTGATGAATGGCTAGAGCAGTTCGGCGCTTGGTGTGAAACTGTGCGCATGAAAGGAGGGGATTTGCCAGATGGATTGCATATCAATCAGATCTATTGGTTGATGCGTGAGTCAGGAAAGGAGGTGCTAAGAGGTAAGTCTTACATTCGTTGTGAGATTAATGACTTTGAGGCGGATCACATTCAATCTTTGCTTAGAGGAGTATTTAAGTCTGACAAGGTCGATTATACGACTAAGTTTGCTGTGATGTGCCTTGTTAAACACAAAGTTGAGAACCGTTCTTTAAGTGCAGTTGCAGCAATCACAAATCAGTCTAAAGGCCAAGTGAATATCATGGTGAGTTGTGCTAGATTCTATCTTCTTGGTAAATATAACTTTCTAACAATGGTGTAAAAAATGCAACAAGTTAAAACTTTTAAATCTGGTGTACTAAGCTCTGTAGAAAATGAAATAAATGTTTTTCTAAAAGAAAATATTCACTACAAAGTTATTTCAGTGGAGTTTGTGTATAACAACAATGATAAAAAATATGCTGCATTGGTACTTTACACAAAGTAACTCATTGACCGTTTAAACGCGATATGGCATAGTTGTGTTATAGTGGACGAAGTATAAGTAATTCACTGATCTAAAGCTCATCATTCGATGGGCTTTTTTATTGCCTATCGAAAAGTGAGAAGAAGAATGTCAAGTGAACAAAAAACTGCAACAGCAGATTTCGGCTCAGCCATTTGGGCTTTAAAACAGGGCAAGCATGTTGCTCGCTTTGGTTGGAATGGCAAGGGGATGTTTTTAGCCTTAGTTAAGGGTAGTGATGCTGACTATCACGTAAACTCTCGAATCTTTGGTACAGGTGTTGATGGTAACTCAGAAGAGCAAATGCCGATTCTTGATGCTATTTACATGAAAACTGCAGACAACAAGCTAGTTCCTTGGCTTGCAAGTCAAACTGACGTTCTTGCAGAAGACTGGATTATCTTAGGGTAATTCTTTTTGGAGGTTCACATGCTCCGAATAATTAAGCAGGTCTTTTGCATACATGTTTGGGAATATGAATCCGACATGTTCAATCAGAAAGAATGCAGAAAGTGTGGAAAGATTAAGTGTTTGTAGCCCTGTCGTTTGACGGGGTTTTCTTTTTTGGAGAATAAGAAAATGCGAATGAGTCGAGTATTACTAGCAGCAGCAACTGGCATGATGGCTTTTAAACCTAACTTTGGAACTTTAAGTGCTATTTCTGCTATGGGTGGTGAAGTGTCACCATTTGCATTTAAGCCAAAACCAAATAAAGGCAAACCAAACAAATTAAGCCAAAAGAAAAAACGCCTTATCGCTCGTCGGCTGAATAAACATAAGTGAGCTGCGTATGGACACAATCGAAGCGAAGAAGAATTTAGTCGCAATATGTGCAGAAATAGAAAAGCTTCAAAACCTTTCACGTGGCTTGATGACTGCTAAAGAAATGGTTGAAGTGGATGCAAAGATTAAGCGACACAAAGAACAAGTGAAGAATATTAGAAGTAACCTTCATGCGTGACGCAAAGCGACTTGCTGCAATAAGAAAGCTACCCTGCGTTAGATGCGGCTATCCTCACTCACAAGCGGCTCATTCTAATTCTGGTAAGCATGGCAAGGGTAAAGGGATTAAAGCGAGTGATGAGTTTACAGTGCCGTTATGCCATAAGTGTCATTTCCTATTCGACACATATCAATTAGGCACAAGACAAGAATCAGAAGCTCTATTTGATGGTTGGTTAGAAAAGACTGAGCGGATGCTTAATCTAAAAGATTGTGATGTTTTTTGATATAATAAGATTTGGCTTTCTGGAGATGCAGAATGGATAAATCAGAAGCGTTAGGATTTGCAAAGAATATTCAAGCAACACACATTTTCGAAAATAAATACAATCCACTGGGGTGGATGTTCTTTAAAAATTGTGGTGGGCACTATCCAATTATGACACCTGAACAAAAGAAGCTATTCGTGTCATTAAAAGAACCTTTAGAACGAATTGTTTTTATGGCTAGTTGTTTCTGTGCTAAGTCAGATTTGTATTATGACAATGTCTATGAGCAATGGTTTGCTGAATTAAATTATTCTAATTCTGATAACAGTATTATCCCGAGAGAAGCTATTTGCGTCTAATAACTAATTGAAATCAAGCCACCCTCGGGTGGTTTTTTATTGAGGTGGGTATGAAACACATAGTCAAATTTACACATTATGGTTGGTTTGGTATCTGCCCAGTAATGTTTTCAGAACTTGAAAGTGGTTCACCAATAATTGAGCCACGATTTAAACTTGTTTGGCTGATGATGCTGAGTGAGTTTCTAATTGACGTCTACATTAACTTCAAAGTTCAGCGTGATGCTGATTATGAGCCGATGTATCCAATGTTAATTAAAGGCGAGTACAAGAAGCCTAAATGCGTAGAGTTTGAAATTAAAGAATAGGTGAAGCAATGGAATTCCGACAAGTTGTTAAGAACCATTGCGAAATTTCACCAGTAACTAACTTTCTTAACGTGAATCATGCTAAGGCTGCAAACGAAGGTAAGCCGTTAGTCGTATTGATTGCGCCTCAAGAGAAAGATCGGTCTAAAGCTCAAAACCGCTTGTACTGGATGTGGTTGAATCAATGGTCTAAGAAGCAGGGAACAGATAAAGACTATGAACACCTGTTCTTTAAGAAGAACTTCTTAGCAAAAATCTATGATCGTGATGACGTTGGCCAATATAAGAAAACATTCAAGGCTATTAGGGAATTAAAGGATTCTAAGCATCCACTTTATCATGATGTTGCAAACGGCCTATGCGAGCTAATGAGCACTACAGATGCAAGTACAGCTCAATTCACTGAATACCTAAACGACATTCACGCCTTCTGCAATAAACAAGGCTGTTATTTGGAAACGCCTGATGATTTGAAGTGGGCTTTGTAATGATATTGTGTTAAAAATACCCTTCATTTATAACAAGATGGGCATAAACATGAATCTATTTGAAGACAATATAATTATTAAAGACGAAGAAGGTAATAAGCGAGAAGTTAAAGCACTTTGCGCATCAGAAGCGACGCAACCAACTCTAGATACTGAATCAGTTGCAATGATTAAGTCTGTAAAAGTTGTTTATATTGATGGACATGAAATAAAGTTAGGTGTAGATGGCCAATTTTACCATCCTGACACAAGAGTTTTATATACAGTTTAAACTGAACCGCCCTAGTGGCGGTTTTTTAATGAGGTGAATAAATGGAAGAACAAATCAAAGGCGCAGAACCCTTAAAGAATTTACGCCATGAAGAGTTCTGCCATGAATATTTAAAAACGTTGAGTGCGCAAGAGGCAGGCAAAGCGGTAGGTTTTAAAACCAGACAACATGCTTGGGATGTCTTGCAGCGTGAGGAAGTAGAAGAACGCATTGCTTATTTGAATGACCAACGTCTTAAGCGTGTAGATGTTGATGCTGACTATGTACTAAAACGTCTTGTAGAAATCGATCAGATGGATGTATTGGACATCATGGACGATAATTACGCATTTAAGCCTATTGGGGAATGGCCTGCTATCTGGCGTCAATATGTATCAAACATTGAAAATATCGAAGAGTTTGATGGCCGTGGCGAAGATAAAACACAGGTCGGATGGCTCAAGAAAATCAAATGGCCTGACAAGGTGAAAAACCTTGAGTTGTTAGGCAAACACATTGCTGTTGGGGCGTTTAAAGAAAATGTTGATCACAAGCACAGTGGTTCAGTTGATTTAAGTTTAAAGGTGGTATTCGAAGATGATGGAGAAACGAGTACCAAGTAAATTTAAGCCACTCTACACACACCTTACCAATAACAAACTGTTCTATGTCTATCATGGAGGGCGTGGTGGCGGTAAGTCGTGGGAAATTGCAGACTATTTGTTAATAGAAGGTGCAAAAAAAAAGCATCGTATCCTTTGTTGTCGTGAAGTACAGAAGTCAATTAAGAAGTCGGTTCACAAGTTACTTTCAGACCGAATAGAAGTTTTGGGTTTGGAGTCATTTTATGAAATTTTAGATACTGAAATCCGTGGGCAAAACGGCACTGAGTTTTTCTTTTCGGGTTTATTGGGACATACAGTCGACTCCATCAAGTCCTTTGAGGGTGCAACAATCACATGGATTGAAGAGGCACAGAGTGTAAGTGCTTTTTCATTGGAGATTTTAATACCTACTGTGATTCGTACAGAGAATCCAATGATTATTATGTCTTTGAACCCTAAGCTACCAAGTGACGCAGTTTACGCTTCATACATCACCCCAAAACGTGATGATACTTTGGTAGTTCAAATCAATTACACAGAAAACAAGCATTGCCCTGAAAAACTCAAGAATGAAGCGGAGCAGATGCGTGCAGCCGATTATTCTAAATACAAACATATTTACTTAGGCGAGCCAAAGTTAATTGCTGATGGGGCAATCTATCAGAAAGAATTTGAAGATATTGAGAAGCAAAACCGTATCTGTAAAGTTCCTCATGACCCTAATTTGCCTGTTTATACATCGTGGGACTTAGGGATTCTTGATCCTACTGCTATTTGGTTCTTCCAAATTTACGGCAAAGAGATTCGAGTCATTGATCATTATGAAGCGAATAACGAACCATTATCACACTATGCACGCATCCTAGATGAGAAAGCAGAAAAGCATGGCTATAAGTATGCAAAACACTTTGCTCCGCATGATATTGCTGCTCGTGATCTTTCAAGTGGAGTGAGTCGTGAAGAAACCATGGCTAAGCTTGGATACAAGATGACTAAGGGCGCAAGGCTTGGCGTTGAAGATCGAATTGAGGCAACACGCCAGATGCTCAAAAACGCATGGTTTGACGCAGAGAAGTGTAAGTTCGGTATTAGAGCACTACAGAACTATAGACGTGAGTTTAACGACAAACTAGAGCAATTTAAGGCTACTCCTGTGCATGACTGGGCATCGCATAGCTCAGATGCGTTTGGAGAAGGTGCACTAAACATTAATAAGATGTGCGAGCCGACAAAACCAAAAGTAACAGTAATTCCAACAGCACATTGCTGGTAATAATTCAATTTAAGTGAGGTCAAGTTGTGACTAAAAAAGAACAACTTGCGACCATTCACGCCCGTGCAAAAATCCAATTCGACAAAATCCAGAGTGCTGTTCGTGAAGAACGCTTACAGTGCTTAGAGGATCGTCGTTTTTATTCAATCGCTGGGGCGCAATGGGAAGGCAAGCTAGGCGAGCAATTCGCAAATAAGCCGAAGTTTGAAGTCAATAAAATCCACTTGGCTGTCATTCGAATTATTAATGAATATCGAAATAACCGAATCACAGTAGATTTCGTTTCTAAAGACGGTTCACAGAATGATGAGCTGGCAGATACATGCGATGGCTTGTACCGAGCAGATGAGCAGGATTCTGGTGCAGAAGAGGCATATGACAATGCTTTTGAAGAGGCAGTAGGTGGTGGTTTCGGTGCTTTCCGCTTACGTGCTTGCGAAGAGGATGAAGAAGACGAAGAAAATGAACGTCAACGCATCAAGATTGAACCTATTTTTGATGCTGACTCATGCGTGTTCTTTGACTTGGATGCTAAGCGCCAAGACAAGGCAGATGCAAATTTTTGCTTTGTATTAACTTCAATGACTCATGATGCCTACAAAGAAGAATATGGCGATGATCCTGCAAGTTGGAACAAAGACATTTCTAATTCTGAGTTTGATTGGTGCACGCCAGACATTGTCTATGTAGCTGAGTATTACGTTGTTGAGAAGGTCAAAGAAAAGCAGCACATCTTTGCATTAATCGATGGAACTGAACAGCGCTACATGGCAGATGAATTAGAGGACGATCCATCTATTCTAGAACGCCTAGACGCTACTGGGGCACAAGAACTAAGAGTCAAAACACTAGAGCGTCGTAAAGTACATAAGTACATGATGAGTGGCTCCAAAGTTCTTGAAGATTGTGGCTACATTGCTGGTCGCCATATTCCTATTGTTCCTGTTTATGGCAAGCGTTGGTTCATTGATAACGTAGAGCGCTGCATGGGTCATGTGCGCCTCTGTAAAGATGTTCAAAGACTTAAGAACATGCAATATAGCCGATTAGGTGAGATTGCAGCCTTATCTCCAATTGAAAAGCCTATTCTATTTGGAGAACAGGTTGCTGGTTATGAGCATATGTGGGCTGAGGACAACATAAAAAACAACCCATTTTTGCTAATTCACCCATTAACTGATGCTAACGGGAATGTGATTGCACAAGGCCCAATGTCATACACAAAGCCGCCTCAAGTTCCGCCTTCATTAGCAGCCTTATTGCAATTAACAGATGGAGATATTCGAGAGCTTCTAGGTAACCAAGAACAAGGTGAGAAGATCAACGCTAATGTGAGTGCAGAGGCGATTGATTTAGTTCAAAACCAGCTTGGTATGCAGTCATACATCTACATTGACAACTTTGCGAAGGCTATCAAGCGTTGTGGTGCTATTTGGCTATCTATGGCTAAAGAACTTTATGTTGAAGAAGGTCGTCGAATGAAGACGATTGGCAAGCAGGATGAAGTAGATAGTGCTGAGCTATCAAAACCAGTAATTGGTGAAAGTGGCATTGAATATGAAAACGATTTAACTAAAGCATCGTTCGATGTAGGTGTAGATGTTGGCCCAACTTCTTCAAGCAAGAAATCCGCAATCGTACGTCAATTACAAGCATTACTTCCATTCACAAATGATCCTGAAGACATGAAAGTACTTCTCGCAATGATCTATATGAATATGGAAGGCGAAGGCATCAAAGATTTCCGCAATTACTACCGGAAGTACCTAGTCAAGATTGGTGTTGTAGAGCCTACTGACGAAGAGCAACAGGAACTGATTGCTGCAGCGCAGAATCAACCACCTGACCCTCAGGCTGAACTAGCCAATGCACTTGCACAAGAGTCGCAAGCAAAAGCTATGAAAGCTCAAGCTGATACATACCTTATAGCAGCCAAGACTGAACAAACTAAAGCTGATACAGCAAAAACAATCGCATCTATGGAAAACGAGCAGAGAGATTCTGTTGTCAATGCTATTGAGAAAGTAAATCAACACATGGCGTCCGCTCAGCCTATGAGTGAGGGAGTGCAACAAAATGACTGAACAAGATCTAGAGCAACAAGACGAACTTCAAGATGACGAAAATCTTGATATTGAAACACCAGATGATGATGAAGATCGAGATGATCCAGAAACATCAGGTGATGAAAAGATTCAAGACGATGAAGATGAAGAGTTCGACATTGTTGTAGGTGATGAAAAGCCAGAAGATGGTGGTGATCCATACCGAGGACAGCAAGCGCCTGAGTGGGTAAAGCAAACTCGTGAAGAGAACCGTAATTATAAAAAGAGAATTCAGGAACTAGAAAAGCAGCTTAATCAGCAACCAAAGACCGAAACCATTGAGTTAGGCGAGAAGCCAACTCTTGAAAGCGCGGGTTATGATGCTGATGAGTTTGAAAGACAGCTTGTTGAGTGGACTGATAAAAAAACAAAGTTTGAGCAACAAGAGGCAGCTAAACGTGCTGAGCAGGAAAAAGCTCAAAAGGTTTGGCAAGACAAACTCAATAGTTATGAAACTAAAAAGACTGCAATTAAATCAAAAGTACGAGACTTTGATGAAGCTGAAGAACTTGCGCGAGATGCGCTATCTCAAACTCAACAAGGCATTTTGATTCACGCAGCAGAAAAGCCTGAACTTCTTATCTATCACCTAGGCAAAAACCCTCAAAAAGCAAAAGAATTGGCAGCACTTACTGACCCGATTCAATTCGCTTTTGCAGCAGCAAAAATTGACGCTCAGATCAAGATGACAGCACGTAAACCTTCAACTAGTCCAGAACGCAAACCAAGCGGCTCTGCTGCATTAAGCGGCTCTGTGGACAACACGCTTGCAAAGCTTCGCGCAGATGCGGAGAAGTCAGGCGATTACACCAAAGTTAATGAATACAAGCGAAAGCTTAAACAAAATCAATAATGGAGTAGGCAATAATGTCTAATAGTTTCTCTAAAGAAGAACGCGTTGCCTTTGAGGACATGTTGGAAGGTTTTCAAGACCAACTTGTTTTATCAAAGTTAGTAAATAAATACCGCATGAGTGATGTTGAGGCAGAACGTTCAAACAACACGATTTGGCGCCCAATGCCGTATATCGCTACATCATATGATGGTATGGACCAAACAGGTAATTTCAAAGACAAAACTCAATTGTCTGTACCAGCTACCATTGGTTATAAAAAATCTAGCCCATGGATTCTTGATGCTCAAGAGCTTCGCGACCAATTGCAAGAAAACCGTTTAGGTGATGCAGCTAAGCAAAAACTTGCTTCTGATATCAACTTGGCAGTTTCTAAAGTTGCGTCATTGCAAGGTACTTTAGTTGTTAAACGTACAGGTGCGGCAACTGGGTTTGATGATGTGGCACTTGCCGATGCAATCATGAATGAGCAAGGTATCCCGATGAATGATCGTCGTATTGCTTTGGCAACTCGTGATTATAACTCAATGGCTGGCGACTTGGCTAAACGTCAAAATGTAGTTGGTAAAGTTCAAACTGCTTATGATCGTGCATACATTGGTGATGTGGCTGGTTTTGATGCATTCAAACTAGACTATTCTGAGCGCCTAGGTGCTGCTACAGCAACAGGTGTTACGATTGGTGCTGCCAATCAATTTTATGTACCTAAAGCGACCTCTACGGCTGCTACAGGCGAAGTTGGTAACGTAGATAACCGCTATCAAACAATTACTGTAGCTGTGACTGGTGGCGCACTGAAAGAAGGTGATGCATTCACTATCACTGGCGTTGAGTCAGTTCACCAAATCACAAAACAAGCAACTGGTCAGTTAAAGACTTTCCGTGTAGTTAAAGTGAACAGTGCAACTTCAATTGTTATCTCACCTCCGATTGTTTCTGCTCAAGGCGCTTCTGAAGCTGAGAAGCAATATCAGAATGTAAGTGCTACACCTGCAAACGGTGCAGTTCTTACTATGTTGAACACTACTACAGCTTACGCGAACCCGTTCTGGCATCGCGATGCAATTGAATTGATTCCTGCGCGTTATGCAGTTCCGACAAATGCGGGTGCTGCTGTATTACGTGCAACTACTGATCAAGGTATTGAACTGGTATTCCAGAAGCAATACGACATCAACACAATGAAGACTAAGTATCGTTTAGATACCATGTTCGGTGTTGTGATGGTGAATCCAGAAATGGCTGGTATTGAATTATTCAATCAAACCTAATCTAACCCAGTGACGACAAATGCCCGCTATATGCGGGCGTCGTCATTTTTGGAGGCTGAAATGTCAGATGAATATCCTAAAGCTCTATATCGTGGCGACATTAAATCATATGAGCATGTGATTGCTGATGGTGAAGATCACGAACAACATTTGCGCGAAGAAGGCTACGTTCATTACTCAGAACTGAAAGAACCTGAAATTGTAGTTATTGGAAAGGTCTCAGGTTCAAGTGGTGAGCTTAAAAAAGCTCAAGAAGAATTACTTGAAGCTTTAAAGAAAAACCAATTTCTAGAAGAACAACTTGCTACAGCTCAAGGTGAGTACATCTCTCAAATTAATGTCCTAAAAAAAGAAAACGACACCTATAAATATTCAGCAATGGATGCGGGTGAGTTAAGAGCAATTCTTGATGAGAAGGGTATTAAATACGGTTCACGTGATGGAAAAGAAGTTCTTGTTGGTTATGTGCTTGAAAACCTTTACCCGAAAGAAGGTGAATAATCATGTCATGGACAAAGCGGCAAATCATTGAGCAAGCTTATGAAGAACTCGGACTTGCTGCAATGTTCTTTGATTTGCAACCAGAGCAGATTGAAAGCGCTCGAAGAAAAATGGATTCAATGGTTGCAGGTTGGTCAACTAAAAACATTCAAGTTGGATATCCATTGCCAAGTGAAGCCAATAGCAGTGATGTAGATCAGGAAACAAATGTTCCAGATTATGCAGTCGAAGCTCTTTACTTAAATTTAGCAATTAAGATTGCTCCTTCACATGGAAAGGCTGTTTCCCCTGAAACTAAGATAGCTGCTAAAGCTGCTTTCAATACTATTTTGCAAAAGGCTGTCTCAAATCCTCCTAAGATGAATTATAGCTGTGAGTTACCAAGTGGTGCAGGAAATAAATCATGTGATCCATTCATACGACAACATCTTGACAATGATGTCTTAACACCTGATCAAAGTGCGGGGTTCTTTAATGAGTAGACGATTAAACACAACGGATAAAATTGAATCAGGTGATCAGTTTGTTTTGTATAAAGCCAATTGTTCTGACTTCCGTGGGCTTCCGCAAGATATCCTTTTAGCTTGGATTGCAGAAAATCAACCAAAACCACCAGAATCAGGTTCAAGTCCGGTTGTTCAACATTACAACCCAAATGCAGATTTCACTTTAATAGTAGAAAATCATCCCGAAGGAACATATTTGCTTTTAAACCCATCAACAGGCATTACAAATGGCACTATTAAGTTGCCTGTATCTGCTGAGGTGGTAGACAAGCAAACAGTTATATTTACTTGCTCACAACAGATTACAAACTTTACTGTTGATGGTAATGGTGCTGCTGTAAAAGGCGAACCAAACGCAATTGCGTCTACAGGCTTCTTTAGTCTTCAATACGATAAATTATCAGGCACTTGGTATCGTAGGGGGTAGCTATGCAAATCCCTGTGATGAATGGTATCTATACAGATCAAAACTCTGACTACCGGACTTCTTATCCTAAAAATCTAATTCCAGTACCTAAAGAAAATGGCATATCTCAGGGTTATTTGCGGCCTTCAGAGGGAATTGATCATTTTGCTGATTTACCTGGTATCGATCGAGGTGGAATTGAATGGAATGGAGTTTGTTATCGTGTTTGTGGTAATAAATTTCTAAAAGTAAATGCAGATGCCACAATTACAGAAATAGGTGATGTTCGTGGATCTGGATACTGTAATTTTGACTATTCTTTTGACTACTTGGCTATCAATTCAGGCACATATCTTTACTTATATAACGGCACTGAATTAAAGCGCATCATAGATGAAGATTTGCGTGATGTGCTGGATGTAATTTGGGTAGATGGCTACTTCATGACTACTGATGGCGAGTTCATTGTTATCACTGAATTAAACGACCCATTTGCTGTAAACCCATTGAAGTACGGTTCTTCTGAAGTAGATCCTGATCCAATTGTGGCTCTAATTAAACTTCGCAATGAGATTTATGCTCTTAACCGGTACTCAATTGAAGTCTTCGACAACGTTGGTGGCGAGAACTTCCCGTTCAGTCGCATTAATGGTGCAATGGCAACACGTGGGTCCTTAGGTACTCACACTTGCTGTAAGTTTGTAGATGCAATCGCATTCCTTGGTAGTGCTAAGAATGAGCCAGTCGCGTTGTGGTTGTCTGCCAATGGATCAGCCCAAAAGATTTCAACTCGAGAGATTGAGCAAATCATTCATCAATATGATGAAAAGACTTTATCAAAATGTTTGCTTGAGTCTCGCGCAGTAGAGGGCCACAACTGGCTTTACTTACACCTACCAAATCAAACCATTGTTTATGATGCATCTGCCTCTGAGGCAGTAGGCCAGCCTATCTGGTTCACCCTTTGTTCTGACAAACAATACAACGCGCAAAACCATGTTTGGTGCTATGGGAAATGGTTAGTTGGTCATCCAACACTTCCAAAGCTAGGCACACTGAACAACCAAAAAGGTGAGCATTGGGGCTTAGAAGTGGATTGGGAATTCAGCACAACGATTCTTTACAACGAATCACGTGGCGCAATCTTCCATCAAATTGAGCTTGTCGCTTTAACTGGTCGAATTGAACTAAATAAAGCTCCAACCATTCAGACTCAATACTCCTTAGATGGCATTATTTGGTCAAATCCGAAAGCAATCAAAGCAGGGCGAGTAGGTGAGCTAAACAAGCGTCTTGTATGGTTCCAACAGGGCTATATGAATAACTGGCGCATGCAAAAGTTCACAGGCACTTCAACAGCAAGACTTTCAGTTTCACGATTAGAGGCTTATATCGAGCCATTGGTGGTGTAAATGGCCATAGTAGATCCAAAAACACCACTTCGTTCTGACTTGGAGCGCATGTGTGGTGGAAATCAGCGATTAGTGAAAGCATTTGAGCAGTTATTCAGAATGCTGCCCACTATTGTTGATGGAAATTTAGAGGCTATTCAGGGCGCGCAAGTCACAGCAGATTCCGCTTTAAGCAATGCATTTCTAGCTATTTCACTTTTAGAAGCTATAGCAGATCTGGCAGAAATGATGGCAACAGAGCCAAAGCATGAATGCCTGAATAACTTGAATGACAATTACTATTTACCTCGACAAGAATTTATAGAACACGATGTTTTCAATCCTGTTTGCCAATCAATCGAGTGCGTAAATTTCAATTTAGAGGTTACTTAAATGGCAATTAAGGCAAAAGAACTTATTCCTGCAAAATTTGCGGAGAACTCACAAACAACTCAATTTATTGCAGAAGCACCAACGGCTATTGATAAGTTCACAATTACAAATACTTCAGCAAATGTTGTTAAGTTCAGTGCAAATCTTGTATTAGCAAGTGCAACAGCAGGTTCATCAAACTTAATTATAAAAGAGAAGACGGTTGCAGCTGGTGATACCTATACATGCCCTGAATTGGTTGGGCATAACCTTGCTGTTGGTTCATCAATTAGCACATTGGTAGATACTGCTAGCGCTTTGGTTATTCGAGCTTCAGGACGGGAGATTACTTAATGGATGCTTCATTACTAATGGCAGCATTAGCCTCAAGCAATATGCCAAGTGAATCTAGTGGAGATTTTACTGATCGTGTGCATGGTTTACAGAATGCATTACTCCAACAAGAACAAGCTTGGCATGGTGAAATTCACCACTTTGCACCAGGTGTATATCTACGTGAATTTCGTTGTTTTGAGAACACGCTGTTAGTTGGCAAAACCCATCGACATGAGCACCTGTTTGTACTTTTAGAAGGTAAGTGTGAAGTTGCAACTGAAGATGGTCCACAACTTTTGGAAGCGCCTTACATTGGTAAATCTCCTGCTGGTGTTAAACGTGCTCTATATACCCATACAGATATCATTTGGGTGACTATCCATGCCACAGATGAAACTGATGTAAGCAAAATTGAAGAATGGTTGGTTGTTCCTGATGAGGAAGTTCGTGATTTCCGAAGAGATATGGGGCTTGATCCAATTGTCGATGTAACGGAGGCATAGTTATGAGCGTATGGGCAGCAGGAGCAGTAGCAGTAGGGACTATTGGTGCTGGTTACTTATCAAGTCAGGCACAAAGTAAGGCAGCTGGTCGTGCATCTGACGCACAAGTGCAAGCAGCGCAAATTGCAGCGGATGAGCAACGACGCCAATTTGATAAACTCCAAGAACTCCTTAATCCTTATGTAAACGCAGGCACAGGTGCATTAACTGGTCAGCAGGACCTATTAGGTTTAAACGGTTTGCAGGCCCAACAAGATGCCATTAGTAATATAAACAATAGCGCTGAAATGCAAACCTATTTGCAGCAAGGTGAAAATGCCATCTTACAAAATGCATCCGCAACAGGTGGATTGCGTGGTGGTAATACTCAGTCCGCCCTATCTCAATTTAGACCACAATTGCTAAATCAAATGATAAATCAGCGATTTACTAATTTAGGTAGCTTAACTGCTTTAGGTCAGAATGCCGCTGCAGGTGTTGGTAATGCTGGAATGCAATCCGCAAACAACATTGGCAACTTAATGCAGCAAATGGGCGCAGCACAGGCAGGTAATGCACTTGCACAAGGTCAAGCTTCTGCGAATATGTGGGGCGGTGTTGCAAACGCGCTGGGAACTTTAGGTGGTGCTTATATGAACAGAGGTAAGACACCTTCGGGAGGATTCTAAATGGTTGGTCCAATTGATTATAGACTGGATGTAATGAATCCATTTCAGCAGGCTATGCAAGGGTTTAGTCAAGGGACACAAATTGCAGCAAATCAACAAGCATTAGCTGCCCAAAGGGTGGAAGAGGCGCGCAAGCAACAACAGTACCTAGCCCAGCAACAGCAACAAAAAGATATGTATGAGTTTTCACAGAATCCCAATAAAACTTTTGGTGATTTTGTAAACTTCACTACTCGTTACCCTCAGCTTACTGACCAATACAAAAAGTCTTGGGATATGATGAATGAAGGTCAGCGACAACAATCATTAAGTACTGCTGCGCAAGTAATGTCAGCAATTAAAGCTGGTAGTCCAGATGTGGCGCAAGACATTTTGGAAGAGCAGGCAAAAGCTTATGAAAATTCTGGTCAGAAAGAATCTGCTTTCAATATGAGACGTATGAAAGGGTTAATTCAAAAAGATCCTGCAAATATCTACACAACTTTAGGGCTCTTTGGCTCAACAGTGAGTCCTGATGAATTTGCTCCGATGCTTGAAAAAATGGGTTCAAATGAACGGGCAGAGCAGATGCAGCCTTATCAGATTGGTCAAATTTCTGCTAACACTGCAAAAACAGTTGCTGAAACAAATGATATTCCGTTAGCAGCAGAAGACCGTCGAACGGGTGTGCAGAATCAAAGCAAAAAGATTGAATACGACAATCAGTACAACTACGACAAGTTGAGTCAAGATCAGGAACAATATTTTGCTGGATTGGATAAATCAGAGAGGATTGAGGCAGCAAAATTAAAAGCTAACAAGGCAGAAACACCAGTTCAAAGAGTAGAGCGTCTAGAGAAAGTTGAAAATTATGCCAATGCTTCGAAACAGGCAGCAGATGCATCTAACTTAGCAGCAAAATTAGTTCTTCAAGCTAAAGAGAATGGTGGAGCATATTGGGATCGCTTGATACGAAATGTTCCAGGTACCTCTGAAAATACTTTTGCAAAAGATATTGAAACTTTAAAATCTCAAGTCTTCCTTGCTCAAGTAGAAAAGATGCGAGGTTTAGGTGCTTTAACTGATAAAGAGGGTGATGCAATTCGATCCTCTATTGCTTCGTTAGATATTAATCAGGGGCCTAAAGCAGTACAGCAAAACCTTTCCAAAATCGCACAACAAATGTCCGCAGCAGCTAAGAGCGCAAATCGAAAGGCTCAGCTCTATGCAACAAAAGGAGAAGGTTATTCTCCTGCTGTTATGAGTGCTGCAAAAACCCTTGGAATTTCTCCAGCAGAAGCTCAGAAGTTCGTTAATGAGAATGGATTGTAAAATTGATCATATGTTATTCTCTCTTCATTCATGAGGAGAGAATAATGAATAAAATATTAATCTTTTTTGTTGTTTTTATAAGTAGTTATACAACAGCTGCTGATTGGGTATTTGCAACCAAAACAAAGCAAGAAAACTTTTATGTTGATAGAACTTATTATAAGTATCAAAAAAAAGATGGTTTAGCAGAAATTTGGTGGAAATCAGAGAAGAGAATAGATGAACCTTATACAACAAGTAAGGCACTAATTCAGTACGACTGTTTGAGAAAAAAATCACGATATCAAGCATATGTCGATTATAATTATGATGGATCTGTAAAATCGGAACCTAAGTATTTAGATAAAACATTTGGGATTGTATACCCGGATACAGTAGATGAAGAGTTATGGAAAATTGCTTGTAACACTAAAGGTAATGGCTTAGATCTGAAATACCAATTATCTGAGACGGAAAGAGCTAAGAAAATAGTAGATGCTTATAATTCCAAGAATAATGGTGTTGTAACACTTTCAAATAAAATTGCGGAAAAGTATTACAACAAAGAACTGAATTCAACTCAAATTGATGATCTTGAAAGTGATATTAATAATGGCTTAGTAAAATTACCATATTAAAAAAGCACCCTATGGTGCTTTTTTAAAACCCAAAACAAAACCCCGATGTTGACGCATCGGGGTTTTTGCATTTCCACCAACCGACGAAAGTAAGAGGAAAATAAATCTATATGGAAGATTTTATCAAATTAATTAATTGGTGTCTAAAGGAAATAAATGAAATGAAAGCATGGCGCTTTATCGCAATCCTTATCACTTTGATTATATGTACATATATCTGGAAAATGTAATGAAACTAAATATTTAAGCCGACCTATAAATGGTCGGTTTTTTATTGCCCGAGGAAAAGCTATGGCAACAAGAGATAACTACGAAAAGCTACTAAATGCACCAAACGTGCAGAAAATGCTTAACTTGATTGCTAATGCAGAGGGAGTGAAGCATGGTTATAACACTCTATTTGGGAATGAACGTGTTAATGACTTATCTTGGCATCCGGGTGTAAAAAAAGGTTTTACCCAAACAGATGGTAAGAAAAATGCAACCACTGCTGCTGGTCGATATCAATTCCTAGAAGATACGTGGAATGGGGTTGCGAAGCAGCTTGGATTGAAAGACTTCTCTCCAAAAAATCAAGATATAGCAGCAGTAGCATTACTTGCACAAAATGGCGCTTTACCATCGGTTTTGAGAGGGGACTTTAAAACTGCTGTTCAAAAATCTGGTAGCACTTGGGCATCATTGCCTTCTTCTCCATATGCTCAACCAAAAAAGTCTTGGAGCGATCTTGGTATAGCTAACCCAGCCCGTGAACAATACCAGTCCAAAGCATCAGAAATAGTTGCAGCGTACAAGAAAAAACAACAGGAGCAACAAGCACAAGCACAAGCACAACCAAAAGTGGACACAGGGCGTGCTCAGCGTATTGTTGAGGAATACCAAAAAGCAAGACAGGATGGGCGCATTGAGGATGCCACTACTCAACCTAAAGGTTTGCCTGACTTTGATGCAAATGGTGTTATAACTTACGAACAACCACAAACAGCACCTAAACAGCCCGAACCATCTTTAACTGATAAAGCACTTGGTTTGGGTGAGACAGCTTTGACTCTTGGAACTGGAACAATCACAGCACCTATTGGCTCATTAGTTGGTACTTTGGGGCAGGCTAGCAAGGAAATTCTGGATGGAAACTTTGGCACCACTCAGGCTGCTGAAAACATTGCCAATGCTGCTAGTCAAACAGCCCAAGATTTCACATATCAACCTAGAAGTCAGGTAAGTCAAAACCAATTGCAAGCAGTTGGCGATGCGCTCTCTCCTTTAGATTCATTACCACCAGTATTAGGTGGTCTTGGATTACAAGCTGCAAGTTTAGGTCGAGCTTCTGTGCCTCAAGGTATTACTGCTGCACAGAGAACAGCTCAGGCAGTTGCCCCAGTAGTTGAACGTACAGGACAAGCAGTCCAACGACCAATTCAAGCTACTGCTAATGCAGTGCGCTCTGGTGCTCAGCGTGTTGGTGAAATGGTTGGTATGAGAACACCAGAAGCAGAAGGCCCAGCACCTGCAAACGTCGGTGCAGCTCAAGTAGATCAGGCAACAATTCGTCAGGCACTTTCACAGGATTTACCTTATCCAGTTCAATTGACAGAAGGTCAAATGACACGAGATCCTGCTCAGTTAAAGTTTGAAGTAGAAACAGCTAAGGATCCAGAATTAGGTGCTCCACTTCGCCTGCGGCAAGAAGAGCAACATCAAGTTATGCAACACAATCTAGATGCTTTCATTGATATGACTGGCGCTCAGGCAACTAATATGCGTGAAGCAGGCTTATCAGTAGACAAAGCACTTCAAAAACAATTGGAAGCAGATAAGAATAAGGTGAGAGTGGCTTATGCTAAAGCTGACAAGTCAGAAGAGGCTCAAGCACCTGTAGATTTATCTCAGCCTGTTCAAGTTGGGAATATGGAGCCTATGTCAGTAATTGATTATCTCAATTCGCAGCCTGATTTAACCACTACACCAATTTTACAAGTTGCAAAGAAAATGGCTATTGAGACAGGTGTTGCGGCAAAAGGTGAAGATGGAACGTTAATTCCACTCACTCCATCAGTGAAGGCGATGGAGAAATGGCGATCTGAAATTAACAACAATGTTAATTATGAAGCACCAAACATACGCCAAGCTTCAATCTTAAAAAACATGATTGATGCACATACGCAACCAGTTGAAGGTGTGCTTTACAAGACTGCTAGAGCAGAACGCAAGAAATTGGGAGATCAGTGGGAAAAACGAAAAATTATTACCGACTTAACAACTAATAAACGCGGCACTGATGATCGAAAAGTTGCTTTAGAAGATATTCAGAAGCGAATTGTCCATGATGGATCTTTAGATGATCTGCGGTTTGCTAAAAGAACTCTACTGAATTCTGGAGAAGAAGGATGGCAGGCGTGGCGAGATTTAAAAGGTCAGACTTTGCAAGAAATTAAAAATGCTGCTACTGCTGGTGTTGCCCCAGATGGTCAAGGTAATCAGATGATAAGCGCAGCAGCTTTGAATAAAGCTATTACGCGATTGGATCGAGATGGGAAATTGGATTACATATTTGAAAAAAATGGTGCCGAAAAGCTTCGAGCAATTAACGAAATTTCCAAAACCCTATTTACCACACCTACTTCAGCAGCAATCAATCATAGCAATACCGCCTCTGCTTTACGGGCAACTCTGGAAACCATGATTATGGGGTTCACAACTGGTTATCCCGTTCCTGTTGCATTGGCACTCAAGCAAGCCACTAAACATATTAAAGATAACAAGGTCAGAGCGCGTGTAACTCAAGCTCTTAAACCCCGGAGTACGAAAGAATGAGCAATAGAGTCTCGACGCCATTCCCCATATACAATGACACAGATGGAACCCCGCTAGATGCGGGGTTTATTTTTATCGGGCAAAAAGGTAAGAGTCCGATCGAATCCCCAATAGCCATCTTTTATGACGCAGCTTTGACAATGCCGGCTGAGAATCCTTTAAGAACTCGCAATGGTTATGTCGTTAAAAATGGTGCAGCAAGAGAAGTATTTGCGGCGGATCCAATCATTTCCATACTTGTTCAGAACAAGCGAAAAGAAGCCGTTTGGAATTCTGCGTTTGTAAATCTTAATCCAGGCATTACCCCTGATGCTGTTGTGGACCCAGTAACTGGCGACTCTCAAGCAGATATAAATGCAACGATTCTCAAAAAAGGTGAAAACCTTGATGACTTGCCTAACAAAGATCAAGCCCGAACCAATCTAAGCGTTTACTCCAAATCTGAAGTTGATGAGAAATTTACTGACAAAGTGAAAGATGCTTCTGAAACAGAGAAGGGGGTTATCCGAGTCGCCACTTCTGCTGAGGCTAAAGCTGGCGAACTAGACAATGTTGCAATCACTCCGAAAAAGATGCCTGAAGCAGTTGCAAAGGCTTTAAGTGCGACTGGTGATGCTCCAGTCTTTGGCGCTCGCGCATACGGAGTTTTCAATGGTGATGGAACCAAAGTTGGTGGTGGAAACTTTGAAAGCGTAAATCGTATTAGTACTGGTTTATATGAAGTGACTCTTACCAAAGCATTACCAGATAACAAGTATGGGGTCGTGTCTAACTGCGCAATATCTGGTGGTGGGGAGGCAAGATCTGCAAATGAAGATGCTGACTTCACCAAAACTACAACCAAATTTCGAATCGTTTGCAATTTCGGCGGGGATAACACTCAAGGCCGCTTTGATCCTGTGCGCGTAAACTTTCACATATATTAGAAGGTATGTAAATGAGTAATAAAGTTACAACCCCGTATCCACTTTTTAGTGATATTGATGGAAACCCACTTAATGCGGGTTTTTTGTTTATTGGGGAAGCAAATAAAGATCCCCAACTATTTCCTATCTCAGTTTACTGGGATAAGGAAAAGACAATGCTTGCAGAACAACCTATCAGAACTAGAAATGGATATATCTCTAGAAATGGGATTCCAAGCATTATTTATGTGGATGCAAATTCATACTCAGTTGTAGTCAAAGATAAGTATAAAAATCCAATATGCCAAAACTTAAAATTTGAGCAATTTGCCAGTAAGGATTTTGTTGATACTGCAGTTGAAGCTGAGCGTGATAGAGCAATACAGGTTGAAACTGGATTAAGTACAGCAATTCAGCAGGAAGTTCAGCGCGCCCAAATTTCTGAACAGGAAATCGCAACGGATTTAAGTAATGAAACTGTTCGCGCGACGTCTGTAGAACAAGCTCTTCAGGCGCAGATTAATACAATTGCTGTAGGCAATAAAGCATATAAAACATATGCTGAAATGGATGCAGATAAAGCCAATATTCCAGCCAATTCAAAAGTAACAGTAACGAATGATCCAGATTCAACTAAAGACGGAGATTGGCAATGGGATGGAACAAACTTTACTAAATCAAATTATGACCCTATTACCCAAGCCAAAAACTACGCTGATCTAAAAGATAACGAAGTAAGAGATTTTGCATCTAAAGCAGGCGATATCGGGAATAAGTTTCAACTCCGAGATTTAATGCTCAATAACAGTGACCTTACTTATCCAATCGTTATCGACAATGAAAATGGCGTAATTCTTGGTTTAAATAAGATCTCAGATCAGCTGTATGGTAACGGCATTTTAGACACTAAGTTATTGACAAGTTTAACAGTCAATGCTGGTTGTGATATCTACCCACTTATGATTGATGCGCAAAACAATTTGATCCTTGGGTATGATGCAAGAGCTGATAAATTAATTGGGTTATTTCCTGAAAACATTGCAAATGCTCCTAAAGATACGCCTTTGCCTTTCGAGTTAACTAAAAAATCAGTAAATATGATTCTGGCCTATGGTCAGTCGCTTTCGACTGGTGTAGGTCAAAACGTTGCTCTTTCATTATCCCAACCTTATTTTAATATCACTTATGCGAGTGGTGTGCGAGGCAATGGTGGAGATTTCTCAGGCTTAAAACCACTTGTGGAAGATACTGCAAAACCAACTCCTGACGGTGAAATCCGATCAGGTGAAACCATCTGTTCCGGTTCAGCTAACTACGCATCCTTGGCTGCTTACAAAGAAAATGGGATCAAACCGCAAGATCATGTAATTTTCGCAAGTACAGCAGGGCATGGTAACTATACGATTCAGCAGCTATCCAAAGGAACAGAATGGTATAACACCCAATTCATTAGTCATGTGACAGGTGCCAAGGCCTTAAATCCTGATATTGCAGTTCATACAATTAACTGGCTGCAAGGGGAGGCAAATGCTGATAGCACCATGGAATCCCAGTATGCAGCTCTGATACAGCTGCAATCCGATGCAGAGACAGATATCAAATCAATAACAGGGCAAACAAGCCCTGTTTTATTTTTAACGTACCAGCACAGTACATTTATTTATAAAAAGCCAGCGACAGCACTTGCAATGCTATTAGCTTGTCAAAATTCAGATAAGTTCTATTTCATTGCTCCAACTTACGCTTTCCCTGCTGCAAGTGACAATATTCACTTGTCAGAAGTTGCCTATAAATGGCTTGGCGCATATTACGGCCGAGCATATAAACAAGCTGTACACGACAAGATTAAGCCACGTGCAATCATGCCAAAAGGTGCTGTTATTAAAGGAAATAAGGTAACCGTTAAGCTTAATGTTCCACATAAACCACTTGTTTTCGACAAAGTAAATCTTGCTGATACGTTCCAAGGTGGATTTGCTGTATTTAGCGGAGCAACTGAGATTCTTCTTTCTCGTGCACCGTATGTACAGAATGGTGATGAAGTTGTTTTGGAACTTTCAAGCACTCCGACTGGAACAGTCACTGTTAACTATGCAATCGATTATCTAGCCTCATCTTTGAATCTATTCAAAGGTGCAAGTGGTAATTTGCGCGATTCATGCACAGATACATGTGAAGTTGCTGGATCAACTAAACCGATGTTCTACATCTGCCCTCATTTCTCGTTAACTGCAATCAGTGAGAATATCTAATGCCAAATTTATGTATTAAGCTTCCAGTCACTTCATCAAGTGCTCAAATCAAGTTAAATGATGTCGATTTATCAAAGATTGTGGTTTCAAAAGACTATGAATATCGCTATTTTCCACTAAATGGAAATATCTATTCAAATGATCTGTCAGATAAGCTGGTTCCAAGTGCAACAACGGTTTACAGTATCTTGCCAGACCATATTAGCTTTAATAACAATAATGCAGCAAACACAGCATTACGTTCAGCATATACGCCACCATCAAATGTGCGCTTCCAAATGTCAGGCGTTTTCACAATTGGAACTTTCCCGGCAAGTGCATTGGGCATGTTAATTGGTAACTTTAACAACCCATCTGGTGTGAACCAAGGTTCATGTTTCTACATCAACCAGTCAAAACAGTTGATTGTATTATTCGGTGGTAATGATTCATCTACTTTAACAACTTTGGTTAATGTAAATAGCCCTATTTATGTCTCAGCCATTGTTGATAAAGCTAATAAAACTTTGGATTACTATGTTGTAGCAGAAGGACAAACATTCCAAGGTCGCCGAACTACATCAACTTTAAATGAGTCATCAATTCCGATCTCAATTGGTAATACGATGCAGGCTCAGGCGAGTAATGGTATTTACAACTGCTATGATTTCGTAGTTGATTCACTGAATCGGTATGCAGATCTAGCAAGTTACTACAATGATGCTAGAGCTCGAATGTCATTAAAAGGCATTTCAATTTAAAAACCTACATAACAATACAAGCCTTAACTTTAAACAGTTAGGGCTTTTTTTTGCCAAGAATTAGGGGAATGGCACATGCAAGAGCATGAAAAAACACTTATGACGCTTTTAATTGTTGGAGGGCTTATTGGTATGGGTCGTCTATTAGTTTCAAATGAACCGCTGTCATGGCGCATGATTATTGGAAGAACAATTTTAGGTTCTGCTACATCTACAGTTGCAGGTTTAATTCTTATTCAGTTCCCTGACATTTCACCAGTCGCTTTAGTCTCAATTGCGTGTGCTCTTGGCATCTTAGGGAGTACATACATTGAAGAATACCTTAAGAAAAATATGAATAAGTGGGGTAAGTGATGAAGATTAGTTCAGTTGGAATTGACTTGATTAAAGGCTTTGAAGGCTTACGATTAAAAGCTTACGATGATGGGGTTGGAGTTTGGACCATTGGTTTTGGCACTATTAAATACCCTAATGGTATTCGGGTTAAACCAAGAGATAGCTGCACATCACAACAAGCAGAAGACTATTTACGAAATGATTTATCAGCTTTTGAAAATGCAGTGAATAGTTTAGTAAAAGCTAAGCTCACACAAAACCAATTTGATGCTTTAGTTTCCTTCACCTACAACTTGGGTGAAACAAACTTAAGCAAATCAACTTTACTGAAAAAATTGAATGCTGGTGACTATCAAGGCGCTGCTGATCAATTCCTTGTGTGGAATAAAGCAGGCGGAAAAGTTATGAAAGGCCTAGTTCGTCGTCGTGAAGCTGAGCGTTCATTATTTTTAAAGAAGTAACTTATATGTGCAAGCGTACTAAAGTTGCATCGATCATTACATTGCTGTGTTTAATCTTCTCAGGTTGCACAGCTCACACAATTAATACCTCAGTAAAAGTTAGTATTTGTGTTAAGGCTCTATAGGCTTACTTATTGATTTTGGGTAAGCCTTCCCAGCTAAAATAATTCTGCGTTAGTTTGTCTCTAGTCATAGACCAACCTCTATTTGGCAGTCTACAGCTACCCACAGCAATTTTATGCTTCCCAAATTTTTCGACTACCTTTTCCAGAGTAGTCATCAAACTCTCATCTTTTTCGACCTTATCCCAGTCTGTTAGCAGATCATAGGTGAAGGTATCTTTAGGCTCTAGGCCTGTCAAAATCACTCCACATTTTTTATATTCAATTCCACGCGCATACAAATGTCTTATTAAGAAGGTAGCGACTTGAACCATTTTCAATATATTGTCCGTCGGCACACTCATTGGCATTGACAGAGATCTGTTAAAGAAAGGCTTGTTCTTGTCGAAAGGGTTTGACTGAGCAAAGACAATAATGCAGCCGCAAAGCAATCTATCTTTTCTTAACCTGGTGACAGCATTTTGCATATATAAAGAAATAGCTTCTTGCAGATCAAATAGATTAGTTACTCGTTGGCCAAACGATTTAGATGAAATGATCTGTTTTTTACTTGGCGGTGTATGCTCAATCTCAATGCACGAAATGCCTTGCAGCTCATAAACTGTACGGGCCATCACAATAGAGAAGTGTTTTTGCATTTCCCTAGGTTCAGTGCAAGCCAGATCTAATACAGTATGAATACCCATACCATTTAACTTTTTACTATGTTGCCTTCCTACGCCCCAAACTTCTGATACATCAATTGAAGCTAGATAGGATTCTTTATTACAAGGATCCATAGCAACTAAATTACAGACACCATCAAATGCTTTATTCTTCTTGGCAATGTGGTTTGCAATCTTTGCCTCTGTCTTTGATCTGCCAATTCCAATACAAACGGGTAGACCAATCCATCTCCATATTCTTTCCTTCATGTGCTGACAATAGGTCGTTAAGTCATAATTATTTATATAGGCAGTTAAATCTAAGAAACACTCATCAATAGAGTAAACCTCTTGTTCACTCTCAGTAACGTATGTTCGCAAGATATTCATAAATCTACGGCTCATTTCGGCGTAGACTGTATAGTTACTTGAGAGCACCACTACATTATGTCTTTCGACAATGTCTCGGATCTGAAAGAGGGGAACACCCATTTTAATTCCAAGATCCTTTGCTTCTTGCGATCTGGCCACTGCACAGCCATCATTATTACTGAGCACGATGACGGGGCGGTTGTTAAGTTCAGGACGAAAAACTCTTTCGCAACTGACATAGCAGTTATTCACATCGACAAGTGCAAAGATTCGCTCTCTCATGGTTATCTTGAAAACGTTACAAATTCAAAATAAATGGTAGAGCTGAGCCTGAATAAATTCAAATTTAAAAAACTGTGGATAAACAGTGATGAGTCAAGTTGTGTCGTGGTAGGGGTTGCATTTGGTCGGAAAGTAGACTTGGTTATGGGAAAGTGGTTTTGTAGATTTGTAGACTCATTTGTAGACTGTTGAACTATAGCTCAGTAAAGACTAATACATCTATATATAGTTATCAAAACTAGGAAAGGCTTTAATTTATTGGTGTTTGCTTTACGGTAGATGTCCATATAGTTGTATATAGATTAGCTGTACAGAACTGGCGCTTCTAAATGTATGAATTAAGAGCTCACTTTCAGTGGGCTCTTATTTTATTACATCCTTATAATGTTTTTTAAAGTTGGATATTAATCAAATAGATCATCAATTTTTTGACAGGAGTCACGCTTTAAATAGGTTTTTTATTAAAGAAAATTCACTTGAAAACTGCAGTTTTATAAATTAATTTTCAGAATCATTAAATGAAATTAGATAGATAATGCCTTGTTGATCATTGCAAATAAGGTGAGTTTTCCAAGGAAATGCCAGTGAAAAAAGATACTTGTGTTGAAATTAAAGAGAATAGGGATAACGAGCCAAATGTTAAATATCGTGGGCTAATTCAAAAATTAACAACAACCTTATCAGTGACGTTTTTATCACTTGGTTGGGGGAATACTGTGAATGCTGCAGATCAACAAATCGCTTTAGTTGGAACTTGGACATCAATTCCTAATGCACCACTTGTGCAAAAACCAAAACAGGCCAGTGAAGGTTTGTACCAGGTTCAAGTGAATACCGATGGGACTTTAACTCCTGTTAAAGTATTAAAAATGAAAAGTCCTTCATGGATTGTGAAATCGAAAGATGGCCGTTTTGCATATACTACAAATGAAGAAAACTCAGGAGAAGTCACTGCATTATCAGTTCAAAACGGAAAGGTAGAGGTACTGAACACAGTGGATAGCCATGGTGGACATCCAACACATGCCTCAATTAGTTTAGATGGTAAGTTCCTGTTTGTATCGAACTATTCTGCATTCGATAAAGGTCGTGGTGGCGTAGCCGTTTTGCCAATTTTGCCAAATGGACATTTAGGTGAAATGGTACAAAATATTGTGTTCGCAGAAGGTTCTGGTCATGTCAAAGGTCGTCAGGAAAGTGGTCATGCACATTCGACAACTTTCAGCCCAGATGGTAAGTATTTATATGCGAGCGATCTTGGAAATGACAAGGTTTATACCTTTCGTTATAACCCAAGTAAAACGCAACCACTTGAAGCGGACAGTAGCCGAGATGTGACGTTTGTCCATGGGTCTGGTCCACGTCATATGGTCTTTTCACCAAATGGCAAGCATGCATACATTACCGCAGAAATGCGAAGTGAAATTGTGGCGTTTAATGTGCAAGATGGCTATTTGAAAAAAATTGCTGAGCTAAAGCTGGTGCACGAAGATAAAACACCCGAATTTAAAAGTGCGAGTGGAATTATCTTGAGTCCAGATGGCAAATATGTAATTGCTGCCAATCGTGGTGCAGACAACAAACTTTTGGTATTTAAAATTCAACAGAATGGCTTGCTAGGTCAACCAGTTGTTTATAAAGCTAATGGTATTGAACCACGAGCTTTCTCATTCGATGCGACTGGTAAATATCTGTATGTGACGAATGTATACAGTAATAATATTAGTTTGTTCCGCTTTGATGCAAAAAGCGGTAGCTTAAAACCTGCTGGCGATGCTGCAAAAATATCTACGCCTACTGATATTAAATTTTTTAATTAATCTGAATTGATAAATCAGTATTTCTAACACTTCCTATAAAAGACCGAGAATTTCTATCTCGGTTTTTTATGGCAGTTTTTGCAAAGTTTGTCAGATTCAGTATGATGTGGGCAGCTTAGTCTGTGTAGAGTAATGATGAAAAAAGTTTTATTTGTTTTGATGGGTATGTTGTTAGTCGGCTGTACAGAGAAAAAACCTTTAACACCTGAAGAACAATGGCATGGCTTTTGTACAAGTGTTGGAAATGCAGCTAGAAGTATTGTGTTTGATCGTCAGCAAGCAATTGAAAAGACTCAAGCGGTTGAACATGCAAATAAAATTGAAGATGAGATCACCAAAAAATTCATCTTGAATATTATTGAAAAAGTTTATGCTATTCCACAAGATGAACTAAAAACTAACCCAGAAGCCCTACAAGAAAAAATTAGAAAACAAATGGCAGATGAGTGCTTAGTTACACCACACGACAAAATGCCAAACTACAAAAAGTTCTAAGTGTACAAGACATCGTCAACACTCCACTAAGGTGGAGTGTTCTTTCAAATCAAAATATCGCATGATAAGTCAGTCATTAAGATCATTATTTACACAGGGGTATTTAGTTACAAAATAATGGGCATCACGGAGAAACACCCCGCGCGCATTAACTTTTAGCTTGAACTCTAGTAAAATTTTGTAGTCCATATTACTTGTGAAGCTTTGTGAAAGCTGGAATTTACAAGTAATTTTTTAAAAAAAGAGGAATGAACACCGTGCTAGAAGCTTACCGCCAACACGTTGCTGAACGTGCCGCACTCGGAGTCCCACCGAAGCCACTTGATGATGCTCAAACTGCTCAACTTGTTGAGTTATTAAAAAACCCACCGGCAGGTGAAGAAGCATTCTTGGTTGATTTGCTTGAAAACCGTGTTCCTGCAGGTGTTGACCAAGCAGCTTACGTAAAAGCAGCTTTCTTGGCAGCGATTGCAAAAGGCGAAGCGACATCTCCGCTAGTTTCTAAAGAACGTGCAGTTTATTTACTAGGTACTATGCTTGGTGGCTATAACGTAGCACCTTTAGTTGAGCTTCTAGATGATGCTGAATTAGCGAGCTTAGCTGCTGAAGCATTGAAAAAAACTTTACTTGTATTTGATGCGTTCCATGACGTAGCTGATAAAGCTAAAGCTGGCAATGTTAATGCAAAAGCTGTTTTACAATCTTGGGCTGATGCTGAATGGTTCACTAGCCGTAAAGACGTACCAGAAGAAATTAAAATCACTGTGTTCAAAGTAACAGGTGAAACAAACACTGATGACTTGTCTCCAGCTCAAGATGCATGGAGCCGTCCAGACATCCCATTACACGCAAACGCAATGTTGAAAAACGAGCGTGATGGTATCAACCCTGAAAAACCAGGTGAAGTTGGTCCATTAAACCAAATTAAAGAACTTATTGCTAAAGGCAACCAAGTTGCTTATGTAGGTGACGTTGTTGGTACAGGTTCATCTCGTAAATCTGCAACAAACTCTGTGCTTTGGTTCTTTGGTGATGAAATCGCTCACATTCCAAACAAAAAAGACGGTGGTGTGTGCTTAGGCGGTAAAATTGCTCCGATCTTCTTTAACACAATGGAAGATGCTGGTGCATTACCAGTAGAGATCGATGTTTCTAACATGAACATGGGTGACGAAGTTACTCTTAAAATCGATCATGCTGCGGCAAAAGTTACTGCGTTCAAAAATGGCGAACAAATCGCTGAGTCTGAACTTAAAACTCCAGTACTTTTAGACGAAGTACGTGCTGGTGGTCGTATTAACTTGATCATTGGTCGTGGCTTAACTGCTAAAGCACGTGAAGCTTTAGGTTTAGCTCCATCTACATTGTTCCGTACTCCAGTACAACCAGCTGACACTGGCAAAGGTTTCACTTTAGCTCAGAAGATGGTTGGTCGTGCATGTGGTCTTGCAGAAGGTCAAGGTATCCGTCCAGGTACTTACTGTGAACCTAAGATGACTACAGTTGGTTCTCAAGATACAACTGGTCCTATGACTCGTGACGAGTTAAAAGACTTAGCTTGCTTGGGCTTCTCTGCTGATTTAGTAATGCAATCTTTCTGTCACACTGCTGCTTATCCAAAGCCAGTTGACGTACAAATGCAACATACACTTCCAGATTTCATCATGAACCGTGGTGGTGTATCTTTACGTCCAGGCGACGGTATTATCCACTCTTGGTTAAACCGTATGCTTCTTCCAGATACAGTAGGTACTGGTGGTGACTCGCATACTCGTTTCCCAATTGGTATTTCGTTCCCAGCAGGTTCTGGCCTTGTAGCTTTCGCTGCTGCAACTGGTGTAATGCCGCTTGATATGCCTGAATCAGTTCTTGTTAAGTTCAAAGGTAAAATGCAGCCTGGTATCACTTTACGTGACCTTGTACATGCGATTCCTTACTATGCAATCAAAGAAGGCGATCTTACTGTTGAGAAAAAAGGTAAGAAAAACATCTTCTCTGGTCGTATCTTAGAAATCGACTTAACAGAAATGGAAACTGACTTAACAGTTGAGCAAGCATTCGAACTTTCTGATGCTTCTGCTGAACGTTCAGCTGCTGGTTGCGCAATCACACTTTCTGAAGAGAAAGTTGCTGAGTACTTACGTTCTAACATCACAATGCTTAAGTGGATGATTTCACAAGGTTATGGTGATGCTCGTACTATGGCTCGCCGTGTTGAAAACATGGAAAAATGGTTAGCAAACCCAAGCTTACTTAAAGCTGATGCTGATGCTGAATACACTAAAGTTTATGAAATTGATTTGTCAGACATCAAAGAACCTATCCTTTGCTGCCCGAACGATCCAGATGATGCAAAACTTCTTTCTGACGTTCAAGGCGACAAAATTGATGAAGTATTCATCGGTTCTTGTATGACTAACATTGGTCACTTCCGTGCTGCTGGTCAGTTACTTGAAAAAGTACCAAGCGGTTCATTAACAACTCGTTTATGGTTGGCTCCACCAACACGTATGGACGAACATCAGTTAATGGAAGAAGGCTTCTATAACACTTATGGCCGTGCTGGTGCACGTACAGAAATGCCTGGTTGTTCATTATGTATGGGTAACCAAGCACGTGTTGCGCCGAACACAACTGTTGTATCGACTTCTACACGTAACTTCCCTAACCGTTTAGGTCAAGGTTCTAACGTTTACTTAGCATCTGCTGAGCTTGCATCTGTTGCTGCTGTACTTGGTAAATTACCAACTCCAGAAGAATACCAACAATATGCAGCTCAAATTGACAGTATGTCTGCTGACATCTACAAATATTTGAATTTCGACCAAATGGGCGAATATACAAATGCTGCTGATAAAGTAGATACTAAGAAAATTGCTGCTGCTCAATTGACTTAATTTGTCGATTTAGTACAAAAAAGGAGCTGATTATTCAGCTCCTTTTTTATTTAAAAGAGAATTAATACCTAGTTCTTAAATAAAAATATTAAATAGATCATGTTTTGTTTATTTAAAATGTAAAAATAAATATAAGGCTAGATATTAAAGAAGATTTTGCTTTAAAATAATTGAACGAACTTAAAAATAATTAAAAAGAACATGGGTATTTTATATATGGAACTTAAAAATGCTAAAGACAATTGTTGAATTTAAATTTGATGATTACCATCTATATGATCAAAATTTATCAGCAGAAGACGGGAATACGTTAGTACAGAAAACTGAAGATATTGCACAGTATATTTATAGTATATTGAAAAATAGATATCACTTAAGTATTGAATTAACTGCTGAGCGTTGGGGCTGGGAAATAGAAGTACCATTACCTGAGATCACCATGTATATCGGTATTAGTGTGTATGAAGAATACAGTAATGGCTTTGCGATATTCATTTCACCGAATACACCAATTTTGAGAAGATTTCTTTTTAGAAAGTTAGATATTACTCACCATATTATGCTACTTCAAAATTATATTAATGTCATTTTGAAGTCACATGCAGGTATTTATGATGTGCAATGGTGGGAAGAAAATGAGTTTAGATATGTCGCTGCTCATTAAAATATAATTAGAAAATATGAAATATTATTTATGATTGTTTAGTTAATACAATTAATAAAATATTTTATTGGTCACTGTAGTGGTGAATTTACGTATGTGAGCTTAATATATGTTCAATATAATGTGGCTCAGAACCGTATGCGAATTTTAGCTTGGAAGACATTACGTAAGTTCTTCTATAACAACCTTCATGACCATGATTACGAAACAACAGTGAGTAGGTGTATTAACTACTTCTTGGTTTTCTTAATTATTGGGAATGTCATTGCGGTATTGCTAGAAACAGTAAACGATCTGTATTACAGCTATCGTATATGGTTTGACTACTTTGAAAATATTTCAATCACGATTTTTAGTGTTGAATACCTGTTACGCCTCTGGAGTGTAGTAGAGCGTGATCCTACACAAGCTGCATGGAAGCAGCGTTTAGCGTGGATGAAAAGCGGAGAAGCGCTGATTGACCTCATGGCAATCTTGCCTGCGTATCTAAATTTCTTTGTACGAATAGACCTTCGTATGCTCAGAATTTTACGATTACTTCGACTATTAAAATTAACTCGCTATTTTATCTCTTTGCAAATATTGCTCTGTGTCATTAAAAGAGAAAAAGGTTCATTTCAGGCAGTAATTTTTATTTTAATTATTATGATTATTATGACTGCTTCTGGTATTTATGTGGTTGAGAATAAAGCGCAACCGGAAGCTTTTAGCTCTATTCCTAAAGCAATGTGGTGGGCGGTCGTTACTTTAACCACAGTCGGATATGGTGATGTCACACCTGTGACCAGCTTAGGAAAACTACTAGGGGCTTTAATTACAATTTTAGGGGTAGGGATTGCTGCTTTACCGGCTGGTATTTTAGCTTCTGGTTTAGCCAATGAACTTAACCAGCGTAATCAGCGCCTTGAACAAGAGTTCCGTGAGTTACTTCAAGTGCGTGGTATTGATATCTTGCATGATGAAGTTGAAATAGAACGTATTCGGCAAAAAGTAGGGCTACCAAAAGAACAAGCGCATAATTTGATTATCCAAATTATGCGAGAAAAGGTATTAGAAGAAAAAGAATCTGTGAGAGAAAAGAAATGCTATTGCCCGCACTGTGGTGAAAAGTTAACAGACTAGTAACTCAGCAAAAAGCCTGACGAGAATCAGGCTTTTTGAGTTGCTTTTTCTACAGCAAATGCAATGAGTAAGATAATAAGACCACCAAGGCTCAGTACGAAACCTACCCAGATCGGTGCAATCCAACCCATTTGATGGCTAAGTACCCAACCACCTAAAAATGCTCCTAATGCATTGGCCATATTAAAGGCAGAGTGATTAAGTGAAGCTGCTAGCGTTTGCGCATCTCCTGCAACGTCCATCAGGCGTGTCTGTAAAGCCCCACCTAAACCCATTACGGTTAGTCCGATTAAGAATAGTGAAGCAATGGCACTATAGATATTACTCATTAGAAAACTTGCAACAACAAAGGCAATTGCTGAGCTAATGAGTACGCCTACAATGGTTTTATTGAGGTTTTTATCTGCTAGCCAACCCGCGGCTAAACCTCCAATCACCATCCCGATTCCCCATAACGCTAGCGCAATAGGAACAATTTGGATATTAACTTTTGTGTATTCTGTGAGAATGGGGGAGACATAGCTATATACCGAGAACATACCTCCAAAGCCAATTGCACCAACTGCAAGGGTTAACCACATATTTATATTTTTAAGCCCAGCTAATTCTGTTCTTATGCTGGCAGTAGCTTGAACTGGGATATTGGGTACAAAACAAGCTACGGCAATTAAAGTAAAAAATGCAATCGTTGCTGAAAATTCAAAACCGGCTCTCCAACCAAAATGTTGGCCTAACCATGTCGCTAAAGGTACGCCAATAACTGTAGCAACGGTTAAGCCCATCATCATTTGTGCAACCGCTGAAGCTCTGCGTGATGGGCCTGCGAGTTCAGCAGCTACGAGGGCACCGACTCCAAAATATGCCCCATGAGGTAAACCTGCAATAAAACGAGAAACTAAAACGATTTCTGGTGTGTGAGCTAAAGCGGTACAAGCATTAGCAATACCATAAAACAGCATGAGACAAAGTAATAGGGTCTTTCTAGGCACTTTGGCACCCAATATGGCAATAATAGGAGCACCAATAACCACACCTAATGCATAAGCACTAATAAAATGCCCAGCTTCAGGTACTGTAATGTTTAAGTTATGAGCAATTTCTTGAATAAGTCCCATTGCGACAAATTCTGTAGTTCCGATACAAAAACCGCCTACTGCGAGTGAGAAAATTGCTAAAAAGAGTGAATAATGCCGATGTGTGGATGAAGGAGATTGGGATGACGCCATAATAAATTAAAAAAGAGACTCAAAAATGAAAGTATAAGGGAAAAGAGATCAAAATAATAAAAAACTAAAATATTGAGAATATGTTTGCACATCTTAAGCAAAAGCATTTTATCTTTATTTTAAATAATTTATCGAAATTTTTTAATAAATTATATATTATGAGTACATAATACTTTAAGTATTACAACAAGTTGTATAAATATTTAAAAAATAGAGAATCTAAAGCGTGAGAAAATTAAGTATTGCCTGCCTTATGGGGTTGGTCATTTTATCTATGTCTGGTTGCTCAGTCTTCATGGCGGGTAATCAACCAAGTAAAAAAATTTAAATGTTTTAAATCCGGGTAGTTCTCGCAATTATGTTATTGCTGAGTTTGGAGCACCTGTACTTTCTGAATATCGTGATGGTACAAGAGTCGAAATTTATACTTTCCAGCAAGGTTATCCAAAATGGGCGAAAGTCAGCCGTGCATTTGGCCATGGCATAGCAGATGTTGCCTCATTTGGGCTATGGGAAGTATTTGGAACACCAACTGAAACATATTTTAGTGGGAAAGAAACTTCTTACGAAGTAACGTATGGGCAAGATGACTTGGTGAAAAGCTTTAAACTCATCGATTTTGAGCAAGCATTTCCCAAAGCAAAAGCACAATGATGAAATGAAAAGGGCCATTAGGCCTTTTTCTTTGTCTATATAAAAGGTTTTCTAGTTTCGATTGAGAGAAAATACTTAACTTTAAAATTATGAAAATTCACTTCTTATAAAAATAATGAAGTAAAGTTCATGTTGAGGTAAATTAATTAATATTGTGATAACATGAATACTGTTCATTAATAGTGATTTATCTAAACTGACTCTATTTGCTGATAAACAACAGATGAGTTTAAAAATTAATAGATAAATCAATTTGTTCAGGCTTTTGCCCATGTTAGAAATTCGTCATCTTAAAACTTTGGTTGCTTTACGTGAACATGGTTCACTTGTTGCGGCTGCTAATGATTTGTGTTTAACACCGTCTGCTATTTCTCACCAATTAAAAGAATTAGATCATTGGTATGGTGTGGAAGTGGTGAATCGACGGAGTAGACCTGTTAGCTTTTCGAATGTTGGGCAACGTTTACTCAAATTGGCTGATGATGTATTACCGCAAATTCAAATCACACAGAGTGACATTACGCGAATTGTTCATGGACAAACAGGCAGAATTATTTTTTCCTCAGAATGTCATAGCTGTTTTGACTGGTTAATGCCTTTATTAAATCAATATCGACAACAGTATCCAGACGTAGACTTAGACTTTGCTTCGGGCTTTGAAGCGAATCCACATGAGCTTTTACAAAACGGTGAGTTTGATTTACTTATTACAGCCGATCCGATTGCATTAAAAGGAATCGAGTATTTTCCAATTTTTGAATATGAGTCACGTTTGGTTTTATCAAATACTCATCGATTGGTTCGTGCTGAAAATATTACAGTTCAGGATCTTGCAGAAGAGGTTCTCATTACTTATCCAGTTGATAAGCACCGTTTAGATATTATGTCGAAACTGTTTATACCAGCAAATATTCAACCAAAACAGATTCGAACAACAGATTTAACTCAAATGCTGATTCAACTTGTAGCAAGTGGCCGCGGTATTGCTGCTTTACCAGATTGGGTCGTGAATGAATATGAACAAAAAGGTTGGGTGACTAGCCGCCGTTTAGACTGTGTTTCTTCAGTTGGTTTAAGACGTACATTATATGCAGGCTACCGAACTGAAGAAAAAGAAAAGAGCTATTTTGAAGGATTTTTAAAGCAGTTAGAAAAGTTCTCGTTAAAACGAAATGCCTATTATTCTGGATAAAACAAATAATTTAGCCTAAGTGTCGAAAAGGTGCGATTAAGCACCTTTTTAATATCTATTATCTATTTGCCAATGAATAAAGACAGCAGGCCGGCAGCAATCAGAGGACCAACAGGTACACCACGGAGTAAGGCAACACCTGCAACTGTCCCAATAAGCAAGCCTGCAACCACATCAGGTTGGCTTGACATAAGTTTCACACCACGGCCACCTAGCCAAGCGACAAGTAGACCAATAGCAATAGCCAGCAAAGATTTAAAGCTTATAAAAGATTTTAAAATACTTTCTCCGCTAAGCTTACCACTGGCAATGGGAGTCAGTACGCCAATGGTTAAAATGAGAATTCCTAGATTGAGACCATGAGCTTGAATATAAGGAAAAAATTGATTTAATGGTGTAATTTTAATGACGATTAAGATGCCTGCGGCGATAGTTACAGCTGCATTTTGACTTAGTAAACCGCAGATAAGTAGAACTAATAAAACCACTAAATTAACATCGAATTGGGCAAGCATGAGAGGCGGCAAGAAAAGCAAATAATTTGAATTGTATAATAATTGAGAGCCAAAATGTGAGAGCTTTTCAAAAGCGATAAAGTATAAAGATGGCCTTTTTAATAAGAATTTTAATCTATATGCCTCAATGATAAGAAGTTTTATTTTTAGTTACGCTTGGACACAATGTTATATAAATTAACAACTTAAAAACCCTTATTTTGAGAGAGTATGATATAAAAATAATCACTACTCATGATTGCGGAGTTAGTCGTATGGATATTATAGATATCAAGATTAAAGATCAGTTCGACAAGATTCATGATGCAAAGGCTCAATTAAAGAAAAATTTAGTTGAACATGAAAATGAGCCGTTAAAGCTAAGTCAGCGTATTGAACATATTATTGTGGATAATGAAGTGATCTTACCTACCACTGAATTATTATTTGAAAGTGAACAAAACGAAAATATTTATCGCGTCATTGAAGAATAATTCAAAATTAATGGGCGTTAAGTACAAAGATGAACAAGCAAAAAGTAATAAAGCTCTGAAACTGCGTTAAAATAATGGTTTCGTTTTAAAGAGAAAGCTTTATGCTGCTGGAAAAAATTTTGCAATCACAAGGGTTTGGTTCACGTAAATATTGCCAGCAGTTAATAAAAAATGGTTCTGTAAGTATTGATGGGGAGGTAGTGAGCGATCTTAAAAAACAGTTTTCCCCTGAAAATTTAGAGTTTTCTCTGTTTGGGGAAACCTATCAATATCGAGAAAAAGTTTATATTGCTCTAAATAAGCCGCAAGGTTTTGAATGTTCACACAATCCTCAGCATCATCAAAGTGTTTTTAGTCTACTCCCTGAAATCATGATTCAACGTGGCGTGCAAGCCATTGGCCGTTTAGATCAAGATACAACAGGCTTACTCTTACTCACAGATGACGGTAAATATCTTCAAGCTTTAACTCATCCTCGTAAACATGTTCCAAAGGTTTATCACGTTACGACTATAGATCCAGTGACACCTGAGCAAATTGAAATGCTTACTCAAGGCGTTAATTTACACCAAGAAAAGGGTACATTTGCTGCGACAGATGTGGCGTTATTAGGAACTCATCAGTTAACGATGACCATTCATCAAGGTGTATATCATCAAGTCAAAAGGATGATTGCAGCTGTGGGCAATAGAGTCGAAGAATTACATCGACATCAAATCGGTCAATTGGTTTTACCTGAAATTGAGGAAGGGGATTGGGTGTATTTGTCGGAGCAGGAAAAACAACTCGCCCAAAATATTATTTAAGAAAACAGTGGAAAGTCTGAAATTCACTGTCTCGAATAAATCCCATTTTTTCATAGAGACGGTGAGATTCATGATTATTCGTTTGAGTCTCTAGGCTAATACGTAAAGCATTTTCTTGTTTTGCAAATAAAATCGCTGTATCGATGAGCTGTTTTGCTGAACCCTGACGACGGAACATAGGGGTAACATAGACATCATCTAAAATATAGTAAGTTGAGCAAGCAACTGAAGAAAAACCTAAATAAAGTAAAACAAAACCCGTGATTTTTTCATCCTTGATGTGGATAAAAAACACACTTTCTTTATTTTCAAACCGTTGTTTTAAAAAATGATGTGATTCATCAAGATTAGAAGATGCACCATAAAATTGACGGTATTCATCAAATAGAACAGCAAGTTGACTTAGATCTTCATAGGTCGCTCGTCTTACAATCATTAGGCGCTCCTTGTATTTATGTTTATATTTTTACAAAGAGAGCATAACTAAAAAAGACGCCAATAGACGTTAAAAGTTGTTTAAAAATGCAACACCGTTAAGTTTTGTCACTTTCACCTAATAGAGCATTTAGCTCTTCAAATAAATCTTCATGGTCATCATCTTCATTTAAATTTGAAGGGTTCTGATTTAATGAAGTTGCTTTTGCTTTTCTCAGTTTTAATAATTGTTCCATATTAATGTTCTGATTTTCGATAGCAAAAGGAATAGATTTAGTTAAGACGACTTGTTTAAAGAACAGTCGTACCGCTTGGGCAGGGGTAATTCCCAATTGTTTAAAAACAGCAAAAGCTTGTTTTTTCTCTTGGGAGTCAAGTCGAACCTGATAAACTTCTGTTTTTCGCATGAATAACAAAACCAAATGATTTTTAATTTTTAGGGATTTATTTTAAACCATCGGAATGTAATTTCAATGTCTTTCAGCATAAAAAATAATCTTTTTGTCATTACGATGAGATTACAGTGTCAATTCAAGCTGTGAATTGAAAACCATTTCCTGTTTTGTTAGCGGGTCTATAAAAGAAATTTGCTTAGCTAGAAGCTGTAAGGGCTGATAAAAATCATCATCGGCTTTATGTTGAACTATAGGATAAAACGGATCATTTTTAATCGGAATTCCCAAATGATTTAAATGAACGCGGAGTTGATGTTGTTTCCCGGTAGTTGGTGTTAAACAATATTTAGCCCACAAGTGATTATGTTCAATCAGTTCAATTTTAGTTTCGGTATTGGTTTTTGTATGTGCAATCACTTGCATTGTATAAAAGGGTGTACCTTTATCTAAATACAATTTTAAATTCTGAGGAAATTTTAATTCAGCTTTATATGCAGCGATTGCATGGTAAATCTTATTGACTTGACGATCTGCAAATAACTGCTGGTAAATTCCACGTGACTGTGGTCGTTTGCAAAATAAAACGACACCGGCAGTTTCACGGTCTAACCGATGGATCGGGGTTAAAAACTCATTGCCAGTTTGCTTTTTTAATCGGACTAATAATGTTTCTTGTACATATTGCCCTGTTGGGCTAATCGTTAAAAAATGGGGTTTATCGACAACAAGCAAATCATCATTTTCAAATAAAATCTGATGCTCAAAGGGAACATGTACTTCGTTAGCAAGGAATCGGTAATAAAAAATATGCGTGTTTGCTATATAAGGGCTATCTAATGTTAATTTTTTGCCATTTTCTGCATAAATAAGCCCATCTTGAAAACGTTGCTGCCACTCTATTGCTTTTATATGAGGAAAATTTTCGCAAAGAAATTGATAGATGGTTTGTGCTGTTGTTTGCGATGGTAGATAGACTTGGCTTGCGCTTACGCCATCAATCATAGGTGGGAAAAATTCAATCGGACTAGACATAAAAGTGTGTCAATATTTAATAAATGTGGTGTAAAAAAAGCCAACTTTGAGGACTTAAGTAGGCTTTAAAGCAGGGCAATGGTATCATATCGATTATTTTGAATCATGTTATGTGTGTTATGTCGTATTCATTGAAAATGGTCTTAAATCATGAAGAAGATACCCAGCGTTTAGCTCAGGCATTGGCGCAGCATGTTCAAGCTGGTGTGATTTATCTGATTGGAGATTTGGGCGCCGGTAAAACGACATTGACCCGTTATTTTTTGCAGGCTCTAGGGCATAAAGGCTCGGTTAAAAGTCCAACTTATACATTGGTTGAACCCTACAAAATCAATAATAAAGAAATTTTTCATTTTGACTTATACCGTCTCAATGATCCTTATGAACTTGAATTAATGGGAATCCGCGATTATCTAGATATTCAGGATGCTCTATTTTTATTTGAGTGGCCGTCAAAAGGTGGAGACGAAATCCCTGAAGCGGATATCGTCATTGATATTCAAAAATCAGATGATGAACTCAATCGTTTCGTCACCTTAACTTTACCAACAGAGCATTTGTACCAGACTTTGCAGGAACAGCTTCATGACTGATGAAAAGCTAACACAACGTCGTATTCATACATTAGACGCCGCGTTAGCCAACCAGATTGCTGCCGGTGAGGTGATTGAACGCCCTTCATCGGTTGTAAAAGAATTATTAGAAAACTCAATTGATGCAGGTGCAACTGAGCTCATTGTGCGGATTGCACAAGGTGGTTCAACATTAATCGAGATTATTGACAATGGACATGGGATTCATCCTGATGATTTACCATTGGCAGTGATGCGCCATGCAACCAGTAAAATTAAAACAGCAGAAGATTTACATGCGATTGTTAGCTTAGGTTTCCGTGGTGAAGCACTTGCTTCTATTGCAGCAGTTTCACGATTGACTTTAACCAGTAGTCAAGATGAAAGTGGAATTGGTCATCAGGTTGAAGTGAATGGTACAGCCTTTGACCACCAACAAGTACAAGCTGTGGCTGCACAAAAGGGTACTCATATTCGAGTTCAGGATTTATTTTTTAATGTCCCTGCTCGCCGTAAATTTTTAAAAAAGCCAACGACTGAATTTGGTCATATTGAAGAAATTGTACGCCGTTTGGCTTTAACGCATTTTGATATACGTTTTGTACTTGAGCATAACGATAATATTCGAATTAATTTACCAATAGCAGATAGCGGTGAATTAAGATTTCAGCGTGTCCAGCAATTATTGGGGCAACAGTTTGTTCAAAATGCTTACTGGATTGATGCAGACAGTATTAACATGCGTTTGTCGGGTTGGTTAGGACATCCTTCAGATGCACGTGCTCAAGCAGACTTACAATATGTCTATGTAAATGGCCGAATTGTTAAAGATAAAACGATTTCGCATGCTTTAAGAATGGCTTATGACGGAATTTTACATGGTCACCAGCATTCATCTTATTTACTTTTCCTAGAAGTTGATCCTGAAAATATCGATGTTAACGTTCACCCAACGAAACATGAGATTCGTTTTCTAAATCAACGCGAAGTACATGAGTTTGTAAGACATTACGCTAAAGAAACACTAGCACAATTTCAGACAGCGAGTGCTGATTTAGCACAAGCTATGAAAGTGGACGATACTCAGGCTTCATTTGTACAGTCTCAGCCTAAATATCAAGAACAATTTTCATTGCATCGCACAGACCAAGCTGTTGATACAACACTAGATAAGCCTAGTAGTTATCAGCCCTCTACTGAACTTTTAACTGATTTTAATGACAGCCGTCCACAAGCTGTTCACTATGCAGAACAAACCCCCAAATATAATGGTTCTGCGCAGTTAAATAATGCATTAAAGACTTACTTGGCCCCGTTACGCGATCAACCTGCTACCAATTTTTCAGTTGATGAAAATATTGAGCCTGTCGCTAAAGTCGATGAATTTCCATTAGGTATTGCCATTGCTCAGCTTCATGGAATTTATATTCTGGCGCAAAATACTGAAGGTCTGATTATTGTTGATATGCATGCAGCACATGAACGTATCTTGCTGCAACAAATGAAAAATGCTTGGGATAAACCTGAGTTTTGGACATCTCAACAGTTGCTTATACCTAAAGTGATCTCAATTAGCCGTATGCAAGCTGTACGGGTTGAAGACTTAAAACCTCAACTTGAGCGTTTAGGGTTGGAAATTGATTTGTATGGCGATGAGCAAGTGATTGTGCGTGGTGTGCCGGCTATTTTGCAAAAAGCAGATTTTGAAAATCTTATTCCCGAGCTTCTAAATGATTTAGATCCAAATGATGAAGCTCAAGGTTTACTACAAAAGCGTGATGAGCTATTGGCTGGTATGGCATGTCATGGAGCAGTGCGAGCGCATAGACAACTCAGCCTTTCAGAGATGAACGCATTATTGCGTCAAATGGAACAAACCGAATTTGCGAGCCAGTGTAACCATGGTCGTCCAACTTGGCGTGCATTTCCATTATCTCAATTAGATAAATTATTTGCTCGAGGAGAGTAGTTTTACATGTCAAATCAATTGCCCGTCATCAATTTAATGGGACCAACTGCAAGCGGAAAAACCGCTTTGGCATGTGAACTTTACGAGCGTGGAAATTTTGAGTTAATTTCGGTTGATTCTGCACTTGTTTATAAAGATATGGATATCGGCACGGCTAAGCCAACTCGCGAAGAGCAGGAATTATATCCACATCATTTAATAGATATTATTACTCCTCTTGAGGTCTATTCGGCTGCCCAGTTTGTTGAAGATGCTTGTGTTCTAATTGACGAGATGCATTCACGTGGCAAAACTCCTATTTTGGTAGGAGGAACCATGTTGTATTTCAAGGCGCTGTTAGAAGGCTTATCAAGCAACTTACCAAGTGCGGATGCAAATGTCCGTGCAGCAATTGAAGAAAAAGCAGCGAATGAAGGGTGGCAGGCTGTTTATGATGAGTTGGTTGCTGTAGATCCAGCCGCTGGAGTGAAGTTTAAGGTTTCTGATAAACAACGAATTATTCGGGCGCTGGAAGTTTACCGTATTACTGGTGAACCTATTACCAAATTGCAGGCAGAACAACCAAAAAACGTACCATATCGATACATATTTCATAACTACGCTTTACTTCCAGATCGGTTAGAATTACATCAACGCATTGAGCAAAGATTAAGCAAAATGTGGGATATCGGTTTTTTGAGTGAAGTTGAATCTCTAATTGAAAAATACGATTTAGATGAAAATTTACCCTCTATGCGTTCTGTTGGTTATCGACAAGCTCTCGAATTTCTATTAAAAAGTGATATGAGTCTCAAAAAAAAGCAGGAAATGGAGGATAAAGCCTTATTTGCAACACGACAACTTGCCAAACGTCAATATACGTGGTTACGTTCTTTGCAAGAAATACACGATTTTAAAACTTACTTGACGATAAAGCAGGCGAAAGAAGACTTGCGAAACTCTTATGGATAAAGCAAAATTTGCACACTGTCTTTTTATAATTTTTAGTTGAAAAATAAAGATAGTTTTTTTGCGCTGATTTAAAAATTTTTTTTTGGAGTTAAAAATGTCTAAAGGTCAAACTTTACAAGATCCGTTCTTAAATTCTCTCCGTAAAGAACGTATCCCAGTTTCTATTTTCCTTGTTAACGGTATTAAATTACAAGGTCATATTGAATCTTTTGACCAATATGTTGTTTTATTAAAAAATACTGTAAGTCAAATGGTTTACAAACACGCAATTTCTACGGTTGTTCCAGCTCGTAACCCACGTCCAGCAGGTGCACAAGGTGCAGGTTTCCCAGCTCAGGGTGGTAGTCAAGGTGGCTTCGGTGGTCAAGGCGCTGGCTTTGGTGGTGCTCAAGGCGCTGGCTTCGGCGGTCAAGGCGGCTTCGGCGGTCAAGGCGGCTTCGGCGGTCAAGGTGGCTTCGGCGGTCAAGGCGGCTTCGGTGGTCAAGGTGGCTTCGGCGGTCAAGGTGGCTTCGGTGGTCAAGGTGGCTTTGGTGGTCATCAAGGCGGTTTCGACAACGATTCTAAATTTGAAGATGGTCAAGACGACGAAAATAATCGTTAATTGATTAGCTTAGAAAAACCAGTCAGTGATGACTGGTTTTTTTATGGCTTTAAAAATATAAAAAGTATATTAAAGCTCTGTGGTTGATCTCGCTTTCTTATAATTTAGGTTAATAGGTTCTTTGCAAATGATATTAATATTTGCTGCAGCACTGTGCAGTGTTCTGGTTTCTGTACTACTAAAAAATTTAAAGAAAAAGGGATATCAACCCATGCAGATGATTGCATGGAATTATGCAAGTGCTAGCTTGTTATGTTACTGGTGGTTTAAGCCAGATATTCAGCATATTTCTATACAACACACGCCTTGGTGGCTCATAGTTGCTTTAGGGATCATTCTACCGAGTATTTTTTTGTGCCTTGCTAAATCATTAGAATATGCCGGTATTGTGAAAACAGAAATTGCGCAGCGACTATCCGTGGTGCTTTCTTTGTTAGCTGCGTATTTCTTTTTCCAAGAGCAGTTTAATTCTCTTAAATTATTAGGCATAGGTTTAGGAATTTTTGCTGTTCTTTTAATTGTATTTGGGCAATTCAATGCATCTTCTGGGCATCAATCAAAAAAAGCAATTTTTGCATTGATGAGTGTCTGGTTTGGTTATGCAGCAGTAGATATTTTATTAAAATATACGAGTAGTTTAGGTTTACAGTTTACATTGGCTTTGAATCTAATTTTTATAACGGCCTTTGTTTTATCAATTATTTATTTATTAATTCAAAAAAAGCCAACATGGCATTTTAAAAATACATTGGCTGGATTAATGCTTGGCGTTTTGAATTTTTCAAATATAGCTCTGTATGTTAAAGCGCATATTTTACTTAAAGACTCTCCAGCAATTGTCTTTGCAAGCATGAATATTTTGGTCGTATTGCTTGGGATGGCTTGTGGTGTAGTTTTATATAAAGAAAAATTAAAATTGCCAACAATGTTGGGAACAATTTTAGGAATAAGTGGTCTAGTGTGTTTAGCATTTACCATGAAATAGGAGTTCAAGAGAAAGTTCTTTTGAACTCCACTAAGTTCTTATAAATGTGTAAAAATAACTTCATCTGGCAGACGAGATTTTGGCAACTTGGCATTAAAATCATTTTCACTTCTGTAGCCAAGTGAAACAATTACAGAGCTACGTAAGCCTTTTTCTTTTAAGCCAAATTCATCGTTTAAAATATCTTCGTCAAAGCCACCCATAGGTGTTGCATCTATTCCTTCTAGACCAGCTGCAAAAAGTAGTTGCCCTAAAGCAATAAAAGTTTGATTTTCCATCCAACCAAATAAGTTTTTTTGCTCATTACGATAGAACTCGACGTAGCCATGGCGAGTATCTTTCTGACCGAGTTTTGCTTTTTCATCTTTGAATCGGCCACTTAAATCATCTTGTTCAAGTAACTGGTTTAAAAATTCAGGTGAAATATCTGTTCTTGTGCAAAATACGAGTGTGTGTGATGACTCAAGAACTTTTGGTGCATTATAGGCATATCGCCCTGTTAAAGCCTTAGCAATACGTTCTTTAGCCGCAGGATTATCAGCAACCAAGAAATGCCAAGGTTGAATATTCACTGAAGAAGGGGTAAAGCGTAAAATTTCTAATAACTTATTGAATTTTTCTTGAGGAATTTTTTTCTCAGGATCATACGCTTTTGTGGTGTAGCGACTTTTAACCGTACTTAATAAATCCATACTTTACTCCATATCAATCTTATTACCATGGAAGGGTTCTAATCTTTGGCATCATACGCGATTTTAGAGAAAAACATCTGCATTTTAATATGATAAGGAAATATAATACTTATATAAATTTTTTAATAATTTATTGAAAATGTTTGACTTAATGCCCACAGATGCAAAGAGTAAGCTGCGAGAAATTAGAATTGTTAAAGCCTTTCTAATTTTTGCATTTGTATTGTGTCTTTTAATTTTATACATCGAATATCACGATCATGCACATATAAGCTGGAAATTTGTATTCCTTACCTGTCTATGTATGATCTGGGATTCTGATTTAAATAAAAAAATTAAAGAATTGAAAGTTCAAATAAAAAGTGACTAATTTCTAGCTAATAATTCCAGATAATCAATTCGAGCTGTTGCGTATGTGAAGAGGGATCAATTTCTAAAATTTGTGCATGATCTTCTTTCCAGTCACCTAGTACAATCCGTTGTTTGTGTTGTGCTTCATGAATAGCTGGACGGTGAGTATGGCCATGAATAAGTATGTCGACATCTTTTATGGCAGAGAGAACCGCTTGTCCATTCACATCCATAATCTCATAACTTTTGTGTTGTTTGTCTGAATGACTTCTTTTGCGGAAACCATTGACAAGTTTCGTACGGAAACTTAGAGGTGTTCGTCGTAAAAAAGCGACTAAAAGCGGGTTTCGAATAATTTTTCTAAATCTTTGGTAGGAAATATCATCTGTGCATAACGCATCGCCATGTTCTAGGCGATATTGGTGACCTGCGATATTAAGATAATAGATATCAGGAAGTAATACACCATTAAACTTATTGAGGAAAACCTGATTTAAAGCAAAGTCGCGGTTACCCACTTGGAAGTAAACTCGATTACCTTTTTGATTAAACGCCTTTAAGGCTTCAACAATTTCGTCGAGCCATGGTGCTGAGTAATCATCGCCAATCCAAGCATTAAACCAGTCACCTAAAATATAAAGCTGTGTTTGTTTATGTTGATAATGTACCAACAAATCTAAAAACCCTCGAACGAGTCGAGGGTGTTCAGGTGACAAATGTAAATCTGAAATAAACAGATAGGTCACAGCTTTATCCTGAAATTATTCAGAAATAATTTTAGCAGATTCGATAACAACGTTTTCTAAAGGAACGTCAGCGTGATAACCACGGTTACCTGTACGTACGCCTTTGATTGCTTCTACAACGTCCATACCTTCAACAACTTTACCAAATACAGCATAACCCCAACCTTGAGCAGTTTTTGAAGTATGGTTCAAGAAAGAGTTGTTTTTTACATTGATGAAGAATTGCGCAGAAGCAGAGTGAGGAGCTTGAGTACGTGCCATAGCAATCGTACCAACATCGTTGCTTAAACCGTTGTCAGCTTCGTTTTCAATCGCATCGCGAGTTGCTTTTTCTTTGAAGTTTTCATCCATCCCGCCGCCTTGGATCATGAAACCATCAATGACACGGTGGAAAATAACGCCGTCATAAAAACCGTCACGTACGTATTCTAAAAAGTTTGCTACTGTTTTTGGTGCTTTTTCAGTATTTAGTTCAAGAACAATACGACCTTTATTGGTGTTTAATTCGACTTGAGGAAAACTCATTACATTAATCTCCTAAACATGGGCTTATGACCATGGGTTTTTTGGTTGAGAGAAGCATAAGCAAACTGTAAACTACAAGGCAAGTAAAAAACGTTAAAATCTTTGTGAAAAATGAAGATAGCGTTTATTTTTTCGAAATTTTATCTACAAAGAAGTGATTGATACACTATGAAGCCTAATGATGTTGTCTCGAACCTGCCAAACAACCCGACACCGAATACTCATGCCTTTGTCGATTCTGCGCAGCAAGAACAACAGGCTGGATTAGATTTTGTTCGCCAAGTCATTACTGATGATTTGGCTGCCGGACGTGCAAAACAAATCGTAACGCGTTTTCCGCCAGAACCAAATGGTTATTTACATATTGGTCACGTAAAAGCAATCTGTCTAAACTTTGGTGTTGCTGAAGAGTTTAATGGTCTTTGTAATTTACGGTTTGACGACACAAACCCAGATGCAGAAGAACAAGAATATGTTGATGGTATTGCCAATGACGTGAAATGGCTTGGTTTTAACTGGAATGGTGAGCCACGGTATGCTTCTGGTTATTTTGATCAGCTTTATACATGGGCAATTCAGTTAATTGAGCAAGGTGATGCTTATGTTGATTTACAATCTCCAGAAGAAATTAAGTTAAACCGCGGTAGTTTTGTTGAACCAGGGAAAAACTCGCCATATCGCGATGCTTCTGTAGAAGAGAACCTTGCTCGCTTTGAACAAATGCGTAGTGGTGAACTGAAAGAAGGTGAAGCAGTTCTACGTGCCAAAATTGATATGGCAAGCCCGAACGTACATATGCGTGATCCAATTTTGTATCGTGTCTTGCATTCAGAGCACCACCAAACTGGTGATAAATGGAAAATCTACCCAATGTATGACTATGCTCATCCATTGTCTGATGCAATTGAAGGAATCACTCACTCACTTTGCACATTGGAATTCCAAGATCACCGTCCGTTTTATGACTGGATTGTTGAAAAGGTTAAATCTAAAGCCGTTCCACACCAATACGAATCTTCTCGTTTGAACGTAGACTACACCATTACTTCTAAACGTAAATTGCGTAAGTTGGTTGAAGGTGGGTATGTAAATGGTTGGGATGACCCACGTATGCCAACGGTTGTTGGTATGCGCCGTCGTGGTTTTACACCAGAAGGCTTACGTGATTTCTGTAAACGTGTAGGTGTATCTAAAACTGACGGTATTGTTGATGTTGCAATGCTTGAGTTCTGTATTCGTCAATCTTTGGAGAATACTGCAGCACGTGGAATGGCGGTGTTGGATCCTTTAAAAGTAACACTTACAAACTTGCCAGAAGATTTAGATCTTAAGCATGCTCGTCATCCAAATGTTGATATGGGTGAACGTGTTATTCCATTGACTAAAGAAATCTATATTGACCGTAAAGATTTTGAAGAAGTGCCACCAAAAGGCTTTAAACGTTTAATTCCTGATGGTGAAGTGCGTTTACGCCATGCTTATGTGATTAAATGTGATGAAGTCATTAAGGATGCTAATGGTGAAGTGATTGAGCTGAAATGTTCAATCGATCCTGAAACTTTGGGTAAGAATCCGGAAGGTCGTAAAGTAAAAGGCGTGATTCACTGGGTGTCTGCTACTAAAGGTATTCCTGCTGAAGTACGTATTTACGATCGTTTGTTTACTGAAGCGGCACCTGATGCAGATGATGACTTCTTGGCAAACTTAAATCCAGATTCTTTAAAAGTTGTTCAGGCTGTGATTGAACCTGCTTTAGCTCAAGCGAGTCCTGAAGACCGTTTCCAATTTGAACGTGAAGGTTATTTTGTTGCAGATCAACACGATCATACTCCTGAAAAACCAGTGTTCAACCGTGTTCTTGATTTAAAAGACAGCTTCAAACCTGAGAAAAAGTAAGAGATTGATTATCTCTTACTTTTTCGCAAGACGAACAACATGTTGTGAGTAGATAGTCGAGATTGATTATCTCTTACTTTTTCGCAAGACGAGCAACATGTTGTGAGTAGAGAGCAGAGATTGCTTATCTCTTACTTTTTCGCAAGACGAACAACATGTTATGAGTAGAGAGCAGAGATTGATTATCTCTTACTTTTTCGCAAGACGAGCAACATGTTGTGAGTAGATAGTCGAGATTGATTATCTCTTACTTTTTCGCAAGACGAGCAACATGTTGTGAGTAAACAGCAGATATCAAAAAAGCCCAACTGTAAGGTTGGGCTTTTTATTCGGAGGTCTTCTCATAATATTCTTTTTCTTTATGATTTCGCTTCCTTGGCAAACAAGCTTAGGTAGGATTAACCACATAAAAATAAAGAATTAATAATATGAGAAGCATAGTTGAAAGCATTAAATAAGTATTGACCGTATTAAAGCTTTTAATAAACTTCCAGATATCCATAGTAAATCAGCGTATATTTTATGTTACAAATTAATAATACACTGAAATTTTTCTGAAATGCTTCTAAAAATAAAATATAAAGTTTTTTTGTTTAAAAAATAATCATAAAATACCAATTGGTAAAAAATAATATTCATTAAGCATTAGAAACTACTTCATTTAGGCACTATAACCAATTCTTTTCAAGAATTTTTGAATTACTTCAAATGCAGCTTGTTCAAGTGCAGATGCATATTCGATATTTTGCTCGCGCAATTTAGGAATTGAAATATTTGCATGGCGAAGTTCACATGTATGACCAATGAGCCATTTTTCAAAATTTTCTTGAGTCGTTTCAATGTGAAACTGTAAAGCAAGAATATTATTACCGACTTCAAATGCCTGATTGGTATAAACATCGGAACTTGCTAATAGCACCGCATTTTCAGGAAGATCGAAAGTATCACCATGCCAATGTAAAACATGAACATTATTAAGCAAAGGAGATAATACCTGATTAGGACGTAAACTTAAGCTGAGAGGACTCCAACCGATTTCTTTTTGATGACCTGCATATACTTTAGCACCAAGTGCATGAGCAATAAGCTGTGCGCCTAGGCAAATACCAAGTGTAGGCTTATCAGCTGCTAAACGTTGTTTGAGTAAAGCGATTTCATCTTTTAAGAATGGATAATCTTCAGTTTCATAAACCCCGATTGGGCCACCTAAAATAATAGTTAATCCATCGTGTGCAAAAGCAGCTGTTAAATCATCAACACCTGCCTCAAAATAACGGACGCGGAAGCCAAGTTGATAAAAGACATCTTCTAATGAACCTAAGTCTTCGAAAGCAAGATGCTGAATGGCATAAATAGTTTTAGGGAAGGCGTTTGTTGTGTTCATACAAATGATTCATAGAAGATCAATAGGTGGAGTATAGCGATAAATATAAAGAAGAAAATATCCATATAAATCGTCAATACCTGAAAATTGATATTTTTCGTTAAGATAATATTGTTATGCATAAGCATCTTCTATTTATGACCATAGCTATGCATAACTTGCCTATTAAAATAAAAGTTTAGGTACCTCTGCACAGTCTATATTTGAGAGTTGATGTTCATCTTTTAAATTCACTCCTGAAAAACCAAGTTGTTTTGATTTTTTCATGAGTGCCATTAAACGTTGTACTGCAACTGGAATACTTAAACCTGCTGAGCGAACATTCGAAATACAATTACGTTTGGCATCGATGCAACCCGAATATGCATTCCATGTGTAGTAAATCCCCATACTGTCAGGAGAGCTTAAACCAGGGCGCTCACCGATGAGCATCACTAGCATGGGTGCCTTAAAGATCTCAGCAACTTGATCACCTAAAGCAACCCGACTGCCTGTTGCCAGTGCAATGGGCGCAAGAGTCCAGTTTTCTTGCTGAATTTGTTCATTCAGTATTGTAATGAATGAGAAAGCATTCGCTTCAATCGCTCTTGCGGAGAGACCGTCACCGACCACAATACAAACATCATACTGTTGCGTGTTTTCTGCATACTTCTTAATTAAGGCTTCTTTTGATGAGTTTGAAAGCTGACGACCTAAATCTGGACGTTTAAGATAAATTTCTTTATTAGGTGCATTACTTTGTACATGAAGACTTTGCAGCTGCCGTTGTGCTAATTGCTCCGAGAGGTAGGAAACATCCATCTCTTGATAAACCGCATCTTTTGCTTGCGCATGAGACAACTGGAACTCAAGTAAGGCACGTGTTGGGATGCTACAACCAGCGCGTCCTAATGCAATGCGGGCATCAGTAAATTGTTTAAGTTTTTCCCACTGATCTTGATGGGTAGAAGATGGATATTGAATATCACGGTTCAGTTTCATAGCGTTCTCCCTAGTTCATGAGCAGACGAGAGAATTGGTCAGGCATGTGGTCTGCCCAACAAATTTGAGAGTTTTGCTGTTTAAAAATACCTTGTTGCTCAAGCCAAGCTGAAAACTCAGGAGCGGGTTTTAAACCGAGGAGTTGTCTTAAATAGAGGGCATCATGGAATGAGGTCGTTTGATAATTGAGCATGACATCATCTGAACCGGGAATTCCCATAATAAAATTAATGCCCGCGGCGCCAAATAGAGTAAGGAGAACATCCATATCATTTTGGTCTGCATCGGCATGGTTGGTGTAACAAATGTCGCAGCCCATTGGCACACCAAGTAACTTACCGCAGAAGTGGTCTTCTAAACCTGCACGTATAATTTGTTTGCCGTTAAAAAGATATTCGGGACCAATAAAGCCAACGACTGTATTCACTAAAAGCGGATTGTATTTACGGGCCACTGCATAAGCACGCGTTTCTAATGTTTGCTGGTCAACGCCGTGATGTGCATTGCTGGATAAGGCACTGCCTTGACCCGTTTCAAAGTACATAACATTTTGTCCAATGGTTCCACGCTTGAGTGCGAGTGTGGCTTCATATCCCTCTTGTAGTAAATCGAGTGAAATTCCAAATCCTTCATTTGCCAGTTGGGTGCCAGCGATTGACTGAAACATTAAATCAATTGGCACATTTTTTTCAGCAAGTTGAATGCCTGAGCTGATATGGGTAAGTACACAAGATTGCGTCGGAATTTGATATTCCTGAATGACATGATCAAGTAATTTCAGTAGCTCTGACAAATTATGAAGGTTATCTGTGGCGGGGTTAATGCCAATCACTGCATCACCATTGCCATACATCAAACCATCTAAAATACTGGCAGAAATTCCCAGCACATCATCGGTGGGGTGGTTCGGTTGTAAACGGGTAGAAAGATGACCTTTTAAACCAATCGTGTTACGAAATTGGGTGACTACTTCACATTTGCTGGCGACATAAATTAAATCTTGATTGCGCATAATTTTGCTGACAGCAGCCACCATTTCTGGAGTTAAACCTGATGCTAATGCTTTTAAGCTTTGGGCAGTGGCTTCTTCTCCAAGTAACCAATTTCGAAAATCACCTACTGTAAAGTGTGAAATAGGGGCAAAAGCAGCCAGATCATGTTCATCAATAATTAGTCGTGTAATTTCATCAGTTTCATAATCGACCACAACTTCGTTCAAAAAGGTTTTAAGTGGTACATCGGCCAAAGTCATTTGTGCCGCAACATGTTCGGTTGCGTCTCTGGCCGCTACACCTGCTAATTCATCGCCAGAACGTAGCGGTGTAGCTTTTGCCATCAAGGTCTTCAAGTCAGCAAAGTGATACTGTTGATTGGCGACAATATTGCGATAACTCATAGTTACATCCTTTTTTATAGTTCTTGTTCTGCGGCTTTAATATTTGCAAACTCTTCTTCTGGGGTGCCTTTCACTAAATGATAACGGCTATAGAGTAAAAAGTAAGCAATAAATGCGACATAAATAGCGGCAGCAATAAACCAAACTTTCGGATTAACAACAAAGCCCGCAACTACAGCAGCGACTGCTAGAATTAAGGCAATACTTGAAGTAACGATTCCTCCAGGAGTTTTATAAGGACGAGGCATGTCGGGTTTAGATAGGCGTAGTTTGATGTGGGACAAAAGAATCAACACATAAGAAATAGTTGCACCGAACACGGCAATTAAAATCAGTGAATCGCCTTCTTTAGTGAGTGAAAGCAAGAAGCCGATAATACCCGGAATAATAATTGCGAGATAAGGGGCTTTATTTTTATTGGTTAAAGAGAGTGAAGTTGGTAAGTAACCAGCTCGTGACAGTGCAAAAATTTGACGCGAATAGGCATAGATAATTGAAAAGAAACTCGCGATTAAACCTGCTAAACCCACAAAGTTTACGAAAGTCGCAAGCCAAGTATTAGTGCCATAAACTTTAACCAGAGCATCGACGAGGGGAGCGCCTGAGTTTTGCAAAGTACTTGCACCAGCTGCGCCCGCACCCAAAAATAAAATGAGCATGGCAAACGCCGTTAAGATGAGCATTGCACCGATTAAACCGCGTGGGAGAGATTTTGCTGGATCTTTTGCTTCCTCGGCGGCTAATGGCACACCTTCAACTGCAAGGAAAAACCAGATTGCAAAGGGAACTGCGGCCCAGATGCCTAAATAGCCATGTGGTAGAAAACGACTTGCACCAGCTGCTGTGCCAACAGGAATATCTAACAGGTTTTGTGTATTAAAATGTGGAATCATTGCGACAATAAACACAACTAGAGCAACAGCTGCGACAAGTGTAATTGCGAACATAATTTTTAAGGCTTCGCCGGCACCTTTCAGATGTATGCCCATAAAAATGGCGTAGCAGGCGAGATAAATCATCCAGCCATTAATGCCAAATAGAGATTCGCAATAACCACCAATAAATACGGCAATAGCAGCAGGGGCAATCGCGTATTCAATTAAAATGGCTGTTCCCGTTAAATAGCCTCCAAAAGGGCCAAAGGCAGCACGTGCAAAACTATAACCGCCGCCTGCTGTCGGCATCATAGTGGACATTTCTGACATAGAAAGACATAGGCACAGATACATGATTGCAGCGAGGGCAGTGGCAATAAACATGCCACCCCAACCACCTTGAGCAATACCGAAGTTCCAGCCAGCAAAATCACCCGATATCACATAAGCTACGCCTAAACCAATCAGGAGTAACCAACCAACCGTACCTTGTTTGAGTTGACGCTGAGCAAAATATTCTGCTGATGAGACTTCTGTGCTTGAAGAAATGACGGAAGCTGTTTCTGGTTGATTCATATAATACTCCTGCGAGTGGGTTTGTATGAATCAATGCAAAAGCAATGCCTAAATGAAGCACTTCAGAGAGTAGATGGAGCTTTTTTATTCTAAATGATAAAAATTCAAGCTTAACAACCGTAAATAAAGAAGCCAGCAATCTAAATTACTGGCTTCTTATATAATTAGTCATCTTACTTCTTTCTAGTGTTGATAGTTTGGTATCAACTTGGTGCGAAACTTAGAAGAAGCCCATTGGTTTAGTTGAATAACTCACCAACAAGTTTTTAGTTTGTTGATAGTGATCTAGCATCATCTTATGGTTTTCGCGGCCAATACCAGACTTCTTGTAGCCACCAAATGCAGCATGTGCAGGGTAGATGTTGTAGCAGTTTGTCCAGACACGGCCAGCTTCAATAGCACGACCTGCACGATAAGAAATGTGAGCTGAACGTGACCATACACCTGCACCTAAACCATACATGGTGTCATTGGCAATTTTAATTGCATCATCAAAGTCTTTGAACGTTGTCACAGCAAGTACAGGTCCAAAAATTTCTTCTTGGAAAACTTGCATGCCATTGTGGCCTTTAAAAATAGTCGGATCGACATAGTAACCATCGCCTACTTCTTTACGGCCGCTACCGCCAAGTAAGAGCTCTGCGCCTTCTTCACGACCCGTGTTAATACAACGTAAGATTTTCTCTTGTTGTTGTAGTGATGCTTGAGCGCCAATCATCGTTTCAGTATCAAGTGGATGACCAGTTTTAATACGTTTTACACGTTCAACAGCCATCTCCAAGAACTGATCAGCAATGCTTTCTTGTACTAAAGCACGAGAAGGGCAAGTACATACTTCACCTTGGTTTAAGGCAAACATGGCAAAACCTTCAAGTGTTTTTTCTAAGAAGTCATCTTCTTTATCCATGATATCTTCAAAGAAAAGGTTTGGTGACTTACCGCCAAGTTCTAAGGTGACTGGAATAATATTTTCGGTCGCATATTGCATCACCATTTGTCCAGTTTGAGTTGAACCTGTGAATGCGATTTTTGCAATACGTGGATTTGTTGCTAACGGACGGCCAACTTCTGCACCGAAACCATTCACAATATTAAGCACGCCCGGTGGTAAAATATCTTGGATCAGTTCAGCCACCAACAAAATACCCACTGGCGTTTGTTCAGCTGGCTTAATCACAACACAGTTACCAGCTGCTAAAGCAGGTGCAAGTTTCCATGCTGCCATTAAAATCGGGAAGTTCCATGGAATAATTTGACCAACTACACCAAGCGGTTCGTGGAAATGGTAAGCAATGGTATCTTCATCAATTTCAGAAATGCCGCCTTCTTGAGCACGAATACATCCAGCGAAATAACGGAAATGGTCAATCGCGAGCGGAAGGTCAGCTGCTAAAGTTTCACGGACTGCTTTACCGTTATCCCAAGTTTCTGCAACAGCAAGCATTTCAAGATTTGCTTCTAAACGATCAGCAATTTTTAAAAGGATATTCGAGCGTACTGTTGGTGATGCTTTATTCCATGTTGCTTTCGCTTTGTGCGCCGCATCTAGAGCGAGCTCAATATCTTCGGCACTAGAGCGTGGAATACGTGTAAAAGCTTTTCCGTCAACAGGAGATACATTGTCAAAATACGCACCCTTTACAGGTGCGACCCATTCACCGCCAATAAAATTTTCATATTGTGATTTGAATTGAACTTTTGAGCCTGGTTGATTTGGATCGATATAGCGCATATAAATATTCCTTTGCTTTTTAGGACTAAAGACTAACAAGAACCCTGTCAGTAGGTACTTTCGTACTTTGTATAATTAGGATATAAAGAAGAAGGTTGGAGAAAGGTTGGAATAGAAATGTGGATATATAAGGAATTTACAAATGTTCACAAAAAAGGATTTATTGCAGCAACGGATGTTGATTGATCAACTGCGCACGCAAAATAGTCTCTCTCCTCAAAACGCTGCCAAACTCGGCCAAAGTATTGCAAGCTCATGGGAGCGATCAGCTTCTGCTGCGATTCCTAAAGAACGCTTTGCGGCTCCATTAGTCGAAAAAAAATCTGCTTCACAAAATGCTTTAGATATGGCTTTAAGTCAGTGTGGTGACGACTTACGTCATATTGCAGAGCAGTCTTCAATGGTGATTGCTGTCGGTGATATCGGCAGTACGATTATTTGGACGGCACCCAGTGCTCAAATGCAAAGTGCTGCGGAGCGTGTACATTTTGTGCAGGGTGGTCAGTGGCGTGAAGAATTTGTAGGCACTAATGCCTTGGCTTTATCTTTAAAAACTCAACAATCAAGCTGTGTTTTTTCAAATGAACATTATATGGAATCGATTCATGATTGGGTGTGTTATGCCGCGCCGATTATCGATCCATACTCGAAACAAACTCTTGGTGTCGTTGATTTATCAACCACTTGGAAGAACCATAATAGTTTAGGAATTCTGGCTGCTGAACGTTGTGCATCAATTATTCAATCTGCTTTGCTAGAGCAGCAGCGCCAGCAGTTACATATTCGTGCTTTTTCGACGCCACAAGTTAAATTTAATGGCAAAAGTTTATTATTAACACCGCGTCAAATTGAAATTTTGACCATATTGGCTCTATGTCCTCATGGCTTAACTTTAGAGCATCTTTATCAGGCGCTCTATGGGGAACGTAAAGTTAGTATGGGTACGCTTAAAGCTGAAATGTCTCAACTACGAGATATTTTGGGTGGTTTACTTGGTTCACGTCCATATCGTTTGCTAGTGCATGTTGAAGCCGATTTTTTACAAGCTGAACAAGCGCTCGATGCAGGATATGCCGCATCTGCTTTGCAGCTTTACACAGGCGTATTTCTGGCAAAAACTGAAAGTCCATTTTTATGCGCATGGCGTGATTGCCTTGAATCACGTTTAAGCGATGCCATTTTTAAAACCCAAGAAACAGATTTATTACTCAAGCATTTAGCTCATTTTCCTGAAGCAATTGATGCGGTAGAACGTCTGATGGAACTCTTACCGAGTGAACATCCTGCGCATCAACTGCTAGTGAAATACCTTGACTCACCTAAACTCAGTTAGGTGATTTTTTGATCCAGCCACTGAAACAATTGTTGATAGACTTGTTCTCGTACTGGCTGGGCCGAAAGGACCAAATCATGCAACCCATTGTGAATAGAGACAACAGCGACATCGCCTTTGATTTTTTTACCAAATTTTTCAATGTCTTTAACGTCTAAAATTACATCGCTTTGAGTCGCATCTGGCCCCCATTTTTTAGGGTTTTTAGTCTGATGAGAATGCATAATCAGCGCGGGAACATTGAGTTTAACCCCGCGATGTATCTCTTTTTGTGCTGTATGAATCGCATGTAGAAAGCTGAGTTGAACTGTAGGGGCAGAGGTCGGTTTCCAGTCCAGATTAAAGTCCCATTCGCCCTTGAGCTGTTTGTGAAGGCTCGCGGTGTACCACTTGTTTAATTGACTTGGGAATTTAACTTTTGGCAGATATTTTCCTACTCGACTGAGTACTGGAATACCAAATTTTTTCTCGACCAAGCTTAAATTAAAATCGTAAAACGGGCTGTTTGCCCAAAGTCCTTTAATCAGAGGGTGGTTTGGGTTATGGGCAGCATAAAGCGTTGCTGTCAAACCGCCAGTCGAATGTCCTGCAAGCAAGACTTGGGTGTGTTGTTCTTTGCCAATAATCTCTAATGCTTGAGTAATTTCAGCATCGTATTCATTTAAATCAAGCACATTATAGAAAATTTGATGAGGCAGCTTTGAACGGCCGTATTTTCTTAAATCCAAGGCATAGAAGTCATAACCATGTGCATTGAATTGTTCAGCCATTTCGGTTTGAAAGAAATAATCTAAAAAACCATGAATATACAGCACGGCTTTTTGAGTCGATTGAGCTGCCTTTTTACGCACTAAGGTAGCTACAACTTTTCCTTCGTAATCATTAGGAAAGTTGAGTGTAAGCTGTTCGTAGCCAGCACCTAAAATATCTGGGACATAAGTTTGATTAGCTAAAGATGTATTCATTTTTATCGAGCTATTGTAATTAAGACATGCTGAGTATCCTTCAATGAAATGGGAGAATTGTCAATCAGGTTTAGAGAAGGTTGGAGTATAGGTTCTAAAAAAAGGGAATACCGCTGGAGCTAAGTATTCCCCAAAAAAGTAAGTCAACGGTCGGAGGGATTTGACTTACTAGAGGGACATGCCATTACATCAGGATTAAAGTGCTGCTTTGAAAATCTCCACAACTTGTGCATGATTTGCTTTACGAGGGTTGGTCAACATACACGCATCTTTTTGAGCATTATCTGCCATCACCGCAAGGTCTTCAGTTTTCACACCTAGCTCTTTTAAACCAGATGGAATACCAATTGATGAAGACAGTTTACGAATGGCGTCAATTGCAGCATAAGCAGCTTCCATCACTGTTAACCCGTGAGTTCTTACACCCATTAACTCGGCGATTTTTGCGTAACGATCTGGGCAAGCAATTAAGTTAAATTCACAAATGTGTGGTAACAAGATTGCATTACATACGCCGTGAGGTAGGTTGTAAAAACCGCCTAATTGGTGCGCCATTGCGTGAACATAACCTAAAGATGCGTTGTTAAATGCCATGCCAGCCAAGTATTGTGCATAGCTCATTGCATCACGCGCTTCGATGTTTTCACCATTTGCGACAGCAGGTTGGAGCCATTGGCTAATCATGGTTATGGCTTTTTCTGCACACGCATCAGTAATCGGGTTTGCCGCCGTAGAAACATATGCTTCAACTGCATGAGTTAACGCGTCCATACCTGTTGCCGCTGTTAAACCAGCTGGTTTTGCGATCATGAGTTTAGGGTCATCAATGGCAATGAGTGGGGTACAACGCCAGTCGACAATTGCCATTTTTACGTGAGTGTCTGTATTAGTAATAATACAGAAACGAGTCATTTCAGAGGCCGTACCAGCCGTTGTATTCACTGCAATCAATGGCGTCATCGGGACTTTACTTTTATCGATGCCTTCATAGTCACGAATATGACCACCGCCAGCAGTGACTAAACCAATCCCTTTCGCACAGTCGTGAGATGAACCACCACCTAAAGACACAATAAAGTCACAGCCATTGTCGTTATAGGCTTTCACGCCATTGTGAACATTAATATCGGTTGGGTTAGGTTCTGCACCCGGGAAAATATGGCTCGAAACGCCTGCTTCAGTTAAATAGTTTGCGATAAGATCTGCGACACCAAATTTAAATAAGCCTTCATCGGTCACAATTAATGCTTTTTTTGCGCCGAGGTTTTGCGCCTTCGTACCAATTTCTTTAGCACATCCTGGTCCAAAGAGTGATACGCAAGGAATATAAAAACCGTTTGTTTGATCTGCAATATTTTTAAAAGCCATGGAGTGATTCCTTCTTCCATAAATCCATTGTTTGTTATTACAGGTGAGCCTCACCATGGGCTTAGTATTGTGATCTGAAGATTATTTTCCTACCTACCAAAAACCTACCAAATACTACTTAGGATTTAATTATTGATTTTTTAATGACTTTATATAAAATTTGGCGCATTCATTTAATTTTTTCGGGAAAATCGTTAAGCTATGGGCTGTTGAAGATGTACATATGAGATTATGAAACAGGAAACTGCGCTTAAACTGCTCAAAGCAGGTGAAAATGTTTTTTTAACCGGTTCGGCTGGTGCAGGGAAAACCTATACACTTAATCAGTACATCCAATACCTAAAAGCACGTAAAGTGCCTGTAGCTATTACGGCATCTACAGGTATTGCGGCAACGCATATGAACGGCATGACCATTCATACGTGGGCGGGTATCGGCATTAAAGATCAGTTAACTGATGACGACCTAAAACGTATGAAAGAGCGTAAATATCTCAAGGAACACCTTGAAAATGCGCAAGTTCTCGTCATCGATGAAATCTCAATGTTGCATGCGAAGCAACTTAATCTGGTCAATCAGGTTCTAAAATATTTTAAAGAAAGCGATGAGGCATTTGGTGGCATTCAAGTGATTGTGGCTGGAGATTTCTTCCAGTTGCCGCCTGTAGGACGTAACGGTGAAGCCAACCGTGACAAGTTCTGCTTTATGTCAGATGCATGGGTCGAAGCTAAATTCCGTGTATGTTATTTAACAGAACAACATCGCCAAGACGATGAAATTCTGAACCAGATTTTAAATGCCATTCGTGCGCAGAATATTCAAGCAGATCATTTACACGCACTGCGTCAATCACGTTCGCATGATATTGGTGAAACCTTTACTCGTCTTTATACGCACAATATGGATGTCGACAATATCAATTATCAGCACTTAAATGAAATTGATAACGAAGGGCATCAATTTAATGCTGTTTTAGATGGTAATGAAAAATTATTAGAAACTTTAAAATCTTCGGTTCGTGCTCCTGAAGAACTTACACTGAAAAAGCATGCCAAAGTCATGTTTGTCAAAAACAACTTTGATATGGGATATATCAATGGGAGTTTAGGTGAAGTTATTGGCTTTGAAGAAGATGACGAAAATGGGTTATTGCCGAAAGTAAAACTAACCGATGGCACGACATTGTTGGTTGCTCCTGAAACATGGTCAGTTGAAAATGAAGCCGGTAAAGTCATTGCAAGTTTTCAGCAAATTCCACTTCGTTTAGCGTGGGCGATTACCATTCATAAAAGTCAGGGTATGACTTTAGAAGCGGCTGAAATTAACCTTATGAACACCTTTGAGAAAGGTCAAGGTTATGTTGCGCTTTCGCGCTTAAAATCTTTAACTGGGTTAAAGCTATTAGGGATTAACGAGCAAGCTTTAGAGTTAGACAGTTTAGCTGTCAAAGCGGATCGCCGTTTCCAAGAGCTTTCAAAAGAAGCTGAAGACAACTTTGCAGATGTAGATTTAACCGCTCAGCACAAAGCCTTTATTCGTCACTGTGGCGGCACCTTAAATGAAACTGAGATTTCTCGTAATGAGAAGAAACTCGCAAAAGGTGGCAAGCAAAATTACGCTACGGCAACGCTAGACGAGACACGTGCGTTGTTTGAAGAAGGCTATGAAATTGAAGACATCGCGCATGAGCGTGGTCTGACACCAGCGACGATTATTAATCATTTGGCTCGACTTCATAAAGAACAAAAGCTAGATATTTCGGTTGCCCATCCGGGTGAAGAAGTGGTCGAAGAAGTCCGTAAAATTTATAAGAAATTGAAAAAACGTCAAAATCCAGATCATTTTTCTGATGATGGTTCGATCAAACTAAGACCAATTGTTGAAGCAACCAGTCCTCGAATGGGATATGATCAGGTTCGATTAGCTTTATTATTTATTGAATAAAGTCTGATTGGCTTAATTACTTATTACATAAATTGAGGTGGCTATGCCGCACGTAGTAGTGGATTATTCAGAAAATTTAACTGGATTGAACGCAAAACAATTACTTGAAGAAATTAATAGTACACTGATTGAGGCAGAGTTATTTAGTCCAGAAGACATTAAAAGCCGTGCGCGTAAAGATGATGTTTTCCTTATTGGCTTAGGGGCTGATCAAGCTTATATTCATGCAAAGGTCTATATTTTGTCGGGAAGAACGGCTGAACAAAAACAGCTTATGGGTGAGCAGTTATTAGCGGCGCTTAGCAACAAAAAATATTTACAACAAGGGTTTAATAAAGAAATTCAATTGTGCGTTGAGCTTGTCGACATGCCAAGAGAAGATTATTTCAAGCAAGTTGTATAACTATAAAAAGCGCAATTTCGATCAAGAATAGCGATGAGCACTATGTAAAAGTAGTGCTATCGAATGAACAGACATAAATGTATGGCTGTATATACACAAAAGCTGCAACTGGTTTGCGACTATATTCAAAGACATTTAGATGAAGATTTAGATGTTGACCTATTAAGCCAGATTGCAGCCTTATCTAAGTTTCATTTTCATCGTATTTTTGCCATTCATATTGGCCTAAATGTGATGAAGTTTATTCAACTTTCTCGTTTAAAACGGGCCTCTTTTCAATTGGCTTTTGAACCCGATCTCAAGATTATTGAGATTGCATTGCAAGCAGGGTTTGACAGTCCCGAGGCATTTACTCGTGCATTTAAGCGTTCATTTGATCAAACTCCTCGGGCTTTTAGAGATAAACCAGACTGGGAATCTTGGCACCAGAAGTTTGTTTTTACACTTCCAAAAAGTGAGCTAAAAATGAATGTAAATATTGTTGAGCGTCCTGCTGAAAAGATTGCGTATCTATCGCATTTAGGAAGTCCCGATAAAGTTTTGGAAACTGCTGCGCAGTTTATTGCATGGCGTAAAGAAACAGGTTTATCGCCTGTGACCAAGTCTAGAACTTATGGTATTCCGTTTGCTGACCCCGATCAGACACCACCTGACGAGTTTCGGTTTGATATTGCAGGTTCAATTGAAAAGGCGGTACCTGAAAATAGTTACGGCGTACAAACAGGTGAAATTCCTGCAGGGCGTTATGCAACCGTAAGACATTTTGGTAGCCATGACCAGATTAAAGATAGTGTTTATTACATCTTTAGAAACTGGTTACCTGAGCAACCAGAAGAAGCAGGGGATTATCCGGTTTTCTTTCACTATCACAACTTTGTGCACGAAGTGAACGAGTGCGACCTTGTTACCGACATTTACTTACTTTTAAAGTGAGTCTAGGGTGATACAGGCATAGCTTAGGTTATGCCTGTATGTTTAAAAGTTTGATATCTGCATATTGTTCAATCAGGTTGTCATCTAGCATATGGATATAATCCATAAAGATGCTACTAAAGCTTCCCATAGTTTGCGCCTGATTTGCTGCAAGTTTACCTGCAATTGCAAAATGAACATGAGCTGAAAGAGCCGCAATGGTTGGTGTTGCCACAGCGCTATATGCTGCAATTAATGCACCCAAAGCACAGCCTGTTGCAGTAATTTTAGGTTGTAAAGGACTTCCGCCGTTTACTTGAATCACAGCATCTATTTCATTAGACAATATATAATCTGACTCGCCTGAAATAGCGATACAGCTTGCATGTGTTAAGAGAGAAAAAGCTTGTTGATAGGCTTGGTCGCTACTTAAAGTGCTGTCTACACCTTTAGATTGAACTTGATTGCCTGCAAGTGTACTGATTTCTGAAGCATTACCACGAATAACGTTTGGCTTGAACTGTAAAAGTTCATCTGTCATTTTACTGCGCCAAGCTAAAATTGGTCCATAACCGACTGGATCAAGTACCCAAGGAACATTATTAAGCTGTGCTGTTTTGGCAGAGATTTGCATGGCCTGCATTTGCTCTGAAGTCGGAGTGCCTAAATTAATGCTTAAAGCCGATGAGATTTTGGTAAAACTTTCTGCTTCATAAGGATTATCAATCATGGCAGGTGATGCGCCAGAAGCCAGTAACACATTGGCTGTATAGTTGGCTGCAACGCTATTGGTAATACATTGTACAAGAGGCGCTTTTGCCTGCATGTTTTGCCAAGCTTCAATCACCTGTTCAATGAGGTTTGATATTGAAGTCATCTGATTATCCTTATTAAGCCAGAGATAACATTTAACGGGTAAAATAGTGGTCTTGATGCTTACATCTTTCGCAAATCAAAGAAACATAATCTGCTGCATCATAATCAACACTTAAATCATTTGAGCCACAATGCATACAACGTTTAACTGAGTAAAAGTTTAACCGAGGTTCAATTTTTCGCCATGCTTTCCAGACAGGTTGTACAAAGATCTGTTCGTCATAACCTAAAAAGCGGTTAAACAATATGTGGCTCATTTTACTGTAGGGAATATTGTACGGGCGTGGCAACATTGAAGTTTCCCACTTTTCTGACAAGGCTCTTTCCCGATATTGTTCTAAAGTTTTCTTTAATAAATTAGTATTAATAAACTTTTCATTACGTGGCTGTAGAGCTTTTTGCTTATAAAGATATTCAAGCGCGGTTTGAATCAAATAATAAATTTGACCAATGGCCAATGAGTCCATTAAACGGTAGCAAAAAGTTTGAAAGTTAGAGCTACCTGCAATTTGAATACCCCATGTTCGGCAGTAGAACTGCATAAACTGGATAATTTCTTGATAGAGCACCTGAAACAAGACATCTTTCACTTCATCGGCACTACGAAACGGAATGCCAAGACTTAAGTTTTCATAAAACCAGTGGCGTAATTGCTGGGCTACACTAAATAAGCTTGGGTCACTATAACCATCTAAACGAATGTTTAAATAAAAGCATTGTGGTTCGTCAGATTGATCCTGTGCATTTAAAATCCCATCTTTATGAAGCTGTTTAATCAGATGGTTTTGGAACATCCAGTTGGGTGTAATAGGCTGATATTTTATTTGGTCCCAGTGAATATATTCGTCATGTGCAACATCGTCACGTGCATAGTCATCAAGCAGGCTAAGCAGAAAAAGTTTATTTAAAAAACTAAGTTGTTCCAGACTGCGCTGAGGTTGATCTTTTGACTTAAACTGGCGTTGTTCTTGGAGTCGTGTTTGTTGTAAAAGCTTTTTTCTTTGTTTAGTGCATTGGTCACAATGGCATGTCATTTTTGTGTCTTTAAATACACGGTGCTGGCAATGACTGCATTCATGAAACTGAATGTCTTGCTCAAATTGTTCGGCATCTACCCAGTACATTGAAGCTTGGCAGAGTGGGCAATGGCTACTTTCATCTAGCTGTTTCTGTAGAATTTGTAAGGCCATTTCGCTCCGAACACTTAAATCAATCATGATTGACCTATTATACACAGCCGCATTGCCGATAGCTGAGATTGTATTTTTGTTTGGTGCAAAAATAGAAAACCTAAAATCTTTATTTTGATTTTAGGTTTTCATAAGGGGTTAAAAGTTAAGATTAAACAGGGCACGGCAAGCTCTCATCATGTTGTCCAAGTTTTTTAGCATTGATAAGCGCCTGTACTTTTTTGCTTGGTAATTTCACTTTACCTAATGCGTCATAAGTATTAACGATAGTGGTTACCTCCTGAGCAGTCATAGAAATACCTTCCGCAGTTAAGAACACGGCAATCACATGATGGTCGAGTCCTGCTGCGTCTAGATCATGAATAGCTTTAATATTTTCTAAGCGATGTAAATAAGTTTTTAATTCCATAGTGGCTACCTCTTGTTCTAATTGAAATACTTATACTGGTATATTAGTTAAGGCAAGAACCATGCCCAAAATGTAAGCAGCTCCTAAAAAATGTTAAAAGCGAAAGGAGTTTTATTTTTATTGTATAGATTGATTATATAAACAACGATTATCGTAATTTTGGTCTAATCTGTGCTAATAAAACCAAATTCTAATTTGAAATGTATAAATGAAGTCCCATTAATTTTATAAAGGTAAACAAACACAGTATGTATGAATATGTATGATCAAGTTCATAAAATTCGTACTACAGTTTCCGAAAAGTATATAAGGAATAAAGATGAATATTGCGGCACAGCCTCCAGTTCAGGCAGATCAAACAGTTTATTTAAAAGATTATCAAAAACCTTCGTTCTTGGTTGAATCCATTAATCTTGATATTCAAGTCTATGACGATAAAACAATTGTTGATTCAACTTTAGTCATGAAGCGTCAAACTGCTGGAGACTTGGTGCTGTTAGGTCGTGATCTTGAGTTGCAATCTATTCAGCTCAATGGTCAAGAGCTTACTCCTGCACAATATTCACTCGATAGTGAACAATTGGTGATCACTAACGCACCAGATGAAGTCATTTTACAGACTCAAGTGATTATTCATCCTGAAACCAACACTCAGCTTGAAGGTTTATATAAAGCAGGCGATTTGTTTGTTACGCAAAACGAGCCTGAAGGCTTCCGTAAAATTACCTTCTATCCAGACCGTCCAGACGTACTTTCAGTCTTTACGACGCGTGTAGAAGCAGACAAAAAATACCCAGTATTACTTGCTAATGGTAACTTGCTTGAAACAGGTGAAGCGGGTGAAAACCGCCACTTTGCAATCTGGCAAGACCCAACTAAAAAGCCAAGCTATTTGTTCGCTTGTGTTATTGGTGATTTAGCTGTACTTAAAGATCGTTATACGACTTCTGAAGGACGTGATGTTGCTTTAGAAATTTATGCCATTGAGAAAGACATTCCAAAATGTCATATCGCAATGGAAGCTTTAAAGCATTCAATGCGTTGGGATGAAGAACACTACGGCCGTGCGTATGACCTCGACAACTATATGATTGTTGCGGTAAGCCAGTTCAACATGGGTGCAATGGAAAATAAAGGTTTAAACATCTTTAATACCTCATGTGTACTTGCCGATGAAGAATACACAACTGACGCTGCGATTATGCGAGTGCAGTCGGTGATTGCCCATGAATATTTCCATAACTGGACTGGTAACCGTATTACTTGCCGTGACTGGTTCCAACTGTGTTTAAAAGAAGGTTTAACGGTATTCCGCGATCAGTCTTTCTCGGAAGACTTACAATCTGCTGCGGTTCAACGTATTGATGACGTTGCTGTACTTAAATCACACCAATTCCCTGAAGATGCAGGTCCATTGTCGCATCCACCACGTCCAGACCACTTTGTAGAAATTAATAACTTCTATACAGCGACAGTCTATGAAAAAGGTGCGGAAATTAACCGCATGATGTCGACCTTACTTGGTAAAGAAAAATACCGTAAGGGAACAGACGAATACTTCCGCCGTCATGACGGACAAGCCGTAACTGTAGAAGACTGGGTTGCTGCATTATCAGCAGGTTCGGGTGTCGATTTATCTGCATTTTTAACTTGGTATAACCAACCGGGTACACCAAAGCTTGAAGCAAAAGGTGAGTACGATGCAGCAGCACAAACTTACCGTTTAAGTTTTAAACAAAGCCTGAAAGCTCATCCTAAATATCCAAATTTAAAAGCTGTTCCGATTCCTGTGGCTTTAGCGCTATTTAATGCTAAAACAGGCGAGCAATATACATTGCACAGTGACAGCTTATTCGTAAATGATGTTAAAGATGGCGTGTACTTGTTTGACCAAGATGAAGCAACCATTGAGTTTACAGGTGTGACTGAACAGCCAGTTGTGTCGTTACTCCGCAATTTCTCTGCGCCTGTAAATCTTGTATTTGACTATACCGATGCAGAATTAGCTTTCTTAATTCAGCATGAGACAAATGGTTTTAACCAGTGGCAAGCAACTCAAACCTTGCTTGAGCGTATTTTGTTAGAAGACCATTCTGCCGATGCGTACATTCAAGCTATTCAGAGCACTTTGCCTGAGTTGGTTGGCCGCGACCCACTTTTAGCATCTCGTTTGTTTGATGTACCAAGTGAAGGTTATTTGGGTAGTCGTATCGATCAGAACTATGCACCAGCCGATGTTCATGTAAAACGTGAGGCCTTGCTGAATCGATTAGCACAAGAGTTAGGTTCTTTCTGGAAAGATACTTACCTTACCCTTGACCCAGACCAACAAAAAGAATTTTCTTTAGCGATGGGTGTACGTGCATTAAAGAACATTATGCTTATGATGATGGCTCGTCAGGGCGACCAAACTGCATTTGAATTAGCACATGTGCAATATCAAAACACAGGCAATATGTCTGAACGTTTAGGTGCTTTACGTGTATTGGTTTGGCAAAATGCACCTCAAGCTCAAGATGCCCTAGCTGATTTCTATGACCGTTTTAAAGATGAAGCATTGTCTTTAGATCAATGGTTTATGATTCAGGCAGCAAATCCAAATGCTACTGTTGAGACGATTGAATATCTCACTCAACATCCTGATTATGACCTCACGACGCCAAACCGTATTCGCGCCGTAAGTGGGGGCTTGTCAAATAACCCTGAAAATACTTGGGGCTTTGGTGTAGTGCACTTTATTAATCTTGCACAATATCTTGATGAGAAGAACCCGATTTTAGGTTCACGCCTATTACAGGTATTGTCACGTTGGTACACACTTGCAGAGCCTCAGCGCACTCAAGTACAACAAGCTTTAGAGGCATTGCAGCCTAAAGTGAAATCTAAAAACGTTTCTGAAACTTTAAATAGTATGTTAAGCGTTTAATTATTTAAATATACTTAATAAAGGCCTCGTATGAGGCCTTTATTTTTTACCCTTATTTTATATTTCTTTAAATTATGTCCTTTATTAATTTATATTAAATGTATTTTTTAAATATATTAAAGAATAAATCAATTTAATTTTAAGTTGAAGCATTGCATAAAAAAGCTATTTTTTGTGATTAATTACCGGAAAAGAAAAATGACACATTTACTTAAATTTCTATGAATAAATTTTTTGATAGAATGGTTAAATTAATTTAAATCAAATGCTTATGATTTGTTAATGTTGGTTTTTATATTTATGGAGTAACTTTAAGTAACTATATTTTATTAAATAGAAATAAAAATAATAACAAGTTTATGCATTTTAATTATTTTTATGTATGATATTTAAAATAGGATAAAAAATAAGCTCTAAAAGAGCAGTCAAATAAAAAATGATTGTAAGAATAAGAGTTAATTTTTTTATATCTATTAATTCGACAATTTAATTTAAAAGGTTTTGGCCATGAAAAAGACTTTTTTTTATTTATCGGCAATAGCTGTAGGGTTATTTTCCCTGAACGCAGCAAATGCCGCTACAGCGACGGGGACATTAACTGTTAAGGCGACAGTAACAAATAGTTGTGTCCTTAATACCTCTGCAACAGGTACTACAACAAATGCGGTTTTGGACTTTGGTACTTTGAGTTCTCTCACTACTAATGTTGATGCAGATACCTCAACTACAGGTGGTACTTCAATTAAAGTTCTTTGTAACAATACTGTGCCATGGACTTTGTCGTTTGATGGTGGTCAAAATGTTTTATCAACCCAACGACGCATGATTGGTGGGGCAGCAAGTAATGAATATATTCCTTATAACCTGTATTCGGATACAGGACGTGCCACTGCAATTGGTATAGCAACAACCGCTTATAGCGGAACAGGTAGTGGTGCAGTACAAACAGTGAATGTATATGGTCGTCTTCCTGCTGGCTCAGCACTGCCGAGTGCGGGTAGTTATGTTGATACGGTAACAATAACGGTAACTTATTAAGTTGTATAAATTAGAAAAGCTGTTAGCCCTTTTGAAAGGGCTAATATATTAAAAAGATATATATTTGAGTAAAACATGAAAAAAAATATTTTTATTATTACGGGATTATTCTTATCTTTATCTAGCACTATTCACGCCGCCACAATCCGCCTTTCACCGGTAAGTGTAGAAATTTTAAGTCATCAAAAAGCTTCTTCAATTAGTCTATATAATCAGTCAAATGAAAGTGCTGATTTACAGGCACGTATATTTGAATGGACTCAAAATAATGGACAAGATCAATTAACACCTACAGATGAAATCACTATTAGCCCACCTTTTTTAAAGCTAAAACCTAGCGAGTCTTATAATTTACGGGTAGTCCGAATTAATCCGGAACCAATTTCTGGTGAAAAAACTTATCGTATTATTATTGACGAATTACCAAAACCAGTTGATAGCCGTAAAGCTTCTCAAGGTGTAAATGTATTACTTCGTTCGTCATTACCTGTATTTGTAGTCAATAAAGATGCGATTACTCAACTGAATTGGAAAATTGATACTCATCCAAAGGAAGCTTTTTTAAATATTAGAAATATTGGAAACCGACATGCACTTTTAAATGACTTAACACTTATAGATAACACCGAAAATAAAAGTTATCCGATTAAAGTGAATACCGTGAATGGCTACATTCTTGCAAACCAAGCACGAAGCTATTCAGTTAATAATTTTACATATCAGCCCAATCATAAATACAGCATTTCTCTGACAGTTAATGGTAAGAAAACCACACTTTAAGAGGCTTATATGAAATATATTATAGGTGTCTTATGTGTTGCGTATTTTCCAACATATTCTTTTGCTGAACAGTTACTAGATCATACAAATACTGCAGTTCCTAGTGTTCCTAAGTCTATAGGAAGTAATAATAAATATATGCATGAAAAGACGAATGGACAGCAGCAAGAACATGATTTTACTCAGCTATTTTTAAATATTTCTATTAATTCAAATACTTCTGAAGATTTGTTTTCCGTAAAACAATCTAAAGATGGAAAGTTATATATTCGTTCTGGTGACTTAAAAACGCTAAGAGTGAAAATGGATGAACATATCCCTGATAGCCAATGGGTATGTCTTAACGAACTTAAAGGAATCCAGTTTAAGTACTTAGAAAATGAGCAGTCTCTGAACTTACAAGTTCCGTCAAACATGTTAATGGGTTACTCAGTTGATTTAACTGGTCAACAGACCACTAGCTCCAGTCTGCTAAAAATGAAACCCTTAAATGCTGCACTCCTGAATTACAGCCTGTATCACACCATAACCAATGATGAGAGTATTTTCTCTGGTTCGGCTGAAGGTATTTTTAATAGCGCCATCGGTAATTTTTCATCAGGCGTTTTATACAACGGTAGTAATGAAACGAGCTATAGCCATGAAAAATGGGTACGTCTGGAAAGTAAATGGCAATATGTAGACCCTGAGAAAGTCAGAATCTATACCCTAGGTGACTTTATTTCCAACAGTTCTGACTGGGGCAGTAGTGTACGTCTTGCCGGTTTCCAATGGTCGAGTGCTTATACCCAACGTGGTGATATTGTTACCTCGGCGCTGCCGCAGTTTTCTGGTTCGGCGGCGTTACCTTCAACACTAGACTTATACGTTAACCAGCAAAAGATTTATTCAGGCCTTGTTCCTTCAGGCCCTTTTGATATTAAACAGCTCCCGTTTATTTCAGGAAATGAAGTCACGCTGGTGACCACCGATGCCACAGGTCAGCAAAGCATTACCAAAAAACCTTATTACTTTTCATCGAAGATTCTGGCAAAAGGCATCAATGAGTTTTCAGTGGATATTGGGGTTCCGCGTTATAACTACGGACTGTACTCAAATGATTATGATGATGCCACCTTTGCTTCGGGTGCGATTCGATACGGCTACAGCAACTCACTGACTTTAAGCGGTGGTGCAGAGGCTTCAACAGATGGTCTTTCCAACGTGGGAACAGGCTTTGCCAAGAACCTGTTTGGTGTGGGCGTTATTAATGCCGACATTGCAGCAAGCCAGTATAAGGATGAGAACGGCTATTCTGCCTTGCTTGGTTTAGAAGGGCGTATTAGCAAGAATATTTCGTTTAATACCAGTTACCGTAAAGTATTTGATAACTATTTTGACTTGGCCCGTGTGTCTCAAATTCGATATTTAAAAGAAAACCAGATTACTTCTGAGCCACAGAATTATCTGAGCTACAGTGCACTGGCAGATGAGATTATTAGGGCAGGGATTAACTATAACTTTTATGCAGGCTATAGCGTTTATGTCGGCTACAACCAAATTAAATATAGTGATAACTCGTATAAGTTGCTATCTGCTAACTTAAGCGGGAGTCTGAACAAGAACTGGGGCTTTTATAGTTCAGCTTATAAAGATTATGAAAGCCATAAGAACTATGGCATTTACTTTGCGCTGCGCTATACGCCATCTACCAGAGTGAATGCTATTTCTAGCGTATCTAACGATAGTGGCAGATTGACTTATCGACAAGAAGTATTTGTTCTATCGGAACCACAAATTGATTCATTTGGATGGGGAGGATATGTTGAGCGAGATCAGGATGCACATAACAATAATGCATCGATCTATGGTTCTTACCGAGCACGGGCTGCATACCTAACAGGTCGTTATAACCGAATTGGAGACAATGACCAAGTTGCAGTTTCAGCGACTGGATCATTGGTTGCAGCTGCAGGACGTATTTTTGCGGCCAATGAAATTGGAGATGGTTATGCTGTTGTTACCAATGCTGGACCGCAAAGCCAGATTATCAATGGTGGGATAAATCTAGGAACAACTGATAAGTCTGGAAGATTCCTCATTTCTAGTCTCATGCCCTATAGAGAGAACCATATTTATTTAGATCCATCTTATTTACCTTTAAATTGGAATGTTAAATCTACAGATCAAAAAACAGTAGTAGGTTACCGCCAAGGAACCTTAGTTGACTTTGGTGCACATCAGGTCGTTTCAGGCTTAGTCAAAGTCGTTGATAAAAACAACTCACCGTTAAAGCCGGGTTATAGCGTTCGAATTAATGGGCAGCAAGATGCAATAGTGGGCTACGATGGTGAAGTATTCGTTCCAAACTTATTAAAACAAAACAAACTTGAAGTAGATCTTCTCGATCATGGTTCATGCCAAGTTGACTTCACTTATAACAGTAATCAGTACTCAACTAAGAAATTGGGACCTTATATATGTCATTAAATATTATGAATAAGGCTCAAATAGAGAGCTATAAAAAAATTTTCTTATATATAAAATACTTTATAGGCATTTGCTTACTTTATCTCGTTTATGCGTTTTTGAGTCCAACGCATGCTGCCTGTACGGTAGCTGGAACGACCAATAATACGTTTACTTACACGGCAGCAAATATTAATAGTGATGCAACTGTAAACTTTTCAGGAACAATTACTTGCACGAATGGAGGACTAATACCTCAAATCTCTCCGTTTATGTGTATGAAGACAGTATTTACAGGAGCAACCACTACAAATAATAGCGTATCGTTACCGTATACAGTCACTGCAACTGTTGGTGGAGCCGGTTCTTCTACCACCAACCAAACCTCTAATGTTTGGTATGGTCCAGTGGTAACTGTCGCTTCAAATAATATTCTTAGTTACTCGGTAAATGTGAAAGTACCAGCGCGAACAGGGTCGCTCATTGCCTATCCTCAAGGAACATATACCGCTACGGTTCAACTCTTTTGGGATATGGATCTTCTAGCGGTGTTATGTTTAGGTGATTTACTCAGCTGGGACTCTGGAAATGTAACGCTAACAGCTAACTTTGTGGTACCCACGCTTTGTCAATTAAACTCAACGTCAAACGTCGATTTCGGCAATATTAATGATATTGGTATTACTAAGCGTGACTACACGACTCAAGGTGCTGTAAATACGACATGTAACTCTGGAACGCCATATTCGATTTATTTAGGGGATGGCAATAACCGTATCAGCGGAGGGTTCAGGCGTATGGCCAATAGTAATAATGAGTTTATTCCCTATCAGTTATACAAAGATGCTGCTTATAGTTCGGTGTGGGATGCTACGGGTGGAGTGAATAGCGTTGGGGGAACGGGAGGAGTATCTGGCACTGGAACAGGTAATGCTCAAACCACTACAGTTTATGGAAAAATTCCGCAAGGTACTACGATTGCAAGTAGACCTGGTAGCTACTCTGATAGTGTTGTTGTTACAGTGACTTATTAATTGCCTCAGGCACTATTTCTTCAAAAGAGATAGTGCTTTTTTAGAATTAATAAATATATTGTTGTTCTATTAAAAAAGCCGTTTATCAGATTTAATCAAATTATTTATGTATTTATATATACTAAACGTTCAAATATAAAAAAGGATAATGACGTGAAAAAGATAATTTTAGCAACAATAATAGGTATGTCGGGTATGAGTAACTCTTTTGCTGAGTGTACCTATAGCTTTGATGCGACCTTACAAGGCATAAAAGCTTTTGAAGCAGCAAACGGAGCAAACACAGCTAATTATCGTTATGCAGAGCAAGTTGCTAATATAAATAATACGAATCAGTCTGGTTATGACGTTATAAATTATTATTCAAATAAAGATGTCGATAAGCTTTTAGCTTCAAAAAAATATATTCAGTTTAAAACCCAGTACCCATCTGATACACCAGACAATGTTGTCATAATTGATAAAGCTATTGGTAGTTCAGATATATTTGCTCAGGAGTTTATTTTTGATGTGAATAACTTAAAGGTTAACCTCGGCAATAATTCCCAGATGTATGAGTATGGTTTTGTTATTACTGGATCTTCAGAGTCTAAAGTGGAATTAACACTAAATTTAATGTTTGCAAAAGGTAATAACTATTCTGGTGTTCTAAATGGAGATGCAATCGCTTCTTTAGGTGCTACATATAAATCTGATGGAAATGGTCATTTAACATATTTAAGTGCCAATAGAACTAATAACCCAGTACAAGTTCCAACTGATGGAAAAGTTAGAGTAGGTATTTATGTAAATCAAAATACTAAACAGATTGGATATATTGTTAATGGTGTGAATTATGGCTACTTGAACCTTACGATGGAAAATAAATTAAAATATATCAGCTTCATGGGAGCAATTAACCAAGATCATTTCGCTAACTCTGCCTTAACTGGTAAAACAGTGGGTCTTCAATTAATTACAGATAAATCAAAAATGCAGTTTACTTACCCAACAGGGACTAAAGACATTTGTGGTGTCGCTTTATAAGAAAAGACTTATCCAAGCTATGTATCTTATTTTTGGGGTACATAGCTTTGTAAAAGACTATAAATTAAAAGATAACGTAAACACTCAAAGCTCTTTTTAATCATAATAAAAATCAAATAATTCTTAGATTTCGAAACTTGACCGTCATTAAAAATGGTTTGACTTAAAAGGGTATTCTGTATATTTATTAGTTAGTTCCAAAAAAGAACTAGTAAGTAAAACAGGCAATTAAAAATAAAGGATGAACCAATGTCGGATATTATTTTGCATCAGTGGGAAATTTCTCCATTTTGTCAAAAAATTGCAAGAGCTTTGAAATTTAAGGGAATCCCATTTGATACAGTAAACTATAACGGTATTCTTGGTGCAAAAGTTCCTTTGCTCAGTAAAGTGGGTAAAGTACCTGTCATTGACCATAAAGGACAACGTATACAAGACAGTACTCGTATTGCTCGTTACTTAGATGAAGCCTATCCAGATACACCGCGACTTTATCCCGCAGATCCAAATCAAAAAGCACTTGCCGAACTGTGGGAAGACTGGGCAGATGAGTCTCTTTATTTTTATGAAGTGTATTTAAGGGTAAATGATTCAGAAGCTTTAGAGGAAGCCATCCGTATTAGTAGTATTGGTCGGCCAGCATATGAAAAGCCAATGGTGAAAGCTTTTATTTTAGCCGAATTAAAAACACAGCTTTTCTTTCAGGGCTTGGGCCGAATGAAAGCCGAGGATGTTGAAGCAGAGTTTATTAAACACTTAGACCGTATTGAGCAGGTTTTATCACAAAGCGAATGGTTGGTTGGAGATAACAAGACGATTGCAGACATTGCCGTGGTTGCTCAACTTGGTGAAGTCGTTCGAACAAGTAAAAAGTTTAGTAAAGAAATTTTGAATCGTCCGTTTATTGCTTTATGGTATAAAAAACAAACAGGGTGAAACGACTATGTCATTAGTAACACCAGATAAAACACGAGATTGTGCAGTTGTTATTGGTGTCGGGGCTTCACAGGGAATTGGGGCAGCCGTTTGTCATCGTTTTGCAAGAGAAGGGTTAAAAGTTTACGTTGCTGGGCGAACTTTCCAGAAAATTGAAACAGTCGCGGCCGAAATCCATGCAAAGGGTGGTGAAGCTACCGCATTTCGTTTAGATGCCGAAGATATACATCAAGTACAGGCCCTATTTGACACCGTTACTAGTCAAAACGAACGTATTACCGCTGTTATTCATAATGTTGGAGGGAATATTCCCTCAATTTTTTTACGCAGCCCGCTATCGTTTTTTAATGATATGTGGCAATCCACATTTTTATCAGCTTATTTGGTTTCTCAAAGCTGTCTAAAAATTTTTAAAGAACAAAATCACGGTACGCTTATTTTTACTGGAGCGAGTGCCTCTTTGCGCGGAAAACCCTTTTTTGCTGCTTTTACGATGGGTAAATCTGCGTTGCGAGCTTATGCATTAAATCTAGCTCAAATTTATAAAACACAAGGCATTCATATTGCTCATGTCATTATTGATGGAATGGTGAATGGTGACAGAATTAATAAAGCTTTATTTGGTCTAGGTCGTTTAGCACGTCTTACACGTGGAACGGGCGGACTTAATCTTGATGCAATAGCAGAAAACTATTGGATGCTTTACCTGCAAAGCCCTGAGCTCTGGACACATGAGTTAGATTTACGCCCATACCAAGAAAAATTTTGAGAGACGAATATGCTAAAAACAATATTTCAGAAGTTTCAAAAAAAGCAGGGCTGTGTGGTGGTTGCTGGTCATGATATAGAACTACTGGGCCATGATTTTGTAATTTTAGATAAAAACTATCAAGCACCATTACATGTTTATCAAGTCATACATGATTCTACTGTTCGGAACATACAAGTAAGTTACGTAAATGATGGCATGACGAGTGTGCGCTTAAACTTGGTAAAAACTAAGCAATTAAAAAGTCTGCTGAAATATATAACAGAGCATCGTCATACCATTGAGTTATGCGTGTTTCAGCCAAATTTTTCATCTGCACCAAATATTGAAGCTTTATCTTTAGAAGAAATTGAGCACAGTTGGCAGACCACAGGTTTAAGTGCCGTGAGCGTGTCGCAGTTAGTACTTAAACCCATGTTAAAACAGCAGCGGGGTACAGTTATTTTTCTTGGAGCGCCATCTCATCATTCTGCTCACCACGATGTATTAAGTCAAAGTATGTTTGCGAGTATTCGAGCGTTATCGCAGTCATTGGCAAGAGAGTTTCAGCCCAAAGGCATACATGTCACGTATTGCATGGTGGAAAAATGGGATGGACAAAACCCGCACTTTATTTCATCTGTTAAACAAGTGTGCCAGCACATCTATCACCAATCTGACTCTGCATGGAGCCAAGAGCTCCGCGTATTGTGAGATTTTACTTTCGAGTGTTCTTAAAATAGAGTACTGCTTTGGAATGACAGCACAACAATAATTTCGATAGGTACTCAAATGTTAAATATTAAGAATGCTCAACAAACGGTTAAGGTAGCGACTACAGTAGCAGCTTTGATGTGCTTTTCTTCACTGGCACAAGCATATCAATATGATCAAACAGCACGTTTAGTTAACGAGCGCTTATCTTATATGAAAGATGTCGCAGGCTATAAAGCAGAGCAGCATTTACCGATTGAAGATTTAGCTCAAGAAAAGAAAGTACTTGACCAATCACTTTCTGAGGCCGAATCTTTTGGGCTGAACAGTGAAACGGTAAAGCCGTTTATAGTGACACAAATGAATGTAGCGAAAGCTATTCAATACCGATATAGAGCGGACTGGTTGTCTAGCCCTGAAACCAACTGGAAGCCTCAGGACTTAAGCGAAGTGCGGTTAAAAATTAGTTCTTTAAATACGGAGCTTCTAAAAAATATTGCCTATGAACTCAAGAAAAATAATAACAAGGCGCCGCACGGTTGTGGCTATATGTGGCCAGTTCAGCACCCTCAACTTAAAGAAGCCGATAAAAAGGCTTTATGTGTAACATTGAATAAAATCAAATTAAAACAATGAAGCACCTAAAGCGGCTTATATAAGTCAATTATTCAATCAACATTAAGTCGGCAGTATTGGCAGATTTAAGTGGTCGTAAGGCAAAGGTTGAACGCGTATGCCGAATACCTTTAATCGAATAGAGCTTTTTACGTAAAAAGCGTTCGTAATGTTCGGCATCTTTTACGGCCACTTTCACCAAGTAATCATAGTCACCCGTAACTAAATGTGCCTCGACTACTTCGGGAATGTCTGCCAAAGCTTCACTAAAGTTTTCTAGCATTTCGTCGTCGTGGCGTTCTAGCGTAATTTCAATAAAGAATAACTCGTGAATGCCAATCGCTTTTGGGTTTACGTTTACCGTATAGCCTTCAATAATTTTTAGAGTTTCTAAACGTTTGAGTCGAGTCCAACAGGGTGAAGATGAAAGCCCAACCTCTTCAGCGAGCTGCGCAACTGTTAAGCGTCCATTTCCACGAAGGGCAGATAATATTTTCCGATCTATGCGATCTAATGTGTATTCTGTGCTGTTCAAAATATAAACCAAAGAAGATTCTTCTGTTAATTTTTAATATACGTGATTTTTATGCTGAGATCATTTAAAAAAACTGAAAATACAGTAAACATTTTGAGGTCGACAGCCATACACTATTTCTATGCATCGAACTCTACTGGATAGGAGTTGTGATGAAGCAAAGAGCACTGTTTCAGTAAGGGTGACTAAACAGTGCTCTTTGCGGATCTTATAAAGAATTGATATTAAGACAAAAAAGTAAGTTTGCTTATTGAACAATTAATAAAACAGCGAGAATAAAAAATATACAACCACTGATTTTATTTAATCTGGCAAAGTTATTTCCAGATAGCATTTTTTCTTTAAAGATTGAGGAAAAATTAGCATAGACCAGATGGATTAAGAATCCGATCAGGCAAAAGGTTAAAGATAATACTAAAAATTGATTTATTATTTTTTCTTTTATATCAATAAATTGTGGGAAAAGAGCAATAAAGAAAACAATAGTTTTAGGGTTTAGAAGAGAAGCGAATAAACCTTGATAAAATAATTTGGACTTTCTAACTGTTTTTTCACTTGTTTCGGTATCTAATAAGTCTTGAGAAGGGGATGTTTTTACAAAGTTCTTATAGCCTAGGTACATTAAATAGAATGCACCTATAAATTTTAAAACAGTAAAAATAGTGGGATTACTAGTAATAATTAAACCAACGCCACTAGCCGAAATGACTGCAATAACAAACATACCAATAATTAAGCCAATAATGCCAAATAATGCGGTACGGACACCGTAATTTATTGAATTTGTCACTGTAAATAAGACACCAGGTCCCGGGCTTGATAATGTAAGAAAGGCAATTGTTATGAAAACTAGTAAACCACTCACTTAATATATCCTTTTAAAAATGAATTATTTATATTTAAAAAGCCTTCTGGTGTTCCTCAGAAGGCTTTTAATTTTATGCGCTTGCCAATTCTTTAACTGAATCTAAAGTACTTTTATCTCTCACCTCAAAGGCAACAAGACCTTTCCAATTATTTCGATTAATAGTCTCGATAAAATCAGAATAGTTTACAGTACCGCGGCCAATACTAAAGTGTTGATCTTGCTCACCATTGTTATTGCTAAAAGAAATACCCTTAATTTTTTGATGGTATTTTTCTACAACAGCAATAGGGTCACCTTCACCCACATTTGCATGGCCTGCATCTAAAAAGAAATAGACATTTTTATGATCAATTTTGTTGAAAACATAATCGTATTCTTCCATATGAGTAAAGACATAATGGAACGGACGATAGTGTTTATAGTTTGATAAATTCTCTAAATAAATATCAACTGATTTTTCAGCCGCATATTCAGCCAGTTCTTTAATAGACAGAATATAGTTATCGAGAGCTTTTTGTTTCGCGAGGACAATTTTTTTAGGTTCAACAATACCGCCGCCATGAATCACTAAAGGGGCACCAATCTTTGCGGCAATATCAATCTCTTGTTTAACATATGCCACAGCAGCTTCACGTAAATAATCTACATCGCTACCTAATGGGGCTTTAAAGTTACCGTGGAAAATAGGTTGAACATTATATTTTTTTATTAAGTTATTTAGATTTTCAATTCGTTCAGAAGACCAATCTGGAACCATTTCTCCATGTAGACTTCCATCTACATACCAGTGAGTACAACCATCATTATATGCCTTAACAATCCCTTCTTCGGCTGGTAAATACTGCTGATGTGCAATTCCAGATGCAAAGTTAAGATAATTATTCATTAAAGGCGAAGTCATTGTTATGTTCCTGATTTATTAAAGATATTCTGGGTATAATTATTTATTCACTGTCTACCCAGCCGCCATCTTATTTTTATTCTGTTATAAAAACATCAGACTAAAGTCGAATTTTTATAAGGCATATAAATCTCTATATGGACAGAGCCGTATATTGCACAAATGATCAAAATATTTGGATTTTTCCATTTTTATTATTCTTTAGTCATACTAAATTATATTAAAAATATCGTATATTTTAATATAATTTGTCATTAATTATCATATTGGGGATTTAAAATAATTCCTTATAAGTGGCATTAGATTACAAAAAAATATTTGTATAATTAATGAACTAATAGAACTTCAAGTTATCTGTTAGTTTAAATTGTATTCATAAAACCAAATATTATATGATCTACCAAAGTTGAATTATTAAACTATAGTTTAAAATTTGGCCATAAATTAATATGAGTTTTTATTTTTTTAGGGGTAAATATGAGAATTATTTTCTTATCTATATTAGTTTTATTACAGATAATATTTTTAACTCAGGCCGAGGCGCGGGGAGGTCGTGGCGGAGGAAGATCATTTAGCAGCCATAGTTACTCATCTAGTAGCCATCATTACTCTTCAAAAAGTAAATTATCCCACGGACGAAGTAGCTATGGGAGTTCTAGTAGCTCTTCTAGTAATAGTTCTTCCGAGTGTCCTTGTAGTGGATCAAATAATTGTGTTGGGCCTCGTGGAGGGACTTACTGTATTACACCAAGTGGTAATAAAAAGTATCGATAATCAGTAAAATTGCCGAAATGATAAAAAAGCTCTTGTTACTTAAAGAGCTTTTTTATATTCAAAGGTTTGTTTCTTTAGTCTAGAACATGGAAAATTCAAAGTTGCTCTCAATCCGCTTTATTGAAAATAATAAGAGCACATTCTTTACTAATGTTTAAAGATGGGCATAAAACAAATCAAATATCATCTATTTGATAAAGGCCAATCCCATTTATTAAACTTAATTCCATAATTTTAATAAGGTGATGAAATATTCAAAAGATAAGAGGATTTATCTAACTTTCTTATTATTAATAGACACTTATAAACAATTATTATTTAATACACCCGCAACATTGCCACTTATACTTTTAATAATTTTATCGGGGAAATAATGCGTAATTTTTTAGTAACAGCTTTCACTTTATTAGTAGGGTCATCAGTTTATGCTGCTCAAGAGCCTAAAACTTATATACAGCGAACAACTTGCGAGAGAACAGTACAACTACATGGTTTTTTAAGCCGTGCTCAACTTGATTGTAATTATCACTATACTTCACAAGAATTAGTTCATGAATCTGAAAAATGTACCAAACATGAACTAGGTGAAAAGTATGGTAGAGAGGTTATGAGATTAGGTATGGACCAATTTGAAGCACGCAAACGTGAAGATATGAAAGGTCAATTATGTAGCACGGTTTTAAAAGAGTTTCCAAACTATATTAGAAAATAAAATGGAATCTTAAAAAGCCTCTGTAGGCAAGCCGATAAAATGGATTTTATTATTCATTTTATCGGTGTATCACAGTATATAACTAACAGTTAAATCAGAAAATAATTATTAAGAATCCATCCAATATTACATTGACACTTAAAATCTCTCTTATTATTCTCTGCGGTAGAATGGAGGTGGGACGCTTCGTGCGTGCCAGTTCTAGATGATTGGTCTGTCAACCTGCCTCTGTTCTGTCATCATGATTTAATGAATCGGATAAATTATTTAAATTTGTTTGTACAACATTCATAGCAGATGAAAAGTCGCGAACAGAAATAACTTTTCTAGAGAGCTGAGAGTTACTACTCAAAAATTTTTCTAAACGGTTATCAAAATTATAAGTGAACTGGATCAGCTCTATTGTATTTTTTAAAGTTTCTTTGGGCTTTTTACCTTTAACTACAGACTTGAGATAGCGTTGTAGGAGTCGTATCGTTCTTAAATAAAGAGGTACGTCCATCTTTAAAATTAAAGAGCACTCAAGAAGTAGTGGAAGTAAACGTTTATCGTAAGCTCCCTCTACAATCCAACTATCTTGTAAGGTGATTTGTTTAATATCAAATGAGATAGTTTCTTCGGAATTTTTTACAAATTCAGTTCCATTTAAGTCCCAATAGATCTCATCAAATGCATGAGCAGGTATCTTTAATTCTTTTGCTAATTTCTTGGCGATAGTTGTTTTACCAGCACCAGAAGGGCCTACAATACAAATTTTCATGGTTTATCTTTTAAAAGCAATATTTCAATAAAATGGTTATAAATAGAAAGTAGACTAAAGTTTATAAGTTACTCATCTGTTTTATCAAAGCTTAAGAATTTTCTTTTGTACAATAAAAACTCAATTATAATTCTGAATTGAAGGAAATAAACTTATGAAAAAAATTTTATTCATTTGTCTAATCGGTTTAGCAGTGACACAGGTTAATGCTCATTCTGGAGGTACAAATTCTAAAGGATGCCATACCAATAGTAAAACTGGAGACCATCACTGTCATTAAATAGGGGGATGAAAGAGTAAGCTGATTTTTGGTTTACTCTTTTTAATGTCTTTATTTTTACATTTTTTAGGAATAATAAGAGGTGAATAGATGGAAATAATATGGGGAGCGCTTGGTTTATTAGTTTTATTTTTAATATTAACTAAAATGCATAAAAAGCAGAAAATTACTAATGAAAGACCAATAGCCTATTTGGTTGATATTGTAGGAGAACAATCTTATCAAGCTAATTTAAAAAAGATTGCTGGGCCTAAACAAGAAAGATCAAAATATGTAGAAGTAATGGCTAGAGTGGTTTCTGAACCTTTTAATGCTTATGACAAGAACGCTATAAAAATTGAAATTAGTGGTTTAACCGTTGGTTATTTAAGTAGGGATGATGCCAAATTATTAGCTGGTAAAGTAATAAATAAGACCGTGCCAGCTTTAATTAATGGTGGTTGGCTTGATGATGATAGTGAAGGGAGCTATGGTGTAAAGCTCGGTATTGAAAGTCTTAATGAATTACTATAGCAGAGTACATTTTTAAGTTTTACTAAATTTGAAAACCTCAAAAAATAAAAGCTTCTGTATTAGATTAATAAACTATTTTACTAAAATTATTTTTAAAGTTTTTAAAGCTTTATTTCTAGCCAATATCACATTGACACCCCAAATCTCTCCGATTATCCTTTGCCTGCTGGCCTACATTGCCAGTCGACTTTGACAGGTCGGATAGCCAACGCACACGAAAAAGTCTCTCTTTTTTGTGGGCATCCCTGCGTGCCCCCTCTGCGGTGGAACGGGAGGGGGACACCTTCGGGTGTGCTGATCTTTTGGCTATCAGTCTGTCAACCTTCTCTCGTTTCACCACCATTATTTGACAGTAATATGGTGAAGCTTCTTTATAGCCAAAGGAGTCCGCTAATGCGTACTAATTCATCTCATTTATTGGCCTTTGCCAAAGTCTCTCTGCCCATACCATTTAAACAGTCTATAAAACGGTTTAATCGACTCTAGGTTTTCTGCACCTTAAGAATCGTTACGACTCAAAAATCATAGCAACAATAAACCCGAGATAGGCGAGCACACCTTTATTGTGCTGCTTTTGCATGCCTGTTTTTAGCGCTCAATTTAAGAGTGACGGCATTTCTATCTCTTTTATATACAACAAAAATTATTTTAAACGGTACAACTATGCCACCTTTAGTACTTTCTACACGTGCTTTAAAAGTTGTGAATAAAGCAATTCATTTATTTCACCACCACGGCTTTCACTTAGTGGGTGTTGATAGAATTATCAAAGAGTCTGAAATTACAAAAATGACTTTTTATCATCACTTCCAGTCCAAAGCACGGTTTATTGAAATCTGCCTGCTCGTACAAAAAGAGCGGCTTCAAGACAAAGTCACTGCAATGGTCGAGTATGGCTACAACTCAAGCGTGACGGATAAACTCAAAACACTTTATGACTTACATACGGACTTAGAAGGGCTGTACTACTTATTATTTAAAGCCATTTTTGAAACTAAAAATACTTATTCAAGCGCTTATCAAGTCGCCATTAAATATAGAACTTGGCTAACCAATGAAATCTATAGTCAGCTTAGAACATTAAAAGCTGATGTCTCATTTCATGATGCCAAATTACTTCTGCATATAATTGAAGGAACCATTATCCAAAGGCTCAGTCATAACGATGTAGATGAGCGGGACAAACAATTCGAATATTTTATAGCGATGTTTTTATAGAAATACTCTAAAAATAAAAGCCCCGAGGTTGGGGCTTTTACTGTATTAGTGGCTAACCAAAGCTCTTACCACTTATGGCTATAAGTCACTTTAAGCGTTATACCATTTGCAACTAAGTGGCTGGTGTTATCGTTCGTTCTTAATAATTGGCTATAGAGAGGATAGTACTTGCGGTTAAACATGTTTTCTAAACCAATGGTCATAGTGTCTTTCTTGTTCAGCGCAAAACTACTGATTAAATCTGCTGTGGTATAAGATTTTACATCGTAGCGACCAAAACTGTTCTTGCCATCTAAACGGTAATCTTCTGAACCGAAGTAAGTTGCTTGTAGACGGTTTGTCCAAGTTTCAGTTGGGCTATAAGAAATATAACCTGTGAGTTTTAATGGGGGAATACGGAAGCCCGTCATGTCTTGTTCAGCACCGTTTTGAGGTTTCTCACGGCCTTTCATCCACGTTACGCTACCACCAGTTCCCCACACATTCGCATCGTCAAGGTAGTCAAGCGTTGCTTCAACCCCAGTAACTTTCTCTTTGGTTCGGGCTAGGACCAAACCATTGTTGAATGATTGAACAGCACCCAAGTCAGAAGTAGAGTGGAATACCGCTAAACTTGAAGAGAAGTTATTAAAGTTACCTTTCCAGCCGAGTTCGTAGTTATCAACTTTTACAGGTTCTAAGAATGATGAGCCAAGGTTAAAACCTTCACCAGCATTACGGATAATTAAACCAACATCAGGTAACTGAAAACCTTGGTTAAACGACGCATAAATCGAGTGCTGGTCGTTTGGTGAGAAAGTTACATTGGCATTATACAACCATGCATTCGCTTTCACTTTTCCGCCCGGAACCGTGTAAGGATTGGTTTTGCCTAATTGTGATAATGGAACAAAGCTATCAATTTGCGCATAGCTGTCTTCATATCGTGTACCAGCTTCTGCTGACCATTGGTCATTAAAGCGGTGTTTTAGCTGTACAAAACCACCCACACTTTGCGTGGTGAGTTCAGGTAAATAAATCAGTTTGCCGATTTTTACAAACTCTAAGCCGCCCGATTGATCGTAAATTTTTTGATCAAAAATATCTAAAGGCATTTCGCTTTTTTCGCGGCTAAAGTCACCACCCCAAACTAAAGATGTATCACCTAAAAACTCAAGGGGAGTAGTCACCGTTAAGCGGCTACCGAGTACATTATTTTCTTGATAAATCTGGTCGACTTGTTTGCCGCGGTTCGCATTTGCACGAGCATCAAACGGTGAAAAACGGGTAAAGAAGTCGCGGTAATAAATTTGAGCATCAACCTTATTACCAAAAAAGTCTTTATGGTTATAGGTTAAATTGTAGATCTGGTTTTCGTTTTTATTTTGGTCTTTGAGCTTTAAGCCTTTAATGGCTTTAGCTGGCACAGTTCCAGCAGGAGCTTTTTTCACACTTGGGTCAGATGCATAGTCTGAGTCTTGCTCGGCATTATAGTAGTTTGCAGCAAACTGTAGGTATTGGTTGTCATCAATGTGATAACCCAGCTTACCGCCAATGCTATAGCCATTTGAGTCGTAAAGGTCGCCCTGACTTGGTTCCGGTGCAACACGGTCACCACTTGCATCGTAGGGGCTACCAATACGTTGGTAACCAAAGTCTAGTGCATAGTCAAAAGCGTTAAAACTGCCCGTAAAATACTGGTGAATATCGCCACTTAAAGCATTCGAACGGAAATTTGTGAGTGGTGTTTGTAAGCCAACGACAGTTTTAGCCGTAGGTTCACCGCCAGCAGCTTTAGTGGTAATTGAAATAATACCGCCCGCAGCACCGCCACCATAAATTGCGTTACTACCACGAATCACTTCAATGTTGGCAATACTTTCAGGGTCAATGGCTGACAGTCCTCTCGCTGTATCACGAGTGAGGTTCATTGGAACGCCATCCACCAAAATAAGCGCATTACGGCCACGTAAAGTTTGACCATAATCGGTAATGGTTCGGCTTGAGTCCGATAGGCCCGGTACGGCTTTGGCTAAAACAGTCGCAATGTTCCCAGACGATCCATTTTTTAAAAGTTCAATTTGTTTTTCATCAAGCTTGGTGACTTGTTTGGCAGAGGTAGAGAGTTCATCTGCACGTGAAGCGGTAATGGTAATGGTAGGAAGGGCTTCAGGCTTTTTTTCTGTTTCTGTGGTGTCAGAAGTTGAAGCTGCAAATGCTGAGTTTGAAAGAATAATGGCTCCACCAAGTGAAAGAAGTGGAATGATATTTTTAACTTCAGATTTCCTCGTAAAAAGCTTATTACTTTTCTTATTTCCCATTGTCTCGCCCTGAGAGTGATTTTAAATTGAGCGAATTATAAATGAGAATCATTGTAATTAACAACATTATTAATTGCTTTAAAATAATATATTTGAAATTTATTCAATGAATTAGGGGAATAGGCATTTATTCCCCTTAAAAGATTTGAACAGTTATGAAATGTCTTTAAAGGTATTTAGATGGTTTTGATGGGCACGGCGTATAATGCTGCGGTCATCCCCGAGCACAAAAAGCTGAACAGCTTGCTGTTTCCATGCCGCAATATCTTCAGGTTGTCGGGGAATAGCACAGAAATGCTTTTGACTATTTTTAGTCTTTGTATACATCTCTTGAACTTTCTCTTTGACCTGCGGATGGCTAGTTTGCCACGGCATTCCCATCGATTGAGAAAGGTCGGCAGCACCTTCAAGAATAATATCGATACCTTCAACTTTTAATATTTCATCTAGCTGCTCTAGTCCTTCCAAGCTTTCAATCATAGCAATGACAACAGTCTCGTTTGCTGCGTGTTGAACAAAACTTGCTAAATCATCTATGCCGTATCGATTTAACCTTGTTGAATTCAATCCTCTTTGCCCAAGTGGCATATAGTGACAATAGTTCACGGCCTCTTGAGCTTGCTGAGCATTTTCAATGCGCGGAAACACAATACCCGTTACCCCTGCATCGAGCAGAGGTAAAACTAGGTGGTTAGCGTTTAAAGGCACTCTTATAAATACATCGAGGCTCATGGATCTAGCGGCTAAAATCATGGTCTCGACTTGAGACGTACTAAATAAAGTATGTTCTAAGTCGATAATAATAAAGTCGTAGCCCGCCAGTGCCAGTTGTTCAACATTAATCGGAGAAGCTACGGAACAAAATATTCCGTAGAGCGTCTCGCCATTTGCTATTCGTTTCTTAAAAGAAATCGAATGCTTATTCATATTCAATTTCCTTAATAAGGCTGAGCGGGTTTGGCGTGGTTTGTACTCTTAAACGAATTTCCGGAAGAAAACGACGGCTTGCGAGCTGTTCAATATCAATGGTGTCATCTGTAAAGTTAAACAATTCATATCGTTCGCTAAACTCTGGGTGAGCTTCTTTATGCTGATTAATGATGGTTCTTAACATGGTCCAGAATTTGATTTCATCGAAGTCATAATGTTCATTTAAGAAAATTGCTAACTCTGCCAGATTTACAAACCAAAGCGCATCTTGAGTAAAGTCTCTGAGCTCATTTGGAGAGTGGGTTTCTAAGAACGAGTTCGGGTTAATTTTGGCATGTTCTTTTGGCGCATCTTGCAAGTTAGGTAAAAGCTCTGGCTCACGTAAAAGATGACGACTAAAACGAATGCCATCATGGAAATCTTTCAAAGCCGCTTTAACGGGTAAGCCATTTTTATGAATCAGAACCATGTTTTGTGCATGTGACTCTAAAGCGAGGCCGTGGCACCATAAAATATGCATGATAGGCAAATAAGCGTTGGTAAGTAATTTTTCTAACCAGAACTCGATACCGTACTCTTGAATCCACTCATCAATGAGAGGTTTGTGGTCTGTATCAACTTGCATTAAACCTGTTACTGGCGTTGCTGATTCGCCTTCTTTTAAGTAGCTGTAAATACTTTCGCGCCAAATGCAGGCGAGTGCGCCGTATTGAACAGGTAGCGCAATTGGCTGGTTCACTGAAAGACCGCCGATCTCTCTTAAAATAACAGGCTTGCGCTGTTTTTCTAAAATAGGGTCTTGCTCAACAATGTTATAAAGCCAATCACTCATTTTCGCCGCATTTTGAACGGTATGTGGTGCCAATACACGAGAGGTCGAGGTATTAACCAAGTTCATTGCCAACTTGAGAGAAAGTGCCGAAATATCACTAATATTCGATAAGGTTCGAATCGACTGTTGCGGTAAGTAAGTCGGACCTTCAATATCTAACGGAATGATCAGTTGGTTGCTAATTGCATCTTGATAATACAATTCAATAATTTTATCCCACTGCCATGGGTGAATTGGGGTGAGGATATAATCTTTAAAATCTACATTTTGCTCTTTCAATTGATCATTAATGGCGTGTAGATCTTTTTCTGAAAAATGCTGTTTATAAAGCTGCTCTAAATTAATGGTTTCACTTAAAACCAGTTTGCATAAACTGTTATGAGTTGCCACCCATTGAACCGTAAAACCTTCAGAAAGCTCCGGTGCGTATTTTTTATTTTCTTTTAAATCGAAGCCGATACGAGATTTAAAACTTGGGTGATATAAATGGGCGTTGGTGATGCGTGCTTCTTGTTCTAGGTACGGCAAAGTTCTTAAAGGTTGAGCAGGTGCTTGGCTTACAGTTTGCGCATGTTTAACGTAAGTTAAATTGAGTTCATCATTAAAGTTTTGCCATTTAACTGGGTCAGCTTCAATAATATTTTTTAGGTCGGCAAGTAGTGTTTTTAAGTTAGGGCGAGTTTCGGTGCCTAAAGTAATATCAGAACGGACTAAACTTGAAGGATTTAGCTTAATTCGTTTAAAACTAAAATGTCGTTTGGCCGCGCAAGTATAGAAAACAGTATTGGAAATATAAAACTTGATCTGACTTTTAGAAAACTCGTATTTAAAAGTATTTTCAAAAATGAGTGCTTCTAATAATTGACTCATTACGCGATTTTCCGCGAGGGTTTTATAATTGGTTTGTTGTGTTGGTTGAAGAGGGCTAAGCGCTTCTGCACCGCGATATTTATAAATAGGGTTTTCAACTTCAATCCAGATTGGATTGCCACCACTGTGGTAGAGCGTATTTAACATATTTGCCTTGATTGGTAATGTGAGTGAATTAATTAATAAATCGCGGTATTGCTCGCCTTTGGCGCTAAAATTTTCTTGCGTGAGCGTAAGGCGTGTGGCTTGCCAAAGTTCAGATTCTTCAATGGCCGTAACTCGTGCAATTGCACTGATGAGATGAGCAATGTGATTGATCACGAGGTAATATTTTAAAAAGGTCCAAGCATCTTTTTGAGAGAACCAGACAGTACTATCTTCAGAAATAGATGAGTCGTCTTCTATCATTTCTGGAACAATACTAATGCCTTCCATGTCTCGAAGAATAAGACGATGTGGATAGCCATTTTTAAATTCCATTAAGCTGTTTTGCATGTGCGCTTCTACGCTAATGCCTCTGTTTGCAAACAACTCAACTAATGGAATAAGCGAAACTTTAACGTACTGTTTCCACCAGAAAGTAATGAAGTCTTTCGCATCGTTCGATTGTAAGTTTTGGTTCGGTGCTGCTTGCTGAATAAAGCTTAAAAGTGGGATTTCATGATTTTCGTTTTCTTCAACCAAGCCACCTAGCATTCTGGTATTTTCTAATACCTCTGGCGGAAGTCCTGCTCTATAAATAATGCCAAATGAACTTTCAAGCTCTGGAATTTTGATTGTTTTTGCTTCTAACTCCGGCAGTATCACAAGGTCTGGATATTGTTCATTAATCTTGTGATTAATAATAATTTTGCTCGCATCAATCGCGCGTTCCATTTCATCCATTGGGTTATTACGGATGAAACTGGTAATTCGCACATCAATAGAGAGTTTTAAGAATAGGTTCGATTGAGGTAACCACACCGTGCGAACGGATGAGGTCGGCCATACGGTTTGACCTAAAGCTCCCAGGTAGATCACGTCTTGGCTGTCTAAATGTTTCTTTAAAGATGGATGTTGAAGTAAGAAATTAGCTTGCCAAGGGTGGGTTGGCATGAGTTCATAATTAGTGAATTTCTCTTGCAAACGATCTTTTGCTGCTTCTAAAACTTCATCTTCAATATGGTGAGAACGTTCGGTCTCGCTAACTAACTTTTGAATTAAAGAAGAATGAACCGCAAAGTAATGGAGTTGAAAACTTGCACCTAACTCGGGGCTATACTTTTTCATGTCCTCTTTAGAAAAACCTAGATTGGCTTTAGAGGTCACATGAAAAGGGTGTCCATATAACATGCCTTGTTCGGTTGCCTGAAAACCACTTAACGCTTTAGTTACTGTTTGGGAAGGCTTATTTTCTAAAAAGAATTTTGTGTTCTCGATACTATTGGCAATATCGGAGTACAGGTTCTTATTTTGATTTTTATCTTTAAATAGACTATTCAACTCATCTGTAATCAGCTTCACTAATTTTTTAGGGTCGGTGAGCGAGTCAAATGTATTGTCGCTTAAATTTTGCAGAACAAAACCACGTTGATATCTATGGTAGCCAGTGGTGGATAGATGCTGAACTGCGCCATAAACAACCGTGTTAGAGGCATGGAATGTATAAGCAAAATACAGGGTATTTAGTTGCTCTGCATATAGGGTGAATAAAGGAGAATCTTGAGAGGGAATAATGCATTCTTCAAGATCTACTTTAAGTTCACGAAAGAAAGTATTCAGGTACTGTTCGAAAAGTTTATAAGACCATGCATCTGTTGTAGTAATTGAGTTCATTCTTGTGCCTCTTTTAAAATTGTATCCATTAAGAATCTGTTCAAAATCACCACTAATCCCGCACCGATAAAAAATAGTGAGGTGCAGATTAATGCCGCGGTAATATTGAAAAATGAGTAGGTGAGCGTGATGGTGATTGGGCCAATAAGTTGTCCTAAGACAAAGGCACTGTTAGAAATACCAATCACTTTTCCTTGGCTTTGAGTGCCGGCTTTTAAAGAAATTGTGTGTAAGATCGACGGAATCAGGGCTGCAAAACAGAAACCTTGTATGAGTCGTAATACAAGAACCAGCCAAATATTCGAAACCCAGATCAATGCGAAAATCGTGATACCGCAAATTAAAGACGCGTAAACGAAGTTATTAAAAGAATCTCCTTTATCATCATTTCGTTTTCCCCAATAGGTTCCAGCAATAAAGGCGGCTCCCCATGAAAGCGCATGAATGGTGCCTGTTAAGCTTGCTGCAGATAACGATGAATGAGTGCTTTGGCTTATTTCACTAATGTATAAAACAAAGCAGGACACTAAACCAAAGCCGCCCGCTTGAACCAAAATGCCAGCGCTTAACCATGAAAAAATCGTTCTATCAAAGAAAGCTGGAAGCTTGGATTTCTCTTTGGTTTTTGTGGTTTCGGTTTTAACGGGATTGGTTAATACAAATGACGCAATCACAATGAGTGTCATCACAACAAATGCTGTTGCGTTGAGTAATACTTCAACCCGCCATTGATCCATAAATATCCCGCCGAGCACGGGACCACAGAGGCAAGCGAGCGCAACACTACTTTGCAGTTGCCCAAAAGCGGCACCTCGTTGTTGCTCATTAGAAAGATATGAAACATAGGCATTTAAAATCACGGAAAGACCGCAAAAACCGAGTAAAATTCGCGCGAAAATAAACAGGTATAAATGCTGGGCGCTCGCCATGAGCAGTATTGAAATACAGAAACCAGCGAGAGAAAGTAATAAGGCTTTTTTATGGCCGAATGTGTCGGATAGATGACCCACAATCGGTGCGGTAAATAAACTGCCAATAGCCGGAGCCGCGAGTGCCAAACCCGCCCAGATAGTGGGAGCACTCATATGCGCCGTCAGCTTTTCCATATAGAGCGGCATGATCGGAATAAGTACCATGAGCCCAAAAGTGGAAAAAAACTGACAGAGCAAAATAATGAAATGATCTAGGCGAGATGAGCGCATGATTTAGATATCCATGGTCTCATAGCTAGAAACAGATAAGCTGTGATAAGGGTTTGGCGTAGTTCCGATTTTACTTGGCATGCCTGTTGAGTCGCTTTCTTGCGCAAGTAAAGGCGTAAGTAACTGTTTGAATGGCCAAGTCTTATTGTCAAAAAGATAAGTTTGAATTTGTGATTTTGTTTGTTCTGAAATGGGTTGGGTTTCTACAAAATCTTGGATAATTTCTTGAACCATCTCCCAAAAATCGCTTTCTGTCCGATCCGTATATTTCAAGGTAGCTAAAGCAATCGGGTAAAGGTTAATTTGAATCCCTAAGGTAATGAAGTAATTAAATAAGTCTTCATTTTTAGTAAAGATAAGATTGTTCGGTGTGCTGGTATCAATGGTATAAATCGGAGGGGTAAAACCACTTTCTTCAATGGCTGTGGTACATATTCTTAAGGTATCGTGGTCACGTAAAATAAAGCATTTAAACTTGTTATTTTCATAACACACCATAGTGTTTTGCCCGTGGCATTCAGGCATGATGCCTTTCGACCAAAGCGTTAAGAATGTTTGAATAAAATGAACACTTAAGTCTTTTAGTAATGACCATTTGTCACCTTCAACGCCTAAAGTTTCCCAAGGGTCAACATACGTACAGCTTAAAGCTGACATGGTGATTGGTGTAACGTTTTTATCTTGGCAAAAGTCGGGTAAATGTCTGACTTGGCAGCCAATCACCCCTAAATTTTTTACAATCGGCTCTTGTTTACCGAGTACCCACCAATGTGTTTCATTACTCAAAAAGAGACGATTTTTTAATAAAGCAGTTTCATTAATGACGTCATTTAAAAAATCATAAGCCGTATGACCATTCATTAAATAACGACCTGGCATGGAGCGGATTGCACCTAATGTCTTGGCATTGGTCGAAAGTTTTAAATGCAGTGTAGGTTTTGTGTTGTGAATAAGCGTTCTTAAAGAAGAAGTCGGTAAACCAATGGTGGTGACATGGTTCAGGTCAATACCGCCGTACTTATTTTCATCAAACTTTAAATAGCGATGTTGAGTCTCTAGCAAAGGCAGGGCTAAGTAGTCCTCTGAAAGCTGAGCCATTTTGTCAGCAATCAGACTTTCCTCAGCTTCTGCTAACAGAAGCTCTTTATGAGGAGTCGACTCCATATTGTTGATGACGTCATCTTGCTTAAAAGCCCACCAGTACACTTCAATTTCTTTTTGAGTTGTGAGTGGTGCAAGTTCACCTTTTGAATGCGCGAACGGATGAAATGGACGGTCAGCGACCAGCGATAGCAACTCGCTTTTGATTAAAGGTGAAGAAAATGAAAGGGCTGACTGTAAAATTTGAGGAATCTTTTCAGCCGTTACTAAGTTGTCTAGCCAGTAATCAATCGCTTTTTGATGGTGTGGTGAAGGCCACCAATTTGCTTGGGTTAAATAGTTAAAAACTTCAGAAATAGAAATTTTAGACGTCGTATTGTTTAAGAGGTTATGAAGCAAAACTTCGGGTTGAGTAATATAGAAAGGATTTACACCATCTACTTTTAAACAGTTGAAATAGAGTTCCAACTCATCATTGAGAGTAATTGCCAGATAAGGCTTTTTATAGGAAATATGATCTCTAAAATCTCCATAATTCTCCATGTAGAGTGCATCTATCGTTTTTTGTAGTTGTGCTGTGTAAATCCGATCTAACATTTTAGTTATTCCTATTCTTATAAAAGCGGTAGAACCGTACCAACGTTTTGTTCTTGTGCAGCATTGAAGAACCACTTAGCGCAGACAATGTCATCAATCGCCATGCCCATTGGGTTGAGCAAAATGATTTCATCTTCGTGTTCGCGGCCGTTTTTATGACCAATAATGATGTCGCCAAGTTCAGCATGTAGTTTTTCGCGGCTAAATAAGCCATCTTCAACCAGCACATTGATAACTTTCTTTTCTCGGTTTGATTGGTCCCAGTCATCCACAATCACTTTGTCCACTTTTAAGAAGACTTCAGGCTCGATATCCATAATTGAAATGTTTGAAACAAAGCAGCCTTTTTTAAGCCACTCAAACGGAATGTAAGGCTTATCTGAAACGGTACAGGTAATGAGGACATCTGCTTGCTGAATCGCAGACTTAGCACTGTCATGAATTTCAATTTCTAAATTTGGATATTCTGATAAGAACAACGCTTTGAGTTTTTCAGCCGCTTCAGGGTTCACATCAAATAAATGGATTTTTTTCACTTGAGCATATTGTTCAAGTACCGTCTTAATCTGCATTTGCGCAATTGGACCACAGCCAATCACGGTAATGTCAGAAAAGTCTTTTTTCGCTAAATACTTAATCGAAACGCCTGTAATAGCAGCAGTTCGCATGGCACTAATTAAGCTGCCTTCCATCACTGCAACCGGATAGTTTGTTTCTGAGTCATTTAAAACAATCAGTGCGCTGGCACGCGGAATATTGAATTTTTTAGGGTTATGTTGTCTTGAACCAATCCATTTAATTCCAGCAATCGGGTCATTGCCACCTAAATAGCAAGGCATGGCAATAATACGGTCAGCAATATGGTCTGCACCTTGCCAGCGAAGATAAGGTTTTAAGGGTTGTACAAACTGTTTATTTGCATGCAGGGTTAAACCTTCAGTAATCGCTTCAATAAAAGAATTACTATGATTTGCGCCAAGATTTAATAAATCTGATTGACTTAAATAGCGAAGGGTAGCCAAATTGCTCATGAATATGTCCTAAGGAGAAGGTTAAACAACATTTTGTAAAGTAAGGTTTTCTTGGCGTCGTACGTTTCGATTGAAGTGACGCTTCTTGATCATTTCGAACCATTCATCTTCATAAACCAGATCGAGATAACGGTCGCCGCGATCTGGCAACAGCGTTAAAACGCATGAACCTTCTGGAATGGTTGGAATCAGTTTTTTGATGGCTGAAATAGATGAGCCGCTCGAACCGCCAGCAAAGATTCCTTCGTGCTCAAGAAGTTCTCTGCAACCAAGTGCCGACTCATAGTCATCTACATAAATGACTTCATCGATTTCATCGGGGGAGAGCAGCGGTGGGACTGTACTTGCACCAATACCGGGAATTTCGCGTGGACCAGATGTTCCACCGAACAGCACAGAGCCGACAATATCGACAGCGATGACTTTTAATTCGGGGAACTTTTCTTTAAGGCGACGAGACACGCCCATAATCGTGCCGGAGGTACTTGCTCCAATCACAAGGTAATCAATCTTGCGATCAATTTGATTTAAGATTTCTTCTGCTTCACCAAAGTAATGGCTTTTCCAGTTATTTGGGTTTGCATACTGGTTAATCCAGACAGCGTTGGGCAGTTGTTGGCAGAGTCGTTTTACGGTGTCAATTCGGGTTTTTAAATAACCACCGTTTTGGTCTTTTTCAGAGACCATTTCGATGTTGGCTTTGTAGAGCTTCAGCATTTGTAGGTTTGCTGAGGCAATTTTCGGGTCAATAACGGCAGTAAATTTTAATCCATATATTTTGCATGCCATTGCAAGCGCAATCGCTAAGTTTCCTGAAGAACTTTCAACAATATGACTATCTTTATTAATCACTCCGGATTTTAAGCCTTCCTGTAGCATGAATAATGCTGGACGGTCTTTAATACTTCCTCCTGGGTTTAACAATTCCATTTTCGCAATCACTGAGACTGATTGATGCGTGAATAGCCTTGATAGTTGTAATAGTGGCGTTTTACCTATGCAGTCGAGAATATTTTCATGGATCATGGTAGATCTTCTCAGGTTTTTATGTGATGTGAATGATAATGATTATTAATTTAATTATTATTACCATTTGTGCCATGATTGTTGCGGTTTGTAACTCAAAATAGGGGGGACTTATAGGATTTTTCACTAATTTTTTTTGTGTAATTATTTGAATCGTAATATTTATATTTTATAAAGATAAAAATTAATAAATGTTTTAAATATAAGTAGATAGGCAGAAACTTACTATTTTATAAAAATTGATCACAGTGAAAAAATGAGTTATTTGACAAAAAATAAAGGTAAATAATTTATGGGGAAAGTTTTTTTACTCAAAACTCTTTATTCAAAGGGAAGTTTATTGAAACAAAAAAGCTGTAATTTAATAAAACACAAACTCCTTATGAAGGAGCTAAGAAGCAAAAGCCTTGTTGAATGGAACAATTTTATTTAAAAAAAGAAGATTCACTTATTGTCTGCACGAATCATATTTCCATAAATTAATCTAATTTAGCGATTAAGTATTATAGACGTGTTGTATTTATGACGACATATGTAAACAAGCCTTAATCTATAACACTCGAACACTTTAAAATTATTGAAAATAAAGTTTTAAGGTGTAAAGGGTTGGATTTTTTAAATTATTATCGTGATCTTCAAGCTGAGTTAAGCAACTATCCTTGGCTAGAAATGGTAGTTTCACTCACAATTTTGATTTTATTTGCTGCGTTGGCAAACTTTATTGCTAAGCGAATTATTGTTCGGGGAATCCGTCATTTAGTGACTAAAATCAAGTCACTCAACCAGTCTGTATTTGCTCAGCATAGTGTCATTAAGCGATTTGCTAATATTGTACCTGCCATTGTCATTATGAATGGGATTACGACTGTTCCGCACTTATCTGAGAAAGCCATTGCTTTGGTACAGATGGGTGCACAGGCATTTATTTTCCTGACTATTGCACTCACCATTAGTGAATTATTAAATATATTTAATTTAATCTATCAGCGTAATCCAAAATCTAGAAACAAGCCGATTAAAGGTTATTTACAACTCGTTAAACTCATCATTTTTGTTGTTTGTGGTTTGATGATTTTAGGTACATTCCTTAAAAAGGATGTATTCACCTTGCTTGCTGGCTTCGGTGCAATGGCCGCCGTATTAATGTTGGTTTTCCAAAATACGATTTTGTCATTGGTCGCGAGTGTACAAATTGCTTCTTATGACATGGTGCGTATAGGGGACTGGATTGAAATGCCGTCGCTGAATGCCGATGGTGATGTGATTGATATTTCATTGCATACCGTGACAGTTCAGAACTTTGATAAAACCTATACCACTATCCCAACCAATAAACTCGTAACAGACACATTTAAAAACTGGCGCGGTATGAGTAATGCTGGATGCCGCCGTATGAAGCGTTCGCTTTATATCGATCAAACTAGTGTTCACTTCATGACTGAAGAAGAGCAGCAAAAGCTAAAAGACTTTCTATTATTAGATCAATACCTCAATGCCAAGCAATCTGAGATTGACGAATTTAACAAGCATTTAGGTAGTCAATCACGCTATAACAAAAGACGTTTAACTAATATTGGAACATTTAGAGCGTATGTTGAGTTCTACTTACGTCAGCATAAAGGCATTGCTCAAAATCAAACCCTTATTGTTCGTCAGTTACAACCGACGAGTGAAGGTCTTCCATTAGAAATCTATGCCTTTACCAATACCACGGCATGGGTTTCATATGAAGCAATTCAGTCCGATATTTTTGATCATCTCATCGCGATTTTGCCTGAGTTTGGTTTAAGAGTGTATCAGGCACCTTCAGGCCATGATTTTCAAAAACTAACTGTAGAGTAATCACATAGTAGAATGCTATCTTTATTTAAATTTCAAATAGATAGCATTCTTTTAATATTTTTATACATTAATTTATAATTATTTTTGGAAAATTATTATTAAATAGCGGTATAAATTTACTATATAAAGTTATGAGCGTTTCATAACTTAGAAAAGATTATTTTTGAGCAAACTCGATCTAAAACTTTTCAGGAGTAAGGCTTAAGTAACAAATTTGACACTTTGAACAAAGAAAATACTAAATGTTTAAGAATAACAAACAATAAAGTTGCTTTACTAAAATTTGTTAGGTGAGTTGGAGTGTTTGAATGGCTACAGCAATAGAGAACAGAGCTAGACAACTTAAAAACGCAAAACGTGGAGGATATGCGCCAACCATTGCCAAAGACGTAAACAAACACAAAGTACAAAAACTAAGGAGAGCTCTAGACGAAGCCCGGCGATATGTAAGTGAACTCAATGATGAAACGGTTATTTTTGATGATCAAGACGCAAGGCAAAAGGCTGAAGGAGCCAAAGCAATTATTGAAATGTTTGAAGCAGCTTTAAGCGGTGCGTAAGCAGCATCAAACTAAAATATAACCATAAAAGACCTTGCTGAAGACACGGTTAACTTTCTAGTCCCCTGACTAGATAACTTGGTTATTCAGCAAGGCAGTAAATAAAAATAATTCAAATATTTCTATATTCTATTTTTAGCTAAGATATCAAAAAAAATCTAAGTCAAATAATATTATTGATGAGCTTAATTTTTTTCAGAAAATTATTACCAACTATAAAATCTTTCCGCACTAAAAATGCGATGAATTTTGCATTTTATTCAATTGTTGTGGCGTATTATGGAACTCGGTTTCAGAAAACTCTTATTGATTACATTTGGCATTTCAAGACTTACATACTGCAATAATATATCCATCATACTTCCCTAAAAATCTGATTAACCACCAAAGTCAGAATAGGAGGGAAGGACCCATGCCAAAATTTCTAACAATTGCCGAGAAGGTCTATAAAAAATTCGAAGAAGATAAATTGTTCTCTGACAACCTAATTGAACAATTGAATAATTTAGTCAGCATTATTCGAAAAGAGATAAAGGGAACCCCCTGTAAACTCAAATATAATTTTATAGATTTTGAAGAATGTCTAAGTAAACCTTTAAATGAATGTACGATTAAACTCGACATGAGCTTAATGCCTAAATATAAAAATAAGGGCGAATATATTATGTGGCTAGCGAGCTTTATTGAAAGAATCACGATTGGTGGACAGCCAAAACTACCACCACTTTCAAGTATTGTGCCAGCCGACTTTAACGTAAAAAAAGAAGCTCAGACAGTACTGGAAAATAAAAAAGCCGTGTCGGAAGAAAATGCCAAGATGATAGTGAACTATTTTAATTCTGAGGAGTATAAGAAAAATAATAAAAAAATAAATCTGGTTTAAAACCCTATAAAAGTGTGTGTCCACCGCACTTTTATAATCGCTGGAAAATTTCAGCAACCGCCTTCTGGGGCGGTTTTCTTTATATAGTTTATTTACTTTATTTGATCGCGACAGTCTTATAATATGCAGTTTTTAATTATGATAAGCGAATATTACATATTATGAAATTAAGAATTTTTATCTTGGGCTTACTTATTTGTGCCAATACTATGGCTGCATCAAACACAAGTTTTGAAGAGGAATATCATAGTCTTTTAGAAAAATTCCATACAGCTCAAGCACAAAGAGATACTTTTATTAAAAAGAATGCGAATAAAAATCTAACTAGTTCGCAAAGGAAAAAGCTAGATTCAATAGAATGTACTTATATGCAATCTGAACTGCAATATGATGAATTTATTATTACGAGATTTAAGGAATATAAAGTCTTCATGAAGAAATCTGGTCTAGAAGCAACGAATGATAAAGAATTAATTAAAATGGATATTGATTCTTTAAAAGAAGAAATAAACAGCCCTCATGGGAAATGTAAATAACAATAAGCACCGGTACCGGTGCTTTTTTTAAAGGGTAATTTCTTATCAGTCTTACATAATAGTAAATCTTTCAGTTTTCAACACGATATACATACTTAAAACAATTACATCATAAAAACTTCCATAACTTATCTGTATAGCATGTTAAGTTTTTCTACACATCTCTAAAACTTATGGCAGGACTTAGTCATGAAATGTTCATATCAAGATTTGAATGGAAATAGCATCGAAGTAACTTGTGAAAGTTATATACATATACCATCAGGTACTGGAGTAAACAAAATAGGCGGAGATAATCGGTCAGCGGACCTAATACATATTACCGAAGATTTTAGTTTTTTTAAGAAAACACAAGCAGATTCAATACCACTTTATCGATTTGCTGTTGATGATAACCAGAATGTTTTTAATAGTGATGAGTTGCCAGCGTTGGCGCAAATTGGTACGGATTGGAAGATTTTAGACGAATAACTTTAAAGTGAGTACATAACCATTTTATAAGTTAATTTTTTGAATATTTTGTAAAATTTATCAAATAGTAAATATTTAACTAAACTTAATACAGGTATTATAGACAGCTAAATTAAATGTAGTCTGAATATTTATAGGCAGTTTTGGACTAAATGTTGAATAGAGAGAAAGAACATGAAGCGCCTTATTACATTATTTTTATTGCCTTATGCTACGGGTACGTTCGCTCAAGAGCCCTTCGAAGTCAGTAAAAGCTGTTTTGTAGTGAATGGTAAAAATAGTACGGTGTCTTGCTTACTTTCTTCTACAAATAACTTAAGTTCTAACTTTGAAAGATTAACTTTTCCAAATAGCAAAGTATTTATAAAAGAATCAAATATTTGTTCTCATGAAGATTCATGTGTGTCTGTGGGAAGTAATTTATCGAATTTAAAAGATGCGACTATTTATTATCGTGATTTCAAAACTAAAAAGATTATTGAAGCTCCTGAAAAAGACTCATGGACCTGCTTTAAGCAACAACATGATCGCCTAGATTTTTGTGTTTCTTACAATTAATAAAAAGCTTAACCACAGAGCGATAATTAAAGTAATGAACGAAATGAGCTAAGACGTTAATTCTTACCACACCTAAAATTTCTCACATCTTTGCCATCAAAAAATTGGTTACAGGTGATTTTTTCTAATTTACATTTCTAAGCGAGAAGTACAAAAAAGTCTATAAACCTATGCTGATCGTAATATTGATAGCCAGTATTTATAAGCTAATCAATGGAAACTGTATGAGGTAAGATATGACTAAAATTATAGCTACCCTAGGTTTAGCAGCAATCGTTTCAATCTCTGTTGCAGCCTGCCAAGGCGAAAATGATACCAAGCAGCAAGACAAAACCACGACACCACACTCATTAGATAAAGACTCATAAAATTGAAAAGCCCATCTATTGATGGGCTTTTTAAATCACATTTTCACTTAGAAAAATGGGTTAGTCACAAGAACTAAACCGACTGAGAAAAACGAGTCATCTTTGGTCTGATTTAAACGATTACCATAGCTTGCATTGAACTGAACATTTTCTTTGTACAACATATATTTAATACCGGTTTGATAAAATGAATCATTTCGATCATTTCCATAAATTTCAGCAGTCAATGTTAAAGGTTTCGTAATGAATGTTTCTGTTCCCACACCCCATGTGGTTTGCTCGCGGTGACTAGTATGTTCTCTAAGCCAACCCACATTGGTATGAACCAAGAAATGGTCATCTAGCATAGAAATACTCAAGGGAACATTCACAGTCCAATCTTTTTCAGAAGTGTGGTTGTTATTAATTTGGGTCGCAAATGAAACGCCAATTCCCCAGTTATTCGTCTCAAGTGGTTTTATAAGCGTTTTCCCTTGAACAGTTGTATAAGTCGCATTACCTGCTTCATCGGAAAAATGGCGCCCCATACCTACACCAAACTCAAAATTGCCACCTATATTGCAAGAAGGAATAACCCAATACTCTTTATTGGTGGGATTATTCTGCATCCATGAATCAAGTTGACAAGAATGGGCAGGAACTAAAGAAGCATCATCAACCACCATAGGTCGTCCAGCATAGCTAGAAATAAATGCCAAGCAAGTGCTAAAAAAAACGACAGATTTTTTAAAATTAAGAAATAGCATTGATGACTCCAATACAACAAGGAGCATATGCAAGTATTTACTCGTCTTTCAACAAGACAGATAAATAAGAAATAAAACAAGAAGGAGGGACTCTCTTAAATCCACAAGAGAGCCAATGGGCTTTAGTGGATACTTAGATATGAGTCGATGATTTATTCTTATCAATCGAGCAAGTACTCACAATGAAGCCCCTAAAAATTAGTTGCGCGGATTCTAAGGTGGTTTTTCTGAGCTGGCAAGTTAAAGTTTCATGACATATATTTTTTGAACAACTATTAAAAGATATACAAACTCAAACGTTACTCATCAAACTTATACATAAAGTAAAACTTAATAAAACCTATCTTTCTTATTATTATTTAAAAGAATTTCGAGGATTAAAAATGAAAAGAATCATTAAAATTTTATTATTAACAGCATTAATTGCAACCTTACCCTTAACTGTGACGGCTAAAAATGTTGAAAACAAAGTAAGCTTTTTAAAAGGTTCTGATCAAGCAACTTTAACAGGGAAATTTCAGGGTTATGATGATGTAAGGTATCGAGTTTTTGCAAAAAGTGGTCAGGTTTTAAAATTTAACATTAATAGTTATAGTAACTTAGCTTATGTTAATGTTTTTGCTCCCGGTAAAAAGCCAGGCAAAGATAAAGCATTATTGGTAGGTTCGACTATGGGTTCTTCAGGAGAACTAGTACTACCAGTCGATGGTGACTATATTATTCAAGTTTATCAAATGAGAAATAGTGCACGAAAAAATAGAACCGTATCTTTTAGTTTAGATCTTCAAATATTAAATAATAAAAATATAAAATGATAATTAAAAGATTTATATAAAAGCTCTAATAGTTAGAGCTTTTATATAAGATTGAAAATATTTTAAGTTAAATAAATTGACTCATGAATTCCGCACTTTTCAACAAAAGCTAAATCATGAGAGACTAATAATACAGCACCTTCATAGCTAGAAATAGCATTTGCAAATAGTTCTCTTGATTCAATATCCAGATGATTTTCTGGTTCATCGAGTAATAAAAGTTCAGGCATAGTCTCTGCATGACTCAAACCTAACAATGCGACTTTTAACCTCTCACCCCCACTCAGTTGAGCTAAAGGATAAGTCCCTTTTTCACCACGAAGCCTAAGCTGACCTAGTAGATTTCTCCACTCTAACTCAGAAATATTAGGGTTAATGTTTCTTAGGTTCTCAACAGCAGACAAATGGTCTAACAAAAAGCTAAAGTTCTGATCGAGATAAAAGCAATTTACAAATAGGCTAATTTCATCTGTGGGCACTACAGCAGATTGAACAATCTGTTTCAGCAAAGTTGATTTCCCAATACCATTACAACCCATCAAATGAATTTTTTGAGACGCTTTGAGGGCAAAATTAATGGGCTGCTGGGTTCCATAGTTCAGTTTTAAGCCATGAACTCTAAGAATTTCTCCTGAGCGTTTTTGAAAAGAGGGGAATACAAACTGCTGAGGCTTAACAGTTTCCAAAAGTACTTTTTTATTTTTTAAGTCTTGCTGGCTTTGATCAATTTGACGCTGATGTTGAGACTGAATTGCTCCTAAGCTTTGTCCAGCCTGTTCTTTTTTAAAGTCGAGCAAAATTTTAGCTTGTGAATTTGAATCACGAAGTTTGTTACCAGCACGCTCACGTTTCTGTGCTTTCATTAAAACATCATGTTGCTTCTGCTTCATGTGCTTAACTTCACGTTGATGTTGGTGTACCGACTGCTCTAAAGCTTGAATCTGCGTTTGGTATTGCTCATAAAAATTTTCATAGTTTCCTGTGGTGTGCTGTAAGCCATGTTCATTTAAATGATAAATATGGTCGACTTCATTTAGTAAAGTGAGATCATGGCTAATGATAAGAGCACCTGCCGGATGCTTCTTGAGATGATGAATCAACCACTGTCTAGCATCTTGATCGAGATGGTTACTTGGTTCATCAAGCAATAAATAGTGGTCGGTTTTTAAAAATAACGCTGCTAACGCTAACTTGGTTTTTTGTCCTTCACTTAACTGTTTCACAGGAAAGTTTAAGTTGGTTGGTAAGTGGGCCGATCGCAATAATGCTTCCCAAACAGAAGGGAGGTCCCAATTGCCTTCTAATAAATCATAATCATCGAATTCAACTTCGCCTTGTTCTACTCTTTGCAAAGCTTTATAGAGATGGTCAATGTCTAAAGCTTCTGCAATGGTGGATGAAGAAAGACGCATTAATTGAGATAAATATGCATGCTTTGTCTGCCAAGTAATTTGCCCACTGACGTGCATTTCCTCAGTGGGTGAAACCTCTTGGAGCAATTGCATAAGTAAGGACTTGCCTTGACCATTACGACCAATTAAAGCGGATACTTGATGATACTCAAGTGAGAAATTCAATTCTTTAAACATCACTTTTGAAGGGAATTCTAAAGTGAGTTGTGATATTACACATGCCTGCTGAGTCATAAAAAACCTCATAAATACAGGATGTACAAAATAGGAAAGTTAAACTTTAAATAAAGACGTTAAGTCACTAAAAAATAGTCTATTTTGCACATCAAAAAAAAGAAAATTGATGAGAAAAAAGACTTACTTCATTGGTGTGACTCACAAAAATAGAAAATATAACAACGACATTTTATAACGATTTTTAGTCAGTGTAAAACTTGCGCAGTTTATATGTAGAAAAGCCTAATCAACTGATTAGGCTTTTCCTTAACATCAAGAAATTATTCTTTTACGACTAAAACTTGGATTTTGGTACTGTTTAGAACGTCTTGTGCAAAACTACCTAAAATAAGTTTTTGGAAACCTTTACGACCATGAGAACCAATAACAATTAAGTCTGATTTTAAGTCTTCAACAGCTTTTAAAATGCCATCAGATGAGATTTCGCCTTGAATAATTTGTGTTTCAATATCAACGCCTTCTTCAGCACATAAGGCTTTTACCTTCGCTAGTGTTTTTTCAGCATTAGCACGTGCTTCAACAAAATAATCTTTTACAACAGGAGAGATGTAATAAAAATCAACACCACTAAACGGATCCACTGCAACAAGACTAATTGCTGTAAGTTTGCTACCAAAAGCTTTAGCAATATGAGCAGCTTGTCGCGCTGCTGCCAAAGAAATCTCTGAACCATCCACAGGTACAATAATATGTTGATAATTCATAATGTTATTCCTCTTATTTACAAGTTGTTATATGTATGAAGCTTTTCTTACTTAAAGATTAACATATTTGTTTAAAGGTACAACTCAATTCAATTAAGTTGCAGTTAAATTATATAAAAATTAAGTATGTATTTGATTTTTATGTATTTTTAAAATTGAAGTATTACGGTAAAAGTGGTGGATGGAAAAATTTATTTTTAAGATGAACTTTACAATAAATTACTTTTCATATTTTTGTCATACAGAACTCGTATAACCAAATAGTATATTGAGGGGGAGAGGTAATATGGCTGATTTAACAGCAAAGAAAGTAAGTAAACTTATTGAAGAATTCCGCCAAACAGGCAAAGAACCAGAAAAGCTAGTGATTGGATATAAAACTTATGCACGACTTATGGCGGATGATAAGTTCGCTGAAAAGGTTGTACCTTCACTGGAAAACTCAAAAGATCGTCTCTATAAAAATCTTAAAATAAAACTTGTTACTGAAAAACACTATTTTGAAGTGAAATAAAGCATAAATGTGATTTTTGTCACACTTTACATTGTGTTATTAACATTTAGCAAGAATTATTAACATATTGTTTTTTGAGTTAATACAAATAAGGTGTGTATTCAACATTTGAGAACAGTATTTATTGCTAAAAACGCTAGAATGAGTTGATTTTATCGTAAATGGTTGAATAAACTAAATGTTTAAGTTAATTATAGTTTTATTTTATCTCATCACTATTTTAGGTTTTTTATCTATAGTGGGTGGCATATTAACACTCAGTCTGTTTTTGATTATTATTGGCTTGGGACTAATCTGTGCTGCATTATTATTGAAAAAAGAATTTAAAATAGATGTTCTGTTTTGGAAATAATTAGCTGTTATATATCACTCACTGAATAAAAATAATTAAACCACCTCATCTAGAGTGAGGTGTATATAAAATATCTAAGTATGATCTATATTATTTTAATTTATAAAAGTATTTATAGCTATTCATAATCTTTATTACAATTCTCTATAAAATAGAAAATTAAAAATTACTTCAAGTATTTAAAAATAAAAAGATTTCCTTTACGATGAAAGTAACATGAAGTTGTCTCTTTGGTATAAGGCAAACAATAACAAAAGTGAGGTGTACGCATGAGCTATAAATACGAATATGCAGGATTCTGGTTACGATTTGGTGCAATGATTATTGATACGCTTATTCTTTTTTTAGCCATTATTCCAGCCGCATGGATCTTTTATCGTGGAGATTATGATTTGATATTTGCTACAGGCATGAGTAGTAAACCTCAAAACTATTGGTTTGATTTGATCGTAAATTATGCTTTTCCATTTTTATATACAGTTTTATGTTGGCTCTACTTTGCAGGTACACCTGGAAAACGTCTTATGCGTTTAAAAGTTCTCGATGAAAAAACAGGGAACAAGTTAACTGTAATGCAATCTCTAATCCGCTATATCGGATATATACCATCTATTTTGGTATTTTGTATTGGTCTTATTTGGGTAGCATTTGATCCTAAAAAACAAGGCTGGCATGACAAAATGGCAAAAACAGTGGTGGTCAAAGAGCTGTAATTTTAGTCAATATTTTGTTAATAAAAAATTACAAAAAAAATCTTGTGTGTTGCAGAGTAAAACCTATACTTGCCGCGAGTTTATTTAATGGAGATCCTAAATGGGTAGTTGTTCGAGGTTCGAGTTTAATTATCGATTAAACCAAAGCCAATACTGAGCAAGATCACCTTTAGGAAGGGCTATCTTGCAATGAGATAGCTTTGTAAAAAATTAGATTAAACCTATACAAATTACTTTATTTGTAATCAAGTACTTCCAGCACTTATCTGTTTAGTTTCTCGCTAGAAATGGGGAGAAGCCAATGTTTTTATATGCTTCCACACACAGCTATGCCTACCAAACTTCAATGTTGGTAAATAATTCGTCTCATACGATTCAAAGTATCCGAGCTATGTTCAAACCTGTGACTTTCCGTCAGCGTTGGTTTGGCTTTGGACTAATTTTCTCTTCTTCATCGTAAGTCTACGATCTCCTATCCCTTTCTAAATTTTAAATTTTTATAGACTTTATTTCTCAATAAGGTCGAGAGCTTTGTACGCCTAAAAAATGGAGGATTTCGTGATGAAATTCTGGCAACGACTCTTCACAGCATTTTTACAAAGATTTCATTTGATGCGTTTTTTTGGTCGTAATCGATCTTTTAAAGAGCTACATCAATCAAGCTATGCTCAAGAAATTAGCAAAAACTTATCTATGCGTTTGCTCGATGCGTCAAGAGCCCAAACAGGTGACTTATTAAAACAATTCGATACTCACTTCACAGGGCTTACAGAAGAGCAAGCACATACCCAGCAAATGGCAGTGGGGCTTAATGAGATTACTCATGAGAAACCATTAACTTGGTGGCAACATCTTTGGTATTGCTACCGCAATCCGTTCAATATTTTGCTTAGCCTTTTGGCACTAATAGCTTTTTTTACCGATGATTTAACGGGTTCAATCATTATTAGTGTGATGGTTATCCTTTCAACACTACTTCGTTATTGGCAAGAAGCAAAATCAAATCAAGCTGCGGATGCTTTAAAAGCAATGGTGAGTAATACCGCTACAGTATTGCGTCATCAAATTAGTGCAGAAGATTTAGCGCTTATGCATGAACGTTATGGTATTGATATTAAAAACCAAACCAATCACCAATTTGAAATGCCAATTCAATATTTGGTGCCAGGTGATGTGATTTTATTGTCTGCAGGCGACATGATTCCTGCTGATTGCAGAATTTTAAATGCCAAAGATTTGTTTGTTTCTCAAGCTGCAATGACTGGTGAATCAATGCCTGTCGAGAAATTTCCTTTGCAGAAAAATGTTGAAGAAACGAGCGCTTTAGAGCTAGATAATATTGTATTTATGGGAACCAATATTGTTTCTGGTTCAGCTCAGGCAGTTGTGTTAAGTACTGGTATTCAAACATATTTTGGTGCACTCGCTCACCGAGTTACGGCTACTGATCGCAGCACGACGGCATTTCAGATGGGTGTCAACAAAGTCAGTTGGTTACTCATTCGTTTTATGTTGGTGATGGCACCTGTTGTACTGTTCATTAATGGCTTTACCAAAGGTGATTGGACAGAGGCATTTTTATTCGCACTATCGGTTGCTGTTGGTCTTACTCCAGAAATGCTACCGATGATTGTGACTTCAACTTTAGCAAAGGGTGCGGTTTTCTTATCTAAAAAGAAAGTGATTGTTAAACGTCTAGATGCGATCCAAAACTTTGGTGCAATGGATGTTTTATGTACCGATAAAACTGGAACGTTAACTCAAGACAAAATCTTTTTATCTCAACATATTGATGTTCATGGGGAAAAATCAGATTTTGTACTCATGCAGGCATTTTTAAATAGTTACTATCAAACTGGTTTGAAAAATTTGCTTGATGTAGCTGTATTAGAAGCTGTTGATGATCAGATCAAAACTCAAAAGTTACGTTATAAAAAGTTAGATGAAGTTCCTTTTGATTTTGATCGCCGCCGTATGTCAGTCGTGGTCCAAACACCTCAAGAAAAAGTGCGCATGATTACTAAAGGCGCGGTTGAGGAAATGTTAAAAGTTTGCCGTTATGTTGAAGTAAATGGCAAAGTAGAACCTTTAACAGAACAACGTGAAGTTGCAATTGAAGCATTAACTCAACGTTATAACCGTGATGGCTTACGTGTCGTTGCTGTAGCATATCGTGAGTTTGATAATAAACAGGAAAATTATTCGGTTGTTGATGAAAGTGATCTAATTTTAATTGGTTATGTTGCGTTTCTGGATCCACCTAAAGAGTCTGCTCGAGAAGCAGTGCAAAGTTTGCATGCTCATGGTGTAACCGTAAAAGTACTTACAGGTGATAATGAGTTTGTAACTCAAAAAGTGTGCCGAGAAATTGGTCTGAATTATGATCAAGTTCTATTAGGCGGTGTAATTGAAACCTTAACTGATGAGCAGCTCAAAAGAGCAGTAGAGCAGTACAATATTTTTGCGAAGCTAAGTCCAGTACATAAAGAACGTATTGTTGAACAGCTAAAAGCAAATGGTCACGTGGTTGGTTTCTTAGGAGACGGTATTAATGATGCTGCGGCTATACGTGCTGCCGATATTGGTATTTCAGTAGATACGGCAGTAGATATTGCTAAAGAATCAGCAGATTTGATCTTGCTTGAAAAAAGCTTGATGGTGCTTGAAAAAGGTGTAATTGAAGGCCGTAGAACTTTTGCCAATATGTTGAAGTATATCAAAATGACGGCAAGTTCAAATTTCGGTAATGTTTTTTCGGTATTAATTGCGAGTGCTTTTATTCCATTTTTACCAATGTTGCCTATTCACTTACTCATTCAAAACTTACTTTATGACGTATCACAAATTGTCATTCCTTTTGACAACGTTGATGAAGAGCTAATTGCAAAACCACAGCGTTGGCAACCTGAAGAAGTTGGCCGTTTTATGGTGGTATTTGGACCGATTAGCTCAATTTTTGACATTATCACGTTTTGTTTGATGTGGTTTGTGTTTTCGGCAAATACTCCTGAACATCAGACTTTATTCCAGTCTGGCTGGTTCGTTGTGGGGCTACTCACTCAAACATTGATTGTGCATATGATTCGTACGGCTAAGATTCCATTTATTCAGAGTCGTGCTGCAACGCCATTATTAGTCATGACAGTGGTGATTATGTGTATTGGTATTTTCTTACCAATGGGGCCTTTGGCAAGTTACTTAAAACTGCAAGCTTTACCATTAAGTTATTTCTTATATTTGCCTTTAATTTTAATTGCTTATATGTGTATTACTCAATGGGTTAAAAAAATCTACATTCGCCGTTACGGCTGGCAATAAAATCATAGGTGCAAGATGAAGTTGCAATTTCTACAACATACAGATTTATCTAATATTGCAGATACTCTCATTAGTCTCTCGGTTGCTTTTGTTTTGGGAGCATTAATTGGATTTGAACGTCAATATAGGCAACGTACAGCTGGCCTTCGAACCAATGTTCTGGTCGCTGTAGGTGCTGCAATTTTCGTAGATGTTGCAACGAATCTTACTGGAGCAGATGGAGCTGTTCGAGTCATTGCCTATGTGGTTTCGGGTATTGGTTTCTTGGGTGCAGGTGTGATTATGCGTCAAGAAGGCAATATCCATGGCTTAAATACTGCAGCAACTTTATGGTGTTCAGCGGCTGTGGGAGCGGCGGCAGGTTCCGATTTAATTATTGAAGCCATACTGGCAACAGCTTTTATTTTATCTGCCAATACGTTATTAAGGCCGATTGTTCATATCATTGACCGTCGTCCATTAGACGATGACACCGAGGTCTTGCATGTAATTTACATTATCTGTGACCGAAGTCAGAGCAAAGTGGTTATGGATGAATTAAATCTAACCTTGAAGCATCACAATTATCCTGCTAAAGATATTGATGTGACACCTTTTGGGGAGAAAGAAGTTGAGATAGAGGTGACGCTTATTGCGACTTCAATTGAGACAGAAGAAGCGCAGCATATTATTAACCACTTAAATGCAATGCCACAAATACGACAGGCTTTTTGGGATAAAAACGCAATTAATTAATTTAATCAGACTTTGCATTTAACTGTTTATGAAATTCTCTAAAAGGTTAAGCGCAAAGTCTTTATTTTAGGTGTTATTTTTTAACCTTAAATTTAAGAACTACAAATACGATAATACCGACAATTAGCCCCCAAAATGCCGAACCTATACCGAAAAATTGAATACCCGAAGCGCTACATAAAAAGGTAAACAGTGCTGCTTCACGGTCTTCAACAGGGCCAAACGCAAGCGCAATGTTATGGCTAATGGTACCAAGTAATGCAATACCTGCTAAAGCTACAATAAAAATATGAGGAAAAGACATGAGCAAGCTTGTCAGTGTTGCTGCAAATAGTCCCATCAATGCATAGAAAAAACCAGAGCTTATGCCAGCAATATAGCGTTTACTTGGGTCAGGATGAACTTGATCGTCAAGGCATACAGCCGCACTAATCGCAGCAATATTGACGCTGTAACAACCAAAAGGCGCAAGCAAAACTTGGGTTAAACCGGTCCAGCCAATGAGTTGATTCACATGTGGTTTATATCCATAACTTTTAATCATGGCAATACCGGGTAAATACTGCGAAGCCATACTAATCACAAACAATGGTAGAGCTAAGCCCAGTAGAGCCGACCAGCTAAAGACAGGACTAATCCAAACAGGTTTAGCCAAAGACCAGTGAAGTGTAGGCATATGAAAGTCTAAAAACACAGGGCAGAGCACAACACCAGCAAGTGCTGTGAACACGATGCTATAACGCGGCCATAATCTTTTTGTAATGATATAAATGACGAGCAAAGATAAAACGAATGCCCAATCATTTTGTAAACTTGCGAAAAGTGAAATACCAAATTTAAGTAAAACGCCTGCAAGCATGGCACTGGTCAAGCTTTGAGGAATATATGACAGTGCTTTTTGAAAAATTCCTGAAAAACCTAAAATCGTAGTCAGTACACCAACAACTAAAAAAGCACCAATTGCTTCATTTATGCTATATCCACCGCCAGTTGCAATAATTAAAGCGAGACCAGCAGTAGACCAAGCTGTTGCTACAGGGTATTTAAATTTCCACGAAAGAATAAGTCCTGATAAACCAAGACCCAAACCTAAAGCCCAAAACCATGAGGTGATTTGTTCAGGTGAAGCACCTAAAGCTTGGGCAGCCTGAATCACTAAAATAGCCGAAACACTAATACCAATTAGAAAGGTAATGAAACCCGCGAATACGGCTGGAATAGAAAAATCTTGAAGAATCTTTTGCATGGCTAAATGTTCTAAGTCCCTGAAAAATTAATATGTTTCTGCCTATATTTTCAGCTAGATAAATCTATCAATTTTTTTAAAGAAGGTGCTTTCTATTTTTGGTTTAAAAACGAAATAATATTTTTTAAAAAGCTATAAATGCTATTATTTATTTCATAAAAATTAATTAACTTTGGATATTATTTTTATGGATGAGCAGGCTGAAAATTTGACCCCTCTTGAACTGAAAATTATGCGCTGTTTACAAGAGAACGGACGTTTAAGTAACGCTGAACTGGCAAAACTTGTAGGTATCAGTACCTCATCTTGCTGGAATCATACCCAGCGCCTTTTTAAAATTGGGGCAATCTTGGATGTTCGTGCTCGGATTAATCCGTCTATGGTACAACGTGAAACCATTGTTTTGGTTGGTGTAGTACTAGATCGTTCAACTCCTGATAGCTTTCAGGCATTTGAACAAGCGGCAGGTGGTTTGGAGAATGTTTTAGAGTGTTATCTGGTGGCCGGAGAAGTCGATTATTTTCTAAAAATTCGTGTTAAAGATTTGGCTGCGTTTAACCGATTCCATAGTGAAAAAATTATTGCCTTACCAGGAGTAAGGCAGGTGAGAACATTCTTTGTACTCAATGAAGTTAAAACAGATGGTATGCTGGCATTTTAAAAGTTCAGTATGTTCATCTTTATAGGCTCGGCAACTTACATCGTTGAAGTTGCTAATTTTAATCCAAATCCAAAAAATAAAATTCCGACTAAAAAAATACTACTCGCCGCAATTTTATGATTTTGTTTAAAAAATGCCGAGAGTTTAATTCCAGAGAAAATAAGCGCTGTTAAATAGCTAAAGCTAATAATTTGTAAAATAACGGCTAAGATTAAAAAACTTAAAGCTGGATAGGCATAATCTGGATTAATAAACTGAACAAAGAAAGATAAGAAAAATAAAATCGCTTTAGGGTTAAGTAAACTAATACTTAAGGCGGTTTTATAAGGGTGAATTTTATCTAAAGTAGGTAAATCAGCCATTTCTACTTGGGGTTGATTACGTAATTTCCAGCGTTGAATACTGCCTTGTAAAAGCTTAAATCCTAAATAGGATAGATAAAGTGCACCGATGAGTTTAAGAATAATAAAAACCCAAGGGAATGCTTTTAATAAAGAAGCTGCGCCCAATACGGTACAGAGCATTAAAATAAGATCACCAGTAAAAATACCAAGTGCACCCATATATCCAGTTTTAATCCCGTAGCGTGAAGCAATTGACATCACATAAAGAGAATTGGGTCCGGGTAATAACACAATTAGGAATGTACCAATAATATATGTTGTTATATCTGTTATGCCGAACACAAGAAACCCAATAAAAAACCGATTTTTGTCATGATAACAAAAATCGGCAATTTTGTATGAAAAGTGCAGTTTTTTAAGGTTTAATTTCTGCATCAATTCCAAAAGATTGACGTAATAAAAAACTTAATTGGTCACGAGCTTTAATAAAGCCATCAACTCCACCTTGTAAAAGTTGGAATGCCATTAAGTCATGATTAAGTTCATCTTTAAAGCTTTGTTCGTTTTGAGCAGGTCTAACAATAGCTTCTGCTTGTTTTGATTTAGTTGCATCAAGAGCTGCATCAACTGTACGTGTATCTTGCTCAAGTTGAGTAAGTAGGCCCGGCGAAATCGTTAGTAAATCACATCCTGCAAGGCCAAGCACTTGATCAATGCTACGGAAACTCGCCCCCATCACTTGAGTTGGAATATTTTGCTGCTTGTAGTAAGTGTAGATTTTCTTAACTGAAACTACACCTGGGTCTTTTTCGATTGGGTAGGCATCTACACCTTCAGCCTTTTTGTACCAGTCTAAGATACGGCCGACAAATGGTGAGATTAAAGTCACTTTTGCATCTGCACATGCTTGCGCTTGGTGTAAACCGAAAAGCAGAGTGAGGTTACAAGCAATCCCTTCAGCTTCAAGTACCTTAGCAGCTTGAATGCCTTCCCAAGTCGACGCAATTTTAATAAGAATACGTGACTGATCAATACCATAACCTTTGTAAAGTTCACATAATTCATGTGCTTTTTGAATGGTTGCTTCAGTATCGTATGAAAGGGCAGCGTCAACCTCTGTTGAAACTCGGCCTTCAATGAGTTTTAAAATTTCTACACCAAATTTTACGGTTAAAATATCAATGGTTCTTTCGATCAGCTCATCATTTTTATAGCCTTCTTCTTTGGCTTGATAATAGGCATCTTCAATGAGCTCTTTACTTTCAGGCTGTTCCGCTGCTGCCGTAATTAATGAAGGATTCGTTGTAGCATCTAAGGGACGAAATTTACGAATGGCATCAAGGTCGCTACTGTCAGCAACAACGGTCGTTAATGTTTTTAATTGGTCAAGTGCTGTATGAGTCATTGATATTCAACATCTTCAGTAATAAATCTTATGTTTTCTTTATAGCACAAACTCTATCCATACTGTCGATATATCAATTGTTATGTTTCAAAGAAAAACGTTTATGTTGTGCATCTAAGTTGAAATGATTTTAAGGGACCTGCTGCATTCGCTTATTACGAATATAGTCAATCAAAAACCGTGCAGCAGCACCGAGCTCACTTTCACGGCTCCACACTAAGTCTACGTAGTATTCAAAACGTGGCGTAAAATCAAATACATCTAATGCTTTAAGCTTATTGTTTAATTCTGGGTTTTCTCTAAACATTTCTTGTGGCAGTACACCCCATCCCAAATTACGTAAAATCATTAAGCAAGCAGAATGGTGGTTGTCTGTACGCCAGTAATGTTTTGAAAATAATAATTCGGGTTTTAACGTTTCATCTCGACTTGCTACCACAATTTGTCTCGTACCTAAAATCTGCTCATAAGAAACATGCTCTTGGTGTGCAAGTGGATGGGTTTTTGAAATAACAGGAATTAAGGCTTCACGTTTGAGTTCTACAAACTGCTCTCTATTGTCTAAATGCTCACGTTCAAACATGAGTGCTAGCTGGGCAGAGCCATCTAGTAACATGTGAAGTGCATCCTCTTGAGGAGCAGACACAATATTAATTTGTAGGTCAGGGAAGCGGCTTTCTAACAGGCAAACATAGTCGGTCCAATTGGTATGTAGCAGCTCAGACACGACAACAATAGTGAGGTTTGGTTCTAGACCAGTACTTAATGCATGAGCGTGTTGTTTCCATTGATTCATTTCAATCAATAGTTGCGCCGTTTTTTCATATAGCACTCGTGCTTCAGCTGTTGGGGTGGGTTCACGGCCTTTGCGTTCAAATAAAGTCAGATTCAGATCGATTTCTAAATTGGCAATAGACATACTTACAGCAGAGGGAACTTTACCGAGTTTCCTTGCTGCTGCTGAAAAGGAGCCAGTTTCAATCACGGCCTGAAACATGAGCAATTGTTCTTGATTAATATTCATCTGTCAAAAAAACTGAAAGAACCTAATTGGATTAATCAAAATTATAAAAATAAAATGCACATTATCCAAGTAATTATTGAGTATTTAAAAATGTTGATTTCCAAGAGAAGACTCATTCATGCAATCAGTTATGAAGGAATTTTATTGGTCATCATTGCGATTGCATTAAGTTTTATTTTTAACATGCCGATGGAAGTGACCGGAACACTCGGTGTGTTTATGGCAGTGGTTTCAGTTTTCTGGAATATGATTTTTAACCACTATTTCGAAAAAGTAGAGCATAAATATAATTGGGAAAGAACGATCCCTGTGCGGATTTTACATGCAATTGGTTTTGAGGGTGGTTTGCTGATTGCGACTGTTCCAATGATTGCATATATGATGCAGATGACTGTGATTGATGCATTTATTTTAGATATTGGCTTAACCTTATGTATTTTGGTTTATACCTTTATTTTCCAGTGGTGCTATGACCATATTGAAGATAAGTTTTTCCCAAATGCCAAAGCAGCATCACTTCATTAAAATTAAGTAGTTAAAGTAAAAAAGCACCCATCAGGGTGCTTTTTTAGGTGAATCGTAAAATTATTTCTCTACGATTGCTACAACGCCTTCCCCACCTGCTGTACAGATCGAGATTAATGCGCGGCCTGAACCTTTTTCATTAATCAATTTAGCAGCAGTAGCCAAGATACGACCACCTGTTGCAGCAAATGGATGGCCTGCACCTAAAGATGAACCATTTACGTTAAGTTTAGAGCGATCGATTGAACCTAAAGGTGCATCTAGACCAAGACGTTCTTTACAGAATTTTTCGTCTTCCCAAGCTTTCAATGTAGATAACACTTGAGATGCAAATGCTTCATGAATTTCGTAGAAATCAAAATCTTGAAGTTTAAGGTTAGCGCGCTTAAGCATACGAGGTACTGCATAAGCAGGAGCCATTAATAAACCTTCTTTAGGACCATTTTTGCCAATGAAGTCAACAGCTGCTGTTTCAGAGAAAGAAAGGTAAGCTAAAACTTCATGACCGTTTTCTTTTGCCCATTCTTCAGAAGCAAGCAATACCACAGAAGCACCATCAGTTAACGGAGTTGAGTTACCTGCTGTCATTGTTGCAGTTTCGCCTTTACCGAAAACTGGTTTTAACTTAGCAAGTTTTTCAACTGTACTATCAGGACGTAAGTTGTTGTCACGGTTAAGACCTAAGAATGGAGTCATTAAGTCATCAAAGAAACCACGGTCATAAGCAGCAGCAAGTTTTTGATGGCTGCTTGCAGCTAGCTCGTCTTGTGCTTCACGAGTGATACCCCATTCTAATGCAGTGATTGCTTGGTGCTCACCCATTGAAAGGCCAGTACGTGGTTCACCATTGCTTGGAGCATCAAGAAGCTTTTTAAAATCAATCTTTGTTAAAGCTTTAAGACGGTCTTTACCTGTTTTAGCAACATTAAGCTCAAGTAAAACTTTACGTAAACCATCACCTACAGCAATCGGTGCGTCAGAAGTTGTATCTACGCCACCTGCAATACCTACATCGATTTGACCAAGTGCAATTTTGTTTGCAACAACAAAAGCTGCTTGTAAACCTGTACCACAAGCAATTTGAATGTCATAAGCAGGAGTTTCAGGAGCAAGATCTGTGCTCAATACAACTTCACGAGTCATGTTGAAGTCACGGCTATGTTTTAAAACAGCACCCGCAACGACTTCACCAATACGCTTACCTTGTAAGTTAAAGCGCTCAACCAAACCATTCAATGCTGCTGTCAGCATGTCAGAATTAGACGCTTTAAAATAAGCAGTATTTGAACGTGCAAATGGAATACGGTTGCCACCAATAATTGCAACGCGGCGAACAGTGTTTTGGCTCATGGTTTTATCCTGTTGAACAGAAGTTTTGGTTTTTGTTGCTTTTGGTGCTGCAACTACATTATTAGAAGATGTAGATGGGGTTGCTGTAGCAGCGCTCTTATTACGAGGGCTACGTGCAGGTGCAGTCGTTGAACGAGTACGTGTCGTTTTTGGAGTATTAGTTGCTGCTTTAGGAGTAGTGCTGTTACGCTTAGCCGTGTTAGAAGCCGACTTTGATGTATTTGACACTTTTTCCTGAGCAGAATTCTCGACTGCTGGATTTTCTTGAGTTGTTTTGCTCATAAGGCTTTTCCAAGCATAATAACGATATTCTTGTAAGCTACCTTAACACAATTCAAATAGACCTGTATTGACTAGAATGACATTGTAGATAGCATTCAGGTCAAGACATCCAAAGATGAACTCAAGTATGATTTGGAGTAACTCTAATGAACGACTGATTTCATATTGTTTCTGTCCATCTCATAACATAATGAAGCCTGTCGTAGAAAATTCATTTCTTTGAGAGATAATAATCATGACTGATCAATACCAAGCATTTACACAATCTCCTATTGGTAAATTCGTTGTTAAAAATTTGGGTTTACCATCGCCAGTTGCATTAGAGCGTTTTGAAAGTGCTCAGCCAGTAGTGAATGGTGCAGTATTGGTTGGCGCAGCGCCGTCAAGTGTATTGTCTGGTGAGATTGCACAAGTACTTAGCAATATTCATGCTGACAGCTATGTAGGCAATAATGTTGCATTACAGCAAGAAGCTGCAAAAGTTGGTTTAAATTTACGCCCATTCAATGCAGGCGACAAAGAATCAAAATTCAAAGCAGTTGTATTCGATGCGTCTGGTATTCAAAACTCAGAACAGTTAAACGAACTTTATAAATTCTTTAATCCGATTGCACGTCAAGTTGCAACTTCTGGTCGTGTAATTGTGATTGGTACAACTCCTGAAACTGCAAAAACTGTAAAACAGGCGATTGCTCAGCGTGCACTTGAAGGCTTTATCAAATCTGTAGGTAAAGAGTTTAAAAAGGGTATTACTGCTCAAGTTGTTTATGTAGACGAAGGTGCTACTGCAAACCTTGAATCAACATTACGTTTCTTACTTTCTCCACGTTCAGCTTATGTGTCTGGTCAAGTAATTCGTGTATCTAAAGCAGATGTAGTTGATGTTGATTGGGCAAAACCGCTTGCTGGAAAAACTGCGTTAGTAACTGGTGCAAGCCGCGGTATTGGTGAAGCAATTGCACATGTGTTGGCACGTGATGGTGCTCATGTTATTTGTTTAGACGTACCACAACAACAAGCTGACCTTGACCGTGTAGCTGCTGACATTGGTGGTTCTACATTGGCAATTGATATTACGGCTGCTGATGCTGGCGAAAAAATCAAAACTGCTGCGGCAAAACAAGGCGGTTTAGATATTATCGTTCATAACGCAGGTATTACTCGTGACAAAACTTTGGCAAACATGAAGCCAGAGCTTTGGGACTTAGTAATTAACATTAACTTGTCTGCTGCTGAACGTGTAAATGACTACTTGTTAGAAAACGATGGTCTAAATGCAAATGGTCGCATTGTTTGTGTATCATCAATTAGTGGTATTGCTGGTAACCTTGGTCAAACAAACTATGCTGCGTCAAAAGCTGGTGTGATTGGTCTAGTGAAATTTACTGCGCCTATCTTAAAAAGTGGTATTACCATTAATGCAGTAGCACCTGGCTTTATCGAAACTCAAATGACGGCGGCAATTCCATTTGCAATTCGTGAAGCTGGTCGCCGTATGAATTCAATGCAACAAGGTGGTTTACCTGTTGATGTAGCGGAAACAATTGCATGGTTTGCATCAACTGCTTCTACAGGTGTAAATGGCAACGTTGTACGTGTGTGTGGTCAAAGCTTATTGGGCGCTTAAGCACTCTTAGCTAAATAGGGGTGCTTGAGCATCCCTTTTTTATTCAAGAATCTATAAATTATAAAAGGTTAGGTATGAATACTCGTCATTTTAGCCAACTACCAAAAGCGGCATTGGCTTATCCAAAAGTAGTACAAGGCTTAATTTTTAAAAAGCCTCAGGGGCCAAAAATCTTGCCACAAGTTGAATATGTGGTAGACCGTCTTGAAATTGATCAGAGCCATCTCAAAGCTTATAACGAAGTATGTGGCTTCCAAAATAATGGTTTTGTACCGGCAATTTATTTGGCTGTGCTTTCTCAAAGTTTACAAATGCACATGATGACAGCAGAAGCCTTTCCATTTCCAATTTTAGGTTTAGTCCATATCCGTAACCAGATTAAACAAACCAGACCAATTGGTGTAACTGAAAAACTCACTCTGTCATGTAAATTTGGGGAACTAAAACCGCATGATAAAGGTGTTCAGTTTGACTTTATTACTACGGCAAAAGTTGGCAATGAAGTAGTGATGGAAGGTTTAACGACTTATTTATCTCGCCAAAAAGTCGAGAAAAGAGTAGGTGAGAAAGCCAAAGAAGAACAAGCGCCAGCTTATGTTCCAAAAGCAGAGTGGGATATTTTAGAAAACACAGGCCGCTGTTACGCGAAAGTGTCTGGTGATTTTAACTTAATTCATATTCATGCCATTACAGCAAAAGCATTTGGCTTTAAGCAAGCAATTGCACATGGTATGTGGAGCAAGGCTAAAGCGCTAGCGAACCTTGAATTACCTAATGCTTATGAAGCAGATGTGTGGTTTAAGCTACCAATGTTCTTACCATCAAAAGTTGAGTTTTTAACTGCTAATACAGACAAAAAGACTGACTTTTTGATTCGTAATGCAAAATCGAAAAAACCGCATGTTGCAGGAACAGTAAAAGCATTATAAAAATATCAGCAGCCTGAACAGAGGTTTGGGCTGCTTTTGAGCAAAATAACAAAAAATGCAAGGAACTTCATGTGATTAAAGAAATTTTACTGGCCGATACCCATAACTATCACGGTATTTTAGATGAACGTTTTATTGATTTAGCTCACCAATTTAGCCGTCTTCAAGATGCTAGAACAGGACAAGGTGGAGCTGCATTAGCGGTTTATTTTAGAGGCCAGAAAGTTGTAGATATCTATACAGGTCTCAAATCACAAACTGAAGCTTGGCAACCCGATACTTTGGCAGTTTGCTATTCTACTGGTAAAGGCGTACTTGCAACCTTAGCGCATATTTTAGTCAGTGAAGGTTTTTTAGAATACGATAAACCGATTGCGACCTATTGGCCTGAGTTTGCTCAAAATGGTAAAGAGCAAATGACTTTACGCCATGTGCTGAGTCATCAAAGTGGTATGTTTGATATTCGAAATATCATCGAAAGTGCGAGGGAAATGCTCGACTGGCCACATATGTTAGATGTCATGGCAGCCACTAAGCCAAGATTCCTTGCAGGACAGGTCAATGCTTATCAAGCCTTAACATTTGGTTGGCTTGTCGGTGGCGTGCTTGAAAAAGCAACTGGTCAATCTTTAGATCAACTCATGCAAAAATATCTTGTTGAACCTTTGCAGTTAGACGGTGCTTATTTTGGTACACCTGCAAGCGAATTGGATCGAGTAGCACGGTTAATTATTCAACCAAAATCAGAAAAACCAGCACCTACTCAAGCTGAAAAACCTAACAAACCTCAGCCGCGGAAAAGTTCACTTTCTGAAAAAATGATTACGTGGACTGGGCAGGACCCGCAAGATTTTCAGGATGCCATGATTCCAAAAGGAATGAAGCATTTTAGTTTCTTTAGTGATGAAGGATTGCAAGCCGTTATTCCGGCAGCAAACGGTACATTTACTGCGAATAGTCTTGCTAAAATTTATGCGATGCTAGCAAATAAAGGCGAATGGGATGGACAGCAACTCATTCGCCCAGAAATATTTAAAGAGCTCAGCACCATCCAAAGTTATGCACGTGATCGTGTTATGCCAATTCCGATGAATTGGCGTTTAGGCTATCACCGTATTATTACCATGGGTAAACGCGCTAAAAATGGCTTTGGGCATATTGGTTACAATGGTTCAGGCGCATGGTGTGACCCTGAGCGTGATCTTAGCTTTGCTTATACACATAACTTCCAGATTGGTTCAATCACGGGCGATTACCGTTTGTGGGGGCTTACTCAAGAAGCTTTACGGTGCACCGATCAAGTTTTAAAAGGACGTAAAGGCTGGTTCTAAGTTTTATATAATCAATAAATGCTGGTGTTTTTAATAAATGCCAGCTTCAATATTTATAATAATTCTAAACAAATAATTGCTTCGGTATGACGCTTAAAGTCTTCTTCAGCTAAACCTTGTAAACCAAGTTGATAAATACCTTCTAATCCACATACAAAGGCAATGAGCCGCCAAGCTATGTCTGTTGAATTAGATGTATTTTTAAATTCACCTTCTTTCTTGCCACATTCAATTGCTTGCACAATAGATTCATGCCAACTCTGCATGGCAAGGTTATACGCCTTTCGTATTTCCGCATCTTGTTCAATCAAGAGTTCAGCCTCATTCCATAATCGTAAATAAGGCTGAAGTCTGTCGATATTTTCTGCACCTAACAAAATGAATAGCCTTTGAAATTGGCTAGTGGTTTTTAGGGCTTGTTCAATTTCATCAAGTTGTTCCATGAGCTTTAAAAAAGCTTCAGCTTTTAAATGAGATGCTGAAGAAAAGTGGTGGTGAACTTGTCCAGTTGATGTTTGTGCTTCTGTTGCGATTCGGCGTACCGTCATGGCTGTAAAACCTTCAGCCAAAGCAACTTGCATGGCAGCTTGCAGAATCATTTCTCTGCGTTGATCGCGATTAAGATAGGCCATGTTTCTTTCACCTGACTGAATTCGACACAAATTACATTAAAACTAAAAGTTGGACAAGTGTCCAATTGTGTATATAATAACCATGATTTGAACACATGTCCAAGTTTTGGATATTGAAGAGCGTTATGCAAAAAAAATGGTTAATCCTGACAATTATCGTCCTTATTTATTTACCGGTTACGATTGATGCAACGGTGATGCATGTTGCAACACCATCTTTAAGTGCAGCATTGAATTTAACTGCCAATCAGCTTTTATGGGTTATTGATATCTATTCACTGATTATGGCGGGTTTGATTTTGCCGATGGGTGCACTTGGTGATCGTATTGGCTTTAAAAAATTATTATTTATTGGAACTGCAATTTTTGGAGTCGGTTCCTTAGCTGCGGCTTTTTCTTCAACAGCTTACGCGTTAATTGCTTCCCGTGCTGTTTTAGGTTTAGGGGCAGCGATGCTTATTCCTGCCACTTTATCGGGCATTCGTAATGCCTTTACCGAAGAAAAGCAGAGAAATTTTGCACTCGGTCTTTGGTCTACAGTAGGTGGTGGCGGAGCAGCTTTTGGTCCATTGGTTGGTGGTTTTGTACTAGAACACTTCCATTGGGGAGCTGTATTCCTCATTAACATTCCGATTATTTTAGTCGTTCTAGTCATGATCACGATGATCATTCCAAAACAACAAGAGAAAACTGATCAGCCAATTAACTTAGGGCAAGCTTTAATTTTAGTCGTGGCAATTTTAAGCCTGATCTATTCAATCAAATCGGCGATGTATAACTTCTCGATGCTTACGGTTGTGATGTTTGTGGTGGGTATTAGTACTTTAATTCACTTCATTCGAAGCCAAAAAAGAACGACCACGCCAATGATTGATCTGGAATTGTTTAAACATCCAGTGATTTCTACCAGCATTGTGATGGCAGTTGTTTCCATGATTGCTTTGGTTGGATTCGAATTACTCTTATCTCAAGAGTTGCAGTTTGTGCATGGGTTTTCTCCATTACAGGCAGCCATGTTTATTATTCCATTCATGATTGCAATTAGTTTAGGTGGTCCATTAGCTGGTATTTGCTTGAATAAGTGGGGGCTTAGACTTGTATCGAGTTTAGGAATTTTAATTAGTGCACTCAGTTTATGGGGGCTTGCCCAGCTTAACTTTTCGACCGATCACTTTTTAGCGTGGACGTGTATGGTCTTTTTAGGCTTTAGTATTGAGATTGCCTTACTGGCTTCAACTGCTGCGATTATGTCATCTGTTCCACCACAAAAAGCAAGTGCAGCAGGTGCGATTGAAGGTATGGCCTATGAACTTGGAGCTGGTTTAGGCGTCGCTATTTTTGGGTTAATGTTGTCTTGGTTTTATAGCCGCTCAATTATTTTACCAGCAGAGCTTCCATTGAACTTAATTGAAAAAGCGAGTATCTCGATTGGTGAAACCATGCAATTAGCTTCTAACCTTGAAAGCCCTTTGGGAGGGCAATTAATTGCAGTTGCTCAGCAAGCTTTTAGCTATGCGCATAGTTGGGTACTCACTATTTCAGCTATTTGTTTCTTCCTTTTAACTGTATTTGTCTGGTTTAGCTTTCCTAAGAAAGTAAACTAAAATAAAGGGTAAAAAGAGAGATTTATCTTTCTTTTTACCCTCAAATGTCTTTTTTAATATTTTCTTTATAATAAATTTAGTTATTTAATTCTCATAAACAACCCATTCTTTAATAAATTTCATGTTTTTATTTCAAAATGATTCAATATTCATGTAATTGAAATTTAATGAAAAATGAGTTGATCGAAAATTGACTATAAAAAAATGGTTTGTTAACCTGCTATTCGAAAATCTAAAAACAAATAAAAGAGGCTGCTGTGAATTTTAAATTAAAAACATCACTCATTATTGGAGCAATTGTTGCGTCTTCACTTGTATATGCCGCAACTGTACTTTCACCAAATCAGAATAATAATAGTGGATCAATACCATCTGGTTATTCGGATTTAGAATTTTCTTTAGCAAATGGGAATTGGGTCAAAAATCTCTCTTTACCGGTAAGTGCTAATAATTCGGACAAGATTACAGTTCGTTCTAGTGCCGCTTATAGTAGTTATTTAGATACTTCTAATACAAATATTCCGTTAGAGGTATTGAAGATAAATAGTGGCGATGTTTATCAATTTATCTTTAATAGCAGTCAAAATAAATGGATCGCTCAGTTAGCGACGGTTAGTCCTACCAATGGTACTAACTATGAGGTTGTACCTTTAACAACCGCATCAATGCAAAAAGTACTCATTGAAGACAATAAATGGGCACAAACGATTGCATTACCAAGTGATGTGCGTGACGGAACAACCGTACAAATTGTTTCTACAGCAAGTGCAAGCTCAGAGATTGATAAAACAAATTTACTATTCCCGAGCAGTTTTACATTAAAAAATGGCTCTGAATATTGGTTTAAATATTATTCTGCTTTAGGAAAATGGGTTCCAGAATATATAAAACCTCAGAAGCTAAATGTTCAGCAAATCGGAACATCTTTAGCAGCAGTAAATAGCCCACTAACGGAAGTTTCATTTGGAGATGGAAACTGGGTTTCGAATTTCACTTTGCCTACCACTGCAAGTGATCGAGATAGAGTTATTATCAAGTCTACAGCGACTTGGTCAGCAAAGATTAATAATACCAATGTTAATAGCCAAGCGACTTTAACGCTTAAAACAGGCGATCAATATGAGTTTATGTATGTAAGTGATAAAGGCTATTGGCAGCTGATCTCTTCACCAACAAAGGTGATTGATTCAACGGCAACAATCCCTGCAACTTTACCGAATATGACTCAGCCCACTTTAAAGGTAAAACTGTCTACATCAAATTGGCAGCCGACTTTGCAGCTACCCGCTCAAGCTCAAGTCGGGGATAAGGTGGTTATTGTGTCGAATGCATCGGCAGACACCTATATTAATGCTGCTAATGGTTTGTCGACAGCAATTAAAAATGGTGAAAATCGCCGTTTTATTTACACTGCTCAAGGCTGGACAGTAGATAGTTATACAATTGATATGTTGTTAGTTTCTAGTCCAGAAGTAAATGCAATTTTAGGAGAGAGCGCTGCAAAACTTAGAATGATTGAAGGCGTAAATCTAACAAACTTAACCGCTGAAAATTCAAATGCGCATTTTTACTTAAGAGATGTGGGCTATTTAACTTATAAAATCCCTGCAGCCACTTTAAAAGAAGCGATCTCGACTGGACGAGATGACACGACGGTACAGAATGAGCGTAAACGTGTATTGGCAGACGGTGTTTATTATCAAGGTAATGAGCCGGGCGATGGTGGCTGTGGTTGGGCTTGGATCAATGCTTCTGCATATAACATGATTGGTGCAAATGATATTGCAGGTTGTTCTTTTGCCGCTATGCGCCATGAAGTCGGGCACAATCTTGGCCTGTACCATAATGGTTCAACCAATATTGGCTCAGGCTTTGCTCATCCGTTAGGAAGTACCGCAATGGGAGGTAATAATATTAATTTTTATTCTAGCCCGTATCTATATAACCCTAAATATGGTGTACGTTTAGGTGAAGAAGGAAAAATTGATGCTGTCAGTGTCATTAACCTGAACGCACAGAAAATTTCTCTATATAACTAATCTCTATTTTAGCTGTAAATAATGAAGAAAAATAAATTGTTAATAGGAACTGCTATCGCTTGTGTGGCGTTAGCAGTTTTAATCTGGTTTGCCTTTTCACAGCAAAGCTCTTCTGCTTTAACATCGTCTTTAGAAAGTCGGCAAGAGTCTGGGCCAAAAGTAGCAGATAATCAAAATGGTTTGGTCCGTCAAAATATGCTGAATTTGAGCCCGTCAGAAAAGGAAAAATTATCTCAGCAACAAATTGTTTTTAATGAAATAGAAAAAGATCAGCTTCCTTCTAATGTTAATTTTCCGCTACTTAAAAATGCGAAAGGTATGGTCATTAAATATGATCCAAATGTGATTGAGCTTAAAAAAGTGGGTGACACTGTTAATTTTAAAATGTTGGAATATGGCATTAATCGCACGGGTAAAATTGTAGAGATCGAACCTGTTGATCAAGATATTGTTCGATGGACTGGAAAATTTGATCAGGGCGATCCGAATCAGAATTTCTTTACGATTACTCAAAGTCAAAAAGACCATTATACGATCATGCAGATTTTTACCGAGAAAGGAAATTATTCGGCTGAAATTAAAGATGGTGTCGGGTTGGTACAAACCATGGATGAGGGTGTTACAGATCAGGAGTTACACCATGATCATCCGTAGACAAATAAACGCTTCTGGCTTTGAAAAAGAGTGTGGTTCGCAGTTTATCTGTACGGATATGAGCTTTATGCGTTCACACTCTTTTAAAAACAAAGTATGCTTATGCCTGTAACAAGGAGCATACATGTATCAAGTACTTGCTAGAAAATACCGTCCACGTAATTTCAATGAGTTAGTGGGACAAAACCATGTTTCTCGTGCATTAAGTAGTGCATTGGAACGCGGTCGTCTTCACCATGCTTATTTATTTACAGGAACGCGTGGTGTAGGTAAAACTACAATCGCACGTATTTTAGCCAAGTGTTTGAACTGTGAAACAGGTGTGACTTCTACACCATGTGAGGTTTGTGCAACGTGTAAGGCGGTAAACGAAGGCCGTTTTATTGACCTGATTGAAATTGATGCTGCTTCAAGAACAAAAGTAGAAGATACACGTGAACTTTTAGACAACGTTCCTTATGCGCCAACGCAAGGTCGTTTTAAAGTTTACCTGATTGACGAAGTACATATGCTTTCTACGCATTCCTTTAATGCGTTATTAAAAACACTAGAAGAACCACCAGAACACGTTAAGTTTCTGTTTGCTACGACTGACCCACAAAAGCTACCGATTACGGTCATTTCACGTTGTTTGCAATTTACTTTACGACCTTTAGCTGTAGATGAAATTACCAAGCACCTTGGCGCTATTCTTGAAAAAGAGCAAATTACTGCTGATCAGGATGCAATTTGGCAAATTGCTGAATCTGCTCAAGGTTCACTGCGTGATGCGTTATCTTTAACTGACCAAGCCATTGCTTATGGACAGGGTGCTGTACATCATCAAGATGTTAAAGAAATGCTTGGCTTGATTGACCGTACAATTATTTATGATTTGATTTTAGCGGTTCATCAAAACCAACGTGAGAAAGTTAGTCAGCTTTTATTGCAATTTAGACATCAAGCGCTAGATGTTTCACTGGTGCTTGATCAGTTGATTTCAACATTGCATGAATTGGCAATTTTGCAATATCTACCTGATTTGAGTTTGAAATATAGCGATGAAATCAATCGCAAAATTATGCAACTGTCTAAGCTAATTTCTGCTCAAGATTTGCAGCTTTATTACCAAATCGCATGTAAAGGCCGTTCAGACTTGCAACTTGCTGTGACGCAAGAGCAAGGTTTTGAAATGTGTATTTTACGCTTATTGGCATTCCGTCCTTTAGCACCAAATGAAATTTTAGTTTCAGAGCCTGTTCAACAAAATGGACAAGCAGAAATAGGTTTAAATTCGCAAGCTCAGCCAATAGCTCAAGAGGTTACTCCTGTGAGTGCTGTTCAGCCTGTTGAAGTTATTAGCCAACCCGCTATGGTTGAACCTGAACCTGAACCTGAACCTGAACCTGAACCTGAACCTGAACCTGAACCTGAACCTGAACCTGAACCTGAACCTGAACCTCAGTCTAATCAGGATCTAATGGTATTTGATCCAAATCATCATGAGCTGATTGGGCTTGAGTCAGCAGTTGTTCAAGAGACCGTTAGTGTTCTGGAAGAAGATTTTATTCCCGTGCCAGAACAAAAGGCAGTACACGTTCAGGCTGAAAACCAAGCCAAACAAATTGAACCAGAACCAGTTTTTACTGCTGAGCCGCAAGGTTTATTTGAAGCATCTAGCGCTGCTGAATTTTCTCTTGGTCAGGATGCGCCTGTAACTCATGACTTGGTTTCTGAGCCTCTTATTGAGCAGCAACCATTGGTACAACCCGAAGTGGTTGTTGAAACTGTTACAGCTGTAAAAGAATCTAGCGCAATTGATAACGGGCAGTTGATGCCTCAGGATATTTTGAAGCTTTCTGCTCAAGTTTTGGAAGGTGAGTGGACACTTGAAAAATGGGAATACTGGTTTAGAAACAGCCAGCTTTCTCCAGCCGTCCAAGAACTTGCTCAACATGGTGTAATGACTGGAGAAATTGGTGGTAACACGGTTTTCCATATTCCTCAAGAATATGAAAATATGTTGACCCAGTTACAGCAGGGACTCATTGATGCATTAAAAGAGCAGTGGCCAAATACACAATTTACGGTTGAGTATGGTGCAGTTAATACATCTACACCGTATGTCATGCAAAGCATTCGTAAAGAAAAAGCTTTCCATAGAGCGACAGAGCTATTACAGCAACAACCCGTTATAAAAAGCCTGATTGATACTTTTGATGGCGAACTCCAAAATATTCAATTAAAGCCTTAAATTTACATAAATTTTGATCTGGTGAGAAATGTGGAAATAATAGAATTTTCATATTTTTCACTGGATTGAAATATTCAAGTCACGCCACTGTCATTGTACTTTTCTATGTTAGCCATTTTAGATTTTAAATGGACTATATATCGTCATGAAAAGGCAATGCACAGGAACACCTTCCTTTAAATATTCTTATTTTTTATTAATCGGCGCCATTCTGCTGAGTGGTTGTAACGACTCATCAAATGATAATTCAAATACACCAGAGACAGGTAAAAAGCCTGTAATGCGCTGTGCTCCTTAAACTTAAATAATAAAAAGAACCTGATCATGATTACACGTCGTAAATTTTTAAATTACTCTTTAAATATGGGTTTTGGTGCTGCGGCATTGGCAGCTTTCCCATCTAGTATTCAAAAGGCTTTAGCCATTCCTGCAAATAATAAAACGGGTACCATTCAAGATATTGAGCACGTTATTATTTTAATGCAGGAAAATCGATCTTTTGATCATTACTTTGGTACGTTAAAAGGCGTTCGAGGTTTTGCTGACCGCTTTACAGTTCCTTTGCCAAATGGTCGTAAGGTTTGGGAACAGCTTAGACGTAATGGGCAAGTTCTAACGCCTTTTCATTTAGACGGTACAGCCAATAATGCACAGCGTGCAGATGGCACACCGCATACATGGAACGATAGTCAGTTGGCATGGGATAATGGGCGTATGGCGAACTGGCCAACTCATAAGACTGATATATCCATGGGCTACTTTAAAGAAAAAGAAATTCCATATCAGTTTGCGCTTGCCAATGCCTTTACGATTTGTGATGCCTATCATTGTTCCATGCATACTGGAACCGACGCAAACCGATCTTTTCATTTAACCGGTACCAATGGGGCAACACCGACCAAGCGTTCATTTGTAAATAATGAATGGGACTGGATTGATGGTAATCCCGCTACAGCAGATCGCGGTTATACATGGAAGACTTATGCTGAGCGTTTAGAAGAAGCAGGGGTAAGCTGGATTTGTTATCAAAATATGCCAGATGAATGGGGCGATAACATACTTGGAGCATTTCGTACGTTTAGAAAGGCAAATATTGCATCTGGTTATCCAGTTGCAAGTGGTGGCGAACCGAATAAACCGTATGCCGATACGGGCCAAAAACTACCGTATAAAGCCTATGACTCTGCTACGGATAATGCCAAAAACCCACTCTATAAAGGCATTGCCAATACACTACCGGGCAATAAACCTGAAGAATACCTTGACGCTTTTAAAAGAGACATTCGTGAGGGTAAATTACCGCAAGTCTCTTGGATTAATGCGCCATCAATTTACTGTGAACATCCAGATCCTTCAAGTCCAGTTCAAGGGGCATGGTTTATTCAAGAAATTATTGATGCATTAACTGCTGTGCCAGAAGTCTGGAGTAAAACAGCACTGCTTATTAACTTCGATGAAAATGATGGTTACTTTGACCATGTACCGTCACCATCTGTGCCATCTCGACTTGCAAATGGTCAATACGCTGGTAAATCGACATTAAGTAGTGCCGATATGCAGGATGAATATTTTGATCATGCTGCGCCTGAAGGAAGCCATTCTCAGCCTACACCTGATGGACGTGTTTATGGTCCGGGCCCGCGTGTTCCTTTATATGTGATTTCTCCATGGAGCCGTGGTGGCTGGGTCAACTCACAAGTTTTTGATCATACTTCCGTGCTCATGTTTTTAGAAAAACGTTTCGGTGTGAAAGAGCCGAATATTAGTCCATACCGCCGTGCGGTGTGTGGCGATTTAACTAGTGCATTTAACTTTAAAACACCAAATGCAGATGTTTTACCGCAGCTGAATGGTAAACAAACACGTGTGCAAGCAGATGAGTTAAGAGAAAATCAGGAAGCTCTACCAGCTGTTCCCGTACCAACAGACATTAAATTACCAATTCAGCAAAGTGGCATACGTCTGTCGCGTGCGCTACCTTATGAGTTACATACCAGTGCACGTTGTAGTACTGATGGTAAAGTGCAATTGATTTTTTCTAATACAGGTACGCAAGCAGCGGTTTTTCATGTTTATGACAAACTTAACTTAGACCGTATTCCAAAGCGGTATATTGTCGAGCCGAATAAAACACTAGATGATGAATGGGATGTTTTAAAAGATAACTTAGGCCGTTATGACCTATGGGTACTTGGTCCAAATGGCTACCATCGTCATTTTAAAGGGGATACTCAACGTATTATTGATAGTGGCGTTAAACCTGAAATTCGTGTGTGCTATGACATTGCCAATGGTGATGTTTATATCGAACTCATGAATGATGGTACTAAGGATGCAATATTGACGGTAAAACCTTGTGCATATCGACAAGATGCACCTTTACAACTTACCGTAAAAGTGGGACAGCTTGTTAAGCAACATTGGGCTTTGGCTGACGTCGGGCATTGGTATGATTTTGAAATCACCAGTCAGAGTGATCCATATTATTACCGACGTTTTGCTGGTCGAGTCGAAACGGGTGAAGACTCTTTTAGTGATCCCGCAATGATGTAAGTTTAGGTGGGCAAAAAGAACAGATCATTTTCTTTTTGCCCCATTTTTATAATAAATAACTTTCTAAAGCTTCACGAACTGACTCAGAAATGGGTACAGTCTTACGCGTTTCGCGATCAACAAACACATGCACAAAATGTCCTTGAGCTGAGGCTTGATCTTGACCTTGCTTAAAGATTGCCAATTCATAACGTAGGGAAGTCGTACCGATTTTACCAATCGCAACACCTACTTGAATAATTTCTGGAAATGATAACTCTTGAAAAAAGCTACACGCTGAATCAACGACTAAGCCAATTGATTTTGCTTCATGAATATCAAAACCTGTTTTTTGAATGAGCAAAGCATTGGCTGCTGTATCAAAGTAGCTATAGTAAGTCACGTTATTCACATGACCATAAATATCGTTATCTGCCCAACGCGTTTGAATATCTAAAAAGAACTTAAATTGATCTCGGGTTTTTAAAACTGGTTTAGTCATTAATGAATCGCCTGATAAATTGCTAAAGCAGCGGCTTCTGTCATGTCACGTGGGTTATTTTGTAGTAAGCGAGTTTGCAGCATGGCATCTTGAGCAAGTCTAGGTAAGCTCGACTCATTAATACCCAAGTCTCTAAGTTTTAAGGTCAAGCCACTACGGTCTAAGTGGTTCTGCATATGGTCAATAAACAGATCACACAAGCCATCTGTGCTGCCATTACTATATGGATCAAGCCATTGCATAAGCTCTGCATAGTATTTTTTTGCATTTGGTGCATTAAACTTTAATACTTCAACCAACACTAAGGCATTGGTATGCCCATGCGATAAATGAAAATGACCGCCCAATGGGTAAGCTAAAGCATGTACAGCGGCAACAGGCGAGTTTGCAAACGCTTGACCTGCGAGCATTGAGCCGAACAGCATGTTTTGACGTGCTTCTAAATCATTACCATCTTTAAGAACTTTCGGTAAGTTATGGTTTAGTAACTTCAAAGCATTTTTAGCTAAAATATCGGTGTATATATTCTTCTTGTGTTTAGAGGTATATGCCTCAATGGCATGCACCATCGCATCAATACCTGTTGCAGCAGTAATATGCGCCGGCAAGTTTTGAGTAAAGGTAGCATCAAGAATTGCAGTGTCGGCGTACAGTACTGGAGAGACAATCCCCATTTTTGTCGTTTCACCCGTGGTGACAATGGAGATAGGTGTTACTTCCGAACCCGTACCGGCTGTCGTTGGAATTAAAATAAGCGGAAGGCGAGCTGTGGTGACTTGGTTTACGCCATACATGTCTTGCAAACTTTGAGTCTGGTCAGAGTGAGCGAGTAAAGCAATAACTTTTGCAACATCTAAAGAACTGCCACCACCAAAACCAATAATAGCATCTACATTTTGCTGTTTCGCATAATTGGCTGCATCTAATACGACTTGTTCTGGTGGGTCAGCTTGCACATCAGCATAAATGTCATATTCAATATTGAGTGTATCTAAAATTTGAAGAATGGGTAGATGTAACTGATTTTTGATCATTCCTGCATCGGTGACCAGTAATAACTTGCGGTAAGCTTTTGATGACAAAGCATTTTGTAATTCTTGTATAGAGCCTAAGCCAGAGATGATGTTTGGAACGGTTTGAAATTGAAAATGGCTCATATACGTTATTTCCTTATTCTTGAAAATTATTGTTGAACGGTTCTATAAGATTCAATCTTTAAATAACTTAGCATAAGACACTTTAAAATAAAGTAGTTCTGGGGCAATTATGTTGAGTGTTGTATAAGATGAGCACTGTTTTTATGTGCTCGAAATCGGATATTCAGGCGATGCACAAGTTATTTAAGAAGCCATTGAACGGTGGGCTTTTTGTTATTTATAGGGCTCTATAGATTTTCTGGCTAGCTTCTAATTTATATAATGTCTTAACAATTTATAATTTTATTCGGTTCTAAAAAATGAAAATTTCTAAAACTTTACTTAGTGTTATTGGATGCACTTGCTTCATGCTTAGCTCCGCAGCGATGGCAAAAACCAACTCTGGCGTATATTCACCTCAAAAGGGTGTCATTTGTGACAAATACATTTGCGCAGACAAAAAGGGCATCTCTAAAAAACTTACAGCTAAATACTTAGGCACTTATAAAGCGAATAAAGCATTCTCTCAAGGCGATTTTGATACTTCAGCATTTACACTTTCAAATGGTGTGTTCTGTGATACCAAAACAAAACTATGTCATGTAGACCGATATTTCGAGAACGGTCATCGTAGCAAAATTGATAGAAATTTGACTGATAAGTTATTTAAAAATAAATGATTTTTCTGTATTAAATAAGGTTTGTCTAAAACGATCAATAACTTAAAAGACAAAAATTTTGTGTTTTAAGAAAAAATTATGCTATGTTTAATTACGCTTTAATGATGAGCAAGTTTAACTCATGAACTGTTTACTAAAAAAAATCAATACCACCACCACGACCTTTAAAAAAGGCTGCGTGTGATTTTTTTATTAGAGCGACTTAATAAGATACCCCAACCCAGCCAATAATGGCTGGGTTTATTTTTCTCTGCTCATTATTGGTTTTTACAGAGAAAGATTGTGGACTTAAGTAATAACTCAAAATCAGCTTTACTCGTCATTGATATGCAAAATGGTCTATTCAGAGCAAAGTCGACGCCATATAACCATCAACTCATACTTTCAAATATTCTCAAGCTGATTGAACATCATCGCTCGAATAGCAAGCAAATTATTTTTGTCCGTCATGTTGGCGAGAAAGATACGCCCTTAGATTCAAATAGCCCAAATACTCAGTTGATCGCAGATTTATCTCTTAATTCAGATAAAGATATTGTCATTGAGAAAAGATACCCGAGTAGCTTCAAGAATACTGACTTAAAAGAAGTTTTAGAGAAACTTGGTATTGATGAAATCATAGTGACTGGGATGAAAACGGAATATTGTATAGATACGACTATTAGAGCTGCTTCAGAGTTTGGATATAAAGTAACTTTAATCTCGGATGCTCATACAACATCTGATTCTATAACTTTAGATGCACAGCACATAATTGATCATCACAACCAAGTTTTTAGTAATGCTTTTGCCAATGTAAAAACTACTGAAGAGTTTCTGTATTAAATAATGACTATTAGCGATTGGTAGGGTTTTAATTGTTAAGTATTTCTGTAAAATTGAGATGTTGCCTTAAACAACAATAAACCTTAATGATCAGCGCAAAGTCATAAGGGGAAGCCTACTTGAAAGAGTAGGCTTTTTTATTTTATCTGTAAAAGTCTTTCGATGAAGTTTTAACATAAGAAAAAGCAAGATATACAATTTATTTCTTATTGACGCGATGAGTTAGTTTCAATTCCAGATTATTAAGATCTATGACTTGATTAGATGAATCAACAAGTTTTAATTTGAGTTCATCATCTGAATTTTTCTTAAAAACTTTAACAACATCCCGATCTGCTTCAATAAAATTACCACCAGACTCAAGCATAGCAAGCAAAACAATATTTAGGCTTTTACCTTTTTTGGTAAGTAAGTATTCTTTGCGTTTTCGTACACCTACTTCTTTATAAATTGATAACTCAAATATTTCTAATTCAATAAGATGTTTGAGGCGATTAGATAAAATTTGTTTTGATATTCCTGTATTTACTAAAAAATCATTAAATTTTGTTACCCCATAGAAAGCTTCTCTTAACAAGAGGATTGTCCATCTGTCATTCAATATTTCAGTAATTTTAAAGATTCCACATACATCTACGGGAAATTTATGGTCTGGAATAATTTGATTTGACATTAGAGAAAGCTCCAATTAGGATGGGTCTATAATTTAGACCTAGTATTAATTCAGGTAGCATTATGCCATTTATAAATATACAAACTATAGAAGGTTTACTCGATAAAGACAGTAAGGCTGAACTTTTTAAACGGATAACAGACTTATTTGTAGAAATAGAGGGTAAGGGTAATCCGGCTTTTCGAGAGCATGTTTGGATAAGAATTGATGAATATCCACCTGAACAGTGGCAATTAGGCAGCTTAAGGCCAACAAAGGAAATGATTGAGCTAATGACTGCATCTAAGTGTTTTATTTAAAGCCCTATGAGTAGGGCTTTTATAATTGAGCATAGTTTTGCTTAAAATATGTTTGGCATATCTAATGAAAATAAAAATACAAATTTAGCTACTTTGTCGGCTGATTTATCAACTTTTAATCTATTGATAAACATTATTTTCCTTTTCAAGCCATCTGAGTTTTGACAAAATGCAACTTGTCACAATGGTCAACTCAAACCTGACAACAATTGATAGTTTAGTCAGGGTTTTGCAAGATTTTACGTGCAAAATACTTATTCATATGTAATTCAAGTGGTTGGAATAAATTTCTAATGGAAACGCAGTATAAGGTGTTATGTGTCTGTTTAGGAAATATCTGCCGTTCTCCCACGGCTGAAGTTGTTTTCAGACATTATTGTGATAAACATCAACTTAATGTGATTGTCGATTCAGCTGGAACGAGCAATTATCATCCAAATAAAGCACCAGATCAGCGTAGCCAACTGCATGCGAAGAAAAGAGGCTATGACTTATCATCTTTACGTGCCAGACAACTTTCAACTCAAGACTTTTTAGATTTTGATTTGATTTTGGCAATGGATCATCAGAACTTTGAAGATATTCATGATTTGCTACAAAGCGCTATCTTTCAATTTGGTAGCCATCAAATTCGAGCAAAAGTAGCATTAATGAGTGAACATGATCCTCAATATCCAAAACAAGCTTTGCCTGATCCTTACTATGGCGGCGATGATGGCTTTGAGCGCGTACTTGATCAATGTGAATCAAGTACTCTGGCATGGATTAATGTCTTAAAAAAACAATTGAATGTTTAAGAATAGGTTTATCAATACAATGCAAATTCAAAATCAAGTACAGCTTAAACCATTCAATACTTTAAGTTTAGATGTAACAGCTTCTCATTATACTAAGATCACGTCTGTTGAAGACATTAAAGAAGCTTTAGATTTTGCTAAAGCGCATGAGCTAAATGTACTTGTATTATCTGGCGGTAGTAATATGTTGCTACCGCAGCAAATTAATGCGTTAGTCATTCATCTTGATATTCAGGGTATAGAAGTTTTATCTGAAGATCAGGATTTTGTTCGTGTCAAAGTAGGTGCAGGGCAAGTGTGGCACGATTTTGTTTTATATAGCACACAGCAAAACTGGTTTGGCTTGCAAAATTTAGCCCTTATTCCGGGCCTAGTCGGTGCTTCACCTGTACAGAACATTGGTGCTTATGGTGTTGAGGTTGGAGAGTTTATTGAGTCAGTACAAGTCTATGACCGTAAATCTAAAGAGACCCAATCAATTTTGGCGGCTGATTGTCATTTTTCTTATAGACATAGTATTTTTAAAGATGATCCGACGCGTTATATCATTACGCATGTTACCTTTAAATTACTCAAACAAGCTCATTTGAAGCTGAATTATGGTGATTTAAAGCAAGCGGTTGGAGACAACCTAACTGCCGAGAATTTACAAAATCAGGTTATCCATATTCGCCAAAGTAAATTACCCGATCCTAAAGAATATCCAAATGTAGGAAGTTTCTTTAAAAATCCGATTGTAAGTGCTCAAGAATTTGAACGCTTAATCACACAATTTTCAACAATTCCACATTATCCTCAAGCCGATGGCAACGTTAAAATTGCAGCGGGCTGGTTAATTGATCAAGCAGGTTGGAAAGGTAAACAACTTGGTGTAGTGGGGATGTTTCACAAACAAGCGTTGGTTTTGGTGAATTATGCCAATGCATCTCTTGCTGATGTAAAGAAAACTTATCAAGCTGTACAACATGATGTTGATCAGCGGTTCCATGTTATGTTAGAACCAGAGCCTGTGCTTTATAACAGTTTAGGTTTAATTGAAAATCATACGGAATAGGTCTATGCCAAAAGTACACTTGATGGTACGTTTTGTACAAGTAGTTACTGTGTTATTTGTACTATTAGGCTGTTTCGTGGTTTTTTTATATTCGCCATTTTACTCAAAACTTATTGTAGCTGGACTTAACTATTTTGTTCCGGTAGATGTGAATGAAGTGGCAGCGGAAAGCCAGCGACAAGCTGCATTAAGTGAACACGATAACTTAGAGCCAGGTTCAAACTTATGGATTGCACGTCAAGCTTATTTAAAGCTGACCGAAGATGCGATACGTGAAAAAAAGACAGCAGACTTGGGCTACATCCAAGAAAACTATAAAGCTTTGCAGCAAATTATTCTTTTAGAAGAAAAAGAACAAGAGCAGGAAGAAGAGGACGACACCTCAGCTGTAAGTGTACCTCTAGTTGCTAAAAACTCAGAAATTGATGCTGCTGATGAAGCAAGTAGTCCTATTGATGAGGCACTTTTTATTAATAGTTCTGAAAACAAAGCGCTTACCGAACAATATACTGAGTTTTTAGCCAGAAAACCTGTCGTACCTGAACATCAGAAAGCGGTAAGTGAGCCTGAGCAGAAAGTTGAATATGTCCGTAAAAATCCGTTACCGACTCAACCTAAAAAGTTATCAGAACCCTACGCTATTGTGGTGTTAGGTGGTGGTTTAACTTTAGATAAAAATGGTAAAGATATTGTAGTTAACAGCTATACACGATTAAGACTGGAAAAAACGCTAGAAGTTGAAAAGCAAAACCATTTACCCATTGTATTAAGTGGTGTTGAAGCTCCTTATATGCAGGCTTGGTTGAAAGAACGTGGCGTTGATGCAAAATTATTAGAACAAAGAAGTATGAATACTTGTGAGAATACTCGCTTTAGTTCATTGCTGCTTCAAAAAAAAGGTGGTGCACCTACGGTGATGTTAGTCACAGATGAATATCATATGCCGCGTACGCGCCGTCTATTTGCTTTGAATGGCATCGAAACGATTCCAGTGATTGCCCCAATGCCAACAGTACTTACACGTTGGCAACCAAGTACACAAAACTACGATCATAGTCGTCGTGCAAATTATGAATTACTTGCGACAATTCGTGACATGTTATTTGGTTCAAGTGATTGTCGAGAGGTGCCTTAATGTCTGAGATTCCATTTCTCAATCCTGCCGTATTAAAACAATTAGATTTACCGGTGCCTAACCGTGATCTCACTCCGCAAGTTTTAAGTCCACTTAATTTAAATACATTAGAAGAACCTTCTCGTGAACTTTTAGCATACCGAAAATTATATGGTTTGCATTTGCTCGACTGTGACCATTGGCAAGGCTATGTTCAAATGCCTCTATTTCGTCTACATGTCCAAGTTTTTAAGCCTAAAGTAGATAAAGTACAGGGAACTGTATGTTTGTTACATGGTTATCTTGAGCATAGCGGGATATATCAACCCATCATTCGTGAAATACTTGAACAAGGCTTTAGTGTCATTACCTATGATTTACCTGGTCATGGTTTGAGCAATGGTTCACCAGCAAGTATTCAAAATTTTGATCATTATCAGCAAGTTCTAATGGCTGTTTATCGGTATGTTAAACATGCAGATCAATTACCTAAACCTTGGGTAGGTATAGGCCAAAGTACAGGTGGGGCAATTTGGATGCATCACTTGCTTGAATATGCCGAAAAAAGACAAGACCCAATTGTTGATAGAGTTTTATTGCTTTCTCCATTAATTCGACCTGCTAAAACTGCATGGTGGCATAATCCAGTAGGACTCGGCATTATTCGCCGCATAAAGCGTCAGGTTCCTAGACACTTTCGACGCAATAACCATAACCCTGAATTTTTAAGATTTATCCGTTTAAAAGATCCGTTACAGCCACGCATGATGGGTATGGACTGGATTTTGGCAATGTCAAAATGGATGCAGGAAATGGAAGAACGACCAGCTTGCCGTATTCCTGTCTGGTTGGCTCAAGGAGCGTTAGATCAAACGGTAGACTGGCGTTATAACATTGAGTTTATTCGCCGTAAATTTAGACTTCAAACATTATTAATGCTTGAAGAGGGGTCTCACCAATTAATTAATGAACGTGCAGATATTCGTGCGGCTTTAACTGGTTTGATTCCAGCCTTTTTACATGCTAAGCCGAAACATTTTTATTATTAAAAGATTAATGCACTCACTCTAGTCAATAGATTGAGTGCATCAGTTAATTAAATCAGATGATTATTTTAAGCTTTGATAAAGTTCTACGAAATTTTTATATACTGAAGATTGCTTTTGCGGTGAATACATATTTCGCTCAATAATACCTTTATCAGTTTTAACTAATACATTAATATTTTTCGCGTTTTTAAATTCCTGTAAGAATTGACTTGGAATAATAAAGTATGTCGTCGAGTGCTTAGGAACAAGGCGACTGACATTTGTTTTCTCAGTAGCTTGAGCTGGTTTATAACTGAATTGTTTCCCATCAATATCAAATACTAATGAATTAATATCATAGAAGTTATAACTACTACTTAAATGTACATCTACACGGACTTGGTTTTTCTGTTGCTCATTCCATTTAACGAGTAAGCTTGGACAAAGTTCTGTAGGTAAGCAATTAAGCTGACCCGCTGTCTTTACCTCAGATGTTGTTGTCGTGGTATTAGACTTATACGAAGTCGTACTACAAGCTGCTGTAAGTAAACAAGTACCTAATAAAAATAGGGCTTTTTTCATAATGTAATTCCAAGAAAGCACGTTTAATATTATTTATCTTAGAGATGATAAATTTTACCCTTCATTAAAGAGTTTTGGGGCTTAAAAAAGTAAATGGTTTTGCAATTTTAAAGTCAGAAGTCGCATCTCCAGCATAGATATGGCTTTGCTCGGGACCGAGATCCAGTCTACGCGTTTTACCATCTTTAAAATTTATTTTCTTCAAGTCGACCCAAAATACATTTGGTGATAAGGCTGATTCAAAAAAATAAAGCATCTGTTTATGGTCTGCAACAGTTCTCCAGCGAGTCGATGAAATATTAGGCTCTTCTTGTGTATTTAATCCATATGGAACAGAGGCATTCCGAATAACACTAAATACAGAAGCCTGAGCTTGTTTCATATCATCAGTTTTTGGAATTGCATTAATATAAAATGATGCTCGTGCAAAACGGTCAGAAGCACGGTTAGTACCCGGAAGCATAACGGTACCGCCGATTTGTTTCCAATATTCAGCAAGTGCGAGCTGTTTATCAAATGTAGGGGAATTAGTCATAATTTGATAACTTCGGCTGTGATGAATCACTTGTTTTCCGCCAATATATTCAATGATTGCACTATCGCCTGTTTTATCGGAAATAGATAAATGGAGTGTTGTGAGCCTTGATTCGCCCGGAACGCTATCTGTCACGATTGTATAGGGCTCTTTCTCTAGAGCTTTAACGGCTTCGTCAACGGTTGCAAAATTATCGAGTACATACTGTGCCCAAGCTGCGATGCTTAATAATGGTTTATTAGATTTTTTTACATCTGGATATTGGGATTCGACTAACCATAAGACATTAGCGACCAAACCAGCCTCATTCATTCCATCGGTTGTAGCAACTTCATAACCTGTAGCAATAACGCTGCCATATTTAGACGTCCATTTTATTGAATTTGGTCCTGCACTCCCATCACGAGCAACACCACTCGGCAAAATCCATAAATTCGTGCCTGTATCAACCTTCCAGTCCATTGAGCGGGCTGTAATAACATGTTGGTCATTGCCTAAATATACCGCACGTGTACAAGCGGCTGCATAGCTACTTAAACCAACAGCAAGAGCAATAAAAGCGGGAATGAATGTTTTTTTTAACATGAGTGAACACCTTCTTGTTATAACAATTTGAGGATATTTATTTAATAAAATTAAAGTGTGTATATTATTTATACTTTTATAGTAGGTGAAAAATATAGCAAAGACAAATTAATAACAGAATTTTATTTAAATAAAAATCACATAATAAGTTAGAAAATAGAAGGGCATCACAATAAAGATGATGCCCAAATAATCAATCTAATTTAAATTAAAAATGATTGGCATCGGCCATATTCCACATACGGTAATAGAAATTATCATCATCATTTTTTAGTTCAGATTGTAAAAGTTCTCCTTCTTTCAAGAAGAAATGCAATTGAGCATAGTTCTTGATTTCACGGTCATTTACACGCTGAGCCAAATGATGAGCTTTAATATCTGAAGGATGGCGTAAACCAGCAGCAGCAATCATTTCTGATAAAGCATGCAATGTATTTTTATGGAAATTAAATACGCGCTCTGCTTTAGTAGGTACATGTAGTGCTTTTTGACGGTCTTTATCTTGAGTTGCTACACCCACAGGACATTGGTTGGTATGACAACTTTGTGCTTGAATACAACCTACCGCAAACATAAAACCACGTGCTGAGTTAACCCAATCTGCACCTAATGCAAAAGTACTGGCAATATCAAATGCGCTAATAATTTTACCACTTGCACCAATTTTAACTTGGTCTCTTAGTCCAGCACCTACAAGCGTGTTATGTACAAAACGTAAGCCTTCACGTAATGGGGTGCCAATATAGTCACTAAACTCAATTGGTGCTGCACCAGTACCACCTTCAGAGCCATCTACCACAATAAAATCTGGAACGATTTTTGTTTCCAGCATTGCTTTTACAATGCTCATAAATTGCCATGGTTGGCCAATACACAGTTTAAAACCAACTGGTTTACCACCAGATAATGTGCGCAGCTTTTGTAAGAAATGCATCATTTCAATTGGTGTTGAAAAACTAGAGTGTTTTGCGGGTGAAATACAGTCGTGGTCACGTGAAACGCCACGAATTTCGGCAATTTCAGCAGTAATTTTATGTTTAGGTAAAATACCGCCATGACCAGGTTTAGCACCTTGTGAAAGTTTCAACTCAATCATTTTAATTTGTGGCAATTGAGACTGTTTAGCAAACTTTTGTTCGTCAAATTTCCCATCTAAAGTTCGACAACCAAAATAACCACTGGCAATTTGCCAAACAATATCACCGCCATTTTCTAAATGATAAGGGCTGAGACTACCTTCACCAGTGTCGTGATAGAAACCACCTAATTGCGCTCCTTTGTTCAATGCACGTATTGCATTCGCACTTAAACTACCAAAGCTCATGGCAGAAATATTCATAATGGATGCACTATAGGGTTGAAGGCATTGTGCATTACCAATTTGAATACGAAAACTCTTAGGATCTGCCGGTGGGCATGGACTAATTGAGTGCACAATAAAACGATAATCTTGTTGGTATACATCAATGATTGAGCCAAAAGGTTTATCCGCATTTTCATTTTTAGCGCGTTGATAAACTAAGCTTCTTTGCATACGCGAGAAAGGTAGGGCATCTTGATCGGCTTCAATAAAGTATTGGCGAATTTCAGGACGTATATCTTCAAATAAAAAACGGAAATGGCCCATAATTGGGTAATTTCTTAAGATAGAGTGTCTATTTTGTAAGACGTCATATAAACCCAATAGGCTCAATGCACTAGTGACTACCCATAAACCATTGAGTAGTGTGTCTGAAATAAAATAATAGATACTATGAGGGGTATATACGGTTCTAAACCACGTGATACTGAGTGCGGTAAAAATACACAAGAACCAGAGAGAATGGCGTGAAAAGAATGTATTGAGAAATTTATGTCGAATGATTTGTGCCGGACTCGCCATATGTGAACAAATTCCTAATGTTTTACTGGCACATACCTTGCCAAGAAGCAGCTCAAACTACAAGTAGGAAATTGTTAGTTGTAAAAAAGTATAGAACGATATTAAACGAATATATTTAGAAAGTGACAATGATATTTTGCTTGTTATGACCAGACATTCAGCAAATATAATATTGAGTAGATTATAGAAATGATTAAATTTTATAATTAGGATATAGATTATAAACTTCATAGCTAAAGTTATTATTTGGACTATAGCGTTGACTAAAGTTAATATTATTTGGAAAAGTTGATTAAAACTAGTTTTTCATCATATAAATTTATCCTTTATTTTAAGTATATTTTTATATTTTATAGTATTGCTCAAATTCAAAAAAAGATTTGCATATCACTTGATCAAAAAGCTAGCTTTTAAACTGATCATCTTGTGCTTTTTTAAACGGTTTTTGATAGTATTTGTCAATTGAAAGTGTATTTTCAATAGATTTTATTACAACTATATAGCATTTTAAAAAAATTAAGTAAGGATTTGAAATGAGCTGGAAATTATTAACATTTTCTGTTTTTTTTACTGATATTTTTTTGTTGTTTTTAATGTTTTATCTTGGCTATGATTTTGAAACTTTTAGGAAAGTGGCTTTAGTTGAAACCTTACTTGTTGCGGCTGCCATCATATTTGATGCAATGGAACAGAAAAAGAAACCTATTTTCCCAGGTTGTATCGTTTACCCCTTGTTAGGCATTTTATTTATTTTAGGCTTTACACCTATTCTTGATTTTTTCGCAGAACGTCCTAAAGGGTTCCATACTTGGGATGTCAAGAATATGTGGATGGTTAATGTGAGTGACGGAAATTATCAATTAGATCGGCTTGCTTGGTATGGCAAAGCATATGTTCAACTGGGCTTTGCGATGGTAGGTGGAATTTTAGGTTTCATTTTTCATTTAGTCTTTAGAAATACTTAAGCGACATATTTTTCTTCTTTGCTGAAGGTAAGTCACTCTTACTATATAAAATTTAAGAAAAACAGTTCAATTTAAAGCTAACCACTTAGAATTCTTATTCATAGAATATTACTTTCTTATTCATTTAAAATATATAGAACAAACAAAAGCTTAAATTTTGTTCTTCTAGAGGAAGCGAAATTTTAATAAATGATAAACTATAAAAAATGATGGTAAAATTTAACTAATGAAATTTTATCATTTTTTATTAAATCTAATAAAAAAGTGATTAAAATTACCGGAAATTTCTATAAAAAGTGGTATAGACCATATAAAAACACATAATTGAGAAATCCATCGAATTTTGAATTGTTAATAGATATTTAAAATGAAATTAATATCAGTATTTTTGTTGTTTTTTTGTATGATGCGCGGACAGTAGAGTAAAAAAATGACGCTTTGAAAAAACAGTCGAAAAAGCTAGTGATTGGATTGGGGAAGGCTAGTTTTTACATCTATTAATTCTTATTGGCGTAATGTAAAAAGGTTTTCAATCATGAAAAAATCTCTCATCGGTTTATCAGCAATTGCTATGGGTTTAATGTCTATCAATGCCGCAAATGCTGCAACGGCTACTGGTACATTAACTGTTAAGGCTACAATTACAAATAGTTGTGTACTCAATACTTCAGCTACAGGTACAACTGCTAATGCAGTTTTAGATTTTGGTACTTTAAGTTCTCTTGCTAGCAACGTAGATGCAGATACGACTACTACAGGTGGTACTGCAATTAAAGTTCTATGTAACAACACTGTGCCATGGACTTTGGCTTTTGATGCAGGAAAAAATGCTCAAACTACTCAACGCCGTATGATTGGCGGTGCAACAAGTAACGAATATATCCCTTATAACCTTTTCTCTGACACTAACCGTGCAACAGCAATCGGTATTTCAACAACAGCATACAGCGGGACAGGTACGGGTGCGGTACAAACAGTGAATGTATACGGTCGTATTCCTGCTGGCTCGGTTTTACCGAGTGCAGGTAGTTATGTTGACACAGTAACTGTGACTGTAACTTATTAATTTAAAAATAAGTTCAATTCGCTGTTGTCGCTAGCTCTTGTTTGAAAGAGCTAGCTTAATTTGAGAAAAGTTGTTCTGGGCAAGTTATGAGAAAAAATATCTTTGTTGTTACAAGTTTATTATTATTTTTGCCTAGTATGCTAAATGCTGCCTCAATACGTCTTTCTCCCGTAAATGTGGAAATATTGAGTGATCAAACAGCATCCTCAATTAGTTTATATAATCAGTCAAATGAAAGTGCTGATTTACAAGTACGTATATTTGAATGGACTCAAAATGCCGGGCAAGATCAATTAATACCTACAGATGATATTGCAATTAGCCCGCCTTTTTTAAAATTACAACCGAATGATTCTTATAATTTACGGGTAGTGAGAATTAAGCCAGAGCCTATTTCTGGTGAAAAAACCTATCGTATTATTATTGATGAATTACCAAAGCCTGTTGATAGCCGCAAAGCGTCTCAAGGTGTAAATGTATTGCTTCGCTCATCATTGCCTGTGTTTGTAGTCAATAAAGATGCAATTACGAAACTGAATTGGTTTATACAACAAGAACAAGATAATGCTTACCTTACGATAAGTAATGTTGGCAATCGCCATGCACTTTTAAATAATTTAATACTTGTCGATACGACTGAAAATAAAAGTTATCCGATTAAAGTAAATACCGTAAATGGTTATATTCTTTCCGGAAAATCAAGAAACTATAACATTAGCCCAGATTTTAAATTCCAAGCTAGTCATAAATATAATATTTCACTGAATATTAACGGTAAGCAAGCATCTCTATAAAGAGGCACATATGAAATATCTCGTAAGTGCTTTATGTGTTATGTACTTGCCGGTTTATGCTTTTGCTGAATCATTGCAAGATAGCACCAATGCCGCTTTACCAAGCATTCCTGAAGTTGCAAATTCTTCTTATCAGGGTTCTAGCTCTGATAAAGGATATGTACAGCTATTTTTAAATATTTCTGTTAACTCAAATACTTCTACGGACTTAATCTCGGTACGTCAGAATCAAGATAAAAAGTTATATGTTCGCGCTCGTGACTTAAAAGTTTTAAGGCTAAAAATGGATGAGCATGTCCCTGATAGCCAATGGGTGTGTATTAACGAACTTAAAGGAATTCAGTTTAAGTACTTAGAAAATGAGCAGTCTCTAAACTTACAAGTTCCGTCAAACATGTTAACGGACTACTCAGTTGACTTAACTGGTCAACAGACCACTAGCTCTAGTCTGCTAAAAATGAAACCCTTAAATGCGGCACTCCTGAATTACAGCCTGTATCACACCATAACCAATGATGAGAGTATTTTCTCAGGTTCGGCAGAAGGGATTTTTAACAGCGCGCTTGGTAATTTTTCATCAGGCGTTTTATACAACGGTAGTAATGAAAATAGCTATAGCCATGAAAAGTGGGTACGTCTGGAAAGTAAATGGCAATATGTAGACCCTGAAAAAGTCAGGATCTATACCCTAGGTGACTTTATTTCCAATAGCTCTGACTGGGGCAGTAGTGTACGTCTTGCCGGTTTGCAGTGGTCCAGTGCCTATACCCAGCGAGGGGATATTGTTACCTCGGCATTACCGCAGTTTTCTGGTTCGGCGGCACTGCCTTCAACACTTGATTTATACATTAACCAGCAAAAGATTTATTCAGGCCTTGTTCCTTCAGGCCCTTTTGATATTAAACAGCTCCCGTTTATTTCAGGAAATGAAGTCACGCTGGTGACCACCGATGCGACAGGTCAGCAAACTATTACTAAAAAGCCTTACTATTTTTCATCGAAGATTCTGGCAAAGGGCATCAATGAGTTTTCAGTAGATGTTGGGGTTCCGCGCTATAACTATGGGCTGTATTCAAACGATTATGATGATGCCACCTTTGCGTCGGGTGCGATTCGATACGGCTACAGCAACTCACTGACTTTAAGCGGTGGTGCAGAAGCTTCCACAGATGGTCTTTCCAACGTGGGAACAGGCTTTGCCAAGAATGTTTTTGGTGTTGGAGTGATTAATGCTGACATTGCAGCAAGCCAGTATAAGGATGAGAACGGCTATTCTGCCTTGCTTGGTTTAGAAGGGCGTATTAGCAAGAATATTTCGTTTAATACCAGTTACCGCAAAGTATTCGATAACTACTTTGACTTAGCCCGTGTGTCTCAAATTCGATATTTAAAAGAGAATCAGATTACTTCGGAGCCACAAAATTATTTGAGCTACAGTGCACTGGCGGATGAAGTATTTAGGGCAGGGATTAACTATAACTTTTATACAGGCTATAGCGTTTATGTCGGCTACAACCAAATTAAATATAGTGATAACTCGTATAAGTTGCTATCTGCTAACTTAAGCGGGAGTCTGAACAAGAACTGGGGCTTTTATAGTTCAGCTTATAAAGATTATGAAAACCATAAGGACTATGGCATTTACTTTGCGCTTCGCTATACACCATCTACCACAGTGAATGCGATTACAAGTTTCACTAATGACAGCGGTAAAACTACCTACAGACAAGAAATAAATGGATTTACCGATCCACAAATTGGTTCATTTGGATGGGGTGGATATGTTGAGCGAGATCAGGATGCACATAACAATAATGCATCGATCTATGGTTCTTACCGAGCACGAGCTGCGTACCTAACAGGTCGTTATAACCGAATTGGAGACAATGACCAAGTTGCACTTTCAGCGACAGGATCATTAGTTGCGGCAGCAGGACGCGTCTTTGCGGCCAATGAAATTGGAGATGGTTATGCTGTTGTCACCAATGCGGGACCGCAAAGCCAGATTATCAATGGTGGGGTAAATTTAGGAGAGACTGATAAGTCTGGAAGATTCTTAATCGCGAACTTAAGACCGTATCAATCCCATCATATCTATCTAGATCCATCTTATTTACCATTGGAATGGGATGTGACAACGACCAACCGAACAGCACTAGTGGGCTATCGCCAAGGTACTCTTGTTGACTTTGGTGCTCATCGAGTTGTTTCAGGATTGGTCAAAGTTGTTGATAAAAACAATTCACCATTATTACCGGGTTATAACGTTCGAATTAATGGGCAACAAGATGCTGTGGTGGGCTACGATGGTGAAGTATTCGTTCCCAACTTATTACAACAAAACAAACTTGAAGTAGATCTTCTCGATCATGGCACTTGTCAAATTAATTTCACTTATGAAAGTAAGCAATACAGTGCTAAAAAATTGGGGCCTTATGTATGTCAATAAGTGTTGTAAGTCATAGTTTCTGGATGGTCGCTAAAAAGTTTTCATCAGCAATAAAGTATAGTTTAGTTGCCTTATCTTTATTTGTATTTTATGCATTTTTTAGTTCGGCACATGCTGCCTGCACGGTAACTGGAACCACAAATAGTACTTATACTTATACAGCAGCAACGATTAATAGTGATGCAACTATTAATTTCTCGGGAACGATTAGTTGTATTGGTGGGAAGACTACCCCAGAAATATCACCCTATTTGTGCATGAAAACAGTATTTACGGGGGCTACTACCGCGAATAGTAGTGTGACGTTACCTTATACGGTTACGGCAACTGTAGGTGGGGCAGGTTCGACTACCACCAATCAAACGTCAAATGTTTGGTATGGACCCGTGAGAACAGTCGCTACAAACAATATTGTTAGCTACTCAGTTAATATAAAAGTACCAGCCCGATCGGGAACGTTAGTTGCCTATCCTAAAGGAACATATACGGGTACAGTTCAGCTTTATTGGGATATGCAAGCAAGCTCAAGCACTGTATGTGAAGGTAATAGTGGTGGTGGTTGGGACTCAGGTAATACGTCTATCACGGCTAACTATGTTGTACCGAGTTTTTGTCAGTTAGATTCCACATCAAATGTTGATTTTGGCAATATTGACGATGTGAGTACGACTAGTCGTGACTACACCGCTCAAGGTGCGATTAATGCAACTTGCAACAATGGAACACCTTATAGCATTTATTTGGGGGACGGCAATAATCGTATAAGCGGTGGATTTAGACGTATGACCAATGGAAGCAGTCAATACATTCCTTATCAGTTATACAAAGATTCTGCTTATAGTACAGTGTGGGATGCTACAGGAGGAATAACAACGGTGGGTGGTTCTGGAGGGGTAGCAAAGACAGGGTCTGGCACTAGTCAAATTTCAAATGTATATGGAAAAATTCCACAAGGGACTTCTATTTCAAGTACGCCTGGTAACTATTCAGATAGCATAGTTGTTACAGTGACTTATTAATTATTTGCCAACTCACTATTTACTTAATTAAGGAGGTGAGTTGGCAATTATCATAAGTTTTAGTTGGTTTTTAGAGAGCTTTGTTTTCGTATTAGCAATATAAACAGTGTGATTAATAAGCTAAAACCGAAGATGGGCAAACTAATTCCTAAAATAATAAGTGTAAGTGCCGTGATTATTTTTTGTTGGTTGCTTGCACGCTTCCATACTAATAAAGTTTGGCTAACAAAATGGCTAGTCGTAAGTTTTAAATTAGATGTTTTAAACCAAGCTTTATATGCATAAATAATCATGACGCATAGCCCAAGTGCATATAAAGCCAGTATAAGCTGATTGACCCAACCGAATAACACGCCAATATGAGCATCGACTCCCCAGCGTGTAAGCTTTGCAAATAATGAATAATCTTTGAAAGCTAATTTATCGATGACTTTTTGTTGATGTATATCAATAGCCACACTATCTGCTTGTGTTGGCCATCTGCGCTGTAGTTCAGTAACAGTCCAAGCCTGATTTGCATCAACTGGTGGTTTGATTTGTATTTGTGATGAATGAATTCCATTTGCTCTAGCAATTGCTAATGCAGAGTCGAATTCAGTTGGCATGATTTCTATATTCGAAGTTTCCATGACCATGCCATGATGTTCTTTATGCTCATCATGAGACATTTTTGGTAATAGCGCATTATTTAAAGTTGTGGCTAATGTTGGTGTTTGCCAATTTAACCATTGACGAGCAATACGGATATTATCACCGGCCCATTGGGACCATGTAAGACCCGTAATCGCAATGAACAATAAAAGTGGTAATAAGATCAAGCCAATAGAGCTATGCCACTTTAATAAATTATTTTTATTTGTTTGTCTGATTTTGAAGTTTTGACGACGTTTCCACCAACTGTATAGTCCAGTCAGAGTTAAAATGCCAAGCCAGCTTGCAGCAAGTTCACTATAAAAACGTCCCCATTTCCCTAATAATAAATTACTATGCAGTTGATCTAAGAAGGTACGAAATGGAAGTACTCCACTGGTCCCATATACTGAAAGTTGACCTTTTATAGAGAGTGTATAAGGGTCTACAAAAACAGCTTCATTATTTAAATGATGAGCCTTATCAGAAAAAATAACTCGTGTTGTTTGTGTGGAGCTTGGAGCTGGCCTAACTTCTGTAATTTGTGCAGATTCGGGCATCACTTTTTTTGCTACCTCAACCTGTTGGCTTAGTGGGTAGGTATCTTTATTATTTAAAGGCTGAACATACAATGTATCTTTATAGATTGATTGTTCTATCTGAGGAGTAATTGCATATAGAAGACCTGTAAATGCCGCAATGAATATAAATGGGGCAATAAAAATACCAGCATAAATATGCACAAGACGAAAAAGACTATGCCAAAAGCTAGGGGTATGAGGCATGTTGAGGAGTATCAAACAAACTTTGGTGTGAAGTATATCTACTTTATTCTTAAATTTTAAAATAATTAAGGAATGAGGGTGTTTTGTATATCTAAGCAATTGTAAGAAAGGCTTTTTTAAATAAATAGATTAGAAGATAGAAGTAGGCTATTTTGACTACATTGAATTAGTGTCGAAAAATATATTCATTTATGGTTATGGGGCAAACTTAAGCCTTTGTTTGGGTGAGTATGAGAAATAATTTATAGATGATTAAATTTCTATTAAATTCATAGTTTATAATTGCATTTTATATAATTAAATAATTTATATAGCTATGAAAATTCATCATTTGCGAAGTGCAACTTTTATTATTGAAACTGGCCCTTATTTTATTTTAATTGATCCGATGTTGGGTGATAAAGGTTCGCTTCCTGCTTTTTCATACATCCGCTTTAAGGCTGAAAAGAATCCTTTAGTCGATTTACCTTTGAATGCCCAAGAATTATTAAACAAAGTTACCCATTGTTTAATTACCCATAGCCAAACTTTTGGAATAAAAGCATTTCAACATACTGATCATTTAGACCAAAAGGGTGAGGACTTTCTTGTTCAAAAGCAAATTCCTGTTTATTCCTTTCAAAATGATGTGTCGTATTTATCTAAATATGGGATAAATGTTCAGGGTGGTGTTGATTACTGGGAAGAAATCGAGTTTTTGGGAGGAAGATTAGTTGCCATACCAGCGCGTCATGGTCATGGCTGGATTAGTAAATTGATGGCGAATGGTTGTGGGTTTTATTTAGAATTGCCAAATGAACCTTCTTTATATATTAGTGGTGATACCGTACTGACCAATGATGTTAAAAATGCCTTGCTTAACTTTCAGCCTGATATTGCTGTAGTTGCTGCAGGACAAGCGCAAATGGATGCAGGGCAACCAATTCTTATGTCGACAGAAGAAGTACGTGAATTTATAAAGCTTTCACCTAAACATGTGATTGCTAATCATCTTGAAGCCTTAAACCATTGTCCAGTAAAGCGGGAGGAGATAAAGCAAATTTCTATTGAAATGAATGCTATTCATCGTGTACAGATCCCTGAAGATGGACAAACACTTATTTATGAAAATTAAGACAAGATTTAATCAATATTTATTAAATGAAAATCTTGTATTTTCATATTTTCTATTATGAGTAGCGAATAACGCTATGAGTTTTTTATGTAAATGATAGAATTGCGACGGCCAGTAAGTAGTATCTATTTTGTCTAACTAATGAGCAGTCTACAAAATGTTTGAAATTAAATTTGTAGACTGTTGAACTACAAGTGAGGGTAAACGTAGATATACCTATGCAACCATTTAGAATTTCAGCCTATTGAAAATACAAAGGTTTATCACTTGCTCCCATCACTTACAATCCAAACCAGATTAGGTGGATTTTACTTTTTCTACTATTCCATTGTTGGCACATTTATGCCGTACTGGAATTTATATCTCCAAGACCAAGGGTTTAACTATCAGCAGATAGGTGTTTTATCATCTATTGCGATTGTGACACGATTTTTTGCGCCTTTAGTCTGGGGTTGGATCGCAGATAAATCTGGTAAAAGAATGCTTCTGGTGCGGCTCGCAACTTGGATGGAAGCTTGCATATGGTTGGCTATCTTTATAGTTCCTAATACCTTCCAATCTGTTGCTTTGCTCATGCTTATTTTTAGTTTTTTTCAAAATGCAATTTTAGCTCAGTTTGAAGGGGTAACCTTATTTTGGTTAGGTGACCAAAGAGCAAAACTGTATGGCAAAATTCGAAAATGGGGATCTGTTGGATTTATTGTAGGTGTATTTACCATAGGTGCAATTTTAGAAATTATTCCAATTTCTATGTTGCCTATTTTATTACTTGTTATTGCTTCACTTGCATTTATTTGGGCTTTTACGATTCGTGAACCCGAGGGAGCTCCCACTTCACAAAAGCATTTAGAGCCTTTATTACCCGTGTTGAAGCGTCCAGAAGTTGCTGCTTTTTTTACTATTGAATTTATTCTTCTTTTTTCACATGCACCTTTTTATAGTTTTTATAGCAATTTTTTAAAATCTTTAAATTACAGTACGACTGAAATTGGCTTTTTATGGGCAATGGGAGTGATGGCTGAAATTGTAATGTTTGCATTTGCTGCCACATTTTTTAAATATTTTTCTTGGCGAAGTCTTGTTGCCATATGTTTAGTTTTAACAAGTATACGCTGGTTATTGGTTGCCGTTTTTTCTCATTATTTTATAGGCCAGCTATTTGCACAGTGCTTACATGCTTTTAGTTTTGGCTTGTTTCACCTTATTGCAATGCGGCTTATTTTCCAAAACTTTTCAATAGGGCAACAAGGACGTGGTCAAGCTTTCTACAGTACCATGTGGGGGCTTGGAGTAGCGTTTGGAAGTATTTTGGCTGGACATTATTGGAAAATTCTTACTGGTGAACATATTTTTATGATCGCTGCTTTAGTCGTGCTTCTAGGGTTGTGCTTTGTATTTTGGCTCCCTAAAAAAATTGAAAAACCTGCTTCTTAATTGAGAACATTAATAAAATTGTTAGCTATAGGTAGTTAAAGATAAAAAGTGTTTGAAGAGAGGTATTGGTTCGTTACTGTTGAAAAATATTGTTTTTATATGGTTATGAAACAATGTTTTTCTAAAAAAATGTGCTAACTTAAACCCATGCGTTTAATGATTAATAAATCTATGAAAAATATTTATATTATGGGATTATTATTGGCTTTTTCTGGTTTTGCTATGGCTGAGACAGTGACTCAACAGCCAACAGAACAACCTGTTCGCACTGCAAGTAATCCTAACGCTATACGTATTGTTACTCGTCCTGAAATTATGGGCTTGTGGGGAATGGAGATTCCAAATAATAAGAAATGTGTAGAGTACTATAACTTCCGTAGTAGTAATGATGTGGTGATTAAAAGCGGTGAAGAATGGTCATATGGTATTTATGAATACCAACCATCGGACGACCCTAAAGAGCAGCTATCAGCCTTAGTGATGCAAATTAAATTTGATAATAATAAAGTTGATTGCTCTGGTCAGCAGCAAGATCAGACTGGGGATGTTTCCCAATATTTTGTGCAATGGAAAAATGACCATACCATCAATTTCTGTTCAACTGCTAAAGGTGAGCAATGTTTTGCAACACTACGTCGCATGTTGCCATAATTTGAAATAGATATAAAAAAGCCTCTTATGTAAGAGGCTTTTTTATTATGCATATTATGCAGTTTCAGCTTTCTTTTCTTCTTCCACTTTTTTCAACAAGTGTTTTTCAAGGTAATGGATGTCCATTGCTTGTTCACAGAAGTTTTTGTCTTGCAAGATAAGATCTTTATGTAAAGGAATATTAGTTTTAATTCCTGTAAGAATCATTTCGTCTAACGCTTGACGCATACGAGCAAGCGAAGTTTCACGATCTTTACCATGAGAGATCAATTTTGCAATCATTGAATCGTAATAAGGTGGAATGCTGTATCCAGGATAGATATGAGAATCTAAACGAATACCAGCACCGCCTGGTGCATAGAAACTTTCAATTTTACCTGGTGAAGGTAAGAATGTTGTTGGATCTTCAGCATTGATACGACATTCAATAGCATGGCCACGCACTTCAATATCTTCTTGTTGAAGTTCTAAGCCTAAACCTGCTGCAATACGTAATTGTTGCTCAATAATGTCAACACCAGTCACCATTTCAGTTACAGGATGTTCAACCTGAACACGGGTGTTCATTTCGATGAAGAAGAATTCACCGTCTTCGAACAAGAATTCAAATGTACCCGCACCACGATATTGCATGAGCTGACATGCGTGAACACAAGCTTCTAAAATATCAGCACGTGCTTGTTCTGGTAGATTTGGAGCAGGAGCTTCTTCTAACACTTTTTGGTGACGACGTTGTAATGAACAGTCACGATCATATAAATGAATCGCATGGCCATTACCATCACCTAAAACTTGAACTTCGACATGGCGAGGTTTTTGTAAGAAGCGTTCCATGTATACAGTATCATCACCGAACCACATTTCTGCATCACGTTGAGCTGCTTGAACTGACTCAAGTAATGTATCTACGCGTTCAACAATACGCATACCACGACCACCACCACCAGCTGCCGCTTTAACAATAAGCGGGAAGCCGATTTCTTTAGCTTCAGCTAAAGCGTTGTGGATGGTTACTGCATGGTCACAACCAGGTACTGTAGGTACACCAGCTTTTTTCATTGCAACAATTGCAGAAACCTTGTTACCCATTAAACGAATATGTTCTGGACGAGGGCCAATAAATGTGAAGCCTGAGCTTTCTACAATTTCAGCAAACTCGGCATTTTCCGAAAGGAAGCCATAGCCTGGATGAATTGCATCAGCACCAGTAATTTCTGCAGCAGTAATAATTGCTGGGATGTTTAAATAGCTATCACTACTTGCACCCGGACCAATACATACTGCTTCATCAACGAAACGTAAATGCATCAAATCTTTATCAGCATCTGAATAGATACCGACAGTTTTGATTCCTAATGTTTTGCAAGCCCGGGTAATTCGTAAAGCAATTTCACCACGGTTTGCAATTAAAACTTTTTGCAACATAGTTGTCCCCGAGGTATTACGCGCGATAACGGAATAAAGGTTGACCGAATTGGATCACATCACCGTTTTTCACTAAAATTTCTTCAATCACGCCGCTTTGAGTTGCTTCAATAGGGTTCATGATTTTCATTGCTTCGATAATACCCAAAGTTTCACCAGCAGATACAGTTTGACCTACTTTAACAAATGGTGCTTCGCCTGGGCTTGGAGCAGCATAGAACACACCAACCATAGGAGAAGTTTCAACTGCTCCACGTGGAGTTTTTGCAGCAGGTGCTTCAGCAACAGGAGCTGCTGGAAGTGCTACACCAGCCGCAGCAACGACAGGATTGCGACGAGTTAAAGCGATCGATTGATCACCTTCTTTAACTTCAATCGCTTGCAAGTCAGACTCAATCATTAAATCGATGAGTTTTTTAATTTTGCGGATATCCATGGGTGACTATTCCTGAACTAGTTTGGGTTAGATGGTTGAATTTTTTCAATAGCGTAATCGAGTGCAAAGCTATAACCTTTTGCACCTAAACCACAAATCACGCCAATTGCTTTGTCTGATAAATAAGAGTGGTGTCTAAACGCTTCACGTGCGTGAACATTTGATAAATGTACTTCAATAAACGGAATGGCAACGCCAAGTAGGGCATCACGTAAAGCAACTGAAGTATGGGTAAGAGCAGCAGGGTTAATAATAATAAGTTTTACGCCTTCTGTTTGTGCCTGATGAATACGGTCAACAATGGCACCTTCCCAGTTGCTTTGAAAAGTATCTAGTGTAATAGAGGCTTGTTTAGCTTGAGCAATAAGTTGTTGGTTGATATTGTCTAGGGTAAGATGACCATATACTTCTGGTTCGCGTTTTCCCAGCAAATTCAAATTCGGTCCATGAATTACCAAAATGGTCGAACTCATTCAGATTGCTCCAGCTCTAAAGTTGCAAATAATCTTTGCAAGATGTCTGCAAAGTTTGCTTATTATGGCATATGTTTCTACAAGTTTTTTATAATTTCTTTTAATTGTCGCAGAAAGGGTACACCAAATTCGGCTTATATATTGTAAATTTTGCGACGAATTAGCAATGTTAAAAAATGACAAAATTTCAAGTAATTTAACGGAGCTTATTTTAAACCGAATTGACAAAAACAGTTCATGTATTTTGTGTAACGACGGTATGGGCATCTTCAATTGTTAACATTTCATTCCAGCGAGTTAGATAGTTTTTTGAGCGATGGCATTGTTTCATTTGCCAAGATGGATTACGCGAGTGATACCCCACTTGTAAATAATGACTACCAAAACGCTTACGGACCGTCCCCAAAGTTTCCATCAATTGTTGTCTTTGATGAATAAGTTCCAGAGGTTGCCATAAATCATCAATGTGTTGTTGACGCGCGTGTAGACCACAAAATAATACTCCAATTTTTATATAACTTTTATTTTCTTTATATAAAACATCAATTTGCTGCATTGCTGCTTTTGTGAGTATGCATAAATCATCTGTTGCATAGTGAAGACCAATGGCTTGAGAAGTGGCTTTTTTATAAGGTGGCTTATCAGTTTTCTCATAAAGCATGACCTGAATGCAGGCACAAAGTTGTTCTTGTTTCATTAAACGGCGGTGCGCCCGATTAAGATGAAAAATAAGTGCTTGTTTAATAATCTCAATGCTGGATAAAGCTTGAGCAAAACTTCGTGATGCTAAAATCCGTTTAGTTGGAATGGCAGGATCGTCAAGTTCAATACATGATTGGCCTTTTAGCTCACGAATAGTGCGTGCCATGACCACAGAAAATGCCTTTGCCATATGATGTTCATTGGCAAAAGTTAAGTCTAGGCAAGAGTACACTTCATAACTTTGTAGCTGTTTGACCAATTGATAGCCAATTCCCCATACTTCTTTGACCGATGTCTGTTGCATGAGGTCTTCCATAATTAATGGATCTAGGGTGATGAAATTGCAGATTCCCTTAAAACTTTTAATTTTCTTAGCATAATGATTGGCTAGCTTTGCTTGAGTTTTTGAATATCCAATTCCAATACAACAAGGTAAACCTAACCATTGGAGGAGAGTTTTTCTCACCTCATTGCAGTAATCTGAGGTATCGATAGATTGAAGGTAAGGGGTGAGATGAATAAAGCATTCATCTATAGAGTATGCTTCTATATCATCTGGAGAGAAAAACTCACCGAGGACAGCAAAAAAACGACGGGACATCTCGGCATATAAAGTGTAGTTGCTTGAATAAACTTGAACACCAGCTTCTAAAGCATCTTTCTCAATTTGAAACCACGGTACTCCCATCTTAATACCTAAAAGTTTTGCTTCTTCGCTACGTGAGACCACACAGCCATCGTTGTTAGATAAAACAACTACAGGTTTATCAATGAGTTTAGGGTTGAAAAGTCGTTCGCAGCTGACATAGCAATTATTGATATCAACCAGTGCATAAACTTCGCGGTGTGAGATTTCTCTCATTATTTCATCCCCCAAATTCATCAACTCAAAATACACATTTTGAATTTGTAACATAATCAAGTTAGCAAAATTATAGACAGATATCTAGGGGAGTTCTGGTTGTTTGTCGAAATTATGAAAAGGCTGTAAAAGGAATGAATTGTCAGTTATTGATATGGAAATGTCTGAAAATGATAAGTTTTAATTGGTTATGATCGAAACCATAAGAGCTATATTTAATGGATGGGTTGAGTCCTTTAAATATAGTAATGCGTATAACGCATTTGTCTTATGGGTCTTTCAAGCTGTCTTTGTTATAAAAGACAGCTTTTTTTATGATGATTTAAGTATTTCTTAGCTTGGCTTGATTGTAGCAATCGAGATTAATGCACTGATCACTTAGTTCTATAATTTGAGCAGGGGATAAATGAAGTTTCTCCCATTTTTGCATTTGTTCAAATAGCCAGTGGAAATCTTCAGGTTGTGGGGCAGCATTTTCTTTAACCAAGTGTTTTACAATATTTTGAATCATATAATATTTATCGACATGCACTTCTTCAGAACAGTGAAATCGGACAATCCCAAACTCGACCAATAACTTTAAGACAGGTGCAAAATCTTTTAAATTACTCAATTCTTTTTGAGCTTTCATAATTGCCGTTGTAAGGGCAACTAAGGTGTGAGGATGTTGTTCAGCCCATTCTTGAGTTACTGCGAGAACTTTATCTGCCACATTGGGAATAATGTCTTGACTTGAGCAGACGATTTTACTTAAACCTAAAAGTTCACCTTGAGTATTCCAAGGCTCTCCCACACAAAAACCATCAATCACATGGTTATCTAAAGCTTCGACCATATACGGTGGCGGAAGTGCTTTGAGTTTGAGCTTTTGAGCTATTCTAGAGTCTGCCAAAGCAAGCCATTCTCTTAAACAATAATGATGGATTGAATGTTTAAATACATGGGCTAGAGAAAGAGTATGATCTTGCTCAATGTATTGAGTAACTTTTTGGGCGGTAGTTTGTGCATTATCGTTTTCTTGAATAGCCAATTGATGAATTAATTTTTGGCTTAAGCTGATAAAAGCACGGTTTTTACTTAAAACGAGCGGGGTTTGCAGTGCAATACCAATTTGGTCTGCACCCATTGCTGCTGCAGGGAGCATCGCAGATAAACAATGTGCAGCATCTAATAAACCAAAAGCTAAACGGTCGCGTAGACTTGCCCATGATGCTTCTTTGACTAAAGTAACTTCTAAATCGACTTCTTCGAAGAAACCTTGCTGCTTTGCCCAAAGTAAAGCGATGCAATCAAGTAAAGGAATATAGCCGAGTTGCAATTGAGTCTTTTCTAATTTGCTCATTTATTCATCCTTTAGTTGATCATTTAGTAATTTTTGAGCGTCAAGTAAACGCCGTGCCATTTCTCCAATCGTTATACGATGACTCATGGCATTTTTTCTGAGTAATTGAAAAGCTGTGTCTTCAGGTAAGCCATGCAGTTGCATGAGTAGTACTTTGGCCTTTTCAACATCTTTACGATCTGCCAGTTTGGTTTGAGCTTCTTTTAAGTCACCTTCGAGCTTTTTATGTTTTTTATATTGCTCAATTGAAATCTCTAAAATGGTATGTAAGCGAGCGGGGTCTATGCCATCTACAATATAAGCCGTTACGCCTGCATCTATAGCTTGTTTGATGGTGTCTTTATCTGAATTTTTAGTGAATAGAACAGTTGGTAGGTCATAGCTACTCACACAACTTTCAATAATGTCACGATGGGGATGATCCATATCGAGCAAGATGACATCGGCTTGTAAATCTTCAAGACGAAAAATATTTAAGTGGTCCAAAGTAAGGCAGGCAACCACTTCAAAGTCATTTTCAAGCAGACTATTTTTTATATAGTCGGCCCGCGCATGATCATCATCGATAAGAGCTATTTTGAGTTTTGGCATAAGTTCAGAAAATCAGGCTAAGAAAATGCGCCAATTCGACGCGTTTTTTGTTAATAAGTTTTAAGCAAGATTAGTGCCATTCGAATTTAAACAAAAAATCAGGCATGAGTGGTCCTTTACTATGCTAAAACATTGTTTTGATCGATATTGGTGCAAAAAAGCGATTCATTTTGTGGCAAGACTTATTTTTGTTTAAACCATATAGACGAGCAGCAATAGTGCAGGGGAAATTAAATATTCTTTTTGTATAAAAATGGGTTGTATTTTAAATTATTGAAAATAATAATAAAAAATTATTAATATTAATTTTAAAAAGAATTGGCATGCAAAATGCTTGATTAATTACAGGTCGAAGACGACCATAAGTTTTAAAGACGGCCAACGATGTCCGTTCTGATCGAATTTGTGAGTGCAACTGTACACACAGAAAATTTACGTTCAGTCGGAGTGAAGGTTATGTCTTTATTTTTATTGCATAAAAAAGTTACATCTGAATTAACTAATTTTTCAGTTTCAGCGATGCGAGCCTTCCGTATGAGGGGGCTCGCTTTTTTTATTTGTTTTTATGACTTTGCTATGCATTGGGTGTCGTCAACGAGTGGAAAAAATGGGTTCCAAGCAGCTATACGCTTTGTGATGTTGATACGTTTCTCGGTAGAGCACAAGGCAAAACAACAATGTCTATTTGAGAACGCAAGAACGCAGCTTAAAAGCAACGTGATTTGAGGAGAAACACTATGAAATTGGTAATGATTGGTCATGGTATGGTGGGCCACAAATTCATCGAAGCCATTTTAGAAAAAGCAGATGATGAATTGGAAATCACGATTCTTGCAGAAGAACCTCGTATCGCATATGACCGCGTACATTTGACTGAATACTTCTCAGGGAAATCGGCAAAAGATTTATCTTTAGCACGTTTTGATTTTGCTGATGCGTATGGCATTGACCTGCGTTTAAATACTAAAGCAGTGGCGATTGATACGACTGCACAAACCGTAACAACCAATCATGGTGATGTGATTAGCTATGACAAGTTGGTGCTGGCGACTGGTTCATATGCATTTGTTCCGCCAATTCCGGGTAATGACCGCGAGAACTGCTTTGTTTACCGTACCATTGAAGATCTAGATGCTATTCGTGCAGCAAGTTTAAAGGCTAAAACAGGCGTAGTAATTGGTGGGGGGTTACTTGGACTTGAGGCAGCCAAAGCATTACGTGATTTAGATTTGGAAACACACGTTGTTGAGTTTGCACCACGTTTGATGGCAGTTCAAATTGATGATTTAGGGGGCAAGGTTTTACGCCGTAAAATTGAAGATTTAGGTGTAAAAGTCCATACACAAAAAGCGACTCAGTCTATTGAGTCTGGGGTAAATACCACTCATGTGATGAAGTTTGCCGACGGTAGTGAACTTGAAACTGATGTGATTTTATTCTCTGCGGGGATTCGCCCACGTGATGAGCTTGCGCGCAACAGTGGGCTTGCGATTGGTGAGCGTGGCGGTATTGTAATTAATGATTATTGCCAAACATCAGATCAAAACATTTATGCCATTGGTGAATGTGCGCTTTGGCAAAATAAAATTTATGGCTTGGTTGCACCGGGCTATGACATGGCGCGTATTGCAGCAAAACACATTTTAGATGAAGAGTGTCATTGCTTCGCTGGCGCAGACATGAGCACCAAGTTGAAGTTGATGGGCGTTGATGTTGCTTCTGTTGGTGATGCACATGCCATGACCCCAGGTGCATTAAGCTATTTCTATGCAGATGAACATGCACTGGTTTATAAAAAGATTGTTGTAAATGCCGACAAAACCAAATTGCTTGGTGCGGTTTTAGTGGGTGATGCCAAAGAATACAACGACCTTTTACAAATGATGTTGAATGGTCTGGCTTTACCGGAAGTGCCTGAAAGTTTAATCATGCCGGGTTTTGAACAATCAGCAGCAAAATCTGGTGGTAGCGGAGTCGATTTGCTGCCAGACAGCGCGACTATTTGTTCATGTAACAATGTATCAAAAGCAGACATCTGCCAAGCAATTAGCGATGGTTCGACTTCTTTAGGTGCATTAAAAAAATGCACCAAAGCAGCAACAGCATGTGGTGGTTGTGCACCATTAGTGACTCAAGTATTGAAGTCAGAGTTACAACGTCAAGGTGTGACTGTTAACAATCACATTTGCGAACACTTCCCGTACTCGCGTCAAGAGTTGTATCACTTGGTTCGTGTCAATGAAATCAAGACATTTGATGATTTAATTCATCAACATGGTCATGGTTTAGGTTGTGATATTTGTAAACCGGCAGCAGCAAATATTTTGGCATCTTGCTGGAATGATTTCGTACTTAAGCCAAGTCATGCAGGCCTACAAGACAGTAACGATTACTACTTGGGTAACATTCAAAAAGATGGCTCTTACTCCATTGTACCGCGTATGGCAGGTGGGGAAGTCACTCCGGATGGCTTAATTGCGATTGGCCAAATTGCGAAGAAATATAACTTATACACCAAAATTACTGGTGGTCAACGTGTTGATATGTTTGGTGCGCAAGTTCATGAACTTCCATTTATTTGGGAAGAGTTAAATACTGCGGGCTTCGAGTCTGGTCATGCCTATGGTAAGTCGTTACGTACAGTGAAATCTTGTGTGGGTAGCACTTGGTGTCGTTACGGAGTAGATAACTCGGTTGGTTTAGCGATTGAACTTGAAAACCGCTACAAAGGTTTGCGTTCACCGCATAAATTGAAAATGGCAGTGTCTGGCTGTACACGTGAGTGTGCGGAAGCGCAAGGTAAAGATGTAGGCGTGATTGCCACTGAAAAGGGTTGGAACCTTTATGTATGTGGTAACGGTGGTATGAAACCGCGTCATGCAGAATTACTCGCATCTGACCTCGATAAAGAAACACTTATTCGTTATATCGACCGTTTCTTTATGTTCTACATTCAAACGGCAGACCGTTTACAACGTACCAGTGTATGGCGTGACAACATGGAAGGCGGTCTAGACTACCTTAAATCTGTGATCGTTGATGACTCTCTTGGTTTAGCTGCCGAGCTTGAGCGCCGTATGGAACACATTATTGGTACATATCAAGACGAATGGCGTACAGCTGTCGAAAACCCAGAAGTTCGTAAACGCTTCCAGACTTATATCAATGCAGGAGCAAATGAACAAGCTGATCCGCACATTCAATTTACAACTGAACGTGGTCAAATCCGCCCATTAACTGAAGCTGAACGTTCAGAAGACCGCATTCCAATGGTTGAAGCATAAAGGAGAGTTTCTATGAATATTGTACAAGACAAAAATATGCTTCCTGATGATCAATGGATTGACGTTTGTGCACTCGATGATTTAACCCCAAACACTGGTGCAGGAGCGCTAGTGGGCGGACAAGCGGTTGCAATCTTCCGTGTGGGGCATGAAAAACGTGTTTATGTACTGAGCAATAAAGATCCGTTTAGCCAAGCGAATGTGATGAGCCGCGGGATTATTGGTGATTTACAAGGCGAACGCGTTGTTGCATCACCAATTTATAAACAACATTTCAGTTTAGCTACGGGCCGTTGTTTAGAAGATAAAGACCAAAAATTGGCGGTTTATCCGAGCAAAATTATTGATGGCCGTGTTTGGGTCAACGCGGTGCCGCAAAAAACTTATATTACCAATACAGGTGTATCACAAGACAAACTTAGACTGGTGCTGATCGGGAATGGTTTGGCAGGGATGCGTTGTCTGGAAGATTTACTTGATATGGCACCAGACCGTTATGAAGTTACGGTGATTGGTGAAGAACCATGGGGTAACTATAACCGTATTATGTTGTCTCCGGTTTTATCGGGTGAAAAAACCATTGAAGACATTATGTTGCATCCACCGAAGTGGTACGACGATAAAGGCATTAAATTTATTGCTGGTGATAAAGCCGTAAAAATTGATCGTCCGCGTAAAGTGGTTTACACCGAAAAAGGCCAGACAGTTGATTATGACCGTTTGATTCTGGCAACAGGCTCGGCACCATTTATTCCACCAGTTCAAGGTGTTGACCTAAAAGGGGTGTTAACTTTCCGCGATATTTATGACGTTAACACCATGATTGAATACTGTGGTTCAAAAACCAACGCCGTGGTGATTGGTGGCGGTTTGCTGGGTTTAGAAGCTGCCTATGGTTTAAAGCAACGTGGTATGAATGTCACGGTATTGCATTTAATGGACCGTATTATGGAGCGCCAACTTGATGGGCGTGCGAGTCAATTACTTCGTCATAGCATTGAGCAAAAAGGCATTCAAATCATTACCGAAGCCAATACCGAAGCGTTAATCGGTGATGAAAATGGTCATGTCAAACAAATCCGTTTGAAAGATGGCACAGTGTTAGATGCTGACCTTGTGGTGTTTGCTGTAGGTATCCGTCCAAATATTGCTTTGGCGCAAAGTGCAGGATTACGTTGTAACCGTGGTGTATTGGTGAATGACACCATGCAAACATTTGACCCAAGTATTTATGCCGTGGGTGAGTGTATCGAACACCGTGGTCAAACTTTCGGTTTGGTTGAACCACTGTGGGGCCAAGCTTTTATTTGCGCGACCCATTTAGCAGAGCACGGCAGCTTAACTTTTAAAGCGCCAACCGTACCGACTCAGTTAAAGGTGAGTGGAGTCGATGTATTCTCTGCGGGCAATTTTGAACCGAAAGATGATTATGAAGACATTATTCTGAATGATGAAAAACGCCAGATTTATAAACGCATTATCATTCAAAACGATCGGGTAATCGGTGCAGTATTGTTTGGAGATACTGAAGATGGCATGTGGTATGCAGAGTTAATTGCAGATCAAACTCCTGTTTCTTCATTTAGAAATAAGCTGCTATTTGGTCGAGATTTTGCATTAAAAAATGCAGGCTAAATAGGGAAAGGAGCAGTTATGAATAGTATTCCAAGCGTTGAAATCGATAGCTCCGACCATGTTGCAAAAACAACTAAAACAACATGTCCATATTGCGGTGTAGGTTGTGGTGTTAGTGTAAACGTTCAACAAAAACCTCAAGGACCTGTGGTGCAAGTTGAGGGGGATGCTGAGCATCCTTCCAACTTTGGGCGCTTATGTATTAAAGGTAGCCGACTTGCGGATACTTTGGGGTTAGAAACACGTCTACTTCAACCGATGTTTGGTCGTAAGCCACATCGGACTGTAACCACATGGGATGCAGCAATCAATAAAATTGCCGATAAATTCCAGTCTTGTATCGATCAATATGGTCGTGACAGCATTGCATTTTATGTTTCAGGTCAGCTTTTGACTGAAGACTATTATGTGGTGAACAAATTTGTAAAAGGCTATTTGGGCACTGCAAATATCGATACCAACTCACGGCTTTGTATGTCATCTGCGGTGGCAGGTCATAAACGTAGCTTTGGTGAAGACCTTGTCCCTGCAAGTTATGAAGATTTTGAACATGCCGACATGGTGGTATTGGTTGGTTCCAATACCGCATGGTGCCATCCTGTGCTGTATCAGCGGATTATGCAGGCTAAAAGCCAAAATCCGGATATGTTTGTTGTGGTGATTGACCCACGTTTTACCAGTACTTGTGAGCAAGCGGATTTACATTTACCGATTTTACCGGGCCAAGATGTCGCATTGTTTAACGGACTATTCCAATATTTATATCAAAATGGTCATGCCGATCGGGCTTTTGTGGATGCCTATACTGAAGGTTTGCAAGAGGTTTTGGCAAGCAGCGAGCCAGAAGCTAATGTGGAATATGTGGCAAAGCGTACAGGAATTGCACTCGATAAGATGCAACAGTTCTTTAAGAAATTTGCGCAGACTGAAAAGGTAATCACGCTATTTTCAATGGGTGTGAATCAATCAAGTCAGGGTGTGAATAAGGCCAACAGCATTATTAACTGTCACTTATTAACAGGCAAAATTGGAAAGCTCGGCGCTGCACCATTTTCAATGACAGGCCAGCCCAATGCTATGGGGGGCCGAGAAGTGGGCGGCTTAGCTAATATGTTGGCTGCCCATATGGATTTAGATAACCCCTTGCACCAAAAAGTAGTGCAAACCTTTTGGGACAGTCCATTTATTGCAACTCAAGCTGGCTTAAAAGCTGTTGATTTGTTCCGTGCTGTTGAAGCTGGAAAAATTAAAGCCATCTGGATTATGGCAACCAATCCGGTGGTAAGTTTACCAGATGCCGATCAGGTGAAACGTGCTTTAGAGAAATGCGAATTGGTTGTGGTGTCAGATATCTGTGCCGATACCGATACTACGGCTTACGCCGATATTTTGCTTCCAGCTTTAGGTTGGGGTGAAAAAGATGGAACCGTTACTAACTCTGAGCGTCGTATTTCACGTCAACGTGCTTTTTTACCTGCACCGGGTGAAGCCAAAGCGGATTGGTGGTCAGTGAGTCAAGTTGCGAAAAGATTAGGCTTTAAAGGTTTTGACTTTAATAGTGCTGTTGATATTTTCAATGAACATGCGGCTTTGTCAGCACAAGATAATGCGAACATCAATACACGTGAGCAAACTGATACGTTTCGTTATTTCAATTTAAAAGGTTTAATGAACCTAAGTACTGCTGAGTACGATGCTCTGCAACCAGTGCAATGGCCAGTATGGGATAAAAAACAAGACGCTAAAGCCGTTCAACAACTGTTTGGCAAGGGCCAGTTTAGCCATAAAAATGCTAAGGCAAAATTGATTGCTACTGTTGCAATTAATCCGGTACATGCAATTTCAGAAGATTATCCGCTCATTTTGAATACGGGGCGTATTCGTGATCAATGGCATACCATGACCCGTACTGGTTTGTCGCCAAATTTAACCAGTCATCGTGCTGAACCATTCTGTGAGATTCATCCGAGTGATGCATTGAAGTTTGGCGTGCGTGATCAAGGCTTGGTAGAAGTTCGTTCGAAATGGGGCAGTTGTGTACTACGCGTGACATTCTCATCGGGTGTTCGTCGTGGGCAAATTTTTGCACCGATTCACTGGACTGAACAGGTCGCATCTGACGCGCGTATTGGTAAAGTCGTGAATCCAGAAGTTGATGCAATTTCAGGTGAGCCCGAGTTCAAACATACGCCTGTAACTATTCAACCGTTCTATACCACTTGGCAAGGCGTGCTCTATATTCGTGAAGGATACAATTCGCATATTCAAGAATCGCTCCATCACTGTGCATGGTGGACCAAAGTCAAAATGGTCAAAACTAATCGTTATGAACTTGCAGACCGCCAAACTTTTCATGATACTCAAAAGAATCTGAAAAGCTTTTTGCCATTTGCCGATGAAACCTTTGAATGGTTAAGCATAGAAGATATTTCTTCACAGCTGAGCCATAGTATTATTTTGAAAGATGGCATTGTAATTGCAAGTCTATATATTGCACCGCCAGATTTATTGCCAGACCGTGACTGGGTAGCAAGTCTGTTTAAACGAGAACGTTTGAGCGCCTTGCACCGTAAAGCTTTACTAGCAGGTATGCCAATGTCGGCTACCAATAATGATGGGCCTTTGGTGTGTAGTTGTTTTAAAGTAGGTAAGAATAAAATTATCGAAGCAATAAAAACACAAAACATTACCCATGAAAAACAGGTCACTGCTTGTTTAAAAGCTGGTGGCAATTGTGGATCATGTTTACCTGAAATCCGTGGCTTAATTAAAGCTTGCCAGCAAGAGGTAGAAGTGTGAATAAGGGATATCCCATAACTGATCTGGTCATTCTGGCGGGTGGACAAGCCCGCCGTATGAATGGTTTAAATAAGCTGTTGCAGCAATTCGATGGCGATACGCAACTTCTTAAGATTCACCAAAAGCTAAAATCTTCAGTATCTGAAATTTGGGTGAATAGTCATCGAGACTATTCAATCTATCAAAGTATTGTGCCAGATATTAAATGTTTTCAAGATGATGCTTCTGGTTTTTTGGGTCCGCTTATGGGGATGAAAAGCACATGGTCTCATGTACGAGCAGATTATGTTTTGTTTATTCCTTGTGATGTGACCTACATACCTACGCAAGTCGTTGCGAAATTACACAGCGCACTTCGCAAAAATAAACAGGCTCAGGCAGCTTACGTTTCAATTAACGGAGATGCTTTATACCCATTTTGTTTGTTAAAACGTGAAAGTCTAGAAGTTTTAGAGCAGCAAATTGATAAGCAACAATTGAGTTTAAAAAATTGCTTTAAACTTTTACATGCACAAGTAGCCATTTTTCAAAAGCAGAACTTATTTTTCCATAGCATTAATTCTTTAGATGAACTTCAACAATACAAACAAATTAAAGCATTTAAAGAGATTTTTTCGACAAATTAGAACTTCAATCATATCGATTTAAAATTTACATTGATAATCTGAAATCATTTTTTAAATTTTGAGTTATTGACTGTTTAGAATTTAAGTTCTATTTTGGAACTTGTTATTTTCATTCTAGCCAGATGTATAAAAATAAACGGAGCCAGAAAAATGATGGATGCTGCTCAGCAAAGTAAAACAGATGTGACCGCATGTATTTTATGTTCAAGAAACTGCGGTTTGAGCGTAGAAATTAAAGATAACCAGTTTGTCAAAATTAAAGGCAATCCTGAACATCCATTTTCTCAAGGTTACATTTGTCAAAAAGCTGCTAGATTACAGCATTACCAGCAACACGCAGACCGTTTGACCGCACCTTTAAAACGCCAGCCAGATGGCTCGTTTCAAGAAATTAGTTGGGATGTGGCGATACAAGAAATTGCCGATCAATTGGTTCAGATTAGAGATAAATTTGGCGGCACTGCTTTTGCTTCGGTTGGGGGCGGTGGACAGGGTAACCACCTCGGTGCAGCTTATGGCCGACAACTTTTATTGGCTATGAAAAGTTATTATGCATATAACTCACTTGCCCAAGAAAAAACAGGTGATTTCTGGCTCAATGGACGTCTGTTCGGTAGTCAGGCTTGCCATACTACAGAAGATGTTGAACATGCAGATTACGTACTTTTTATTGGAACGAACCCGTTTCAGGCACATGGTATTCCCAACGCACGAGACACGCTAAAACATATTAAGAAAGATCCGAACCGAACCATGGTGGTGTTCGACCCGCGTGTTACCGAAACGGCAAAACAAGCAGACATTCACGTGCAGCTAAAACCGGGAACAGATGCTTTTTTAATGTCGGCCATGATTGCAATCATTATTAAAGAAAAGCTTTATGATGCAGCGTTTATTGAGCAGCATACACATGGGTTTGAAGAAGTAAAAGCTGCATTTAACCATGTCCCGATTGAAGACTATATTGCTAAAGCTGATGTACCTGTCGATTTGATTTATCAGGTTGTTCGAGATTTTTCAAAGGCAAAAAGAGGCTGTGTACGTATCGATTTAGGTATTCAACATACTTTGAATACAACATTAAATGGTTATTTAGAAAAGCTTTTATACTTACTGACAGGGAACTTTGGAAAACAGGGTACCAATAATTTGCATACCATGTTTATTCCAATTTTGACCGATACGGATGAAAGAAAACCAAAATATCGACGTAGTGTTTATCATAAAATGTTCCCGATCTCTGGGTTTTTTCCACCTAATATTTTACCCGATGAAATCCTAAAAGCAGGGGAAAAGCGAATTCGTGCTGTGTTTGTAGATAGTTGTAATCCACTATTAACCTATCCTGATACACCAGCTTTTGAGGAAGCATTTAAAGCCTTAGATTTGTTGGTGGTAGTTGATGTTGCGATGACAGAAACCGCGAGACTCGCCGACTATATTTTGCCTGCTCATACTCAGTTTGAAAAATGGGAATTTACTGGTTTTAACTTGGAATTTCCTAAGAATGGTTTTCACCTGCGTCATCCCGTATTGGCTGCTCAAGCAAACACTTTACCGGAAGCCGAAATTTATACTCGATTACTGGAAGCTATGAATGCTATTCCGAAGAATTTTTCAATTCTAGAAAAAATAGCTGCGGTCGACTCGAAAAAAACAGCCTACTTACCCTACTTGTCGGCGCTAGGACTTACCTTGGTACGCCATAAAAAATATATCCCTTTTGCTGCCTCTATCATTTATCGAACTCTTGGCAAACGACTTGGCAATTCTACAGATTCAGTTGCTTTTTTATTGCCGCTATCTATTCAATATGCTGTTTTACATACCAAAGCGGTACGCCGTGCAGGTTATAAAGGTAATCCGTTAACACAAGGTGTCAAACTATTTGAGCAGATATTAAAGCAACGTTCAGGTATGGTTTTATCGCAACATGAATATGACGAAGTCTGGAAACTGGTAGCTTATAAAGATAAGAAAATACGTCTTGCAATTCCCGAGATGTTAAGTGAACTCGCAAGCTTGAAAAGCCATAACGTTAATGTTGAAGAGTTTCCTTTCATCCTTTTGTCAGGTGAACGCCGTAGTTACAATGCCAACCAAATTTACCGTGACCCTGCTTGGCGAAAAGTAGATGCAGAGGGTGCATTGCGTATTCATCCCGAAGACGCAAGACACTTAAATGTAGATGCAGGAGGGCAGCTTAAATGTATCTCAGCGCATGGAGAAATTCAGGTAGCTATTGAGTTGGATGATGGGATGAGAAGAGGTGTTGTATCACTTCCACATGGCTATGGTATGCGATTTCAAAATGGAGAACCGATTGGGCCACAATTAAACTTACTTATTTCTGCTGAACATTGTGATCCATTGTCGAAAACGCCATACCATAAATATGTACCCATCCGTTTAGAAAAGTGTTAGAAATAGAATCAAGTAAAACATAGATTTTACCGCGCTAACTCGAGATTTATTTTTAAATTATTCTTGAGACGGTGCGGTGAAAAACCTATAAAAAGTTAAATATTATGGAAGATAAGTAGAGCTGGAACAAATTTTGCATAAAAAGCAAAGCACTATTTAGGCGCAATTTTTTGTATTTGATTGTTCATAATCGGTGCTCGCAATATTTGAACTGTTCTCGATATGAGTGCAAATGATGAAACAATATCACTCTGAAACTGCGCCAAGCCTTCTGCAAGATCAATATGGGCGTATCAAGCGTAAGTTACGAATTTCTGTAACTGATCGCTGTAATTTTAAGTGTGTATATTGCATGCCTGAGCATCCAGAATGGTTAAATAAACAAGATTTGCTTAGTTTTGAAGCGCTCTTTCAATTTTGTCATTTTATGGTGCAGCAAGGTATCGAAAGTATTCGCATTACGGGTGGTGAACCATTAATGCGTCAAGGTATTGTTCATTTCATTCGAGATCTACAGTCTTTAAAAAGTTTAGGTTTAAAACGTATATCGATGACTACCAATGGTCATTACCTTGCTAAACATGCCAAGCAGCTAAAAGACGCTGGATTAGATGATTTAAACATTAGTTTAGATAGTTTAGATCCTGTTCAGTTTAAAGAGTTGACCAAGAAAAAATTGGAGCCTGTTTTAGAGGGGATACAAGCTGCAAAAGAAGTAGGATTACCTTTTAAAATTAACTGCGTGTTAATGAAAGATAGAAATGATGATCAAATCTTACCTATGGTGAAATGGTCAATTGCTCATCATATTCCTTTGCGTTTTATCGAGTTTATGCCGCTTGATGGTGATGCACTTTGGTCAAATAAAGATGTGGTAAGTGAGGCTGAAATTTTACAGGTATTGCAACCGTATTATTCGGTACAAGTCATCGAGCAGCAACATGAGCCAGCGCGTCAATATCTAATTAACGGTAGCTACCATTTAGGAATTATTTCCACAATTACGCATTCATTTTGCCACCAATGTGACCGTATACGGCTTACCGCAAAAGGCGAACTATATAACTGTTTATTTGCGCCGCAAGGCTTAAATATTAAGCCTCAGCTTCAAACGCTGGTAAGCAAACAACATACTCCAGAATATGGTATGTATATCCAAAAATTAAAGAATTTGGTTCATCCTTATATCTGGCATAAAGCCAAAGGTTTCCATGCCTTACAACATCAACAAACCCGTAAAATCAGCATGCATATGCTTGGGGGATAAATGCAACAATCTATCCAAATTAAAGTCGAAGCATTTGGTGCAATTGAAAAATTGCTTCCTGAAAATCTTTTGTTAGTTTGTCCTAGCCATAGTCTGGTTAAAGATGTATTAGATGAAATTGTTTTATTGCATCCTGAATCTACAAAAGCCATGGAAAAATGTGCATGTGCGATTGGTGATAATGTCATAACCAGACAAACTGTCTTAAGTGAGCCATGCACTTTGGTTTTATTATCACCCGTTGCCGGAGGATGAGTCATGAAAGAGTTCGCAAGAATACAAGAGCAGGCTTTAAGCTTGGATACTTTTGATCCGATTCAGTCTTTTCCTGAATGTGGCGGTATCGATATTTTTATGGGTACGGTTCGTAATCATCACGAAGGTAAAGCGGTAAAGGCGCTGAAATATACATCGTATAAACCGCTTGCAGAAAAAATGATACGTGAAATTGAACTAGAAATTGAGAAAAAGTATCAGGTATCTTATGTGCGAGTGGTTCATCGAATTGGATATCTGGATGTCGGTGAAACAGCCATTATTGCGATTGCGTATGCAGCCCATCGCCGTGAAGCTTTTCAGGCATGTGAGGAAGCGGTCGAACGGGTAAAGCATGAAGTACCTGTCTTTAAAGAAGAGTTTTTTACAGATGGCACAAGTCATTATGTAGAGGGCTGTTGTATTCGTAAGGATGCACCGCACGACCACAAACACCATCATCATGCCGGCCATGAGCACTCACACTGAAATATGTAATACTAGGATAAATAATGAAAAACGTAGGAATGAAGCCGGAAAGTTATCGTGTTGCCGAAGCACAAGCGATTTTATATGCACCACCGCACTGTATTGAATTATTAAGACAAGGAAACACGGAAAAAGGTGATGCATTAAAAACAGCACGTGTTGCAGGAATTTTGGCAGCAAAACGAACTGATGAGCTGATTCCACTATGTCATCCGCTACCGATTTATCGGGCAGATGTAGAATATGAATTGGAACATGACTTTGTAAAAATTATTGCTGTCGTTGAGACCATTGGACCAACTGGTGTAGAAATGGAAGCTTTGACGGCGGCAAGCCTTGCAGGTTTAACTATTTACGATATGTTAAAGCCTCATTGTGAACCAGAAGAACTCTGGATGGATCAATGTAAACTACTTAAGAAAAAAGGCGGAAAATCCCATTTTAAACGGGTATTGCGTCAGCCTGTTTCGGCTGCGGTTATTGTATTGTCAGATACTGTAGCATCGGGTAGAAAGCCAGATACGGCCGGAAAATCTGTAGTTGAAACTTTAACTGAAGCTGGATTTGATCCGATCCATTACCAAATTTTGCCTGATGAAACAGATGATCTCAAAGAATTGGTCCTAGAACTCACCAAATCGTATGCTTGTATTATGACGGTGGGTGGAACAGGAATTGGTAAGCGTGACATTACAGTTGATACGCTAGAGCCTCTTTTAGAACGTAAATTAGATGGCTTAATGGAAGCAGCTCGCTCATTTGGACAAAAACGCACGCCATACGCGGCTATGTCACGCGGAGTAGCAGGGTTTATTGACCGTTCTTTAGTTGTGACGTTACCGGGAAGCCGTGGTGGAGCAAGCGAATCAATGGCCGCTATTTTACCTGCATTAGTCCATATTTTTGATGTTTGCCGTGATTTACCGCATCCAGGAGGCTATGAATAATGTCAGGTTGTGGTGCTGAGCGTGGATTAATCGGTATAGATGAAGCGCTAGATTTAGTTATTAATAAGCCTAAAAACTTAAGCTCTATTCAAAAGACTCTAACAAATAGCCTAAGTAGTTATCTTGCCAAAGATATTTACTCTGAAATTAATTTACCAAGTTTCTCTCAAAGTGCGGTAGACGGTTATGCACTTTGTAGCCATACAGAAGATTTAAATAATCAAAAGTTCCAAGTCACAGGTGAAATTCGTGCTGGAAGCGAGAGTCATGACATACTCGGTGAAGGTCAGGCGATTCGTATATTTACGGGCGGTAAAATTCCTGAAGGGACAACGCATGTAGCACGGCAAGAAATCGTATCGGTTATTTCGGCCCAAGAAATTTGTTTAACGGAACATATACGCCCTCAAGCCGATATCCGTTTTACTGGTGAAGAAATCCAGCAGGGGCAGTTGCTTGCTCAAGTAGGACAGTTTCTAAATATTGGAAGCTTGGCTGCTTTAAGTATGGCGGGTGTACAAGAACTTACTGTTTGTCGTAGACCAAAAGTTGCAGTTTTAGTCACAGGTGATGAAGTTGCTCAAACGGCAGAAGATTTAATCGATGGAAAAGTCTTTGATGCAAATGGTCCATTACTAAAAGCTTGGTTTGAAGATTATGGTTTAGATGTTGAACTCATTCATGTGGCAGATGAAGCAGATCAGGTCACCCATTACTTTAACCAACTAAAAGACAGCTATGATGTTGTTATAACGACTGGCGGAGTTTCGGTAGGAGACTACGACTTTGTTCGGCCCTGTGCTTTCGAAGTTGGATTTGAACAAATCTTTTGGAAAGTTAAACAAAAACCGGGTAAACCTTTATTCTTTGCCGAATACTATAATTCACAAGCTATCCATTCTTGCTATTTGCTAGGTTTGCCGGGCAATCCGGCTGCGGTATATGTCGCAATGCAAGTTTACGGTAAATCTTTGCTTGATGCATTGCAGGGCAATAGACATGGACCAGAATGGTTTACTGCAATTTTAGAGCATGATTTAAAAGAAGATGCACGTGAGCGTTTTTTACGAATGTATGCTTATTTTGATGCAGGACAACTTAGGGTGAAAAGTTTGGCCAAGCAGCAGTCTCATATGCTGAGTAATCTTATGCAAGCCAATAGTCTAGTCCGTATTCCTGCGAATACAAAACTAGCATCAGGAACTGTGCTAAAGGGGATCTTTATTTCAAATTAACTTATAAATAAGCTGTATATAATTAATCCATACTGATGGATTAATTATATTTTATAACTATTTTTAGTGACTGTTATTTTAAAAAATAAGCTTTATAAATATACTAAAAACTTATTTCTAAGCTGAATATTGCATATAACATATTAAGTGGTTTAGGGTATAAATAATAAGGCAAGTAGGCCAGTTTTATATTGAGGAAAGCATAAAGATGAAATGGGATGACATCGGTGATCAGCCTTGTTCTGTTGCCCGTATGCTATCAGTGATTGGTGATCGATGGACGATGCTAATATTACGTAATGCTTTTATGGGAATTCGTCGTTTTGATGACTTTCAAAAATCATTAGGTGTCACTCGTCATGTCCTTTCTGATCGCTTAAAACGGTTGGTTGAATACGAAATTTTAGTGAAAGCGCCTTATTTTGACCGTCAGGAACGCTTTGAATATCGTCTCACGGATAAAGGCTTTGAGCTTTATCCAATTATTTTATCTATGGCGAACTGGGCAGATAAATGGATGGACCAAGGTTTAGGTAAACCTTTGGAATATCGTCACAAAGCATGTGGACATAAATTTGAACCTGTTATGGTGTGTTCAGTATGTCGTGAACCATTACATGCAAAACAAGTTCAGGTTTCTGCTGGGCCGGGCTATTTTGCTTATATGGAACAAAAGCAAAAACAGGCTTAAACTTGTTTCTCTAATGACTCTTGTAGAAGCGCTTCTGCAAGAGTCTTATAAATATAATCATGATTTGATTGTGTAATATTAAAACGGATAAATTGACCTGCCGATTGTGCTTGGCTAAAGGCATTACCCGGGGCGAGAATCACTTGCCGATTCAGGCAAAACTGAGCAATCTTCGCTGCATCTACACCTTCCGGTAGACGACACCACACAAAAATTCCAGCCTTGGGCTCAATCCACGGTTCTATCCCAATCGATTTAAGCTTCGCGATTGTTTCTTGCATGGCTTGAGCTAAACGAACTTTTAATAAATCTAGATGCTTACGATATGAACCATCGGTTAAAGCTGTGTGTAAAATCTTGGCTGAGAGTCCATTGTGAGAAAAACTGGTGGCTATTTTTAAATCGGTAATTTGATCAATCCATTCTGGTTTCGCAATAATATAGCCGCAGCGAATAGAAGCAGAGAGCGTTTTAGAGAAACTTCCAATAAAAATCACGCGTGAAAGGTTGTCTAGGGCTGCAAGTCGTGGAGCGGGAGTATATTCAAAATCTGAGAAGATATCGTCTTCAATCACAATCAAATTAGACTGCTCAATGAGTTTTAATAATTGATGAGCGATCGAAAGTGAGAGTGTTGCACCAGTTGGGTTGTGTATTCCAGAGTTTGTAATATAAAGCCGCGGATTATAGGTCTCAATTGCTTCTTTAAATGCCTCTAGGTCTGGTCCGTTTGGTGTATAGGGAATGCCAATGACTTTAACTTGATGGACTTTAAGTAGAGCATGAAAATTAAAGTAGCAGGGGTCATCAATCAGAACTACATCATCTGGCTTAAGTAAGAAACGACAAACCAGATCAATTGCTTGAGTACCAGAATCGGTTAAAAGAACTTGGTTCAAGTTTGCTTCTATACCTTTACTTTGTGCTCGTCTAGCGAGTAAATCTCTTAATGCTGGCAGTCCTAAAGGTGACGAATAGCCCATTAAGTTATCATCTTCGTTACGTGTAGCAGATCTTAAAGCTTTGCGAATACTCTCAAGTGGCATCCAGTCATTTGGTAACCAGCCACAACCGGGTTTAAACGCATCAGGTTTTGCTTCTAAGGACTGACGTGAAATCCATAATGGATCGATAGAGCGATCTAATTTAGGGCCTAATTCACTCAAAGCTAAAGGGGCAAGCGGTCCCACAACATAAAAACCGGAGCCACTACGAGATTCAAGTTTACCTACGGCAATTAATCGCTCATAAGCTTCGACAATAGTAGAAACTGAAAAACCTAAATCTTTTGCTAGCTTGCGTACAGAAGGTAAACGGGAGCCTGGTGTTAAAGAACGATTTTTAATTTGTTGTTCAATCTGTGAAATAACAAACTCGATTTTTGTTTTTGACTGGTTCACGTTAATTATCTCTAATTGTACTGCTTATTTATACATAACAGTTTTTTAAAATTGTACTGCTTTGTATCTGGTATCAACACCATATCACAGCTTAAATTCTTCGTATAGTTGCGGAGAATAATATGCAAAAGTTTATGAATGGTTGGGTGAACGGTTTTATAGGGGTTGCAATTTTTGCAGGTTCACTGCCTGCTACCCGTGTTGCGGTCACCGGTTTTGATCCTGGTTTTCTGACGGCGGCAAGAGCAGTTATTGCGGGCGTTTTAGGTTTAACTCTTATCTTTTTGCTTAAAGAAAAAAGACCAGCTAAGCAAGATTGGTGGCCACTCGCAATAGTTGCTTTAGGTGTTGTGGTGGGTTTTCCATTATTTACGGCGCTTGCTTTGCAATATATGAATGCAGCACATTCAATTGTCTTTGTGAGTCTTTTGCCGCTCGCTACTGCTATATTCGCTGTTGTAAGAGGTGGAGAAAAGCCAAATCTATTTTTTTGGATATTTGCAATTTTAGGCAGTTTGGTTGTCTTTACCTACATGTTCTTTTTGTCGGGTGAAGCATCTTTTGGCATCGGCGATTTATACATGCTTATTGCAATTATTCTATGTGGGTTTGGCTATGCAGAAGGCGGAGTACTTTCGAAAAAAATAGGTGGTTGGCAGGTGATTTGTTGGGCGCTTATTTTAGCTTTACCGATTATGCTGTTTGCTACCGTTTTTTATATGCCTGTTTCTTTCCAAGATGTATCTACATCAGCGATAGCAGGGCTGGTTTATGTATCTTTATTTAGTATGCTTATCGGGTTCTTTTTCTGGTACAAAGGTCTTGCTCAAGGCGGTATTGCTGCAATTAGCCAGCTACAACTTTTACAACCTTTGATGGGACTCGCGATTGCCGCACTGTTATTACATGAACATGTAAGTTGGTCGATGTTAATGGTAACGGCAGTAACAATTTTGTGTGTCGCTGCCGCTAAAAAGTTTGCATAAAAATTTATAAACAATTTGCTGGTTTAGGAATGCCTGCCAAACGACTGAGATGGCGCGCAACTAAACCAGTATTAAATTTTTGCTGTAAAACAGCATTATTAATATCAGGACTGACGGTTTTCATTAAAAACTTAATCAGAGGGCGTGTTGCAGGAGAGTGCCCAAATTGTTGATAAAATTGGCGAACCGCAGCTAAAACTTCAAAATGCCAATCTGTTAATTCAAGATCGAGAGATTTGGCGAGTTCCTGTGCGACTTCGGGATTCCAAATCGTATAGTCGACTAAATGACCATCTTGATCTAATTCTAAATTCATAAAAATGAGCCTAACAATATTACTTCAAAGAAATGCATCGATTAAATTGTAAAACCAGATCTGCAAACTGGTCATAGTTTAATACCTTAACGTGAGCCAAGGTTTCTGCATCAATTAAATCTTTTTCATGAGCTAAACAAGAAACTGAGCCAAACTGCTGACAAATGTCTACGGAAAGCTGTGCGGTTGAATCGCCCATAAAAACAATCTGATCGTCTTGATGAAAAAGCTTTTCAAGTTCTTCAATAATACGAGGGGTATGGTGATAAGAAGCTTGCACCAGATAAAGTGTTGATTGCGTCATTAAATTTACACCTTTATCTACCAATATAAGACATGATCGAAAGATTGGATGAGTCCAGTATCTAACTGAACAAACTCTAGCTCCTGCTCACTGTTTTGAACAAAAGGATGCTGTTTATTTTTGGTCTCAACAAGAATTGGACTTAAGTCATAAAACTCAAAGCTATCCACCATGTTTGAAGCAATTTTAAAAGCATGCTGCAACTGGTCAAAGTTATGTTCATTTTGTAAGAGGCTAAGAGCTGCATCTTTCAATAATACTTTGACTGGTGAGCCAAAGGTTGCTAAAACCATAGTAGCGGCGAGGCTTTCATTGACTTGTAGGCTGGTTAGATTGGCTTGGGTCAAAATAACGAGTACAGTTTTCACACAATATACCTTTTAAAAGCAACAATCTAAGTTAACAAAGTAACTTAGAATTGAAGAAGACGAGAGGCTGACTGTACTGCATCAGCAAGTTCACCTAGTCCAACCAACTCAAAGTTGCTCGCTAGGTTGTGATGACTAAGTTGATGGCGACTCGCATTTTCTGCATCGGTAATCCCGCGTGCAAGAGCAGCGCTGACACAGACAGGAAGTCGGATCGCGAGCTTTTGCCATTCATGCGTTAAATTACGCTGGTCGTCAGGAACCCACTGAAAGTCATTCGCAACTTGAACGCCATCTTGGTAAAAGAATACACGAAAGTCTTCATTTTTACTTTTGAGTGCCTGGGCAAGGCCCAGTGCATGCCAAGCATGGATTGAAGTAGGAGCAGAGGTTATTAGTAGTAATGTACTCATTGAGAATTCACTATGGTCATACGTCTAAATGGGCGTAGATACATTAAGAGAAAGGTAAGTATACAATGATTTTAGTGACAGGTGGTTTAGGCTTTATCGGTTCACACATTGCATTGAGTCTGTTGGCTCAAGGCCAAGAAGTGGTTATTGTCGATAATTTGGCTAACTCGACCTTGCAAACGCTTGAGCGGTTAGAATACATCTCTGGTATGTACGTTCCGTTTGTTAAACTTGATGTACGTAATACACCTGCATTGAACAAAGTATTTGAACAGTACTCAATCGATGCAGTCATTCACACAGCTGGTTTTAAATCTATTGAAGAGTCTAATTTAAAACCGCTCGAATATTACAACGATAATGTCAGTTGCATTATGAGCCTATTGCGTGCGATGCAACGTACAGGTGTTCGTCATTTCATTCATTTATCTAGCTTGGCCGTCTATGGAAAATCTGGTTTGCAGTTAAGCGAAACAGAAGATTTCAACTACGGTTATCCTAATCCATATATCAAATCTCAACAGATGATTGAAGAAATCATTAGAGATACTCATAAAATTGATCATGAATGGAAAATTGCGATCTTACGCCTATCAAATATTGTAGGTGCTTTTGAGCATGGTGTATTAGGTGAGTATGTTGCGCAGCTCCCTAAAAATATTGTACCGCTTGCACTGCAAGTGGCAGCGATGCAACGTGATTTAATTGAGTTACAGGATCAGTCTTCTACCGAAGACCATACCGTAGAACGTAGCTTTCTACATGTGTTAGATGTATGTGACGCGGTAAGTGCAACTCTACATTGGTTACGTGATCAAACCCATTGCTGTGAAGCATTTAATATTGCACATGACCAAGTACATTCAATTCATCAGTTATTGGATGAAATTTCACAAGTGACCCAAGCTGAAATTCCGACACAATCGGCAATTTATAAGCATGAAGAGTTGGCTCAACTTGGTGCAAATATAGGAAAAGCAAAAACTTTATTACAGTGGGATCCAAAACGAACTTTAAAGCAAATGATTGAAGATGAGTGGAGATTCTATCAAAATACATTAAATGGAAGATAAGATAATGATTCTTATTTACAATAATGGAATGCTTGAGTACGATACTAAAATTAACTAGCCAAAGCAAAAATTGCTTCAGCCCGTGAGTTCTTTAACCAGATAACCGAGGTTTCTATGCAAACACGAATTGAACATGACACTATGGGTGAAATTGAAGTTCCAAATGAAGCACTGTGGGGAGCACAAACCCAACGTAGCTTACAGAACTTCAAAATCGGGCAGGAGCGTTTACCCCGTGCCATGATTCGAGCGATGGGATTGGTAAAAAAAGCAGCAGCAATGACCAATGCCGAGTTAGGACAGTTACCACAAGATTTAAGTCAATACATTGTGGGAGCTGCCGAAGAAGTGATTGCAGGAAAATGGGATTCACAGTTCCCACTCGTAGTTTGGCAAACAGGTTCTGGTACGCAAAGCAACATGAACTGTAATGAAGTGATTGCCAATATTGCCAACCAAAAATTAGGCGAAGCACTGGGTGCACAAAAACCAGTACATCCAAATGATCATGTCAATCGTGCACAGTCTACCAATGACTCATTTCCAACGGCTATTCACGTTGCGGCAAGTTTGCAAATCAATGAATTACTGATTCCAGCTGTAGAACAGCTTAAAGCGACTTTGCAGAAGAAGTCCGATGAATTTCAAGATATTGTTAAAATTGGCCGTACTCATTTGCAGGATGCCACGCCATTAACCTTAGGCCAAGAATTTAGCGGTTATGTTTCTCAGCTTGAGCATGGTTTAGTACGCTTACAACAAGCCTTAACTGGTTTGTATGAGTTGCCATTGGGTGGTACAGCAGTAGGAACTGGGTTAAATGCTCATCCTGACTATGCTGTTAAGGCCGCAGCTCAGCTTGCAGCTTTAACGGGTCTGCCATTTGTTACCGCTCCTAATAAATTTGAAGCACTTGCAGGGCGTGATGCCGCTGTTTTTGCATCAGGCGCATTAAAAACTTTAGCAGTAAGCTTAAATAAGATTGCCAATGATATTCGTTGGTTGGCAAGTGGCCCACGCTGTGGTTTTGGTGAAATTCGCATTCCTGAAAATGAACCAGGCTCAAGCATTATGCCGGGTAAAGTGAACCCAACTCAAAGTGAAGCAATGACCATGGTGGTTGCACAAGTGCTTGGCAACGATACCACTATTAATGTCGCTGGTGCTTCTGGTAACTTCGAGTTAAACGTATTTATGCCAGTGATTGCTTATAATTTATTGCAATCAATTCAGCTTCTTGGCGATGCATGTAATAGTTTTAATGATCACTGTGCGGTTGGAATTGAACCTAATCGCGATAAAATTGATCACTTCCTGCATAACTCTCTCATGTTAGTTACTGCATTAAATCCAGTTATTGGTTATGAAAACTCTGCAAAAGTAGCGAAAACTGCTTATAAAGAGAATAAGACTTTAAAACAAGTGGCTGTTGAGCTTGGTTTAGTAACAGCAGAACAATTTGATGAAGTCGTTAAACCTGAAAAAATGGTTTCGCCAAATAGTAAATAAGCGGTCTATATAGCCATCAGCAGTATCATTTTGTACTGAATGTACAGTACTACTGATGGCTATTATGTTTACACATTAAATCTAGAGCTTTTCATATGTGCTCTAACGTATAGGTTGAAAATAAAAACTACACTAGTAGATCTTCTATATATTCCCAACCATTTGCTTTCATTTCTTCAAATTTTCTTTTTAGTTCTTCTTTTGTGTATTCATGAGCGTCTTTTGCTAAAAGAACATGATATGAATTAGAGGCTGGATCTATAGTGACCTCTGTAATTTCTATAGGTGCGATTACACCATTTTCGGTCAAACCAAGATCGGTAAAGCACATTCCTTTTAGTGGAATAATGCTGCATTCATATTCTTTCGAAATAAAGTAATGATTTGAATAAGTTGAATAGGTACGTGAAGCGCGGATCTTCATTGATCTCTCCTTTATTTGTAGGAAGACATCAATAGTTTGGTGTCTTTTAACAGTTAAAACAGTTTAATTTTTATTGTTTATTTACTATGAATCTTTGTTTTTTATAATTTTTAACCTTCTATCTCAAAATTTCTTATAGAAGCCTTCCATTAAAAGAAGGCTTCAGAATATATAAAAGCTTATTTTAAAATTTTGTAAACTTTCTCTTTGTATTCATTATTGGAAATGACTCCTTTATCGTATTGCTGTTTTAATGATCTATATTGTTGAATACGAATATCTCTTTTGAGACCTATATCATCATGATTTCTAATATAGTAGAGACTTCGGTCATGATCACTCATATTCACAGTTGGATCTGGAGAGTGAGAGTATGTATTTTGTGGTTTCTCATCTTGGTATTGTTTGGCAATTTCAAAAAAATCTACTGCTTTCTTGTTCGAATCGGAACGAAAAGGATTGTGTTGTGATTCGTTAAACTTATGATTTGAATTGTTTATCTCAAGCATACTTCTATGGCGATTCGATTTTTGGTCATAAAACTCTTGTTCAGTTGGGAAGGTAATCGTTTCAGAAAATACAGAAGAAGAAAAAGTAGCAATACTTAAAAATAATAAAATTAACTGTGATCTATTCATTTCTTTGGGAGCCAGATGAAATTGAGTAAATCACTGTATTGTAACATTAAATCTTAATAAGAGGATGAGTTCCAGTATATTTAATACTCACTCACTTTTTGAGCTATTAATTCATATCTGCGCTCTTTACAAAGTTAATTGAATTTAATTGTTCTTATATAGCTTAATCAAACTAACTTAGAGTTGAATAAGCTGTCATAATTGTTAAAATGCCCACCTTATCCTGTTTTTGTATTGTTTTTAATTTGCATTTATTTTGCGATATAGAAATTAAACACATAATAAACAGTTGCTTAGCTAAGGATTTTTGAATGCTCTCGATTTATTTAACAGATACCGAACAACATGTGCAGTTTAATGATTACCCAAGTGATCAGCCTGTTAAATTTCTGTTAAATCTTAAAAAGATTTTTCCAAGTACTGGTGATTTACTGTTACCTGTTTTACCCGAAGATAATAATCTGGAAAACGTAACTTGGGAATCAACAACAAAAGACTTTGAAATTTTCAAAAAATTGTTGGCGGGTTGGGGTGTTATTGAGCTTCGTTTAAATGCAATCACTACATATAAAGATAAAAATTTTGCAAATGAGCTCATTAAACAAGCTCAAGTGAAACGTAAAAAAGTAGCACAAAAAAATCATCAACTCTCTTTAGTTGCGTTGGATTATATTTTTATGCACGAAATTCATGCATTGATTGATGCTGAGTTGGTCACAATTGGTGAGAAGTTTTATTTACCAACCTTGCGAGAGCAATGGAAAGGTCTAGTTTCTGACCAAGTGCTTGAAGGAAAACTTTAATAAATTGCAAAAGGTGAATTTAAATAATTCACCTTTTTTTATAATTAAATCAAATACTTTTCTATTTAATTAGATTGTTGTACAAAAGTTTACAAGAAAAGAATGCGTTTTTTTAAAAGTGGCAGATACATTGCTTATATAAATACAAAATTATTGCGGGAGAGAGGTTCTTAGGAACCCGCCGAAGGAGCAACAAGCCCGGAAACTCTCAGGCAAAAGGGACTGTAATAATTAAAAAATCTGGAGAGAAGCTTAAGATTTATAAGATGAAGAATAAAAACTTATAAGTCATAAACTCACCGAAGGGGAAGATCGAAATACTAAAAGGTAGTATTTAGGTCGAAACTCTCAGGTACAAATGACAGATGGGCTGTACTGATGAAATGTTTTTGCATTTCAGAGGAGTCTGTTATGCCACATGTTATTGTGATTGGTGCAGGAATCACTGGGGTTACTTCAGCCTATGAATTATCTCAATTAGGTTACCAAGTCACAGTGATTGATCGCCATCTTTATCCAGCTATGGAAACATCATTTGCAAATGGAGGGCAATTATCTGCTTGTAATGCAGAAGTCTGGAACCAGAAAGCGACCGTTATAAAAGGTTTTAAATGGATGAGGCAAAAAGATGCTCCTCTATTACTTAACCCTTCTTTTAGTTTGCACAAATATAGCTGGTTAGTTGAGTTTCTATCTCATATTAAAAACTATGAGGCCAATACTATAGAAACTGTTCGCTTAGCATTGCTCGCGCGTAAGCGCTTGTTTGATGTCGCTGAAAAAGAGCAGCTTCAATTTGATTTGGAGAAACGCGGTATTCTTCATATGTACCACAGCAAGGCTGATTATGACATTGCTAAACGAGTGAATGACGTCTTAAATAAAGGTACTTTGGAGCGTTATTCAGTTTCACCTGAAGAAATGAAGTCAATCGAGCCATCTTTAACTGGTGATTACTTTGGTGGTTATTACACCCCAAGTGATGCAACTGGAGACATTCATAAGTATTCGACTTCTTTAGCTGAGAAGACTAAACAATATGGGGTTCAGTATAAGTTTGGTTTAGAAGTTACTGATATTAAGTGTCATACAGATAAAGTAGTGCTGAATTGTCAGCCAAGTGCTGAACATCCTCATCTTTCTCAATCGGATAGTTTTCAATTAGAAGGTGATGTTCTGGTTGTTTGTGGTGGTGTCGGAAGTTATCAGTTGGCTGATATGGTCGGTGAACGTGTAAATGTTTATCCAGTTAAAGGCTATTCAATTACTGTCCAATTGAAAGACGAGAAAAGTATTAAAAATGCACCATGGGTGAGTTTACTTGATGAAAGCGCCAAAATTGTAACGTCTCGTTTGGGCCAAGATCGTTTACGCATCGCAGGTACAGCTGAGTTTAACGGCTATAATCGAGACATTCGAGCAGACCGTATTCAACCTCTAGTGAATTGGGTGAACCGTAATTTTGACATTTCAACTGAGCATGTTGTGCCTTGGGCAGGTTTAAGACCAATGATGCCTAATATGTTACCAGTCGTAAAACAGTCTAAGCAGCCACGAGTTTTTTATAATACTGGACATGGCCATTTAGGCTGGACTTTATCAGCAGCGACAGCTGTTTTGGTGAGTCAAGATATTCTGCAAAAATATCCAGCTTAAAAAAGAAAAGCCAGTGTAGATGCACTGGCTTTTTCGTTTTATATCAATTAATCATATAGTCGATAAACACCCGTAAATCGTTCGCAGCCTTTTTGTTGAGTTTTTACAATAAGTAACGCCTTTTGAAAATCAAACTTGTATTTACAGTGATGCTCATTATCTAAAATTTCACTTTTCTGCTCAGGAGAGCTGTAAGCCATTAATGAAATAGTTTGAGCATCTTTTCGGTTATTGGGATTACGGTATGCTAAGCCTTCAATTTTGATTTTATCTTTAGCAAGTTGATGTATTTGTAAATGAACAGGTTGGGCTGCAATATGTCCATTTTCAAATTTAAGATAATGCTGCGTTAGGGTCTGCTTAAGTGATGCATAAAAATTTAAATCATCCCCACGTACATCAAACTGCTGTTGAAAACATGAATTGGTTTTACATTGTTGTGTATGTCTAAACCACAAAGTCTGTGTATCTTGTAAAAGTTTTAATGGTGCATCTGTGACTAGGTATGCAGACAGATATTTATTGTTAAGTTGCTTACGTGCTTCACTAAAGGTTTTTGAACAGATTTTGAGCTCTGTTTTGGATTTAGAGCAGTCGATAGATTCCGCAAAAACAAGCGATGAGCATAAACAACTCAATGTCACGACAAAACTTAATCTTTTCAATTGATTCATATCAGTATTCGACGGCATGATCGCTTATACTTTCAGTCTACTTTGCTAAGTGTACTATAGCGAAACACAACAGCTGAATACAAGATTTCTTAAGTTTTTATAGAAGGGAGGAGTTGATATGGTTGCTCAAATTCGTATTGGACAAGGAATGGATGTGCATGCTTTTGAAGAGGGTAACTTCGTAACTTTAGCTGGCGTTCAGATTCCACATACGCATGGCTTGAAAGCACATTCGGATGGCGATGTCGTGTTACATGCGCTATGTGATGCTTTACTCGGGGCATTGGCACTTGGCGATATTGGTCAGCATTTTCCAGATACCGATCCAGAGTTTAAAGGAGCGGATAGCCGTGTACTGTTAAAACACGTTTATCAGTTAATCTTAGATCGTGGTTATCATTTGAATAATGCCGATATTACAGTAGCTTGTGAACGTCCTAAACTAGCGAAACATAATTTAGAGATGCGACAAAGCATTGCGGATGTTTTGAATGTAGATTTAAATCAAATTAGTATCAAAGCGACCACTACCGAAAAGCTCGGATTTACAGGCCGCCAAGAAGGAATTTTAGCAACAGCGACGGTATTAATATCTCATTAAACTAAATCATCAGTTTGTTGCAAAGACTGTTGAAGTTCTAAGGTAGCCTTACGGCCTTGTAGCTGTAAGGTAATACTATGGATCAGTCCAGTCCAAGTTTCATTGGGTTCCCATATCTCGTGCAGTAAATCTTGAGAAGTTGGCATGTCCATATTCATATAAAATTGTCTGTATACGTACATGAGACAACTTACGCGTTTATTTTTGGCACAATGTACCCAAACAATTTCATTTTGAACTAAATGATCAATTAAATCTAAAACCAATAAGCATTGGTCAGAAGAGGGTGTTTCCCAGTCAATTGGAATATGAATGTAATTTAAACCATGCTCAAGACAAACCTGATCTTCATTTTCAATACAATTCGGTGAGTTTGTCAAAGCTAAATTGATAACGGTACTACAGCCATACTCTCTAATCAGTTTGAGCTGTTCAACGGAAGGTTGTGCTGAACTAAATAAATGTTCATGAATAATTGAAAATGCAGGGATCTGAGATAGTGATTCTTCAAGGGTTGTCATAATCGCACTCTACAAGAGTAGGCTTGGCTTATTGTGTAGAATGTTATACACGATTCTAGAGTGTAGTTGAAATATAGACTGTTTATATATTCAGCAACATCGTGAAAAATTTTAAAAAAATAAACAAGAAAAATAAGAGTTTTATAGAAATAAAAAAACAGCACCTTAAAGATGCTGTTTTTTTATCGAGATTAAGCTTTTTTTAAATTTTCATTCAATAAAAATTCCATTAAAGCTTTTTGTGCATGTAGACGGTTTTCAGCTTCATCCCATACAACTGAGTTTTTATGATCAAGCATGGTTTCTGAAATTTCTTCACCGCGATGTGCTGGCAAACAATGCATAAACAAACAATCAGGATGCGCAAGACTCATGAGTTTCTCATTGACTTGAAAAGCTGCAAATGCATTCTTACGTAATTTCTGTTCTTCTTCTTGCCCCATGCTTGCCCATACATCTGTAACGATAAGGTCAGCATTTACAGCCGCATCTTCAGCATTATCAAAAAGCTCAACACAATGTCCAAACTCTGCTAAAAATTCAGGTTTAGGCTCAAAACCCTTTGGCGAAGCAATTTTTAATTTAAAACCCATTAAATGTGCAGCTTCAATATATGAGTTACACATATTATTGCCATCACCAATCCAGGCCACAGTTTTACCTTCAATGCTGCCACGATGTTCAATATAAGTTTGTAAATCTGCGAGTAGCTGACAAGGGTGGTGGTCATCGGTCAGACCGTTAATGACAGGAACTTTTGAGTAAGATGCAAAACGTTCAACAATGTCATGACCAAAAGTACGAATCATCACAATATCAAGCATACTTGAAATGACGCGTGCTGAGTCTTCAATTGGTTCACCACGGCCTAGCTGTGTATCACGAGGCGATAAAAAGATAGCACTACCACCAAATTGATTAATACCGGCTTCAAAAGAAATACGAGTACGTGTACTCGATTTTTCAAAAATCATTCCCAATACTTTACCAACAAAAGGTTGATATACCTTATTGCTCTGTTGCATTTTTTTTAGTTCGCTTGCGCGCTGTAAGACGCGGTTGAGTTCTAATGTAGATAGATCACGTAAAGTCAGGAAATGTCTTAAAGCCATGTAGCTACTCCATAATAATTGTCTTTTAAATACAACAATTATCTGTTGTTGGCTGGGTGGATGTGGGAAAAAAGAAGTCTACTATACTATAAGCATTTCAAAATGCAAAAGAATTAGACTTTATGGTGGCCTTTTAAAAAAATATCTACACAATATTCAATATAATCAAAAGCTTCTTTCTCATTTGGTAGGGCAGGCATGCCCATAATCATACGCCATTCAATATCGCGTAAAATCCCAAAATACATGAGTGAAGAATGATAAGGAGAAGGACATGTAATTTCTCCTGATTTATCCGCAAATTCTAATGCTTGAGTAAGTGTGTTTTGTAGATTATGTACCCATTTGTCATATAGGTATTGTATGAGGACCGTATTACATTCGGTCTGTTCGATAATAAGTCTTAAAAAAGCAATATGTTCAGGTTGAATAATGTGAACATAAACACGATTAAGTGTTTGAACTAAGTACTCTCTTAAAGTGCTTTTCTCTGGCTGAAATGGAATACAAACATCTTTAAAGAACATTTCACGTTTATAGTCACAAATAGCGGTAAAAAGTCCTTCTTTATTACCAAAATATTTATAAATAGAGGCCTTGGAGCCGCCTGCATGGTTGACGATGTCATCTAAAGAAACAGCATCATATCCTTTTTCCAAAAACAGCTCGGTTGCGCTTAACAATAGTGCTAAACGACGTTCGATACCACGGCGTGTTTGAGGTTTATCACATATAGGATGATGTGACTCGAGGACTGGATCATGCATAAAATTTAATAACGACGATTAAGACTGCTTATCTAGTATAGCAAAACTATCTTTAACGATGGTCATCGCTATATTTTTAGGTCATCGGGTAAACAGTAAAGTAAATGTAAGAATGAAAAAATATATTAAAATATAAATGGTTATGTTTGATTTTTGAGATTTCTAATGATGTAACTGTATGTTCACATTTTAGTTTAACCATATCTTTTCGATATAAATCGAGATAAAGAAAAAGCGGCTAAAATAAATTAGCCGCTTTTTGATTATTGCTTTGCTGTTAGGCTTCTGACAAAGTCGCTTTGTGTTCGTCCTCATCATCGTCATCAGCAGAATCCATTCCTAGTTCTTTTAACTTTCGGGTTAGGGTGTTACGTCCCCAACCTAATAGCTCGGCTGCATGACGTTTGCGTCCACGAGTTTGCTGTAGTGCTGCGTTAATTAAAGTACGCTCAAACATCGGCGTAGCAATATCCAAAATCTTCATTTCACCATTCTTAAGCTTTTGAATCGCCCATTGGTTTAGCAATTCATCCCAATGATGTAGCGAAATACGCTCAAAAGATGGTGCTGGTTGGCTAGCATCACTATTTTTTTGGAGTGGAACTTGTTTGAGTTCAGAAGGTAAATCTTCTGGGTAAACCTCACGACCAGTGATCATGACGGTTAGCCAACGACAAGTATTTTCAAGCTGACGAACATTACCAGGCCATGGTAGTTGCTGCATATAGTCAGTTGTTTCGGTACGTAAAATCTTTGGACTTACGCCTAACTCTTTACCAGCACGAGCCAAGAAGTGTTGAGCCAACATCGGTATATCTTCACTGCGATGCGCAAGCTTAGGAATATGAATACGAATTACATTTAAGCGATGATATAAGTCTTCACGGAAGCGCCCTTCATTCACCAATTTTTCTAAATCTTGGTGTGTCGCAGCCACAATTCGGACATCAACTTTAACAGGGATATGCCCACCAACTCGGTAAAACTCGCCATCAGCAAGTACACGTAGTAAACGAGTCTGTGTTTCAAAAGGCATATCACCAATTTCATCAAGGAAGAGAGTTCCGCCATTTGCTTGTTCAAAACGACCTTGATGTTGAGTGTTAGCGCCGGTAAAAGCACCTTTTTCATGACCAAATAATTCCGTTTCGATTAAATCTTTAGGAATTGCTGCCATGTTTAATGCAATAAAAGGCTTAGCGCGGCGTGGTGAATGCTTATGTAACGCATGCGCAACGAGTTCTTTACCTGTTCCTGACTCACCATTAATTAAAACGGTAATGTGCGATTGCGATAAACGGCCAATTGCTCGGAAAACCTCTTGCATAGCAGGAGATTCACCAATAATTTCTGTCGATTGTAGCGGAGAAGCAGTTTTTGTAGCCTCTTGCTGCTGCAATTTATTAATATGCAAAATCGCACGATTGACTAATGCTAAAGCTTCATCAATATCAAACGGTTTTGGTAAATACTCAAATGCACCAGTTTGATAGCTAGATACAGCAGACTCTAAGTCCGAATGCGCTGTCATAATGATCACAGGCAAGTCGGGATGAGAGTTTTTGACTTTAGATAAGAAAGTTAATCCATCAATACCTGGCATACGGATGTCAGTTAAGATGACATCGGGCGCATCATGATGTAAACGTTCGAGTGCTGTTTGAGCTTCTTCAAAATTGGTGACGTCAAATCCTTCTTCTTTAAAGGTCTTTTCAAGTACCCATCGCATGGCGCGATCGTCATCAATAACCCATATTTTATTTCGCGACACGGTCTGACTCCCAAGGTAAATATAAGCTAAACATTGTTTTTCCAGGAACTGATTGGCATTCAATCATTCCGTTATGTTGATGCATGATGTTCTGTGCAATACTCAGGCCAAGCCCTGTACCTTTTGCTCGTCCTGTAACCAAAGGATAAAACACAGATTCTAAAATGCTTTCGGGAATACCCGGTCCATTGTCCTCAATATCGACTCTTACAGCAGAGCGGTTGAGCACACCATTAATGGTGACTAGACGTTGAATACGGGTACGTAAAATTAATTCAGGCTCTTGATCTGTAAAAAATGATTTATTCTCTGTAATCGCTTGAATTGCATTCACACTAATATTGAGCATGACTTGAATGAGTTGATCTCGATCGGCTTTTACATCTGGCAAAGACAAATCATAGTCGCGCGTAATTTTAATTTTTTTCTTGGTTTGATTTGCGATTAAAGAACGTACACGTTCTAAAGGTTCATGTACATTTACGTTCTCATAACTTGGCAGTTGTCTTGAACCCAACATGGTGTCAGCCAAATTGGTAAGACGGTCTACCTCGTTAATAATGACATCTGTAAATTCCGCATAGCTCTCGTCATTTAAGCTCCGAGCAAGTAGCTGGGTTGCACCGCGTATTCCAGCAAGAGGATTTTTAATTTCGTGAGCAACCCCTCGAACTAACTGTCGAGCCACTTGATGCTGTTGAATCAGGTTTTCTTCTTTAGAAATTTTCAACATGCGATCAATAGGATTTAGCTCAATAAGTAAGAGCGGGTGGTAGCTTTTACCTGCATTTAACTGTGAGACCGTATAATCAACATGTAAGTCTTTAAAGTTGACATTAATGACAGCTTCACGACGTGTATAAGGTTGTCCTGTTTTTAGAGTATTGAGCAAAGCTTCATGCGTATTAAAAGTATCATCAGGTGCATGAAGTAAATTTAAAACCGGTTGTCCAGAAGCGCGAAGCAAACTAATGTCAAAAAGTGCTTCACAAGCTGAATTCAAATAAAAAATATTAAAGTTACTATCGATTAATAAAATCGCAGTAGTTAAATTGTCTACCAAAAGGCGATAGTCGATAGGTGTGTGTTGATCCATTAGCGAATCGTTCCTGTCTTAAAATGGCGCAATGGCATCTTCATTGGTTCTCGGTTTTCACCGTTATAGAACATGAATGATGCAAAATATACGCCAACTTTGTTTATGGATTATTTTAAGGTTTTAAGCGTATTTAAAGCGCTCTAAAATCGTTCTTAATATCTTTTGGTCAAAAATAGCAGCCTGCTTGCTAATAATACCATGTTCCAACTTGGTGCAATATTGAGTTTTGGTGCAAATATTGGTTGTATTTTGGTGCATTACACAAAGAGTGGGGTTTCCACCTATGCTTGAGACGAGAAAAGACATACAATACGCGCATTCAAGTGGAGCGCAGATTCATGAAGACCCCCAAAGTCGGTTTTGTTTCTTTAGGTTGTCCTAAGGCATTGGTAGATTCTGAACGAATTTTAACTCAGTTAAAGACTGAAGGTTATCAAGTTGCATCAGATTATGATGGTGCTGATTTAGTTGTTGTTAATACCTGTGGTTTTATTGAATCTGCAGTACAAGAATCGTTAGATGCAATTGGCGAAGCCATGAGTGAAAATGGCCGAGTTATTGTTACAGGTTGTTTGGGTAAAGACGAAGATAAAATTCGTCAAATGCACCCTAATGTTTTAAAAGTTACTGGGGCAGCAGCTTACCAGGACGTTATGGAAGCTGTACATGAATATGTGCCAGCGCCGCCTAAACATAATCCGTTTATTGATCTTGTTCCTGAGCAAGGTATCCGTTTAACACCTAAACATTATGCTTATTTAAAAATATCTGAAGGCTGTAACCACCGTTGTACCTTCTGTATTATCCCGAGCATGCGTGGTGATTTAGTATCACGTCCAGTTGGTAGCGTATTAGAAGAAGCGGCTGCATTAAAACGCGCAGGTGTGAAAGAAATTTTGGTTATTTCACAAGATACTTCAGCTTATGGTGTAGATACTAAATATAAGCTGGACTTCTGGAATGGCCAACCTGTAAAAACTAAATTCTTTGATATGTGTGAAGCACTTGGTCAGCTTGGTATTTGGGTTCGTCTACATTATGTATATCCATACCCACATGTTGATGCAGTGATCGATTTAATGGCTCAAGGTAAAATCTTGCCATACCTCGATATTCCATTCCAGCATGCAAGCCCACGCGTTCTTAAATTAATGAAACGTCCGGCACATAGTGAAAATACTTTAGAAAAAATTAAATTATGGCGTGAAAAATGCCCTGATCTTGTAATCCGTTCTACTTTTGTGGTTGGTTTTCCAGGTGAAACTGAAGAAGACTTCCAGATTTTGCTAGATTGGTTAGTTGAAGCTCAACTTGATCGTGTAGGCTGCTTTACCTATTCACCAGTAGAAGGCGCTACGGCAAATGATTTACCAGATCATGTGCCAGAAGAAATTAAGCAAGAGCGTTACGAGCGCTTTATGCAAGTGCAGCAGCAAATATCTGCTGCCAAATTACAAAAACGTATTGGTCAAACGATGACTGTATTAGTCGATAGTTTGGAAGATGAATATCCTGTTGCTGTTGCACGTTCTTATGCCGATGCTCCGGAAATTGACGGTAATGTCTTTGTAGAAGATATCGATAAGAGCACGATTCAACCAGGCGATATGTTGGAAGTCGAAATTACCGATGCGGATGAATACGACTTATTTGCAAAGTTAATTAAAATTAAATCGGTCTAATCGAATCACGATTCAAAAAGCATTCAGTTTAAGAGGTCTTGGAGCAAAATCATGGCGGAAACAATCAGCCCCCGTTATTCACGAATTTTATTAAAATTATCTGGTGAAGCTTTATCAGGTAATAAAGATATGGGTATTGATGCTCAAGTTTTAGATCAAATGTCACTTTCTATTGCGCATTTGGTGGGCTTGGGTGTGCAAGTAGGTATCGTTGTGGGTGGCGGTAACTTATATCGTGGTAGCCAGTTACAAAAAGATGGTTTGGTTGGCCGTGTAACAGGTGACCAAATGGGGATGCTTGCAACTGTCATGAATGGTTTGGCAATGCGTGATGCATTGGTGCGCCGTAACATCAGAACTCGTCTTATGTCTGCACTACCAATTGGTACTGTTGTAGAGTCATATTCAAGTCGTGATGCAATTCGCCATTTAAGCCAAGGCGAAGTATGTGTTTTCGTTGCGGGAACAGGAAATCCATTCTTTACAACTGATACAGCAGCATGTTTACGTGGTATTGAAATTGAAGCAAATTTAATTTTGAAAGCAACCAAAGTAGACGGTGTTTATAATAAAGATCCAAGCAAATACGAAGATGCGGTGAAATACGATCATTTAACATTTGATCAGGTGTTGGATGAGAAGTTAGGTGTTATGGATTTAACAGCAATTTGTTTATGCCGTGACCATAATGTGCCATTGCAAGTATTTGATATGAATAAATCTGGTGCGCTTTTATCAGTTGTAATGGGTGAAAAAGAGGGTACACGCGTTACTAAGTAATGTACGTGTGCTGCAAAGCTCTTTATACTAGCGCTAAATTAAATTTGTTATATACATCCTTGAATAAATAAGTAAGGAAGATCATATGATTAACGATCTGAAAAAAGACAGCGAACAGCGTATGATGAAAACTCTTGAGTCTTTGGAACAAGGGTTTGCTAAAGTTCGTACCGGCCGTGCACACCCATCAATTTTAAATGGGGTAATGGTTCCTTACTATGGTTCTGATGTGCCTTTAAACCAAGTAGCGAACGTTGGTGTTGAGGATTCTCGTACGCTTATCGTTCAACCGTTTGAGCGTACAATGGTATCTGCAATTGATAAAGCTATTCGTGAAAGTGATTTAGGTTTAAACCCAATTACTGCCGATTCAATTCGTGTGCCTTTACCAGCTTTAACTGAAGAAACACGTCGTGATATGCAGAAAGTTGCACGTAGCGAAGCTGAAAATGCAAAAGTTGCGATTCGTAACATTCGTCGTGATGTTTTAGGTGATATCAAAGCATTGTTAAAAGAGAAAGAAATCTCTGAAGATGATGAGCGTCGTGCAGGTGATGATATCCAGAAAATCACTGATAAATATGTTGCAGAAGTAGATAAGCGTCTTGCAGCGAAAGAAGCAGAATTGATGAAGGTCTAATTTTATGACCGAATCAGAAGAGTATCATCTTCCTAAGCATGTTGCCATCATCATGGATGGCAACAACCGCTTTGCAAAGAAAAACCAAATGCAAAAAGGTGATGGGCATCGAGAGGGTAAAAATATTCTTGACCCTATTGTTGAACATTGTATAAAAACTAGCGTCCGTGCTTTAACTGTTTTTGCATTTTCGAGTGAAAATTGGAATCGACCACAATATGAAGTCGATCTGCTTATGAAACTTCTTGAAGAAACCATTCATGAGCAAATACCTCGCATGAAGAAATTCAATATTGCTTTGCGTTTTATAGGGGATCGTTCTAGATTACCTTCACATTTAGTTGCCTTAATGGAAGATGCAGAGCAACAAACAGTACATCATGACGCCATGACATTAACTATTGCGATTAGCTATGGTGGTATGTGGGATATTGCAAATGCAGCTAAACAAGTTGCTCAAGCAGTTTCACGTGGTGAAATTGACGCTGATCAAATAAATGTTGATTTGTTCGAAAAATATGTCAGTCTAAACGATCTGCCAGCTGTGGACTTGTTGATCCGTACAGGTGGAGATTTCCGTATATCTAACTTCTTGTTATGGCAAGCAGCTTATGCGGAACTGTATTTTACCGATACTTTGTGGCCGGAATTTACAGTCGAGGAATTCGATCATGCATTGAATGTATTTTCAGGGCGTGAACGTCGTTTCGGTAAAACATCTGAACAAATTCAGCAAGAGAAAATCGAGAATTTATAATGTTAGAGCGGATTGTTACCGCATTGGTACTTGTTGCAGTTGTTTTGGGCTGTATGTTTGCTACGCAATCACATTATCCAATGTTGGTACTTATGATTGTAGCAGCAGCGGTGGCGGGGTATGAGTGGTATAAGTTAATGCCTCATGAAGCTGGCGCCGTAGTAAAGCCTAAAGCATGGGGTTATGGTCTACTAGTTGCCTTTGTTTCAGGCGTTGCCTTATTCTTTCATGACATTGCATTACTGCTATGGTCTGCTTCAATTTTAACTTGGCTCGTTAGTGTTTATTGGGTTAAGTCTTTTCCTGAATTTGATGGGTGGTATAACGCGACCCTTTATGTCATTGGTTTAATTCTTATCTGTGCAGCAGTGACTGCGATATTTGTAGTATGGCAAAGCTCACCATGGTGGTTGATGTATTTGTTCTTGCTTGTATGGGGTGCAGATAGTGGAGCTTACTTTGTAGGTCGTAAATTCGGTAAAAGAAAATTGGCACCTACAGTAAGTCCTAACAAATCAGTAGAAGGTTTATATGGTGGTATTCTCACTACAGTTATTGTCATGCTTGTAGTGCAATATCAATATTTAAATCTAACTTGGGTTCAACAACTTTTATTCCTGATCTTGTCTTTAATCACAGTATTTGGTTCAGTATTAGGTGATTTATTTGAATCAATGATTAAACGCCGTGCTGGTATTAAAGATTCTGGCCGTGTTTTGCCAGGTCATGGTGGTGTACTGGACCGTATTGATTCTTTACTCGCAGCAGCCCCGATTTTTGCAACGGGAATGTATATATTAAAGCTTATTGGTGTAGATTTATAGATGACACAATCTGTTTGCATATTGGGTGTAACCGGTTCTATTGGGCAAAGTACCTTAAAAATTTTAAGTCAACATCCAGATAAGTATTCAGTCTTTGCAGTTTCGGCGCATAGTCGAATTCCTGAACTTGTTGAAATCTGCAAACAGTTCCGCCCTAAAGTTGTTGTTGTTCCTGAAAACAAAATAGCTGAACTAAAAACATCATTTGTTCAACAAAATATACAGGGTATTGATATTTTAGTTGGACAAGATGGTTTGGTTGATATTGCATCACATGCAGATGTTGATGTTGTGATGGCTGCAATTGTAGGTGCAGCTGGTTTATTGCCTACTTTGGCAGCTGTTAAAGCAGGTAAACGAGTATTGCTTGCAAATAAAGAAGCATTAGTTATGTCTGGTGAAATCATGATGCAAGCTGCTCTTGATCATCAGGCATTATTATTGCCAGTAGATTCAGAACATAATGCTATTTTCCAGTCATTACCTCATAACTATTTACAAGTCGATAGAACTGGGCAACCGCAATTAGGCGTATCCAAAATACTGCTAACCGCATCTGGTGGTCCCTTTTTAAATCATTCTCTAGAACAGTTGGAACATGTAACACCCCAACAGGCATGTAAACATCCAAACTGGTCAATGGGGCAAAAAATTTCAGTTGACTCAGCTACTCTTATGAATAAAGGGTTGGAGTTGATAGAAGCGTGTCATTTATTTTCAATATCTGAACATTTTGTTACAGTTGTTGTTCATCCACAAAGTATTATTCACTCTATGGTGCAGTATGTTGATGGTTCAACATTAGCACAAATGGGTAATCCTGATATGTGTACGCCGATTGCACATGCATTAGCATGGCCTGAGCGTTTACAAACAAGCGTTCCTGCTTTAGATTTATTTGAGTATTCTCAACTTAATTTTCAGGCGCCAGATACCCAAAAATTTCCTGCATTGAATTTGGCAAGACAAGCAATGCGTGCAGGTGGTTTGGCACCTACCATTTTGAATGCGGCAAATGAAATTGCTGTTGAAGCATTCTTAAAGGAAAGGATTGGATTTACACATATTCCACAAGTGGTAGAGCATACTTTGCAAGATTTAGAGAATGCAGCGGCTGAGAGCATTGAGTGCATTTTAGATAAAGATAAAGTGGCTCGGTCTATAGCTCAGAAATATATATCAAGTATTGGAGGCTGAAATGAATGCGCTTTTTATGATTGCAGCAGCAGCTCTTTTACTTGGTCCTTTAATAGCAATTCATGAGTTTGGTCATTATTGGGTCGCGCGAAAGCTTGGGGTTAAAGTTTTAATTTATTCAATTGGTTTTGGCCCAACCTTACTGAAATGGACATCTAGAAAGTCAGGTATTCAGTATCAGCTTTCTGCTCTACCTTTGGGTGGCTACGTTAAAATGTTAGACGAGCGAGAAGGTAATGTCGCAGAAGAAGATCTACCATATGCTTTTAACCGTCAAAAACCATGGAAGCGTATAGCTATTGTTGCTGCAGGGCCGTTAATTAACTTAATTTTTGCTGTGCTTCTTTTTTGGGTTTTATTTTTACCCGCACAACAACAATTAAATACTAAAATTGGCAAAATTATTCCAAATTCTCCAGCTGCTGCTGCCCAGTTACATGTAGGCGATAAAATTATTGCAGTTGATGGAAAAGAGACCGCAACTTGGGAAAAGCTAAATTTTGCTTTAATTGATCGTGTGGGTGAAACAGGTACTGTAAATATCGATGTTGATCGTGCAGGTACCGAGAAAAATTTTGTATTACCAATTAAAGATTTTTTAAAAAACCAGAATGATTCTGCACTGGAATTATTAGGTTTCTTGCCTTATCGTCCTATCATTCCTGCTGTTGTAACAGAATTAACCGAAGATGGTGCAGCAATTCGTCAAGGTATGAAAGTAGGTGATCGTATTGTTGCGATTGATAGTCAACCTATGAAAGATTGGTTTGATGTAGTTGAAGTCGTTCAGCGTTCTCCAGAAAAACTACTTAATATTGACGTTTTACGTCATGAGCAGTTGGTACATTTACAAGTTATGCCGCAAGGGAAGCGGGATAATATGGGACAAGTCAATGGTGTTCTTGGTGTAAAAAGTGATGCTGGAAAAATTACAATTCCTGACGAATATAAGCAAACAATTCAATATACTCCAATACAAGCTTTTGAAATGGCACTTGATAAAACTGGCCAAATCTCTAGCATGATTTTGAATTCGATAGTGAAAATGGTTAAAGGATTAATTGGATTAGAAAATCTTTCTGGGCCAATTACCATTGCAAAAGTAGCTGGACAAAGTGCAGAAATGGGATGGGAAACTTTTATCTCCTTTATGGCTTTAATGAGTGTAAGTCTTGGAATTTTAAACTTATTACCAATTCCAATGTTAGATGGTGGCCATCTAGTGTATTACATTATTGAAGCTATTCGAGGGAAACCTGTTTCTGAACAAATACAAATGTTTGGTCTAAAAATTGGTATGGTACTGCTCGGTAGTATGATGCTTTTAGCTTTATTTAATGACTTTATGCGTTTGTAAACGTATATGGATTTATAACTTACTGGAAAAAACTGGCATGCGGCACACACATTTTTTAATGCCTTTGGCACTTGTTAGCGCTATGGCAGCGGTACAACAAGCATATGCAGCTGATGATTTCGTTGTTAGAGATATTCGTGTAAACGGGTTAGTCCGTCTTACTCCTGCAAATGTTTATACCATGTTGCCAATCAACAGTGGCGATCGCGTTAATGAACCGATGATCGCCGAAGCAATTCGAACATTGTATGCCACGGGTCTTTTTGATGATATTAAAGCATCAAAAGATAACGATACTTTGGTTTTTAATGTTATTGAACGCCCAATTATTTCAAAACTTGAATTTAAGGGTAATAAACTTATTCCTAAAGAGGCCTTAGAACAAGGCCTTAAAAAAATGGGTGTTGCAGAGGGTGAGGTTTTTAAGAAATCTGCTTTGCAAACCATTCAAACAGAATTAGAGCAGCAATATACTCAACAAGGTCGTTATGATGCTAGCGTTACTGTTGATACTGTTGCACGACCAAATAACCGCGTTGAATTAAAACTTAATTTTAACGAAGGGACGCCAGCAAAAGTTTTTGATATCAATGTGATTGGTAATACTGTTTTTAAAGACAGTGAAATCAAACAAGCATTTGCTGTTAAAGAAAGTGGTTGGGCTTCAGTAGTCACACGTAATGACCGTTATGCGCGTGAAAAAATGGCTGCAAGCCTTGAAGCATTACGCGCAATGTACCTTAACAAGGGTTATATTAATTTCAATATTAATAATTCTCAGCTTAATATCAGTGAAGATAAAAAACATATCTTTATTGAAGTTGCTGTTGAGGAAGGTAACCAGTTTAAATTTGGTCAAACTAAATTCTTAGGTGATGCGCTTTATAAACCTGAAGAATTACAAGCCCTAAAAATTTATAAAGATGGCGATACCTATTCACAAGAAAAGGTAAATGCGGTTAAACAATTACTTTTACGTAAGTATGGTAACGCTGGTTATTACTTTGCTGATGTAAATATCGTTCCGCAAATTAATAATGAAACTGGTGTTGTTGACTTAAATTACTATGTAAACCCAGGTCAGCAAGTGACCGTGCGTCGTATTAACTTTACTGGTAATAGCAAAACTTCCGATGAAGTATTACGTCGTGAAATGCGCCAAATGGAAGGTGCTTTAGCAAGTAATGAAAAAATTGACTTGTCTAAAGTTCGTTTAGAGCGTACTGGCTTCTTTAAAACAGTTGATATTAAGCCTGCTCGTATCCCAAATTCACCAGACCAGGTCGATTTGAATGTGAATGTTGAAGAGCAACATTCAGGTACCACCACATTGGCGGTAGGTTACTCGCAAAATGGCGGTATTACCTTCCAAGCGGGACTTAGTCAAACCAACTTTATGGGTACTGGTAACCGAGTTGCAATTGATTTGTCTCGTTCAGAAACTCAAGACTACTACAACTTAAGTGTTACTGACCCGTACTTTACCATTGATGGGGTAAGCCGTGGTTATAACGTTTATTATCGTAAAACTAAGTTAAATGATAATTATAACGTTAACAACTATGTAACAGATAGTTTTGGCGGTAGTTTAAGTTTTGGTTATCCAATTGATGAAAACCAAAGCTTAAGTGCATCTGTAGGTATTGATAATACTAAAGTAACGACTGGCCCTTATGTTTCTACCTATGTGCGAGACTATTTATTAGCAAATGGTGGTAAGGCAACAGGCAAAGGATCATATTGTCCTTTAGATGCTAATGGAAAATCACAAATTGATAGTAAAACTGGAGAGTGTACAGCTCCAGAATTCTATAATAATGCTTTTGAAGGCGAGTTCTTTACTTATAACTTAAACCTAGGTTGGTCATATAACACGTTAAATAGACCAATTTTCCCAACGTCTGGTATGTCTCACCGTGTAGGTCTTGAAATTGGTTTACCTGGTAGTGATGTTGACTATCAAAAATTAACTTATGATACGCAAGCATTCTTGCCGATTGGTAAATCAGGCTTTGTACTTCGCGGTTATGGTAAGCTTGGTTATGGTAATGATTTACCATTCTATAAGAACTTTTATGCGGGTGGTTATGGTTCTGTTCGAGGGTATGACAACAGTACCTTGGGACCTAAATATGCCAGTGTGAATTTACAAGAAACAAAACAAAATGATCCTTCACCTGAAAATGTTGGTGGTAATGCTCTAGTTCAATTTGGTACTGAGTTGGCATTGCCTATGCCATTTAAGGGTGATTGGACTCGTCAGGTACGCCCTGTACTCTTTGCTGAGGGGGGACAGGTCTTCGATACTAAATGTAATATTGATAACTCTGTGTATGGCACTAAAGGCATGACCATTAATGGCCAGTCAATTTCAGATGTTAAGAAGTATTGTGAAGATAATTATGGCTTTGATTTAGGTAACTTACGTTATAGCGTGGGTGTGGGTGTAACCTGGATTACTATGATTGGACCATTGTCACTTAGCTATGCATTCCCGTTAAATGATAAACCGGGTGATGAAACTAAAGAAATCCAGTTTGAAATTGGTCGTACTTTCTAAGTACGACTTCATTGAACAACGAAATAAGGAAAGAAATTTACATGAAAAAATTAAATACATTAATGTTAGGGTTAGGCTTGACGGTGGCTTCAGTAGCAGCTAATGCAGCTGGTTATGGTGTAATTGATCTCGCTAAAGTTGTTGAAAGTAGTACTTATTTGAAGCAACAAAATGCAAGCTTAAACCAGTCTGTGAAACCTACAACGACTAAACTTGAGCAATTGGGTAAAGAGTTAGAAGGACTTCAACGTCAAGCTCAAACTCAAGGCCAAAAAATGAAAGAAGATGAGATTAAAAAATTACAATCTCAGTATCAATCAAAGTTAAATGAATTTAATTCAACACAGCAGGGTTTACAGTCTAGAGTTCAAACTAGCTTGCAAAGTATGAACACAACTTTTGAGACTAGAGTTAAACAAGCTGCTGAGCAGTTACGAAAAGAAAATAATCTTGACTTTATTTTGAATAAAAATTCAACTGTTGCCTATGACGCTAAGTATGATTTAACTGATAAAATGATACAAAAGGTTAATTCAATGAAATAAATTAATGAAAGTGCAACAATATCGTTTAGATGAATTAGCTCACCTCGTTAAAGGTGAGCTAATTGGTGAAGGTAGTCTTCAATTTTCAAACCTAGCAAGTTTAGAGAATGCAGATATTAATCATCTTACTTTTGTAAATGGTGATAAATATCTCGAACAAGCTAAAGCAAGCCGCGCGGGAGCTTTTATTGTTACCGCTGCTTTAAAAGAACATCTGCCTGAAAAAGATAATTTCATTATTGTTGATAATCCTTATCTTGCTTTTGCAATCCTTACTCACGTATTTGATAGAAAGCTTACTTCAACAGGTATAGAAAGTACTGCTCAAATTCATCCATCTGCTGTTATTTCCGAAACCGCATATATAGGACACTATGTAGTTATTGGTGAAAATTGCGTAGTGGGTGATAATACAGTGATTCAGTCGCATACTAAACTTGATGACTATGTAGAAGTTGGAAAAGACTGTTTTATTGATTCTCATGTCACTATTACAGGCAGTTCTAAATTACATGATCGTGTACGTGTCCATTCAAATACTGTAATTGGTAGTGAAGGTTTTGGTTTTGCTCCATATCAAGGAAAATGGCATCGTATTGCTCAACTAGGTTCAGTTATCATTGGTAATGATGTCCGCATTGGATCAAATTGTAGTATTGATAGAGGTGCTCTTGATAATACAATTTTGGAAGATGGGGTAATTATTGATAACCTTGTGCAAATTGCACATAACGTTCATATTGGTTCAAATACTGCTATTGCAGCTACGTGTGGTATTGCAGGAAGCACAAAAATTGGCAAAAACTGTATTCTAGCTGGGGCATGTGGAGTCTCAGGTCACCTTACAATTGCTGATAATGTGACTTTAACCGGAATGTCAATGGTCACAAAAAATATTTCTGAAGCTGGAACTTATTCTTCAGGAATTGGGTTGTTTGAAAATAGTCATTGGAAAAAGACAATTGTACGCTTGCGACAATTAGCAGATGTGCCATTGACCCAAATCACTAAACGACTTGATCATATACAAGCTCAAATAGAGTCTCTTGAATCAACTTTTAATTTGCGTAAATAGAATATTATGACCGAGTCAACTACACCTAAATTTGCCATCCCTGAATTACCAATGCAGATTCAAACGATTCGTCAATATTTGCCGCATCGTTATCCATTCTTATTGGTTGATCGTGTGACTGAAGTTACTGACAATAGTATTGTTGGTTATAAAAATGTTTCTATCAATGAAGAGTTTCTACAAGGACATTTTCCAGAATATCCAATTATGCCTGGTGTTCTAATTGTTGAAGCACTAGCTCAAGTTTCAGGCGTTCTAGGTTTTATTATGAACAATGAAACACCAAAACCGGGTTCTTTGTTCCTGTTTGCTGGTGCAGAAAGAGTTAGATTTAAAAAACAAGTAGTTGCAGGTGACCAACTTGTATTAAAATCTGAGTTGGTAATGCAGAAGCGCGGCATTTACAAATACAATTGTACAGCTAGCGTTGATGGCATTGTAGCAGCAACCGCTGAGATTATGATTTCACACCAAAAAACAGAGCAGGCATGAGTAATCACGATTTAATCCATTCTACCGCCATTATTGATCCATCTGCAGTGATTGCTGCAGATGTTCAAATAGGACCTTATTGTGTTATTGGTCCTCAAGTGACTATTGGTGCTGGTACTAAATTACATTCTCATGTGGTAGTAGGTGGTTTTACCAGAATTGGCCAAAATAATGAGATCTTCCAGTTTGCAAGTGTTGGTGAAGTTTGCCAAGACCTCAAATATAAGGGTGAAGAAACTTGGCTTGAAATTGGTAACAACAATTTAATTCGTGAACATTGCAGCTTACATAGAGGCACTGTGCAAGATAATTCATTGACTAAGATAGGTAGTAATAACCTATTAATGGTCAATACACATATCGCACATGACTGTATCGTAGGTGATCACAATATTTTTGCCAATAATGTTGGTGTCGCTGGACATGTACATATTGGTGATCATGTTATTGTGGGTGGTAATTCTGGGATTCATCAATTCTGTAAGATTGATTCTTACAGCATGATTGGTGGGGCCTCACTAATTCTCAAAGATGTACCAGCCTATGTTATGGCGTCTGGTAATCCTGCTCATGCTTTTGGTATAAATACTGAAGGTATGCGAAGAAAAGGTTGGTCTAAAAATACAATTCAGGGCTTAAGAGAAGCTTATAAATTGATATTTAAATCTGGATTGACCTCTGTTCAAGCTGTTGAGCAAATTAAAAGTGAAATTTTGCCTTCTGTTCCAGAAGCTCAATTATTAATTGACTCGCTTGAACAATCTGAACGCGGAATTGTGCGTTAATTTTTAATAAGACATAAAAAAAGACACTGTTAAAAACAGTGTCTTTTTTTATGTCTAAATTATTTCTTAAAGAATTTAACTTCTTCAGATTTAGGATATTGAGTAAGTAGCTTGTTCTTATATTGATTTGCTGACACAGTATTTTTATCAACATCTTTCGCAATACTATACAGTTGATAAAGTGCTCGAGGTGCCTTACTAGAGTTTGGATATTGGCTAGCGACAATATTGTAGTTTTTCTTCGCTTCATTGTAGTTCACTGGGTCTGTAGCTAAATGAAACTCTGCTAACCAGAAATAGGCATTACCTGTATAAATACTATTAGGATGGTTTTTAATAAAGTTTTGCATCGGAGCAATTGCTTTTTTTGCTCCACCTTGTTTGTAAGCATCTAAAGCTACTGTATAAGCGGCTTTTTCTAACTCAAGTGGATTTGATTGATTTTGGGTAGCAGTGACTGGTTGAGCGTTTGTTACGGGTGCACTAGGTTGTTGTTCGGAGGTGGTTGGAGGTGGAGCTGCAACTACTTTGTTGCCATCGGTAGGTTGAGATTGAGGTGCTGATGTATTAGTAGAGGCAGTGCTATCAGCAGTCGTATTTGAGCTATCTTCTTGTGTAGCACTGTCAGGGTCAACTTTTTGATGTAACAATTCTAGACGTTGATCTAAATCAGTATAGCGGTTCGCAAGGTCTTTCTTTAATTGCTCAATATCATTCGCTTGTTCTTCTAACTGACCTCTTAAAGTACGGACATCATTTTCTAATTGTTGGTTTTTTTGCATCAATTCCCAGTTTAAATTTGTAGGAACTGAAATATTGCTTGAAGAAGTATTAGATGCACTACCATCATTTTGACTTAAACCACGAGACTCGATAGGAATGTTTGCGTATAGACAAGTGGTACTCATTAAGGCAATAAATAATAAAGAATGCTTCTTCATTTGCATGTGTATAAATCCATAATTTTATATAAAAGCCACCTCGATACAGGAATATAAAAAACAATTCTCTAAATATCTAAGGTTTTTCATTGATCAATGCAATTAAAGCAGTTAACAGTTTAAATGCAAGGATAGTTTACAATCTTCAAGCATATTTTATGCAAAATACGAAAAGAGCATAAGTTTAGAAAATTACATTTTTAGTGTTTTAAGCTATTTTTGCTGATGAATTAATCAATCGAAACAAAAACTTGCTGAAAAAGACAGAGAAGGGTTGCAACTCTTTTAAAAATCTCTATACTTTGTTTTGCAATGGTAGCCCCGCTGGTGGCTTCGCAATTGTACTCTGTGAACCCCGCCAGGACCGGAAGGTAGCAACGGTAGCAGATCTATGATGTGCCGAAGTTTTGCTAGTGGGGCTGCCACCTTTCTTTTAATCCAATCTTCTTTGGATTGCTTTTAAAATTACATCTAAATCAAATCCTCTATATTGTAGAAATCTGATCTGTTTTGCTTTAAGTTTTGGATCTTTCTCTACGGCTTCTCCAAACTTTTTAACTTTAAGTTGATACGCCTGTTCTACCCAATCAATTTCCTGAATTTCATCGGCAATTAAATCATTTTCTATCTGTTTTGTTTTTAAAGCTTGTTGAATGCGTTTTGGACCTTTGCCTTTACGAATCTGGCTAGCTAATGTTAATTCCGCAACGCGCTGGTCACTTTGGTAATTTTGTTCAGATAACTCTTCAACAAGTTGTTTCACTTCTTCTATATTTTGTGCATAACGAGCTAATTTCTCAATCAGTTCTGCTTTAGAGTAGTCTCGGCGAGTAAGTAAAGCAAAAGCATATGAGCGTAAGCGCTGGCCAGTAAGAGGAGGGCGCTGTTGAGATTGCTCATCGTTTCTTTTGAACATATAAATTTCCTTGTAAAAAACGCCCCGAAGGGCGTTTTATGACTTATGTATAATTAAGACTCTAATAAAAGATCTGGTTCTTCTTCATCATCTTCAATTTGCACTGCGCCATTTGTACCTGTAGTCAACAATTGCTCACGGATATTGCGCTCAATCTCTTCAGCTATTTGCTTATTTTCTTCAAAATAACGAATTACGTTATTCTTACCTTGGCCAATTTTATTACCTTGGTATGAATACCATGCACCAGCTTTTTGAACGATATCTTGCTGAACTGCTAAATCTACAAGTTCACCTAATTGGTTAGTACCTTTACCATATAGAATTTGGAAAATAGCTTCTCTAAATGGAGGAGCCATTTTGTTCTTAACAACTTTAACTTTGGTTTCTGAACCAACAATTTCGTCGCCTTCTTTTACCTGACCGATACGACGAATATCTAAACGAACTGAAGCATAGAATTTAAGTGCGTTACCACCAGTCGTAGTTTCTGGGCTACCAAACATAACACCAATTTTCATACGGATTTGGTTAATGAAAATAACCATACAGTTTGAACGTTTAGCATTACCCGTAATTTTACGAAGTGCTTGGCTCATAAGACGTGCTTGTAGACCCATGTGAGAGTCACCCATCTCACCTTCGATCTCTGCTTTAGGTGTAAGAGCAGCTACCGAGTCCACAACGATTAAATCAATCGCACCTGAACGAACAAGCATATCAGCGATTTCAAGTGCTTGCTCACCGTTGTCGGGTTGTGAAACAAGTAGGTTATCAATATCTACACCAAGCTTACGTGCATACTGAGGATCTAGGGCATGTTCGGCATCGATAAAGGCACATGTACCACCAGACTTTTGACATTGAGCAATTGCTTGTAATGTCATTGTAGTTTTACCAGAAGATTCTGGACCATAAATTTCGATAATACGGCCTTTCGGTAAACCACCAATCCCCAATGCGATGTCTAAAGTTAAAGAACCTGTAGATACGGCTTCAACTGCTTGAACAGTGTTGTCACCGAGACGCATAACCGTGTTTTTACCAAATTGCTTCTCAATTTGGCTCAAAGCGGCTTGTAATGCTTTGCTTTTATTCTCATCCATCTCAAAAACCTCAATACTCTATGTTCATCACGTTTAACCCAAGTGGATGCATTGAATCTCAACTTGTTTCACAGGGTTAATAGTGACAGATTTTTTCTCTAGCTTCTATATATTGTATATGTGAGTGCGACACAACTCGACGTTTTTATTCATCATCATAAGACCAATGGTCTTCATAATGTTGATCATTATCCTGTTTAAACCGATTGATTTGTCGCCGATCTTTCTTGCTTGGTCTATGGTCAGGTCGAGCTAGATTATGCAATTTTCGCTGGGAAGCAATCAACTCCCGTCTTGCAATACTTACTTCGGTTTCCTCATAAAGTTGTTGTGCAACTGGAGCGGGTCCTCTAGCGTTGGAAAGTGCTTTAACAACAATCGTCTTTTTATCGAAACCTTGCTGAACAACCAATTCCATCCCAACACGAATTTCTTTAGAAACTTTTACACGCTCATTATTGTGATGTACTTTTCCTCCTTCTATTGCTGCTTTAGCAATAGAACGAGTTTTAAAAAAACGTGCTGCCCATAACCATTTGTCAACACGCATGGTTTCTACAGCATCGTTTTCACGCAATTTTGACATCATTATCCTTTCTATCAGTTTGATTCAAAATAGACAGTAGCTCTGTAAGCTGATCTAGAGCTTTATACTCTAAATCTTGTGACTGCCTTTTACTCTTAAGAGTTGAGGGCTGTAAGATAGTAAACAAGTGTCTTATACCAAATTTTTCAGCAGTTTTTAAAACTGGAAGAGTGTCATCTAAAAAAATAGTCGTTTCTGGTACAAAATAATATAAACGTTGTAACTCTTGCCAAAATTGAAGGTCTTCTTTTGCATGACCAATTTGTTCGCTAGACACAATCACATCAAAAAAATCTTGAATAGGAATGTTATCAAGTTTTAATTGTAAACTTGCACAGTCTGCATTAGTGACTAACCAGCATTGATAACCTTGTTCTTTTAGAGCGCGAAGTAGCTCCATGCATCCTGATCGTGTTTTAATTTTATGTTGAAATTCTTGTTGAAGCTTTAAAACATCTACGCCTGTAGTTTTTGTCCAATATTTTGAAGAATACCAGGCAAGAGTATGCTTATTGCTACGATAAAACTGGCTTAATATTTCTTGGCTTTCTGTTAAAGAGATTTGATGTGTCTGAGAATGTCTTTCAGGTAGGCATTCGTTCCATATAAAATCGTCAAAAGCCAAATCTAACAAAGTTCCGTCCATGTCAAAAAGCACTATTTTATTCATGTTTTGAGAGCTCCAACTAAAATATACATGGAAGAAAAGTAGCTTAAGATTATAATCATTAAAGTCGGGAAAACGGACTGATTTGTTGTTATTTCATCATTTTAAAATTCTAATGGTTTGTAACGAATAAACAAGTAGATAACAATAGTGCCCCTAAAGTTTGGACTACTCAATATTGAGAGAAAAGAAAAATCGTGTTTTTCATAAGGTAATTTCTATATATCTGCTCTTACTTTTTTGAAGGTGTACTTTATGATAAAACTACTTAATAGTAGGGCTTGAACAAAATTTTTGAAAATATTCATAGAAGTAAAATAGGAGGAAAATGACTAATAAAGTCTTTTAGAAATATAGATTTATATTTATTTTTTGGTTCATTTTTTGATAAGTATTTTTGCTTTTCTATGAACTCTATGGAATTATTATTTAAATATTATTAAAAGTTGGAATAAAAGTGGGCTTATATACAATTAGATATGGTTATCGTAACAACAGTTTTTTTATAGCTTCAAACGCTGCTGGAAAGTTTATCGTAATTGATGCATTAGGAGCAGATTTTCAAATAGGTCATCAAATCTCTTATGAAGGTACCAAAATAATAAATGAAACTTTAAATGATGAGACGGAAGCAAGAGTTCATCTGGAGAGCAATGAAAAAGAGGCTTATGAATATTTACGTGCCATGAAGTAATAAACTCGTTATTTTGATTTACATAGGATACGTATTGGCAAACATTTTATAAATTGAACCGTACTTGTTTAAAGTTATATTAAAAATTATCCGAATAACAATTTAGAGCAGGCAATGAAAATTGGATTTATTGGAGGAGCCAATGACGGCATAGTGATCAATGCCGCCAATGGTATTGATACTTATAAACTTGAATGGCATTACAAGGCTGAGAAGCACTGTGAAGAACAGCCATCATTAGGGCTAAATGGCCCTGAATATGACTATTACAATCTATTAATTTTGAGAAAAAACAAAGAAGCGAAACTTTTCTATGTTTTAACTACAATGGATAAGGAAGCTATTGCAGATAAAATTAATGAATATTGGGAACATTCCACTTCTGTCGGTTATGACTTCGATGAATAATCTTATTTTTTAATTCATTGGAATGCTTGAAATATATCAATATTTGATTTACTCATAACTTAAACTTAGGATTATTTATTTCATAAAGAACATGTTCTTGTAGGGCATGTTCGTCTGAAAGCTTGGGATGGTTGAAGTATTTAACTTTGTGCATTCCTAGTCTTTCCATCACTGCTTGAGATGGTTTATTCACTGTTGCTGTAAAAGAAACTACTTTATCTTTATTAAGCACATTGAAGGCATAGTCTAATGCTGCTTTTGCTCCTTCTGTGGCATAACCTTTTTTCCAAAATTTTGTCGCAATTCTCCAGCCAATTTCAATGCAAGGGGAAAATCAAATTGTTCTGGTTGGTCGTGTAGGCCAATAAAACCAATAAAGTCATGGCTTTCTTTTAATTCTACAGCCCAAAATCCCCAACCTTTTTCATCAATAAGGGCTGATGCTCTTTGAATTAAATTTATACTTTCAGTAGCAGATAAAAGCTTTGGAAAAAAACGCATAACATCTTTATCCAATCCCATTTCGATAAAGGGGGCAGCATCAGTTTCTTTCCATTGTCTTAGGATCAAACGTTCGGTTTCGATCATAGTAAAAGCTCTTTAAATATAATTTTTAATTTAACCATATAGTCTACAGTGGCTTTTGTATAATTTTCTGTAAGATAATCTTAGAATTAATGCTTACCACTCCTTTAATTTTATTGAGTGTATTAATAACAAAATGAGAAAAAGAATTTAGATCTTTAGTGGCCACATGCAGTACATAGTTACATTCGCCTGTAATGATATAAGCATTAATGACTTCATCAAAATTCTTGATTTGGCTTAAGAAAAAGTTGTGGTCATTTTCGGTGAGTTGAGCAAGTTTTATTTCAACTATCGCCTCAATTTTTATACCTAATTTTTCATAATTAACTTTCGCTTGATATTTTTCAATGATTCCGTTGGCTTCTAAAATCTTGACGCGTCTGTGACAAGCAGATGCTGAGAGATTGACAAGATCAGCAAGTTCTTGGTTACTTAAACGTGCATTCTCTTGTAAATACTTCAAAATTTTTAGATCGATTGCATCTACATTCATTTTCGAATTCCATCCATGTTTTTTAATTTTAATTGGAATTTTATACGAAAATAGCCGTTTTTAATCAAATATTATCGAATAAATCGAAAGAATTGACATGATAAAATTCAAATACAAAGGAAATGTTGAAATAGGTGCAATACGAAATGATTACTCGTGAACAGTGTTTGTATTGGGATCAGGAAGATGAACTCAAAAAATTTAAAGATGAATTTGCATTGCCAGAAGGTGTTATTTATTTAGATGGCAACTCTTTAGGTGCTAGACCAAAGAAATCTTTGGCTGTCGCTCAGCATATTATTTCCCAAGAATGGGGAGAAGATCTGATCAATAGCTGGAATAAGGCTGATTGGTGGGGATTGCCAACAAGACTGGGTGACAAAGTTGCTAAACTGATTGGTGCCGAACAGGGTGAAGTTATTATTTCTGATTCAACTACACTGAACTTATTTAAGGTTTTATCAGCAGCGGTAAAAATTCAGGCCGAAAAAAATCCTGAACGTAAAATTATCGTTGCGGAAAAGGATGCTTTCCCAACAGACATTTACATTATTGAAGGTTTCATTGATTTAATTCAAAAGGGCTATCAAGTTGAATTAATTGATGGTGTAGAAGACTTAGCTCGAGTTTTAGAGAAAGATGTTGCTGTGGTAGTTCTTTCTCACGTGAATTACCGTACAGGGTATTTCTACGATATGTCATCTATTAATGAGCAGATTCACTCTAAAGACGCTTTGGTGATTTGGGATTTATGTCACTCCGTTGGTGCTGTTCCAATGGACCTGAATCAAAGCAGTAGTGATTTTGCGATTGGTTGTACCTATAAATATTTAAATGGGGGGCCTGGTTCGCCAGCATTGCTCTGGGTCAATGAAAAGCACCGTGATCAGTTCTGGCAACCTTTATCTGGCTGGTGGAGTCACAAAAAACCGTTTGATATGGCACAGCATTATGAGCCAGCGAATAGTATTCGTCGTTATTTATGTGGAACTCAGCCGGTTATTTCTATGAGTCTTATTGAATGCGGTGTCGATATTTTCTTACATGCTGATATGCAAAAAATCCGTGAAAAATCGCTGAAATTAACTGACTTATTTATTCAACTGGTACAGCAAGAATGCTCTGAATTTGGTTTTGAGTTAATTACGCCTTTAGATCATAAATATCGTGGTAGTCACGTCAGTTATCGTCATGAATTCGGTTATGAAATTATTCAGGCGCTTATTGCACGTGGTGTGATTGGTGATTATCGGGAACCAGCGGTGTTGCGATTTGGTGTTACACCTTTGTATCTAGGGTTTGAAGATATTTGGAATGCAGTACAGCATTTAAAAGAAACTATGCTGAATAGTGAATGGAAAAATAAGCGCTATTTAGTTCGCGGTGAAGTGACCTGATTTTAAGGAATCAAAATAAAACAAATGGCTAGGAGGGCCTATGAGTAGTTTTGATGAAATACAAAATAGAGAAGCTGGGCTGCATAAAAAGTTATCTGCAAAACAGATGGGTATGATTGCCATTGGTGGAGCAATTGGAACCGGATTGTTTATGGGAAGCAAATTTGCAATTAGCTTTGCTGGTCCTGCAGTCATCGTCAGCTATGCGATTGGTGGTTTAATTGCATTTGCACTTATGGCTTGCTTGGCTGAAATGACGGTTCAGCATCCTACTTCGGGCTCATTTGGGGCGTATGCAGAACATTATATGAGTCCACTTGCTGGCTTTTTAGTTCGCTACTGTTATTGGGCTTGTATTGTACTGGCTGTAGGCACTGAGATTACCGCTGTAGCTGACTATATGAAGCTTTGGTTTCCAAATGTAGGCTCTTGGGTCTGGATTGGTTTTTTTTCACTGACCTTACTTGTTGTAAATGCCTATAGTGTTAAAGCCTTTGGTTTGGTGGAGTACTGGTTTTCCACAATCAAAGTTTTTGCCATTATCGTGTTTATTCTTTTGGCTATTGGTATCTTGACTCAAAGCAAGGAGGGCGCAAAGCAAGTTGTGACTAATTTGTCAGGGCATGGAGGCTTTTTCCCCAATGGCTTTAGTGGGGTATGGATTGGTGTCATTATTTCAATATTTAGTTATTTAAGTATAGAAATGATCGCCGTCGCAGCTGGTGAAGCAAAAGATCCTGAAAAAGCAGTAAAAAAGGCATTTAAAAGCACAGCACTCCGACTCATTTTGTTCTATTTATTGTCCTTATTTCTAATCGTTACTTTGGTGCCATGGACGGTTTTGATTGGAGCAGATGCAACAAGCCCTTTTGTTATGGTCATGAGGATTGTTGGTATTCCATATGCCGATAGTATTTTAAACTTTATTGTAATTGTAGCTGCCTTATCTGCAATGAATAGCATGCTTTATATCTCAACTCGTATGTTGTTTAGCTTGTCACGTGCAGGCGATGCACCAAAAGTTTTTGGCCGAATTAGTAGTAACGGTGTACCCGTAAATGCACTGTTGCTTTCCGCGGTAGGGATTGGTATTGCTAGTATTGTTTATACAATTAATCCGGCTTCTGCGTTTCCAATCATGATTGCGCTATCGATGTTTGGTGCGTTGTTCACTTGGGGCAGTATCTTTGTGACACATATGTTTTTTAGAAAGCATATGGCTCAGCAAAACATACAGCTAAAATTTAAAATTCCAGTCAGTCGATTCATCTCACTATTTGGTTTTATTGCGATTTTGAGTATTACAGTAACCACTTGGTTTACCAATGAGTTTAAATCTACTTTGCAGTTTGGCGTACCTTTAGTGCTTGTTCTGATATTTTGCTTCTACTTAAAACGTTCCACCGTAAAGTTAAATCTCAACTCTAGTGAAGAAACATTGAAGTGATCGGTATATGAGACAATATGATAATGCGACAACGGTAGCAAATGAAGGTGAAATACTAGCAAGCTTTCAATATAGAAGCTTGCTGAGTTATCAAGCCTATCATCATATAAAAGATATAAAGTATGGTTCACAGAACCGATCAACGATGGATTTTTTTCCTTTAGCACATGCCAATAAAACCGTGATTTTTATACATGGGGGATATTGGCAGTGGTGTGATAAATCGGACTTTGCCTTTATAGCGCCGTATATTTTGGCAAAAGGGGCGCAGTGTGTACTTTTAGAATATGACTTGGCTCCTCAAAGTCATATTTCACAAATGGTGGCTCAAACTCAAAAAGCTCTCGATTTTATTGCACAGCAGAATTGGAAAACGGATGAAGTTTTATTAGTGGGCCATTCAGCAGGTGCGCATCTCGGGGCATTATGTTTAAGCCATCCTTTATTATCTGACGCAGTTTTATTAAGTGGTATCTATGATTTAGCACCTATACGAGAAACTCATTTAAATCATGCATTAAACTTATCACAAGACGATATTTTGAAATATAGCCCTATTTATCACAAAGAGAGTGTTGATATTCCGTGTATGATTTTGTGCGGAGAGTTGGAGCTAAGTGAGTTGAGATGGCAAAGCCAAAATTATTTTGAGCATAAAGGTGGTCAAGATGAGGAGTTATTCTCTTTAGAGACTATTTCTGGGATTAATCATTATTCTATTTTAGAACACTATTTTAAATGTAGGTTTGAGAACTAGATAATCTGAATTTTAAAGGTGGGTGATTGGTTTTAATATTTGGAATCAATAATTTGAAGTTTATTCGATGATGATATGCCGAATGATATATGTTTTTATTAAATTTAATACAATATATTCATTTTAGGTTGTGTTTGAGTGGAAATGTAAAACGTATCACATTTAAGTAGCTTTTTATCACTACGTTGGTTTTCAAGTTGACCTAAATTCATAACTCAATTAGATTAAAAGGATAGTGTTTTCTCTCTAATCGACAAACTGTTTAGCTGTTGCTTAGATGAGTTTTTATAGTCCGTAGCTTCCCAAGATACGGACTTTTTTATTTTGTATCGTCTCTTGATCATAAATATTTAGTGTACTAAAGCAGCAATTGATGAAGTTGATCACAACGAGTTAAATGAAAATATGAAAGAGGTATTGTAAATATATCTTTAAAAGTATATATTTAT